>JAJDAZ010000038.1 GCA_029261595.1 Nitrospinaceae bacterium | reverse complement strand
TGGTCCAATTTGTCGAGTGCGTTTTGTTCGCGCAGTTGGTTTTCCATGTTGGAAATCATGCCGCCTGGGATTTGCGATTTCAGAATATTGATGTCCACGCCCTTGAAATCACTCTCGAATTCGGCATAGTTTTTCCGCACCTCCGCGAAATAATCTGAAATCTCCTCTAAGAGACCAAGGTCCAGCCCGGTGTCGTAAGCGGTTCCCTGAAGAGCGGCCACAAGGCTTTCTGTCGGGTAATGCGAAGTCCCCATCGACATACTGGAAATAGCAGTGTCCACCATATCCACGCCTGCGTCTATGGCACTTTGGATGTTCATCCCGGCTAAGCCGGTGGTGGAATGCGTGTGCAGGTGAACAGGCAGTTGGGTGTTCTTTTTGATTTCCGAGACCAGATCAAAAATCGCCTTGGGAGTCAAGAGACCTGCCATGTCTTTGATGCAAATAATATCCGATCCCATGTCCTCCAGCCGTTTGGCCATTTGGATGTACAGCTCGATGTTGTGGACCGGGCTGACGGTGTAGCTGATGGTGCCTTCGACGGTTTTATTGCATTTTTTTACGGTGTTCACCGCAGTTTCAATATTGCGAAAGTCATTGAGTGCATCAAAAATCCGGAAGATGTCCATGCCTTCGTCCGCCGAGTGTTTGACAAAACGCTCAACGACATCATCGGCGTAATGGCGGTAGCCGACGCAGTTCTGTCCGCGTAGCAACATCTGGAAGGGGGTGTTGGGCATCTTCTGTTTGAGTTTGCGAAGACGGTCCCAGGGGTTTTCATTGAGAAAGCGAATGCAGGAGTCGAAGGTAGCTCCCCCCCACATTTCCAAAGAAAAAAATCCGACCCGGTCAAGTTTTTCAGCGATGGGAAGCATGTCCTCTGTTCGCATGCGGGTCGCGAGCAGGGACTGATGGGCATCCCGCAAAACAACTTCGGTAATTTTTATTGGACGAGGTGACGCACCCATAAAGAATCCTTTAAGTTATAAAGGGACCTCTGATCATTCGATATTATCGGCACTGGCTACCGACCCCCCTTTAACACAAAAGGGCGGGCCCAGGGCAATATTAAATTTTCGAGGTGGCCCAAGAGCGATTCTGATTTCTATATTCCAGGGAATTGAAAATTTCAATTTTGGCAGAATTTTTAAAAATCTCTTTAGACGAACTTTCCCCACAAACCTTTTAAAAACAGGCCAAGTGAAAAACAGGCCAAGCCTTGCCGGGAACTAGGGAATACTAGATTATCGGGAGGGTAAAATCAATTTTTATTTCCGCTAAAAAATAAAGGTCTTTTATTATAACAGTCGGGGGAAAATTATTTTTTCCAGGTCATGGGAAGAAAAATCAGGATGACGCCGAAAATTTCCAACCGGCCCATCAGCATCCACGTGATCGAAATGATCTTGCCCAGGGCGGGCAGATCGGCGTAGTTACCGGCAGGTCCTACATTTCCCAGGCCAGGGCCGATGTTGAAAAGCGTCGCCACAGATGCCGATAACGACGTGGTCAGATCGACGCCCATGAATGAAAGCAAAATGCAACTGATGGCAGAGAGTCCCAGAAAAAGAAACGTCAAAGCGACGACGTTGGTGAGATGGTCTGGAGCGATGGTTTTCCCGCCCACCTTGACGTGGAAAATGGCTCTGGGATGAATCAGTTTTTGAAATTCCCGCATAATCACTTTTGATAAAATGATGAAGCGGATCACTTTCAAGGAACCGCTGGTGGACCCGGAACAACCGCCGACCATCATGATCCCAAAAATCAAAACCCGCAGAAAGTCGGGCCATTTATCGAAATCATCGGTCACGAATCCTGTTGTGGATTGGATGGACACCACGGTGAACGCCGCTTTTTGCAAAGCCTTGCCCGCGTCCGGTTCGGTGGCCGTTTCAATCAACCCCCATGTGGCGATGAGGATGCCGATAAATAGCATGGAACAATACCCGCGAAATTCCGGGTTTTTGAAAATGGTACGGAAATTCAGGGTCACCAATTGGTAATGCAGGGCAAAGTTGATTCCTCCGAGGAACATAAAAAGAATGATGACCGACTCCACATAACGGCTGTCAAAGTAAGAAATGCTTTCGTTATGTGGAGAGAACCCTCCGGTGGCAACGGTGGAAAAGGTGTGGCAGACGGCGTCGAACATTCCCATGCCCCCGGCCCTAAGCAGGATGATTTCCAGAAGGGTGAGAACGATATAAGTTTTCCACAGCATCTTCGCGGTTTCCGCGAGCCTCGGTTGCATGCGTTCGACCGTCGTGCCTCCGGGAATTTCGGCTTTGAATAAATGAAAACTGCCGATGCCCAGCATGGGGAAAATCGCCAGAGACAGCAGGATGATTCCCATCCCGCCGACCCATTGCGTCAGATTTCTCCAGAATAAAATTTCTCTGGGAGCCGATTCAATATCCCGCAAGACCGAGGCCCCCGTTGTGGTGAACCCGCTCATGCTTTCAAAAAAAGCGTCGATGAACTGAGGGCAGACGCCGGTCAGGACAAAGGGAATGGCCCCGAATAAGGAGATAAAGACCCAGGAAACCGCGACAATGGCAAACCCCTCCCGGTCGCGTAGTTTTTCAACGCCGGAGGGCAACAGCCGCCACAGGACCAGTCCGCTGATTAAAGAAGCCGCCAGCGTGTAGGAAAACGCCTGCAGTCCGCTCAGGTAATTTGGCAGGGCAGGGGTCTGATAGTGCAGGGAAACCGCGAGAGGAATCAGCAACAGGCCGGAAAGAAGCACCAGCAGGATACCGACAACGTTGAATATTGCCTTGATGTTCATCGGAATGGGAGAAAGTTTCTTTTGCTTCCGAACAGTTTTTCGATTTTTTCTATGGCCTGGGGCTGAGCGACGACGATGACCGAGTCTCCAGCTTTGATCTCGATATCATCGGTCGGAACCATCATTTCTCCTTTTCTAAGGAGCGCTCCGATCATGGCATTTTCCGGAAACTTTACTTTCGCGATTTTTTTGTTGGCGATAGAAGAATTTTCATCGACGCCGATTTCCATGACCTCCGCGTCCTCGATCAGTTTGAAAACCGACATGACCCGGCCTTTGCGCAGGTGCTTGAGAATAGCGCTGACCGTGATCAGGCGGGGGTTGATCGTGATGTCCATGCCGATGGAATCCAGAATGGGCAGGTATTCCGGGTCGTTGGTGATGACCAGCGCGCGTTTGGCTCCGTGTCTCTTGGCCAAGAGGGCGGAAAGAATATTGGCCTCGTCGTCTTCGGAAAGGGAAAGAAAAAAATCGGCGTCATTCATATTGATGTCATCGAATAAATTCATATCCGTCCCGCTACCGTGATGAACGACGCACCTTGAAAGCACTTCCGCCGCCTGGTTGGCCTTTTCCCGAGAAGGTTCAATGATGGACACATCCCGGATACTTTCCTCAAGCGCTTTTGCCAGATTGATGGAAACCTGGTTGGCGCCGAAGATAACAACTTTTTCCACCTCTTCGACAGACTTGTTCAGCATGGGCAGGAGGAAGGGTAAAAAATCCTTGTCCACGATGGTGTAGATTTTATCTCCCGGTTGGATCTTGTCCTCGGCCTTGGGTATGACCAGTTTTCCTTCCCGGACGATGGCGACGATAACGAATGAATCCATTGAGGAGACACTGCTGAGTTCCTTGATCTGCTTTCCAGCAATGGGAGCGTTTTCGGGAATGTCAAACTCGCGCAGAAGGACTTCCCCTTCGGCGAACTCCGCGACATTGACCACGCCTGGGGTGCTGATGATCTTGACGATGGTGTCGATGATGATGTGACCGGGGTTGATGCCGTGATCGATGGAAAGTTCTTCCAGCGAGAAGATATGGCCCTCTTCGGTGAACTCCTGGTTGCGCAGACGGGCGAATCTTTTTTTGACGTCGAATTTGGTGGCGAGGGAACAAACCAGGAGGTTGATTTCATCCTTATCCGTAACCGCGATCACCATTTCCATGTTTTCGATGCCGGCCCGTATCAGGACGCTGGGATGGCAGGCGTTGCCGATGACGCTCAGAACGTCCAGCGTATCGGTAATACGGCGCATTTTTTCCTGGTTCTGGTCAATGATCGCGATGTCATGACCTTCCTTGGAAAGTTCCTGGGCCAAGTTGAAGCCAACCACACCCGCGCCAATAATGAGGATTCTCATGGGTTCGATTTCTACCGGTTGCGCGGTTTCAAAAGATGGGGCTGTGGTCTGTCATATGGAGGTTCCACTTGCAGTTTTTCAGGGCTACAGGTTTAATTGGGATTGTTCAGGAATTCCAGGAAATTGGATTCCTTTGAAAGGAGAATCGTCGTGTCGGTTTTGAGAGATTTTTTATAAGCTTCCATGGAACGCATGAAGGCGTAAAATTTAGAGTCCTTTTGATATGCGTCCGCATAAATTTTGGTCGATATCCCGTCCCCTTCACCCCGGACTTCTTGTTCCTTTTTATAAGCGTCCGCGATCAGGATGGTTTTCTCCTTGTCCGTTTCCGCGCGGATTTTTGTGGCTTCTTCTCTTCCTTCGGACCGGTACTCCTTGGCGATTCTTTCACGCTCCGTTCTCATGCGGTTGAATATGGAGTTGGCGATTTCCGGCGGCAGGTCGGTTCTCTTGATCCTGACCGCGACGATTTCGATACCGTATTCAGAGGCCTTCTTGTTAGCTTCCGTGGAAACTTTTTCCATGATGGCTTCTCGCGTCTCGGTGACGATATCGAGGAGGCCATGGGTACCTATTTCCACTCTCAGCTCGGAGAAAAGAAGGTCGTCCAGCCGGGCTTCCGCGCCCCGGATATTACGCACCGTTTCGAGAAATTTTAACGGGTCGACGATTTTCCAGACTGTAAAGTTATCTATCAGAAGATTTTTCTTATCCTTGGTGATGACTTCGGCAGGCGGGGAATCGTTGTCGAGCAGTTGCTTGGAAAAGTAAAGGACCTTTTGGGCCCAGGGAATTTTGAAATACAGCCCCGGTTCGCTGATGATCTCTTTCGGTCTTTGAAATTGCAGGATGATGGCGGTCTGCGTCATATTTACTGTAAACATCGAAGACGAGATCAGAACGATCGCCAGGACACCGATAATGATGATGGAATTCTGTTTCATAGTTTTTTATTTATTTGAACCCGGTAAAATCGGATTTTTAGACAAAGGTAGAATGGGCAACACTCCCTGATTCTGGTCGCCCATGACAAATTTATCGACGGATGGCAAGATCTCTTCCATCGTTTCGAGATAAATCCGCTTGCGGGTGATGTCGGGAGCTTTTTTGTACTCTTCATATTGGGAAAGAAAACGCAACACGTCACCCTCCGCCCGTTTGATTTTTTGTTCCCGATAGGCTTCCGCCGCTCGGAGAATTTGCGCCGCCTGACCACGGGCTTCCGGAATCACGGCGTTTCTATAACCCTGAGCTTCGTTGATCATGCGTTCCTTATCTTCACGGGCGCTGACCACGTCTTTAAAGGCCCCCGCTACCTGCTCCGGCGGGTTCACGCCCTGAAGTTGAACGGTGACCACCTGGATTCCTGCTTTGAAGTTATCTAAAAGGTTTTGGATCTGTTCTTTGGAGGTGATCTGGATGTCCGCTTTCCCGGTGGTCAACGCTTCATCAATGTTGCGACTGCCGGTGATCCCGCGGATAACGGTTTCGGCGGCATCGCGCACCATTTTATGAGGCCGCCTGATGTTGAACAGATAGGCCACTGAGTCGGAGATCCGGTACTGCACCACCAGATTGATGTCGACGATATTTTGATCGCCGGTCAGCATCAGCGATTCCGCCGGGACCCGTTGCACCTGTCCCGAAGCGTTGGCGCGAAAACCGATCTCCGCCCGTCGAATTTGACGGACTTTTGGGGTCGCAGAATGTTGTATCGGCGAAGGAAACTTGAAATGCACCCCTGGTCCTGTGGTGTGGCTGAATTTCCCGAAGGTGGTGACGACGCCTTCTTCATCCGGTTCGACAAAATAAAATGTGCCCGGCACAATCCATACCAGCAACAAAACGATAATAATTCCAATAAACATGGAAGGTTTGAATTTCGGCAGGTTGAGTTGTGGAATGTCAAAAGGAGGTTTTCCTCCTCCGCCTCCGGGAGGGCCACCGCCGCCTCCTTTAAAAGGATCATCAGGGGGTTTTTGTTCGTGTAGGTCGTCCCAAGCCATAAGTATTTATTTTTTTATTAAAAATGATTGAAAGTTAAATTCATACGCAATTGAGCTACGCTAGCAAACTCAAATCGTATTGTCAATAAGTGGACTTGCCTGGATGAATATACATGCTTTCTACAGAGTTAATAAAGCAGTATTTCCCCCTCCTCGGTGAATTCGATTCCACGGGCGGCCAGGTAATTCAAGGCGTCTCGCAGGCCGGTGAGGGTTTTCAGCTGTTCGCTCAAACTGCGAAACTCCTTGAGACTGGTGATGGGCACTCGTTTCAATTCCGGCGCTTTGATGATATCTCCTAGAATCTTATTTTTCAACCACGCAGAAACGTTCAGGTTGCCGTTTTCCACGGTGACGAGAATTCGGTGGGGCGAAGCCAGCTTCAACTTGGCGCGGGTGTCCACGATGGCCGGCTTGCTTTCTTCCGGGTCCAAAAACAAAAGAAACCGGTCCAGGGTTTCCGCGCCAATACGGGTGACGGCTATTTTGGCGGCAATTTGATCGAGGGAGATCGGCTCAGTAGCCTGCCCCTGCTTCAATTTGACCCCCAGTTGCAGGTTGCCGTCGACTTCTGACTCGGCATTTTCAGCTGTCTTGGTCCGCCCTGTCAACGCGCCGAAATTCAACCCGGCGAATTCCGTGGAAAAACTCAACTCCGGGCCTTCGGGTCCCGGAACGACAAATAAATTTCCCGCCACCGACCCGTCGAGAACGTCAAACAGGAATTTCTCCGCCATCAGTCGGTTGTTTTTGTAGAGCAGGTCCAAAGCGATATTGGAGACCTTCTGCCCGCTGGCTCGAACATCTTTTATCGTCAGGTTGTTTTTATGCTGGGAGAAATCTCTGAGCTGGGTGAAAAATCCTTTGCGCGACGCCAGGAAAGATGCTGCCGTGGCCTCTACCAGACTGCGGTCGAGGAAAAGCCTTTTATTAAACGGAAACCGGCCGCTCAAGTCGGTCACTTGCACACCATCGGGAAGCTGGGCGTTGAACTGGTCGAAAGCGACCTTGCCATCCAGCTCGATGATTTCTTTGGGCGTCATTTTAAGGCTCAGGTCGGCGAGCAGGGCGCCGCTGGCTTGAATGCCTTGCAGAAATTGTTGAGTTCCCTCGTTGATGGCTTTTTGAATTTCCAGTTTATTGTTGGTGATAAGAGAAATATCCAGGCGGCGGGTCAATTCCGCAGGCGTCATGGGGACCTTTCCGGTGAGGAAAGGTTTCAACCCATCGACCTGCCCGGCGAGGGAATGGCTGACGCCAAATTTATTTATGGAAAAATTATGTTCCGCGACTGTGAATTTATTAAAATCGTTGAGCGCGTATTTGAAATCAAATTGCGGGTTCAACCATTCCTCTCCCAACACGTTTTTGAGAAACAATTTTGCAATCGCGAATTTCCCTGAGACCTCCCCCGACCCCTCTTTGAAATCCACCGTGGCGACGGTGTTCATTTTATCGACGGCGATGCCCTGGCTGGGCCAGTCAAGAGATGCGTCGCCCAATCCAAAACCGGCTTTGGCCACGATCGGAAGGGAAGATTTTTTCAATTCAATTTTTTCAGGGATGGAGCCTTTGGCGTTGAGAGCAAAGTTCACCGCTCCCGCCATCTTCAGGTCCTGCATGTCGGCCTTGAGGGCCTGGGGAACCTTTTCCCACAAGGCGGCCAGTTCGGTGCCGGTGGCCTTGGTATCGATTTTAAATGTCTTGCCCCAGTTTTTGAGACTGGCCGTGAGGTCGAGGTTCATCAGAGTGGGCGCGCGCAGGGTGGCCTGGTCGATTTCAATGTCGCCGGTTTTAAGATTCTGCCGCGACCGGCTGGCAAAGGTGATCGGCCCGATGGGAATGGCGCCGTTTAATTTACCGGGAGTCGGCGCGTCCACTTGAAGGTCGAAGGCGACGTTGGTTTTGGTCAGCGAAAGATCGTTGAGGTCAACCGCGAAAGTGGTCAGGATTTTCCCGGTTTTTACTTCTTGCACGCCCTCAATATCCTGGACCGAGACCTTTCCCTTTAATGCCGCGTTCTTGATGTCCTGCCCAAATAAATCGGTCTTGAGCGAAGTGTCGATGTTTAACCCGCTCACCACAAGCTCTGGAGCTAAAGACGCCACGCGGTCCAGCTTGATAGAGGTTTTGTTGGTTATCGGTATCTTTCCCTTGGCTGGGGTCGCCAAGGGGTAATAACCACCCATCGTTAATTGAGTATTGATTTTCCCCGCGCCCAGTTCCACCTTATCTAAAGCCTTCACGTTTTTAAACCGGGCGTCCAGATCGAGGCGGGGGATTTTAACGCCCCGATCGGGCAGATAATCCACGGGAAAGGAAATCGTCGCGGAAAACTGTTTTACCTCTGCCGGGGGATTTTTTAAGCGAGTGTCGATTCCATTCAATTTTATACGGGTGTTCAATAGCGCCTGAACGGGCTTAAAATTTTCATCCAGTTTTCCCTGGACGGTGGCATGCACCGCAGTTTCTCCCGCAGTCGGATAGCCGTCGATTTTTTGCAGTAATTTTTTTGGAATGAGCGAACGCAATGCGGTGAGCTTAATATTAATGTCCTGCTCGACCTGAAAAGAGGTTTTGCCGAAATTTATTGCGCTGGCTTTTAAATCACCTTTGGCGGCGGAACCCAGAGAATAGTCCACTTTGAAAAAATCGATGTCGCCAGAATGGATGTTAGCGCCGAGCGAACCGTTCAGGTTGAGACCGGTTTTGATAGCGCCCAGTTCCGGGGATGAAAACGTCGCTTGTTTTAATGCGGTCGAAAAAGTCAGGGAGACGTCGGCCAGGTTTGCGCCTTGGGCCTGGATTTGGAGATCGTGATTCAAACCCTTGATTTTGAGGTTCTGTGCCTTGGCCTGATCCATTGTCAGATGGATTTTCCCGTTGACGGTTTCAGGAACGCCGTTTTTTAATTGCACGTTGGTAAGGTCGACCTCTAAATCGAATCCTTGCAAGTCAGCGGAGAGTTCCGGGTATTGGGCGGATAGGTCCTCGACGTTGATCTTCGCGCTCACCAGCTCGATATCCTGGGGCTTGAACTCGGGCATGTGACCTTTGACTTCCACGTTGGAGACCCGGAGGTTTCCGTTGGCTTTGATCTCTGGGATCATCGTCCCCGCCCAGGCGATTAGATCTTCAATCTTGAACGCCGCCTCGTTGAGCCGAATATTGAATCGAGGGTCCTTGGCTAATTGCGACGCGGACCCGGTGATATCCACCCGGTTGGTCTCGCCGATGTAGAATTCCATTTTCTGGATGTTCAGCCCTTGATCCTGAACTGTGGCGGTCAAATCGATTTCAGAAGAAAAATCCGGCGAGGGCAAGGGTTTGCCAATTTGAAATTGATTCTTTTTTAACCCCAATGTCCCTGAAAGGCGGATGTTGTTTAAATCCTGGGTGCTGACTTTCATATCAATAAGAGAAAGGGTTTTTACATCGACGCCTTCTCCCTGGCTGGAAAAAAATTCCAGGTTGTGTTCTCCCTGGGCAGGCGGAGCCATGATGGTTCTAAGGACAACATCAATTTCTTCGCGGTTGATTTTACCGTGGGCTTCCAGGCTCAATCCTTCCATCCGGCTTTTCATTTCTCCATCCATGTCCAGATTCACCTGGACATTGCGGATGGCGAATTCTCGCAAGTCCACGGCAATGGGGATGACCGGAAGCCCTTCCGATTTCTTTACGACCGGTGGCGGTTTTTCTTCAGAGCCTGCCAAATCCAGCAGAGGCTGAAAGTTCCAAACCCCGTCCACCGAGATAAGGTTCAACTTGGGTTCCTGAACGAGCACCTGGTTGATCACGAAGCGCCCTTGCATGAGCTGGGTCAGGTCGTAATCCAGGATGATGTTCTGGACATCGAAAAGAGGGTTTTCCTCCCCCAGAGTCAGACCGGAAATATGGATCCCGCGCAGAATGCCAAACTCCAGGGACTCTATTGAAACAGGGATCTTAAGAAGTTCGGTCAGTTGTTCTTCGGCGATGGGCCGGATGCGTTCCGAAGGAAAATAATAAGTCAGGACGACCCCGGCCACTACCAGAAGGAGGATTAAAAATAGAAATCCGTAAGCGATAAAGTTGAACAGCCGCTTGAGCCAGGACCGCTGTTTTTTCTTTTTTGGTTGGGGTTCCTGAGGAGTCTTTTCTTCAGGTGGAGGCAGTTCTTCCACATTATCGGGGAGTACCAAATGCTGGCTGGGATGTGAGATTTCGTTCATTTCGCTTTGATCCCGATTCATGCCAATAAAAGAAAGAGAATCCGATTAGCAGAGCATGCCAAATTGTGGAGTTTAGATTTCACAGTCACAATCCGTCGAGAAAGTGAAAACAAAAAACCTTCTGGCCTCATTTGTAAAGGGGAGAACCTGCTCCTCCTTTTTATCCATCAGTGTTTATCTGTGTTCATCTGTGGTTCCAATCGATCTCCTCAGGATTGAACTTTTTGAGGCACTCCTAAATGTGTTTCCAAAAACTTGCAGATGCCTTTCGTTACCTTGCCGATGAATCCGATGTCCAGCGTGTCCAGCGTGTCCGAGGGTAGATGGTAATTTGGATTGCGCAAAAATGCCGTGTCCGTGACCATGACCGCCGGGATATTTTTTTCCCAGAAGGGGAAATGGTCGCTCAGGGTCACTTCACGAAACTGGTCTCCGAGACCGGGAACAACCAGTTTTTCCACTGGAAGTGTGGGAACGGCCCGGTCCATGACATCGGCCAGGGAATGAGCCAGTGTTGCCGAGGGTTCATTGCCAACGACGGCGATAAAATCCCCGGAATCCGGATATTGGGTCGAGTCAACATAAGGAGGATAATTTTGCGATCCGGCTTCGGAATTACAAAAACCCACCATTTCAAGAGAGATCATCCCCGAGATATTTCCCCTCCCGTTTTCACTTTGTTTGAGAAAGTGACGGCTACCCACGAAACCGTATTCTTCCAACGTGAACCCGGCAAACAGAAGAGATTGATTAAATTGCGAATTTTCCAGGCAACGCGCGGTTTCCAGAAGGGCGGAAACGGCGCTGGCATTATCGTCGGCTCCCGGAGATCCTTCCACCGTGTCGTAATGGGCCGCCAGAACGAAAGTGCCTGCGGACGCGTCGGCGCCTTTTTTCAGACCCAGTATGTTCATGGATTGCATTCCCTCAAAAGGAACCGTTTCCTGCCGCACCGACAGGTGGGCCGACTGCAATTGATCCTGAATGTATTCACCGGCTCTGGCCAATGGGTCAGGCGTGGTGAACAAGTTACGTTCTCGAACCAGATGGGTGAGATGCTTTTCAATAATTTTTAAATTCGGTTCCTGCATATATTTTTCCAGCCGTACCGCTTGACCCAATATTCACGTTCGATGGATTTACAGCTGACTAAAATTTCTATCGTGCTGAAATATTTATCCTGATTATTTTTCTCTTTTTTCCCACCTGTGTTCATCGGTGGTTTCAAATATTTTCCTTCCCCGCAACAACCCTTTGCTTAAATAGAAAACAGTTTACTTTTTTATAAGTTCGGCATACCATATCCGCATGATTAAGGTGGAATGCATGTCAGGCTATAAGCTCAACGAGAGGCCGATCGCCTTCAACCTCATCGATCGTCGCTACGAAGTCATGGACATCGTCGACCGCTGGTATGGCGAGGGAACCAGTTATTTTAAGGTCAAGGCCGATGATGACAATATTTACCTTCTAAAATACGACGGATGGGAGGATTGCTGGGAGTTGGTTTTTTATCAGAATCCCAAAAAACTAAACTCATTGCCAGAATCCCATGTGGGGTCCGGTTTCTTTCCCAGATCCCCGCAGGATGCGCCGAATTCTAGAAGGTTCACCTCCCTGCATTAAAATTTCCGGTGTCCGTTTTTCATCCATTGGTTGCAAACCCTTTTGAAAATCTTTCCCACCTGAGTGGATCATATAAAACAAAAGGCGCTACGCCGGTTTTTTACCAGCTCATCCGGCTCACCATTCCCAATAGTCTTTCAGCCCTGCGTTTAAACTTAAATTGATGGCCCTATTTGTATCATTAATAATGGAAAAAGTCCAAAGAATTGAAATGGTTATGAGGGGGAGCGTCGATGAGTCTTACTGACAGAGCCATTCAATCCTTTTCCGGCCAAAGGCGGAAGATGGTCGAGGAACAGCTTGTCAATCGCGGCATAAAAGATTTAAGAATCATGGAAGCGATGAACCGGATTCCCCGGCACTTATTCGTTCATGAAACTTTTCAGCACAAAGCCTATGGAGATTTTCCCCTGCCGATCGGTGACAATCAAACCATCTCGCAACCCTATATCGTGGCCGCGATGACCGAGGCTTTAAATTTAAAGGAGACCGACCGGGTGTTAGAAATCGGCACCGGTTCCGGTTATCAAACAGCTTTGCTCGCGGAGCTGGCCGAGCAGGTGTTCACCATTGAACGCATACGCTCCCTTGGCCTGAAGGCGCAAAGTCTTTTAGGGCAGTTGAATTACATGAATATCGTGTTCAAGGTTTTTGACGGGACTTACGGCTGGCCGGATCAAGCGCCGTTCGATGTCATCCTCATCACCGCGTC
>JAJDAZ010000037.1 GCA_029261595.1 Nitrospinaceae bacterium | reverse complement strand
ATTTGACCCGCGAAATAAATTCCAGGCCGGGTTTGCAGGTCCAGATCTTTGGTGAGCACTCCGGGCGCGTTGATATAAGTGTTCCTGTGGATCGCGCCCATCCTGAAAAATTCGGCCTTTTCAAGCCCAGGAATCAGGGTGAAAATTCTTTTTTGTTCGGGATAGGTGAGTTTGGTTTGGAAGCCCACCAGATTGAACGCCGTTCCCTCCTTATTTTCACGGCGCAACTGCACCACGGCATGAGCCCGTCGTCCCGTTTCAGGATGCGGCAGACCAACCGGCTTGAGGGGACCGAAGGCCAGCGTCTTGGGCCCGCGCGACGCCAGTTCTTCAATCGGCAAACAACCTTCAAAATAAATGGGTTTTTCAAATGAGGCAAACGGAACTTTCTGCCCTTGATTCAGCTCATGAACGAATTGCTGGTATTGTTCCCTGTCCATCGGACAGTTCAGGTAGTCATCCCCTCCCTTGTCGTAACGCGAAGCAAAGAAGGCCTTGTCGTAATCAATCGTATTGGCGTCGACAATGGGTGAAAGAGCGTCGTAAAAATAGAGGTATTTTTGCCCCACGACTCTTTTGATGTCCTCGGAAAGTTTGGGCGACGTTAAAGGTCCGGTGGCAATGATGACCGGGCCTTCTTCCGGGATTTCCACGATTTCATCACGTTTTATAGTGATGTTTGGATGCTCAATGAGTTGTTGCGTGATTTCCTTGGAAAATAAATCGCGATCAACGGCAAGCGCGCCGCCTGCTGGAACCGAATGACCATCCGCCGAAGCTATCACGAGGGAGTTGAATTTTCTCAGCTCTTCTTTAAGAAGAAAAGGCGCCGAAGGGGCCAGATTATTGCCCAGGGAGTTACTGCAGACCAGCTCGGCGCATTGATCGGTTTTATGCACCGGTGTGGGAGTTGCGGATCGCATTTCGTATAAGACAACGGTCACGCCTCTTTCCGCCGCCTGCCATGCCGCCTCCGACCCCGCCAGGCCGCCGCCAATAATGGTCAAACAGGATTTCATCTTAAAAGCCTATACCTCTGCCAACTGGGCTTTTTTGAATCCGCATTCCGGGCAAACGATGGAAACCCCCTCTTCCTTTTTAAACTTTTCAACCATGTAGGAGTGCTTGCACTCGGGGCAGGGTTCGGCTACTGGCTTGGCCCATGACGTGAAACTGCAATCCGGATATTTACTGCATCCATAAAAAGTCCTGCCCTTTTTGGTTCTCCGAGGGGAAATTTCACCTTCACAACCCTCTTCAGGGCAGGAGATTCCAAGGCTCACCGGTTTAGTGAATTTGCATTCGGGATAATTCGAGCAGGCAATGAATTTGCCGAATCGGCCCATTTTCATGATCAGGGGAGATTCGCATTTATCACAATTGCCTTCCACTTCGTCCGTGGTCGCTTCACCTGGTTTCGAATCGTCGCCAAGATTTTTAGTATTTTTGCATTCCGGGTAGCCTGTGCATGCCATAAACTTACCAAACCGTCCCCATTTGATGATCATGGGTTGTTCGCATTTTTCACAAACCTCGTCCGTTTCCTCTACCTGGCTTTTAAGGTCCTTCATTTTCTTTTCCGCTTCTTCCAGGTTGATTTTAAACGGCTCGTAAAAATCCTGAAGCGCCTTGACCCATTCCATCTTCCCATCTTCTATTTCATCGAGCTGATCTTCCATCTTGGCGGTGAATTCCGTATTGATTATTTTCGGAAAATTTTCCACCAGAGCGTCACAAACCAGAAACCCCAATTCAGAGGGAAACAACCGCCGCTCCTCCGACCGAATATAATCTCTGTCCTTGATGACGCTGATGGTCGCGGCATACGTACTGGGTCTGCCGATTCCCTTATCTTCCAACTCCTTCACCAGCATGGCTTCCGAAAACCGAGCTGGCGGCTGGGTGAAATGCTGGTCGGGATTGATCTTCAATAATTTTAAAACGTCTCCCTTATCCAGTTCGGGCAGGATACGGTCACTGTCTTTAACTTTTTCCTTGGATGCTCCCGCGCTCTCATCCGCTTTATCCTCGGTGGTTTCGACATAAACCTTCATGAAGCCGGCGAATTTCATGATGGACCCGTTACTGCGGAACAAATAGGAACCCGATCGAATATCAAATTGCGTGGTATCCATGATCGCGGGAACCATCTGGCAGGCGACGAAACGCGACCAAATCAATTGATAGAGGTTGAAGAGATCTTTTTCGAGATACTCTTTGATATCCTTTGGCTCGATCGTGACATCCGATGGCCGAATGGCTTCATGCGCTTCCTGAGCCGACTTTTTACTCTTGTAAAAATTTGCCTCTGTCGGAAGGTACTCTTTGCCATAACGTTCGGGAATGAATTCCCGCACCATACTCAGCGCGTCGTCGGAAAGACGCACCGAATCGGTACGCATGTAGGTGATCAAACCCACCGTCCCCTTGGACCCCAGCGCCAAGCCTTCGTACAGGCGTTGGGCGAGCATCATGGTCTTTTTGGGCGAAAAGTTTAATTTGCGCGACGCTTCCTGTTGCAGACTACTGGTTATGAATGGAGCCGTGGGATTGCGTTTTCTTTCCTTCTTGGTAATGCCTTCCAAAACCAGTTCAACACCCTCAAGATCGCTGACGATTTTATCCGCTTCTTCCTTGTTATTGACCACCGCTTTTTCGTCGTTGATCTTGAACAGCTTTGATTCAAACGCCGGGGGGATTTTCCCTTCCACATCGAGAGCGATGGACCAGTACTCTTCGGGTTTGAACGCCTGAATTTCTCTTTCCCGTTCCACCACCAATCGAAGCGCCACGGACTGCACCCTGCCTGCGCTGAGCCCCCGGTGAATTTTCTTCCATAGGATGGGGCTGATCTTATAACCCACCAGCCGGTCAAGAATGCGTCTTGCCTGCTGAGCGTTCACTCTATTTTCATTGAGTTCCGTCGGATTATTCAGGGACTCCATCACCGCTTTTTTGGTGATTTCATTGAAGGAAACCCGGTACATCTTTCCCTTGGTAAATTTTCTGATTTCATTGCCGATATGGTAGGCGATGGCCTCACCCTCACGGTCCGGATCGGGAGCCAGGTAAATGTTGTCGACTTTTTTCGCGGCGGCCTTGAGTTCGCTGAGAATTTTTCCCTTGCCACGAATCGTTATATAGTCGGGAGCGAAATTATTATCCACGTCCACGCCCAGTTTCTTTTTAGGCAGGTCCTTGAGATGCCCAACAGACGCTTTGATAATAAAGTCCTTGCCCACAATCTTTTTCAGAGTATTAACTTTTGTGGGTGACTCCACAATCAACAGTGATTTAGCCATGATTCCTCATTTAGTCAATTTTCATAAGGCGACAAACAACTTGCCTTCAAACTGCCGGATCAAACCATTCAACTCAAGCTGAACCAGTGTAGCCGAAACTTCCGCCGGTGACAATCGGCTGTTTTCAATAATTATATCAATATGCTTTTCTTCCTGGTCCAATACCGCTAAAACTTGCCGTTCAAGCGTCGATAAGCCAGTGGATTCCGAACTCATATTATCCGCCGCTGGTTTCTTTTCTAGGAAGTCCTGAACAGCAGCCGAGAGTTCCTGCACAATCGAATCAGGGTTCTCGACCAAGATCGCACCGGTTTTGATCAAACGATTGGTTCCCTTGCTGTTCGGTGAGTTGATGTTTCCGGGAACCGCGAATATTTCGCGTCCCTGTTCAAGCGCGAATTCAGCGGTGATCAAAGCGCCGCTTTTCTCACCCGCTTCAATGACCAGAGTGCCATGGGAAAGACCGCTGATGACCCGGTTTCGCGCCGGAAAATTATATTTATCGGGTCTCATGGTTACGGGAAACTCGGAAACGATAGCACCCTGCCCTACAATTTTGTCGCGTAAATACCGGTTTTCCGGTGGATAAATGTGCGACAACCCACAGCCAAATACAGCGATGGTTTCCCCACCAGCTTCTAAAGCGCTTTTGTGGGCTAGAGTGTCGATGCCGCGCGCCAACCCGCTCACAATACATATTCCCATACCGGCGAGACGCTTGCAAAGGGCCTCGGTTATTAATTTCCCATAAATAGTCGGAACTCTTGTGCCGACGACCGCCAGCGGCACGGGAAACTCATCAAGGCTTTTCCCCTTGAAATAAAGCACCGGAGGGGGATCGTAAATGGCTTTCAGCAAGGGAGGATAACCGGGACATTCCAGGGAAAGCACTTCCAACCCCAGCTTGTCGATAAAACGCCATTCCCGCTCAATATGTTTTTCAACTTCGAACTTCCGAATCTCGTCGGCGACTTTCCTGCCGATGCCCTCCACCTGCAGTAAATCATTCAGCGAGGAACGAAAAACCTGCTCCGGCGAACCCCGGGCCGCCACCAGACGGTGAAACAGGGTCTTGCCCACTCCCACCACCATATTCAACGCCACCCAATACTGTTTTGGGTCCATGACAAAGTATTTTATTTATAAAATTTTGGAATTAAAATCCTTCAGGATGCCCTGCGTTCGATCGGCAAAACTATTATTTTCCCGCATGGGAAACGGACTTAACGGAATCATTAGTTTTAGCAACTACGCGGTTTAATTCCGCCACCGCCATATTAAAGTTATACACGGTATCGTAATAACCACTGAGAACGCGGGTATAAATTATGAGCGCCTGAAAAAGATCACCCGAACTCCCAATGCCAAAATCGTAATTGGCCAGTTCCGTGACCAGCAAGGCTCGCGTAATTTTCCGACTGCCCTTGGCCAGGTCGAGCTGGTCCCGCGCTTCGTTTACTTTAAGAAAGGCCTTTTTATGCTCAAACTGGGAGGCGCTGTGGGATTTTCCAAAAACTTCTTTAAAGCTTTTTTTGGGGAAATCCACCGGTAGAATGGTGTCTTCTTCCAGAGTGCTTTCTTTGGACAAATCCAGTCCGGTGAGTTCGGCTAAAGCAAGTTTGGCAATGTGGACTTCACTTTCAAATTTTATGACGTCATGCGTGGCCCCGGTACGCCCCAGTTTCAGCTTTGTGATATCCGACTGCGAAATATCCCCTTCTCCCGCTTCATACCTTTCCTCGGCCTTTTCGAGAGCGGTTCCAAAGCGCTTCTCAACTTCCTTCGCCACCCCTAACTGATTGGTCCTGTACTGGATTTGAAAATAAGATTGTGTGACCCGGTATGTAATTTGGCTTGCAGTCTGGGAGGAATCCTGATTTTTTTCAATCGCCAGGGGAATGATCTTATCCAGGGAAGGGATGGTAAAAGCGCCCCCTCCCCCTTCCGAGGGTTGAACCGTCATCACCATCAGGATGACCGCGTATAAACTGTATTTAAAAAAAGAAAGCAACTTTTCACATGGAGACATCAATAGCATCATCCTTTTGAATCGAATTTTCTTCGGGGGACAGAACTAACGGGCTTTCAATACTTTTTAAGGGAGAACTCAGAGGGCGAAAAAAAAGGAGTACTGAACCCCCCAAAAAGAAACCTTGATGGCAACCAAGATCGTTCTTAAACAGGATTGTCCTGAAATCAGGACAGAGGCTCAGTACCCCTAAGAGATGTTGAAAATTTATCATACGGCCTATACCCTGTCAATATAATTTTAGAACGGGCCGGAGCCCCCATAAGTGCTTAAAACGCAATAACTTATTTAAATTCAATGGGTTACTAAATGGGTCAAAAACCGCCCATTTCGATAGCAGTTTAACTCCTTTAATTTCAATATTTTATCCAATATTTGGATTGTTTTTTTTCAAAGATTCGTTCCTGCCCCTCATTGCGAAAAAAATCATTTAACTATTGATTTTTAATGGCCTTAAGAGCTATTTAACGGCAAAAGGCACGGGAATGAAGGTCAGCAGGAAAATAAGGATCGAAACGTACCCCATCCACTTGTGCTGGCGATCCGGCAATACCGAATCATCGACCAGGGGTGCGGGTCTGAACCCCATCAAAACGATCATGAGCGCCCAGAACCACCATCCCTGCCAGAAGTAGCCCAAAGGAAACATCAGAACGAAAAACAGTTGGGAGAGTAATTTATGTCTTACCTTGAACAGAGAATAGATCACGTGCCCGCCATCCAGTTGACCTATCGGTAAAAGATTCAGGGCGGTGACGAACAGACCGATCCAACCGGCGAAGGCGATGGGATGCAGGTGGATATTGGCATCGGCGGAAAATGGCGTCACGCCTAAAATCAGTTTGGAAAGTACCGTGAGTAAAATCGAACTGCCGAAGGTCAACCCGTGAACGGTTTCGGCTGGGGTCACTTCTGACAGAAATAATCCTATCACCAACGTGGGAACCGCCACAATAAAACCGGCAATGGGTCCCGCCGATCCTATTTCCATCAGTACCCGGCGGTCGGGTATCAATTCTTTTATCTGGATGAAAGCCCCGAAGGTTCCCGCGATAAAAATCGGCGGGGACGGAATGAAAAATGGAAGGGTAGCTTTGACATTATTTTTTCGGCTGGCCCAGTAATGGCCAAATTCATGCGTCCCCAGTATCAGGATCAGGGAAATAGAAAAAAGAAATCCGCCCGCTAGATAAGTTGTGACCAACGTGGCGGCCAACAGCAGGGAAAAGATGATCCAGTTTTTTGAGCTTGGGCTATCGGCAGGCAAGATTATTCTCTAGATCGTCAACAGGACGTTGGGCGGTCTTTGCCCGGTGTTATAAGTTTGTGCGTGAATTCCCTGGCGCCGTCTCCGGCATAATCCCCGGCGGTCTGACCTTTGCCGGTGAGTTTGTATTTATAGATCACCAGTCCTTCGAGTCCGACGGGACCGCGCGCATGAGTTTTGTTGGTGCTGATGCCAATTTCGGCCCCAAGGCCGTAGCGGAAACCATCGGCGAATCGGGTGGAAGCGTTCCACATGACGCTGGCGGAGTCCACCTCGTTCAGAAACATTTCCGCCCGCTCCGCATCTTCCGTAATGATCGTGTCGGTATGACCGGAACCGTGCAAGTTGATAAACTCTATCGCCTCGCCAATATCCGCGACCATTTTGACCGCCAGTTTTAGATCGTTGTATTCGGTGTCCCACTCACTGTCGTCGGCTTTAGGCATCTCCGGCGCGAGCTGACACATTTTTTCGCAACCGACAAGTTCCACCTTCTGCTCTGCAAATTTTTCTACCAGAAGAGGCACCACTTTTTCCGCGATATCCTGATGGATCAACAGATTCTCCATGGCGTTGCAGGCGGCAGGATACTGCAGTTTGGAGTCGAGAACCACCCGGACCGCCATATCGATATCCGCGCCCTGATCGATGTAACCATGACAAATGCCTTCCGAATGGCCGAGCACGGGAATTCTGGTGTTTTCCTGAATGTAGCGGACAAAGGCGTTGCTACCGCGCGGCACGACCAGATTAATATATTTGTCCTGATCGAGCATTTCCGCGACCTCTGCTCTTGTTTCAATCATCTGGATCGCGGTTTCAGGAACTCCTTCCACCTGGCCGATGGCTTCCGACAAAAGGGAAACAATGACCTTGTTGGTATTCTGCGCTTCGGTCCCGCCTTTCAAAATGACGGCGTTTCCGGATTTCAGGCAAAGTGAGGAGATCTGTGGCACCGCGTCCGGGCGGGACTCGAATATCGCTCCGATGACCCCAATGGGACAGGTGACATGACGCAAAATCAAACCCTCATCCAACTCCGTCACGCTTTTTTCCCGCCCGACCGGCTCTTCAAGCCTGGAAACACTGCGAATGCCTTTGGCCATGCTTTGAACCTTGGCCGGGTCCAAAGCCAATCGGGCCAGTAGCGGCCCTGCAATATTTGCCTGACGCGCGTATTCCAGATCCTTTTTATTCGCGGACAGGATAGACGCCTCATTGGACTCCAAAGCTTCGGCCATTTTTTCCAGGGCTGAATTTTTATCCTCGGTGTTGAGGCGCGCCAACTTCAAGGAGGCGGCTTTGGCTTGTGCGGAAATTTCGGTTACGGTCATGTTTGTCCTTTACTACTATGATTAATCGGCTTCACCGGATAATGATTTGAACTCCCTTTTCCTTGCTGTGTTTAAACGCTTTGATCTGGATTTTTGAGGTTAGAGGATTCATCACCAGATCCAGAGTTTTAAGTTTTGGAAAAAACGAGCTGTCCATGAGCGCCTCGGCTCCCCTATCGGCGATATTATTTTGTCCCATGTAAAGCACTTGCAGGTTGGGGAAGTTTTTGGAATTGGCAAAAGCTATCGCTCCATCGTCGCCTATATCGTTGCGAAATAAATTCAGGGTTTCGAGTCGTGGCAGGCTTTCAACTCTGGCCAATGCAGAAGCGCCCTCAGGCGTTATCAGATTGTCGTTCATTAAAAGCGTTTTTATTTTCAGAAAGTTTTTCGAGCGGCCCACATAATCAAACGCCTCATCCCCGATTTCATTTTTCCAAATTTTTAAAGACTCCAGGTTTTTTAAATAGGGCGATTCCGCCAGCGCCTTGAGCCCCAGGTCGCCAATCAGGTTTCCCCACAGGTCCAGATGCTTAAGATTGGCCAGATGAGGGGAATTGGCCAGGGCCTTCACCCCTTTGTATTTAATATTATTTCCCTGGAGCAGGAGGGTGGTGACCGTGGATAACCGCTCCATCTTAGCGAGTTCTTTAGCTCCTTTTGGCCCGATGACCACCCGGCTCAAATCCAATACCAGCCCGTCTTCGCTGAGCCGGTTTTGAACCAGGGTCTGAATGTCTTCCGCCGCCCATGAGGGTGCGCATAATGCGGAAAGAACCAGCAACAAGCCGATGGCGAAGATTTTAAATTTTTTAAAAACAGGGATGTCCATTTAATATTATCCTGCTTCATTCGGGTTTGAAGGCCTGGCAAAGCTGGTTTTCCTGATGGCGGCTCTTTTTAATCCAGGAACATTCAGACTAGCAGATATTTAAAAATGGTATAAATTATTTTTGTCCCCGCTTTCAGTGTTCCGGAAACGGTCCCGGTGATTTTCGACACCCCCACCCTTTCCCGATAACGCACCGGAATTTCGCATATCCTCAACCCTTTTTGCGCAGCTTTGATCTGCATTTCAACCGTCCAGCCAAAGTTCTGGTCTTGCATTCCAATGCTTTTCAGAGACTCATGCCGAATGGCTCGAAAGGGACCGAGATCGGTATAACGATGATTGAAAAATATCCGCATCAAAAAAACCGCCAGCCAGTTGCCATAACGCGCCTGCGGCAACAGGGCCAAACGGCTCTCAGGCAATATCATCCGGCTCCCGAGAACAAAATCTTTTTCTCCATCGAGTATCGGTTGAATGAGTTGGATGATTTCTTCCGGGTAGTCGCTGTAATCTCCATCGAGAAAAACCACAATGTCCGGTTGAGTCAATTCAGCGATT
>JAJDAZ010000036.1 GCA_029261595.1 Nitrospinaceae bacterium | reverse complement strand
TGGGTCAGGGGAATGCCGGCATACGCCGCAACTCCGACGGGAGAGGTCACGCCCGGAACCACGGAAAACGGGATGCCCGCTTTCTTCAGCGCCAGGACTTCTTCGCCGCCGCGTCCAAAAATAAAAGGATCGCCTCCCTTTAAGCGGACCACGGTTTTTCCTTCCTGGGCTTTGTTGATGAGAAGCGCGTTGATTTCCTCCTGCTCCAGGCTGGCGTGCCCGGCCTTTTTACCCGCGTAAATGGTTTCGGCATTTTCACTGGCGAAGCGCATCATGTTCCAGTTGACCAGATGGTCGTAGATAATGACGTCGGCCCGTTCCAGCCATTCCTTGCCTCTCAGGGTCAGCAGGCCTTCATCGCCGGGGCCGGCCCCTACCAGAACGACGCGGCCTGTTTTAAGTGAGGAATCAGTCATGGTGTGCGTGGATGAAGTTTGCAAGGGTCGCGAAATCCGCCAGAGACAAGGTTTCCCCTCGGCGGGAAAGATCGATTCCCGCCAGACTCATCTGACCGTTTTGTTTTTGAAATTGATTTTGCCAGTCGATTAAATTATTTTTCAACATTTTTCGTTTGTGCATGAACGCGGCGTTAACGACTTTAAAAAAAGTTTTCTGGTTTTCCACCTGAACCTTTGGGCAGGATAAAGGGGCGAGCTTGACCAGGGAGGAATCAATTTTGGGCGGCGGTGAAAACTCCATTTTATCAATTTCCAGCAGCCGTTCGACTTCGCAGTGAAACTGAATGAACACACTCAATGACCCGTATTCTTTTTGTCCCGGATGAGCGACCAAACGGTCCACCACCTCTTTTTGCATCATCACCGTCATGTCGGTGATGTGAGCCCGGTAATCGATCAACCGCTTGACGATGTGCGTCGCCGCGTAATACGGCAGGTTGGACACTACCTTGAACCGGGGACCCAAACTGCCATAGTCGAACTTCGCCGCATCGGCTTCGATCAGATGAAAATTTTCCTTGCCGGCGAATTTTTGATTGAGCTCGATAATTAATTTTTTGTCGATCTCAAGCGCGGTCAGTTCCTTCGCAGATTCCCAAAGGTATTGCGTGAGAATTCCCTTGCCGGGGCCTATTTCCAGAACCGGGTCTTCAGCGGTTACTTGCGCCAACCGGACGATTTCCTGGGCGATGGCGGGGTCTTTTAAAAAATTTTGACCGAATGGGCGTTTCTTCATTGATTGGTGCCGACCGGTGATTGTGAAAGTTCCGCTGCTTTGGCCAGCGCAATTTTCAAGCTTTCCGGTGAGGCGGTTCCGGTTCCCACGATGTCGTAGGCGGTTCCGTGGTCCACCGAGGTTCGAAGAATCGGCAGGCCGAGGGTGATGTTCACGGCGGTGCCCTGGGAATCCATTTTAATGGGGATCATCCCCTGATCGTGATACATGGCGATGACCGCGTCATAGGACTCGAATTGTTTGCGGATAAAAAGCGCATCGGCGGAGAACGGACCGTCCACCTGGATGCCTTCTTTTTTTGCCGCATCCAGAGCCGGAAGAATGGCGGATCGTTCTTCGCCGCCAAAGATGCCGCCGTCGCCGCAATGCGGATTCAGCCCGGTGACGGCGATCCTGGGGTTGTGGGTCACATGACGGTTCAGCCATTGATGGGTCAATCGAATGGTTGTCAGCACACGACCCACCGTGATTTGTTCGGAGACCTCGTTTAAGGGCAGGTGGGTGGTCGTTAAGACCACGCGCAGGTTATCGCCAGCCAGCATGAGGGCGACGTTTTTTGTATTCGTGAGCTTGGCCAGCAGTTCCGTGTGACCGGGGTAGAGAAAACCCGCCTTATGCATGCTCTCCTTGTTGATGGGAGCGGTGGTGATACCGGAGACTTGATGATCCAGCGCCAGTTTCACTGCGGTTTCGATGTACTCGACCGAAGCCTTACCGCCCTCGGCGGTGGCCTGGCCCAGCGCAAGATTTTTCGGAACGTTGTCGAGGTCCAGAACATCGGGGACGCCGGGTAGAAACTTCGCCTGGTCCGGTGAGGCGATCGGATGAACGGAAATGGGTGTTCCCATCTGCCGGGCGATGAATTCGAGGAAGCGGGCGGAGCCCACGACGACGGCCTGGCAGGAGGAAATTTTATCGTGAAAAGTTTTAACGATGATTTCAGGGCCGATACCGGCTGGGTCTCCCATTGTAATGGCGATTAAGGGCGTATGTTTCAAGGTTCAGAACCCCTGTATGTGAGGTGGGAGAATGTTTTAAGGAATCCCGGAGAGGGAAGCCGGTTTTGTGTTTGAAAAATTTTCTGCCCCCCTTCCTATAAAAGGAGAAGAGGGGCAGAAATATATTTTTACTCGATCAAGCTGATGACAAGGGAATTCACTTTCTCAATTTGTGAATTTTTCCAGTAGCTTTTCCCGCGCCTGAAGGGCGTGGGCTTGCTGCTAGAATTTCCTTACTCACAGTCTTTTCATATTCCTTGAAGTTTTCAACGAACTGGTTGGCCAGCTCCTTGGCTTTTTTGTCGTAATCTTCCGGCCGTTTCCAGGTATTTCTCGGATTGAGGACTTCATTTGGAACGCCTTCCACTTTTTCCGGAATTTGCAATCCAAAAACAGGGTCTTTGAACGTGGCCACTTTGTCGAGTTGACCTTCCAGAATGGCCTTGATCATGGAGCGGGTATGAGCGATAGCCATCCGGTTTCCCACGCCGTAGGGGCCGCCTGTCCAACCGGTGTTGACCAGCCAGCAGGAGACATTGTGCTTGGCAATTTTTTCTCCCAGCATATTGGCGTACACCGAGGGGTGCAGGGTCATGAACGGAGCGCCAAAGCAGGTGCTGAATATGGCCGAGGGTTCCCGGCTCAGCCCTTTTTCGGTTCCCGCGATCTTGGCGGTGTACCCGGAGATGAAATGATACATCGCCTGTTCGGGGGTCAGCTTGGCCACCGGAGGCATGATGCCATAGGCATCGCAGGTCAGCATGATGACGTTTTTGGGATGCCCTCCATCCCCGGTGGGGGTGGCGTTCGGTATATGCGAAATGGGATAGCTCGCCCGGGTGTTTTCGGTGAGGCTGGAATCGTCGAGGTCCAGACGGCGTGTTTCCATATCGACCCGAACGTTTTCCAGAATGGTTCCGAACCTGCGGGTGCATTCGTAAATGTCAGGCTCCGCCTCTTTGGAAAGGCGAATGACTTTGGCGTAACAACCGCCCTCAAAATTGAAAACACCGTCGTCGCTCCAGCCGTGTTCATCGTCGCCGATGAGAACCCGGTCTTTATCTGCGGATAGTGTGGTTTTCCCGGTTCCGGAAAGGCCAAAGAAGATGGCGCTGTCACCCTCTTTGCCAATGTTGGCGGAGCAATGCATGGACAACACTTTATCTTTGTGTGGAAGTATGTAATTGAGCACGGAAAATATGGATTTTTTAATTTCCCCGGCGTAGCTGGTTCCACCGATCAAAACCAGTTGTTTGCCGTAATCGACAATCACGAATACTTCCGAATTGGTTCCGTCGATGGCTGGAATCGCCTGAAACCCGGGAACGTGAATGACGGTGAAACCAGGGTCATGGGACTCCAGTTTGGCGGTGTCGGTGATCTGGATGAACATATTGCGGGCGAACAGGCTGTGCCATGCGGTCTCGGTTATGACGCGAATATGGAGCTGATGATTGGGATCGGCTCCGGCGCAACAATCCTGAACGAAAATCTCCCGACCTTGAAGGTAAGCCAGGATCCTGGAATGTAAGGCGTCAAATTGTTCCACCGTGAAGGGCCGGTTTATTTTTCCCCACCAGATATTTTCCTGGCTGGAAGATTCCTGGACGATGAATTTATCGTTGGGGGCCCGCCCGGTATGTTCGCCTGTTTGGATACAAAGAGGACCCAGATGGGAAAGAACACCCTCGGATCTTCGGATAATGTTTTCGTAGAGGGCCGGCGTCGAAAGATTCCAATGCACTTCCTTGAAATTTTTGATTCCGTGTTGTTCTAAACCAACCTGATGTTTGAGGCCATTTTCGGGCATGGATTTTTCTCCTTATCCTAAACAATGCATGTGGAATGGGGTGTCCGTAACATATTGATAAAAGAGCAATTTGCCCCTTTAAATGCGATGTGATTTAAGTATAATAACCATTTGATAACATTAATTTTAACATATAATTTGGAGAGGGGAAGGCATAATTGATCTCCTGTACCCAATTCCCTTCATTTTTTGCACAAATTCATCGCCAAAATTATATTTTTCGGGTAAAAATCAGCAATTGCCTTGTCCATTGACCGGGCCTTACCGACCGGGACCGGAATGGAAATGAAACTATTTGAGGACAATAAATCATCCGACACTTTAGAGATTCTGGCCAAGGCGCGAAGCCGGTTCAATGAAATTTATGTGATCCAAAACGGCACCCAGCGGGAAATGTGGTTCAAGGGAGGCGGAAGTTTTTTTCTGCAAAGCCGGATGGATACGGCGACCCGGGAATTTCCCGTGTTGGTTTATTCCAGAATGATGCTGGCGTCTCTCTTGTTTCGGCATGCTCCAAAACGGATTTTGATGTTGGGGCTGGGGGGAGGGGCCATTTCCAATTTCCTGCATTCCCATTACCCCGAAGCCCATATCGATGTGGTCGAGGTGGACCCAAAAGTCATCCGGCTGAGTAAAAAGTTTTTCTATTTGCGCGAAACGGAAAATTATAAATTGCATACAACCGATGCGAGAATATTCGTTCAAAACCAAATAGGAAAAAGTTTTTACGATCTGGTCCTGCTCGATGTTTTTAAAAGCGGCTCGGTTCCCTACCATCTGAAGACTGTAGAATTTTACCGGCAGATCCATGACATTCTGAACCCGGAAGGCGTTGTTGCTTCCAATCTTTATGGGAAAAGCAATTTTTTAAAACCGGGGGACCGGGCGACGTTTGAAACTGTTTTCCCGCAGTTGTATTTTTTTGAGGACCCTGAAAAAGTCGCCACCGTCTTGATCGCTACCTGCCAGGACCGATCCCTGTCGCAAAAAGATATTAAAACAGCCGCCGAAAGTTTTATGCCGGTCATGCCGTTTCCCATGACCGATTTGGCGGCTATGTACCAGCCGAACTTGTTAGACCATGCCAAAGCTGAAATTTTCTCGGATGATTTTCCTGAGCCGAATTTTTTGCAGGCGATAGAAGATAACAATACCCTCCAGGGAAAAAATATTCTTTATCCTATCAAGAGCCACAATTGAGAGAGGGACACTCAAGGACCTGAACGCGGAAATTTTCGAAATCCGCCACGATCAATCGATCGTCCAGGATGGCCAGCCCACCCACTTTCCCGAATTGCCCCGCCCGTTGTCCGGGACGGTTTAAAATGGAAATAACGTCTAATTGGGCATTTAAATGGAGAATCCGGTTGCTCCAGTAATCCGTTGCGAAGATCCCGTGCCCGGGATGGCTAGCGATAAAATAAATCTCGCCAAAATCCAGACCCTCTTTTTTGAGTCCGCGGATTAATTTCCCTTCCCCGTCAAAAAGCTTGAACAAGTAAGTTGATTTGTCTCCAACCAGATAATTTCCGTTTTCCAGACAATGGATGCTGACCGGCTCGCCAAGCTCCTCGCCGTGTTCCCCGCTGTCAAGGGAGCGGAGAAGTTCTCCTCTGGAGGAATAGATTTGAATGCGGCCGTGCGTGGGGTCGGCCACCCAGACTTGACTGGACGGGTCAATCGAGAGGGAAAATATGGGGCCCAACCGCTGGTCGGCATTTTCATGGTCCCCAAAAGACATCAGGAACTCCCCCTGGGCGGTGAATTTTTGTATGCGGGTATTTTTCTCGTCCGCCACAAAAATAAATCCCAGACTGTCAACCTGCACGTTGACCGGGTAGTCGAAAAAACCGGGTGCGTTGCCGAATCCGCCAAAATGGTGCAGGTACAGGCCCTGGCTGGAGAACCGGACCACCTGGTGGTTTTCATAATCCGTGACGACCAAATCGCCTTCGGGAGTTTTGGCGATGCCATAGGGTTGACGCAGGCTTCGGGTCAGGGGACCGCTGTTGGCAAAGGAAAAATTGCACTGAAAACCAGGGATGTTTTTATCCTTGGAGGCGGGTTCCTGTTCACAGGTTTTTTCAAACGCCAGGATATTGCTCATCCGGCTGATGATTTTGAACTTGCGATTCAAAATGGCATCCAGTTTTTCCTGTGCGGGTCCAAGAGCGGCGATCTGATCATTGACCTGGAGGGTCTGATTTAATTCTTCAATATTTTTATTTTCGGTGACCGAGTTTAAAATTCCGTTCAATCGAGAAGCTTCAAAGGAAAGTTTTTTTCTTTCCTGTATGTCCCGGGCGATGGTTTCTTCGAGATCCTGGTGAAAAGAATTTAGAGCTTCCAGTAGACGAGCCGAATCAGGCGTGTTTTTGAGTTTTTCCGAGCCGAACAAAAAACCCATTCCAAGGGCGAGACGAAACAGGTTGCCGGCCTCGTTGATTTCCATAGTCAGCGCCATCCGTTTGAGGACACTGACTTGAAAATTGACCACAGCGAGATCGTTTTGCAGAGTGATGGGCGCCTGTTTGTCCTGCGGATTGACCCGGTTGGTTTTCGTTTCCACCTCATGTTTTTGCTGGGACAGGGTTTCGAGTTGCTGAAGTGTTTCCAGATATTTGGTCTCGTAGACCCGCTGGTTTTCCAAAAGGTCCCGGAGCATTTGGATGAAGCCGGTTTCATGCATTGAAACGGAGTCCGTTTTAAAATGCAAATGACCCCAGGCCAGTGAGGATTTAATTTTTCGTAAAGGCATCCCTTCAGTCAGCAAAGGCTGAGCCATCTCTTTTAAGGTCAGGTTTTCCGAGTCGAAGGAAACAGGCTTGAAGTCCTCACCGGTCAACTCGGAGGGCAGGGTGTCCATTTGCGTTCCCCAGCCGACCATCCAAAAGTCGATCAGGTCTTTTAAGAGAATTTCAAGCGACTTGTGAAGGGGGCTTTCTTCCTGATAGCCCAATAAAATTTTTAGATATTTCTCCGACCCCTTGGGTTTGATGAATTGTCTCAGTAAGGTGTTTTCAACTTCATGATGCCGGGGAAATTTCAACGCCGCGCCTTTGATGTCCGCCAGCAGACTGCGTATCTCGAAATGAAACTGTCGCAAAACCTCCATGATTCTGGAGTTGGCATTGGACCGGGTGAGAAAGGTCTCCCACTTCCCATCCTGGTTCCCGGTGTCGGCAAAGGATTCCATCATGGATTTTTCGTTTTGTTCCCTGGCTTCCAGCAAACGAATTATTTGCACGCCCGTTTTGGCTAACAGTTCTTCGATAAAGTCCAGGCAGGGCCGCAAACAGGACTCGGGTGAATCGGCGTTCAGGATGTTGCCGACGTATTCGGACCCCTGTTCCACCGCCTGCCGGTATTGATAAAACAGCGATCGCAGTTTCCGGTAACAGGCTTTGTCCTGAATTTCCGCTCGAAACAGGTTTTTATCGAATGCCGTCGGGTCGTCTTGTTGCTCCAGAACCTTTTTTTGCTCGGCAAACAACAGCCGGTTATGGAGGAGCGCGGCTTCTTCCCATTCTTCGTGCGCTTTGAGCACTGCCTGGCGGCGGTCATCGAGATGGCGGGAGAACCTGTCGAGCCCATCCAGAATCAACGTTTCGTCCGGAGCGCTCTCCTTTTTGACAACAAGGCGGCTGAGTTTTAGCAGGGAGCCCGTATCGAAAGGAGGGCGGGAATCGGGCGCTGGATTTTCTTCGCCCTCACCTTTAGACAGTGAATTGCAGGGGGATGGCGGAAGTTTAAAGGTGATCACCCGCGGGTCGAATGTCAGGCCGATTGCCAGGGTTCCGTCAGGCGCAACGGCAGTGAGGCTGGGCGCTTTGAGAGGAAGAGAGTTTTTCGCTTCCTTTAGTTCATAGAGGGCCTTCCCGGTCGGCGAGAAAACCTGAATGCGGTCGTTGTTGAGATCGGCAACATAAAGAAGGTCGTTTGAGTCCACCGAAACCGAGAGCGGGTATTGGAACTGTCCGGGGTTTTTCCCGCGTTCACCAAAAGCCATGCTAAGATTCCATCGTGCGTCGAACTTTAAAATACGGTGGTTGCCACTGTCGGAAATGTAAAAGTTTCCGTGACGGTCTGAGGTGAGGGAGGTCGGAAACTCGAAAGCCGGGTTCGGGAAAAGGCTCCGGGGGGTTTCATAAATACAGGCCAGTTGTTCTTCCAGCACCGTTCCCCGTCCTCCAATCCAGCCGCGTGATTTTCCTTCGGGGCAGAATATCTGGATTCGATGGTTGTACCGTTCGACGATGAGAATGTCCTGATTGGCATCTATGAAAACGTCGCAGGGTTCGTTGAGTTGGCCCTTGCCTTCCCCGCAGGTTCCGATGGAGAGCAGAGGACGGCCCATCGCGTCGAATTTCTGCACTCGGTGGTTCCAACTGTCCGCGACATAGATATTTTCCTCACGGTCAACGGCAATTCCTTTGGGGTAGTGAAACTCCCCAGGGTTACTGCCTTTTTTGCCAAAACTTTTGATCAGTTTGTGTTCCGCGTCGTAGATCTGGATGCGGTGATTAAAATCGTCCGCCAGGACGAGGTGTCCCGAACGGGTGCAAAGAATGCCGGAGGGGGGTGACAGTTCCTCGCCGGTTTCGCCGGGCGCACGAAACACAGATTTAAATTCAATAGCGGAATTATCTTTGGGTGCGGTGGGATTCATGGAAGGTGATTGAATGATTCTGGCGCGACCCGCGGGTCACTGACCTTGGAAACGCATTTAATCACACTTGAAACCGGAACACAATCTGCGGGGATCACCTTTGTTCGGTGATCATGATTTTTTCAATGTCTGAATCCGGGACGGTTCGGGAACCCTGAATACGGAACCTGCGAATCAGCATGGGAATCAGCATTTTCAACGCGTCGAGTTTGGATTTTAACAGGACGATGCCCTGGCCGCGGTAGGAAAAATATTTGATGTCGTCCAACTGGTGTTTGAGGATGGAGAAAAAATTCCTGCAATACATTCTTAGCGAAAAGTTTTTGATGAGCACCAGCACGTCATTGCGTTTGCAGAGGAACACATAACGGTCGCTGTAAAGGCCCACAGTGGCTGTTCCGATATGGTAAACCTTGGCTCTGGGCAGGTAGACGGTTTTGAACCCCTGCAATTGACTGCGCATGTTTAAATCGACGTCTTCAGCGAAGATGAAAAAGTCTTCATCAAAAACACCCACGTGGTCGAACAGTTCCCTGCGGTAAATCCCCGCTCCCGCGCAGGCTCCGAAGACGTAATCCTCGCATTCGTATTGCCCGACGTCCTTTTCCCCCTGACCGCGTCCGCCGCCGGACGACCAGGCGTGGAACAGGTCTCCGGTGTTGTAAAACACATCGCGCTGATCGAGAAACATCATTTTGGTGGTGCCCATCCCGCATTCCGGGTGGCGCTCCATGCCCTCATAAAGTTGGGTCAGCCAATCCGCCTCGACTTCGATGTCGTTGTTGAGGAGGCAAATGTATTTTCCGGTCGCCGCCTGGATGCCTCGGTTACAGGCAATGGCAAAACCCATGTTTTCTGGAAGCTTGACCAGCCGCACCCAGGGATACTTTTCTTCTATCAGTTCCCGGGACCCGTCGGCCGATCCATTGTCGATCACGATGACTTCAAAATCGTCGAAAGTCGCGCGCTTGAGAGAATCGAGGCACATCCCAATGAAACGGAGTCCGTTCCAGTTGGGCACAATGACGCTGACACGCGTTTCGTAAGACGGCGCTCCCTGGGACGAAATATTTTTGTGCGATGGGTTTTTGTCAATCATCCTATATTTCCTCTCCGCGTTGAGGGGCCAGCCGGTTTTGTGATCTCGATTTTTGTTCGCATAATAATTTTCTGGCACCCTGGTGAGAGGGGTCCAGCGCAAGACAGTTTTGCGCAAAGTGCTCCCTTTTATCCCCACGGGACAATCGCGCCCGTCGAAACCATGCCCCCGCCCGGATGTGCTGATAGGTTGCCGGGAGGGCGGTTAGTTTTTCAAAAAGTATGTAGGCATTTTCGATCTGGCCTTCACGTTCCAGCGCCGATGCTCTGGCATATATGAGAAGGGTGTTTTGAGGGTCCTGTTGTAAATAAAAATTAAGGGTGTCCGACTCCGGACGCGACTTCTGGTCCATGCGCGCGATGGCGCCCGCCACGCTGGTTTTCATCCATTCGCGGTCCGCTTTGCCGGCGATGGTTTCGGATTCGACAAACAGTCGTTGCAACTGTTCCCGGTCTTTCAGAGCCGTCAGGGAACCCATCAATGCGAGCCAGCAATCGTGTCGTTCAGGGTACTGCGTCCGGAATCGCTCGAACTCTTGCATCGCCTGCTGGTGCTGGTTTTGCTGTTGATGAATCAAGGCGTTCAAAAATAGGGCTTCATCGTTATGACCGAAACGCAGAGTCTCTTCAAAAATCAAACCTTCGGCCTGGACCATCAGACCGACCTTGATTTTTTGTTTGGCCAGCAGGAGGCGCACATGCGAGTGCTGTGGGTTTTCCTTGAGGGCGTTTTCAAAGGCCTCAACGGAATTTTCCGGTTGACCCAGATGACCGTAAATTTCTCCCAGGAAGATCAAACCCAGGGAGTCCTGCGGATTCAACCGGGTCAGTTTCCGGCATTCCCTGAAAGCCGTGATAATCCTGCCCCGTTGAAAATCGGTCTTGTCGATGGAAGGGGCATGCCAATCCGCCGTGGTCAGAGTTTGCATGTGCTGCATTTTTATCTGCCAGGGCAGAGCGAGAGGGTCCTCGGCCACTGAGGAGAACCCCACCAGCCGGTAAACCGGAAACCGCGCCAGGACGACTTTCATCAGCTGGTAACGTAATCCGGTCATCTTCTCCAGAAAGTCCACGTCGAGATCGGAAAAGGTTTTGATCAGATAAGCCGGTTTGTGACGGATCAATCCGCCGATCACGCCGTCGTAAAACCCTTCCAGCGCCGGTGTGTCCCAGGGGCCGATGGTATGATGCAGGTAATTGTCCGCGGCGGGCAGTTCTGCCAAATGGTAGAGCTGGGAAAAGGTCCCCCAAACAAAAATTCTGGCATCCCTTTCGCCCCGCATCCGTGTCAGGCGTTGCATTAGTTTTCCCAGGTAGGGCAGATAAATGTATTGATCGAATTTTTCGTATTGCGCCAGAGTATTAATATCCGTTGGTCGCTGATAGAAAGGCAGAAGGTTTTTGATGTTCCAGATTGCACAAATGAGGAAAATCAGGAGAAAAAAGATTTGAACGGTGGCATCCTGCTGTAAAACAAAATCGACCGCCAGGCCGCTCCCCAGCGCCAGCCATACCAGCCACGGCAGGTAATGGTAACGGGAGAACGCGCGTTGGCAAACGATCATGGCCAGGGTGACGGCGGTAAAGGTGCCCAACCAGATGCCGTGGTCCCCGGAAAAAGACAAGCCCAGACCGGAAATACCTGCGATCCAGAGCGGCAGGGTTTGCTTTATCAAATTGCGAATCTCGCCGAACCTGCTGAAGTACATGGCTTTGGTCTGGCTCAGGCGCAACGTGGTGGCCATGCGGGTTTGCATTTGCCTGCGGGACGTTTCATCCCAGAAACCCATTAGATATTCGACCAGATTGGAAAGGATAATCGGAGCAGAGGTCGCGAGGACGAAACCCGTCATCGCCCCCAACCCAAATTGATATCCCACCACCAGGGACAGGACCGCAGGATAAAGACCCGTGGTGAATTTGGGAATCGTCGCGAGGCCAAAACAGAGCCCGGCGTATAATACAAATTCCGGGCCCGCTGTTAATAGGGCAAAGCCCAGCAGGATGCAGGGAATATAAAACTGTTCGTGGTTGAAGGAACCTGCGGTGAGGTCCGGCGAGGTTCCATAGAAAGCATGCAGGAGACCGCCGGCAAAGGCCGCCCAGGGATTAGCCGTTATTATCAATACCGCGAAGAAGACGGCCATCGACCCTGCGACATGGAAAACCGTTTGCAGGTGGCGGATTCTTTGCACGCCCCCTTTGGAATTGCCATAGAGTTTGTCCATCAGGAGCATCCGCCAGATGGGAATGCCGATGATTTGCAGATCCTTTTTCCATTGGAATCCTTTGTTGGCGAACCGGGCTCTGTAGGTATAGATGGAAAAATCGTCGTCCAGAGGAAAGCGCAAAAAGGGGCGGCGGGACAGTATCCCCGTCAAGGCGATGAGGATAAGGAATGTGGTTTGTTGCAGGTCCATTGGCATAAAATTGGAGACGAACTTTACATACAGGGCCCGGAATTAAATCCTCGCCATGAAACTCACGGCCTACTAATCCGTTCTTTACCAATCGGCAGATATTGAGTTTTGCTTGAGGGAAAAGAGCGGTGTGAATTTCAATAAATAAATGGGAACCACAAATGAATAAAGAAAAATTTCTCACCGTAATATTCACCGAGTGACGGCATCAGGGAAACAAAGAAAATCTTAAAAAGTAGAAGGGAAGGTTTCTTGGCGATATTTCTGTTACCAACGGGATATGTTTTTTTGCAAATGTCTTGATTTTTGGGCAGAAGGGGAGGAGGTTCCATAGGACTTATGGGGCTTTTTTAAGCGGTGAGGTTAAACCTTGCTTGAAATAATTACCTTCAATCAATTTCCATCTTGTGACTTATAAAAATCATCATATTCTTTAAGTCCGGGCTCTTGAGATCCAAGCCCTTTCTTTCCGAGTCTTTTTCCAACTGCAATTTTAAGATCCACAAAACCGCCATAACCATGGACCATTTCCTGGCTGATTTCGTCCGTTCGGCCCGATTGGTCTGCGGGTTTGATGCTGGCGGCCGTCCTTCCTGTGAAAAAACCTCCTATCTCCAGAGAAACAAAATCGTTCAATGGGGTTTTATTGCCGACTTCGACGCCATAAAAAGGGCCGACTTGTACGCTGTTATCTTTGACGGTCCCTTGCGTGGTGGTTGCGCCCCTCAGAAGGAAGTCGGTTTCCAAGTCAGCAATCCAAATGGACCCGCCCCCGGAAATGCTGACCCATGGGTTGAGGAAGCGATTATTTTCCCCAAACGGGGATACTTTTACATCCCCGCCGAAGTCAATGTTATGCGTATCCATATCATATTCAATCTTGTTTACGTTCGGAGTCGTAAACGAATCGGTAATAGTCAGTTTGTGATCCCGACTGTTGAATTGATATCCCCCGAAGGCGCTCGCTGAGAAGATTTTTTCGCCTTTGGTACTTTCAAGTTGGAAAAATTCGTACCCAGCCTTAAAGCCAGCACTGGTGGTATCGGTATCGAGAAAATAGGTTGTGGCACCGCTCAGTCCAGCGGCCCCAGCAAGGTTCCCGTCCGGTGAAGGGATGAAGCCTGGAGAAGTAACGATTTGGGTGGAATTGGAACTACCTGTGTCTCCGTAAATTTCAAGTTCAAGTTTTTGAAAATTTAATCTGAATCCACCGCCATACACATTAGTGCCAGTATCATTTTTGTTAAACGTCGCGTTCGGATTGTTATTAAGAGGTGCAAAGTTCACCGCACCGGCAGGAAGTTCGGCTCCCTGCTGAAATCCGCCGAACCCGAATATGCCCGTTTTAGTCACTATATTGGCAACTTTTCCCTTGGATCCACCCAGTTCTGCAGGGGGCTTTCCTGTTTGGACTGTCTGTTCCTGAATGCCATCGAATACATCCCAGCCCGAAAAAAACACATTTTTATCACCAGCAGGAGGCTGATCCAACTCAATTAAACCCCAGTCAGAGGAAGTGTCCCCAAAATCCTTCGGAAGTTTACCAAAAGGCGGCTTACCTGGCGGAACTTTATTGACAACCAAAATACCAACTTTTGCCAGCGCATCATTAATTCTTTTCTGCCGCGCTTTTCTATTTTTTTCAATCTTATCTTCCTGGCATACATCCCTGCGCAATTGGCGCAGATCACTTTCTGCCAGATTCTTGCTGAGGTGCCCTTCGAAAGCTGTCATGCCATCTACATTCGGAGACTGATTCAAGATAGTAAGGTCGTGACCGTTTATAGACACACCTTCACCATCATGCTTACACACATCTTTGACAAGGGCTTCGTGTGAAACATAATTCCTGAAAACGGGCAATTCTTCTATTGTGTCTGATCCCAATCCTCCCGCAAAGGCATCTGAAATTCCAAGAATACAAAAACACACTGTAAACAGAGTCGCTTTTTTCGTCGTCATCACCGTTGAAGAGTAGCTGTAGCGATAAAAAGACTTAAGTCATTATTTTGAGAATGATTTATTCTTTTTATCTATTAATTAGCTTGTAAATGAGGAGAAATTCCTATTTGGCATTATTTGTGTATTACATTTACACTAAAAAGTCAAATTTGTGGTTAAAGCCTTCAATATTGTTTGTATGTGGGCATCTATGGCTTTAATTAACTGGAGGGAGGTATGAATCGTTTTATTCATTAAGCTTGCCTGAAGCGGGCGTTTTCATGGACAGGAGTTTCCACTTTAGAAAAATGGAATCTTCAACTCCCAGAGAGGATTGGCCGGTCATTTTTTTCCACAGCGATCTAAAAATTCCCGCAACGAAAGTCAGACGGTACAGGGAACGTAAAATGAGGTTCCATGAAAATGAGTAATATTTGCCATAGAAATACAGGTTGCTCTTATAGGTTTCCAGGATCACTTTTTCCCTTATTTCCGGTTGATGGGTGCTTTGGCCCAAGAGATGTTTGACGCTGGTTTCCGGGTAATAGCAGATTTTATGGCCGAGACTGCGGGCGCGGCGGCAGAAATCGTCTTCTTCGTTGTATAAAAAATAGTTTTCGTCGAACAGGCCGATGGATTCAAAAAGCTGTCTCTGGATGACAAAGCAGGAGCCGCCGACGGTTTCCACTTCTTTGGGTTCCCTGACGCCCATTTTATTAAATTCATTGGTAGGATCGTATTGGCCGAGTATTTTTAATGCGGCATCTAAGGCGGTGTCCTGCCACAGCCGCATGGGGTAGGGCTCGTTTTCAGGATCGAGAATTTGCGGGCTCAAAATTGCAAATTCAGGATGATCGTCGAGGTAGCGGACGATTTTGGCAAAACAGTTTTCCGTCAAAAGGGTATCGCTGTTCAGTAAAACGGTGTATCTTCCACGGGAAATTCGAAGGGCCTGGTTATTGGCCGCTGAAAACCCCCGGTTGTCCGGGTTTTCAATGAGCGGGACTTTTGGGAAGGTTTCTTTAATGGCCTGCTGACTGCCGTCGCCGGAATGATTGTCCACCACCAGGGTTTCGAAGGATATCCCTTTGGTGTGGGCATGAACCGACCTCAAGCAGTCGAGGACGATGTCCCGCGTGTTGAAATTGACGATGACGATGGACAGGTCCAGGGTCGGAGCATGGGAAAACTGGAAGGGCGGCGGGTTCGTCGTCAAAAGGCTGTCCTAAAGGATCAGGAGTTTGGGTTATTTTACAGAATTAATCATCAGATTCGACCCAATTTTTCGATACCTTATCATGGATCGGCGCTATTGCATTCCTGAAGGTAATTGGAGAAAATGGTTTGACCGTTTGGGTTTATTAAACAAGGAGTTTTTTGATGCTGGATGATTTAAAAAAAGGATGCGAGGATTCCCGCCGGAAGATCGATCTTTTGAGGGGGTATCTTTGACGTTGATAATAATATAAAGGAGATAGAAACCCTGGACGAAAAAGTGGCCGAGCCGGGGTTTTGGAACGATAACGAAACGGCGCAAAAGATCCAGCAAAAGCGATCGCAATTGCAGAGGACGGTGACCGCTTGGAATGATCTCAATAAAGAGTGTGAAGATCTGGGCGCGTTGATCGAACTGGCAGAGGAGGAAGAGGATGAATCCTTGGCTGCGGAAGTCGAATCCACCGAGACCGCGCTTAAGGAAAAGGTCCAGCAGGCGGAATTGAAGGCGATGTTGTCCGAGGACAACGATTTCAACAATGCCATCATGACCATCAACTCCGGCGCCGGCGGAACGGAGTCCCAGGATTGGGCGCAAATGCTTCTCAGGATGTACACCCGCTGGGCCGAACGCCACGGATATAAAGCTGAAATTCTGGACATGCAATACGGAGAGGAAGCGGGGATCAAAAGCGCCACGGTTAATTTCTCCGGGGACTATGCCTATGGTTATCTGAAAGCCGAGATCGGTGTGCATCGACTGGTGCGCATTTCTCCGTTCGATTCCAATAAACGCCGCCACACCTCGTTTGCCTCGGTATTTGTTTATCCGGAAGTCGAGGATGAGATCGATATCGAAATCAAGGAGGAGGATCTCAAGATCGATGTTTACCGGGCCTCGGGACCGGGCGGGCAGGGCGTCAACACCACCGATTCGGCGGTTCGCCTGACCCACGCGCCGTCAGGGATTACCGTGCAATGCCAGAATGAACGCTCGCAGTTCAAGAATAAGGCGTCGGCCCTGAAGGTATTGAAGTCCAGGCTTTATGAGTTCGAAATGGAAAAGCAGGACGAGGAAAAACGCTCGCTTGAGAAACAAAAGAAGAAAATCGAATGGGGCAGTCAGATCCGCTCCTACGTCCTGCACCCGTATCGCATGGCCAAGGACCTTAGAACCAACGTCGAAATGGGCAATGTGGATGCGGTCTTAGACGGCGATCTTGGGTCTTTCATCGAAGCGTTTTTGATGCAGAGCAAGATACAGAGCGTCGGGGAATAGGTAAATGAAACCGATCTTACACCCCCGATTGACCAACGATGTGTATGGCGACCCCGGTCTTCAGGTGGAGTTTCTTTATGAGAAACGCGCACTCCTGTTCGACCTTGGGGACATCTCCGCTATTCCCAACGGCACTCTGCTCAAGGTCACCGATGTTTTCGTCAGCCACACGCACATCGACCATTTTATCGGCTTCGACCATTTACTACGCATCGTTTTTGGCCGGGGTAAAATTATACGCCTGTATGGGCCTGAAAATTTTATTGCCAATGTGGAAGGGAAGTTGGCCGGGTTCACCTGGAATCTGGTCGATAAGTACGCCGAATCAATTTGTCTGGAGGTCGTGGAGGTCCGCGAGGATCATTTGCTCCGGGCGCGGTTTCGGGCCATTGACCGGTTTAAGCGGTCCGATGAGAGCCGGGAACCTTTTGTCGATGGACTTCTGCTTGAAGAGCCTTCGTTCTCAGTGCGGACGGCCATCCTGGAGCATCGCGTTCCCTGTCTGGGGTTTGCGGTGAAGGAATCGTTTCACGTCAACGTCAGAAAAGACCGGCTGGAAGCTTCGGAATTTTCCAGCGGCTCCTGGTTGAATGAGTTGAAGCAATTTATTTTTGAAGGCAAGCCGGATGATTTTCCGATTCGCATCCCGGTCAATGGCGGGAAAGAGGTCAAAGAGATGGCTCTCGGGCCGTTGAAAGAGGATTTGATTTTTATGTCTCCCGGCCAAAAGATCGCTTATGTGACCGACACGGTTTACAACGAGGCCAACAAAACCCGGATCGTAGATCTTATTTCCGAGGCGGATATTTTTTTCTGTGAATCGCCTTTTCTCGCGGAGGAAGCAGAGCGCGGCGCGGAAAGGCGGCACCTGACTTCCCGACAGGCCGGTCTGCTGGCGGGCGAGGCCGGGGTCAAACACCTTGAGACCTTTCATTATTCGCCAAAGCACAAAGGGTGTGAAGCGCAATTGCAGAGGGAAGCGCAGGACGCGTTTCGCGAAGTGCTGGATGCGAAGGAACAGCCGTTGTCTGGTATTTGAATATCAGGAATCCTTTTAAACTCAACTTGAGACCGGATGCTTCTCCTTGATTTTGGGGCATTATGGATTCTAACCTTCCTGCTGATCGGGATGCTGAAGGTGGCCCCGTCCGTTTGCGAGAAGGCGGCGCTGGCCTTTGCCTTGGCCCTCGGATTAAAGAGTCTGATAGTTTTTGCGTTGGTGGCCTCAGGATTGACTGAGAATGTCTGGGTTCAACTGGGAGTGAGTCTGGGCGCGCTCGCTGTGGTGGGCCTTCGCCGCTGCCTGCCCCCTTTTTCGCGTCCTCATTCCCCTCCCGCAGAAAAAAAAACTTCCCTCTTTTGGGTGATGATTCTTATCCTGGGAGTCCTGTTCTGCTTCGGTTTGACCAACGCATTCTTTTTCCCGATCACCGAAGCGGATGGAATCTGGTACCACGTTCGGGCAATGGTTTTTTTACATGAAGGAGGTTTCGATTCAGAGACGGTTGTCTCCCAGTTCCGCCAGTACCCGCCCTTTGTTCCGCTGTTGTTTGCGTATTTGTTGTCCTTCGGTGTGGACTCCGTAAAAATAATATTCCCTTTCATTTATTTATCCCTGCTGGTGATTTTTTATTGCCGGATTGTTGCCGTCACAGATAATCAAAAGATCGCTGTCTGGTTCACACTCGTCCTTGGGACCACGCCCCTGTTCTGGTGGCACAGCTTTTTGCCCTTTCTGGATCTCACGACAGGTTCTTTTTATTCTCTCGGCGTCCTGTACTGGTTTTGCCTGATCCAGGATATGTATAGTGAGAAGGCGATGGAGGAGCCCGCCGTTTCCTGTTCACGGGCTTTGTTAAGCGGAACCTTATTCGGCTTGGCGGCCTGGAGCCGATTGGAATTTCTTCTTTACTGCACCATCCCCGTTCTCATTCTGATTTATGTGCTGGATCGCAACCCCACCTTCTGCAAAAAGGAAAAAAATAAAATCCTGCTTTGCCTGGCCGTTCCCCTGCTGTTCTTTTCAAGCCTGTGGTTTTTGACGCTTGCCAGTTTTGACTCGCCTATGGAAAGAAGGGTCCTTGCTGTAGGTTTGGCAGGAATGGGGATGTGGGCCCTGGTCCTGATAAACTTAAAATGGAATTTTCATCTAAACAAAACGCGATTGATCGGGATGGGAGCTTTGGCAGTTGTTTTGTATTTTGGGTTGATGCTCGTTGGTGGTCCGCAGTCGGTATCGCTCGGAAAATCCTTATTGATTACTTTGATTCGGTCGATCAGCGTGCATGCGTTTTATTTGTGTACTTTGTTTTTGGGAATTTATTTATTTTTTGAAAAATTAAAAAAATTGGCTGAACCTTTGAAATTGCTGGGTTGGTTTCTGATTTTTTATCCGTTGGCGCATTTTTTAATTTTCTCTTATTCAGGACCCAAATGGATTGAACTGTCCGCTTATTGGGATGTGGTGTGGGTCCATCCGGGCCATTCGATCAACCTGTCGGACACACGCGGGATGCTGGCGTTTTATCCCATCCTATTATTTTTCATTGCGGGATTGCCGGTGATAAGGCGGGGGTTCGAAAATGAGTGATGGCAGATGGGTGCAAAAAATCCCCGCCGGTATTGTAATAGGCAACCTTGTCATCCTCACGCTGGTTTTTCTTGTACCCAGAGCGCAGTTTATTCTGGAATATAAGGACCTCACCGGGAATCAATTGATGGAAACGGCGGGATCGGCGGATATTCCCAATCAACTTTCCAGGACTTATAGGGTGGTCCATCGCATTCGCGACTTGACGCCTGTGGACGCAACGATCTTCATGCCTCCGGGGAATCGCATGGAAGGCTCTTTCCGGTCAGTGGCGATTCAAGTTTTGTATCCACGCAGGATCCTCTTTGGTGAGGATGAAAACTTTGCAGATGAGTTAAAGGAACGGGTAAAGTCGGCGTATTTCGTTTATTCTCCGGACTGGCAACCTGAATTTTGTGAGGAGCCTCGCATCGAATTGACCGATTTCGGATTCGGCATGTGTCAAATCAATGATTGAATTTTCAGGCTTGCTGTTCGTGGGAGCGGGGAGATAAAAGGATGTTTTTAAAAATCCCGGCCATGAGTGAGGTGCAAAATAATACCATCACCCGATCCACCATCGTTACCAGCAGGCCCTGACTGAAACTGAGCCCCGCAATCTCCGCAAGAAACCCCACCGCCAGTTCACGGGCGCCGACATCGCTTTGAATCATCGGCACGGATGAAACGAAAATCACCATCGTCGTGAACAAAAAACAATGGGCCAGGGAAACATCCAGATTCAGTATGTGGCAGACCACATAAAACCGGAATGCAAGAATGACTAATAAGGCCAAATAGTGCAGGCACAGGATAAAGAAGAGTCTTTTGTTTTTTAGGATTTGATCCAAAGCTTCGAGGACCCGGACCAGGGCATCCCAGAAATAATTGCCCCTGTTTTTAATTCGGACCTTCCCTTGCATTAGAAAAAATAAACCAACGGCGGCGGTCAAATAGGCGATTCCTATGAAAAAAAGATCATTGTCGTATTGGGCTAGAAGATAAAAGGAAATAAATCCGCCGACCAGTGAGTTCATGAATAACAGGATCAATTGGTCCGCCCCGAAGGATCCGATAAATGATGTGTAGGGGAGGTCGTATTTTCTTTTTAAATAATTAGACGTTACGATCGAGCCGGCTTTGAAAAAGACATTGTTGAGCGTGGTGGTGATGGAAGCCAGGCCAAACCATTCTTTGTTTTGCAGGCGGATGTTGAACCTCTGGGCGATCTGATTCAATTTTGATCCATTGATGGCGACCGTTAAACTGGCGAGGCAGAACATGGTCAGAATCTGAAAGGGAGAAATTTCCTGGACAACCGCAAGTTCGTCGCGAAACTTGAAGGCAAAATAACCCAGGATCACCAGGAAAATGGCAGAGACTATAATTTTTGAAACCTTGCGAATGGATGGCATGGAACCTGGTGATCCTCTGGTTTGCGGCTTAACTGGGAGGCTTTATTTGGATTCCGGCCTTATTTGAAAGCCGCAATATAATAGACAAAAGGATATTGCCGGATGCTCATTTTTTTATCGTGGCCGATTAATAAAGCTCATTTGGAGTTCGTTTTATTAGCCGAATAAATATCTAGAAATTGAGAGGCGACGGAACTCCAGCAATATTTTTCCAATACTCGTTTGCGTCCATTTTCTGCAAGAGTATTTCGTAATTTCGGATTTTCACAAAGGGTGATTACTTTTTCCGCGATAGCGTTTGAATCTTTTTCCGGAACCAGCAGGCCGGTAACGCCATCTTCGATCATATCCGAAATTCCGCCGACGTTGGAGGCGACCACGGCTGTTTTGGCCGACATGGCTTCCACAAAAACCGCGGGTTGTCCTTCGGTATCGCCATCGGAAGCGACGATGGAAGGTCCGATAAATATATCCGCCGTGGCAAAGTACCTTGCCAATTCGAGTCCGGATTTGCCGCCTGGAAAATGGATAGCATCTTCAATCCCCAGGGTTTTTACCTGTTGCTTTAAAGAGCTATCATTAGGACCGTATCCGACTAAAACAAGTTTGGCGGTGGGTTGCGCAGTCAAAATTTTTGGCATTGCCTGGATCAGATAATTGAACCCTTTTTTGTCAGCGAACCTCCCGACCGCGAGAAGAAACAATCCGGAAATGCCTAAATTATCTTTTAATTTAGGGTTGCAGTTGTTCTCGTGAAATAGGTCTTCGTATACCCCATTGGGGATGTGTTTGAACCGTGGTTTCTGCGATATAGATTTTAATGAATTGACCAGGGCTTTGCTGTTGGCGGTACAGAGCCAGGCGTTTTTGATGGCAAAGTTTCGGAGCATTCCAATAAAAGGCATTTTATTGAACGCATAAACATCAGCCCCCAGAGCGGTCAACATGTAAGGAATTTTATAAATGAGGTGGATCAGAGCGACGAAGAACCCTTGTGGAATGATCCAGTGGCAATGGATGAAATTGATTTTATGTTTCCGCACCGTTCGCCAGATGTGGAAGCCCTGAGCGGCGAGAAAAAATGGCAGCTGCAAACGTGCTAACCATCTGGTTTTGAGTTTTGGAAGGATGCCGCCTTCATAGCAAAGCGTCTGCAGGCGTTTTGGAAAAAAATAAGGGAATCTAATAATCCGCACCCCCTCGATTTCTTCCTGCATTTTTGTACCCGGAGCGTGCGGCGCCAGAACCCACAGGGACACCTTTTCGGCCAGGTGTTTGGTGAGGTCAAACACGAACCGGGGTTCTGCATCATCCGCCCAGCGCGGAAAGGTGGTGGCGAGAACCAGCACGCGAAGCTCCTTCAGTCTTTTTTTGGGAACCGCCGGGTCGGCGGATTTTATTGTTTCGGCAAGGGTCAGCATGCGATCATTCTTTCGATTCGAGTTCTCCTCTTTTTACTCTTACCTGAATGTCTTCCAGAAGCTGTCGGTTGATGGCGATCAGCTCGGCTACGACTCCCATCATGATGATTTGGAATCCGACGATCAACAGAATGGCGGATAAAATGAGGGATTGAACATGGCCTTCGGTCCGTCCCTGAAAGAAAAAATAAAGGTAACGGCATCCGATCGCAAACCCCACGCTGAAAGTCAGGCCTCCCGCCCATGTAAATACTTTAAGGGGTTTGTACATGGAATAAACTTTGATGATGGTAACGAGCGTCCGCTGTAAGTAAGTGCGGATGTTTGGGAACAGGCGGGACTCGCGGGTTTTTTTATTTGTCTTTACCGGAACGTGGGCAATGGCCAGGTTTTTTTTGCCGGCGCTGATGATGGTTTCTACCGTATAAGTGAAATCGGATATGACATTGAGTTGCAGCGCCGCCTCTTTGGAATAAGCGCGGAAGCCGCTGGTGGCATCCGGGACCTGGGTTCCCGAAAGCTGGCGCACCGCCCAGCTACCGGTTTTTTGCAGGAAAATTTTGAGCGGTGAAAAGTGCCGGACCGTCTCCACCTGGCGGTCGCCGATGACGATGTCGGCGGTTCCGTCGAGGATCGGTCGAATCAATTCCGGGATGGCCCCTGCATCGTATTGATTGTCCGCATCGGTGTTGACGATGATGTCCGCGCCCTGTTTCAGCGCGTGGTTGATGCCGTAAATGAACGCCTTGGCCAACCCCTTGTTGTTGGTCAGTTGCAGGATGTGATCGACCTTTTGTTGACTTGCGACTTTAAGTGTCTGGTCCGTACTGCCATCGTCGATCACCAGGGTTTCGATGACGTCGATGCCGTCGATCTTGCGAGGCAAGGCATTCAGCGTATCAGCCAGGGTTTTTTCTTCATTCAAACAGGGGATCTGAATAATCAGTTTCACAGGGTCAGCGATTTGTTACAGGTTGGCAGATGCGGAGTCCATTCGTTGGTAGATAATGACTTCCTGGTCACCGGCGTTGAACTCAGGGGATCGAAAACGATGCAACTGAATGTCGTAGGAATTGTTGTTACGAATAGCAGGCGTTTCCAACGGGATTTTTCGGTACGGGGTGGAAGTCATGATTGCTTTCAATGTGCCCTTTAGGGAGCCGGCAGGATCATCCGGGTTTCTTTGATCTCCCCTGAGGACGATCCAGTCCGGCGGGTTGTTCAAGCCCAAATTTTCCGGGGCAATCATTTTCATTCCCGTGTAAAAAGCCAGGGACTCCGGTTCATTGTCAATATAACATGTTTGGCGCGCGTTCCCATGTGTTTTGAAAAATTCCACAATTTTATCCAATGGACCCCGGTAAGGGTGAGAGATTTGATACAGATGGTTGACAAACACCGAAGAGAACCTGGTTTCCCGGATAAAGGTATCGGAGGCATATTTCAGGTAGGGACTTTGATTGAACGCATCCCTCTCGATTTCCAGAAGTTTTTTAATGGGAAACAAGGGGCCGGTGTGAAAAAGATTAGTAAAGATCAGGATTCCGGCCAGAACCGCTGGAGCCCAAAACCCTTTCCTGAACCCCTGGGCCAATATCATTGCCAGCAAAATGGCGAGCAGGGGAAATGCCGCTGAAATGTATTGTTGCAGGGGAATGGGGTGCGGCGAAGAAGCTATCAACAGGGTCAGGGTGCACATGAGCAGGAGTTGTATTTGTAACTTGTGTGGGGTCAACTGTTTTAAAAATAAAACCGGGAGTAAAATGAATGGGAAAATATAATTGTTTAATTGAAATAGATAACCCACCAGATGCTTGAACCATCCGAGAAAGGAATTATCTACCAGGTCACTGCGGTCCACATAGGATTGCGCGATATGGGAAAACACGGGAACGATGGAAACCAACCAGGGAATCGTAAAAACTCCTATTATAAGAACACACCGGAGAACCTGCCGGGTATTTTCAGGGCGGATCTTTTTTCGGTGCATGCAAAAATGGATCAGGATGCCGAGAATGATTCCGGCAAAGGCGACATACATCGAATGGAAAAATAAAATGGCGGTGATAATGAAGGGTGCTGGTTTCCACGGTTTTTCTTCAAAAATCCGGAGGTAGAAATATAAAAGTAAAATTGTTAGTAAAATGGGAAGCCCGACATAGCGGGCGGTGCGGAAATATATGAGGGCCGGGACCGAGGAGGATAATAATAGGCCGGCAAGGAAAGCGAGGGTTTTATTCGCGGTCATTTTGAGAGCAAGAAAATAAAGAGCGATGACGGAAATCACTCCCGCCAGCGCAAACGGCAGACGGGCGGCGAAGGTTGTGTGCCCCAATACCTCCAACGAGAAAGCCTGTAAATAATAGGGGAACCAGGTGCGGTAGATAAACAGGCCGTCGTAAATATCTGCGAACAGCATGGTGGCGTTGATGCCGTTCGTGTGCATGGGAACACCATATTTTAAGATCGTCGTGCTGACGAAAGTGTCCATGCCTTCGTCCACCTGCAGGGCTCCGTCTCCCAGGCCCAGGAATATCAGTAGCAGGGAATAAGGCAATAGAAACAGTAGGCCGGGATGACTGAAGGTGAAGGCCCTGACCGAAGATCCCATAGAAAGGAGGGTGAAGGGTTGAAGAGGGGCTGAATCCGAAAAATTTTTTGAATTATATGACACAAACGGGACCGAATGTTATTATTCCCTCCATCGTAGGATTGAAACCACAGATGGAGGGAATTCAGAGTTTTTTGGTCTGTGATCTCCTTTTATTTATCGGAATATCAAGTAATCATCTTTATCAAGGCCGTGGTTTGAGCGCATATATTCCCAACCTTTCCGTCGTGGTTCTGGCTTACCGAAGTGCTACGACCATTCCCTCCTTTGTTGACTCCCTGATTTCGTGTCTGGAGGCGAGCGAACCCGATTGGGAAATTGTTCTGGTGGGCAATTATTTTGAGAACACCGGGGATCAAACCCCTCAGGTGGTGGCGGATCTGGCCAAACAGAATCCCAGAATCCAAGCGGTCACCAGGCCCAAGGAAGGGATGATGGGATGGGACATGAAGAGCGGTCTCGATGCCGCATCCGGAAAGGCCATTGCGGTGATTGACGGGGACGGGCAGATGCCGGCTGACGATGTGATCCGGGTCTACCAAAAACTGCAGGAAGGCCATCTGGATCTGGCCAAAACCTACCGCGTCCAACGTGGTGACGGAGCCTACCGGAAGTTGATCTCCACGGTCTACAATATAATTTTTCAAGGCCTCTTTCCAGGACTCAACAGCCGGGACATCAACTCCAAACCCAAAGTGATGACCCGGTCGGCGTATTCGAGAATGGATCTTAAATCCAATGGGTGGTTCATCGACGCCGAGATCATGATTCAGGCCCGGCGTATGAAGTTTAAACTGGGTGAGGTAGAAACCGTTTTTAACAGCATCGATTCCCGCCCATCGTTTGTGAAACCCCTGTCCGTACTGGAATTTCTAGCCAACCTTGTTTGGTACCGTGTTTTAGAGTTCCTGCCGAAAAAACATCCATGAACCTTCTGATCACCGGCGCTTCGGGAAGTTTTGGCAAACTGTTGATCCCGGCTTTAAAGGCGCGTGAAAATGTAAGAATCCGAGTGCTTAAGCATCGCGCGCCCGTTCTATTGCCTGATTGCGAACGGGTGTCCGGCGAATTGGGTGACCTCGATTCCCTGATAGATGCGACCAGGGGGATGGAAACGGTGATTCATTTGGCCGCATTGACCCACAGTCCGGACCTGCAGAATTATTTCAAGGTGAATTCCGAGGGGACGAAGAATTTGATCGAGGCTTGCATTCGCAACAAAATTTCCCGCTTCGTTTTCATGAGTTCGGGAGCCGCTCATCCTGATGGCGGGGCGTATTCCAAGAGTAAATTAGCCGCCGAGCGATGGGTCAAGGAGTCCGGATTGTCCTGGATCATTCTTCGTCCCAGAGAGGTTTATGGGACCGGCGGAAAAGAAGGGATCAACCAACTGATTCACTGGGTCCAGAGATGGCCTGCGATTCCGGTGATTGGCGACGGGGGCAGTTCCATGAGCCCGGTTTTTATTGACGATGTGATTTCTGCCACGGTGGAAGCCGTGTTTAAGACCGACGACATAGAAAATACGTATGATTTAGCGGGGCCCGAAGACATGACATATGTGGCGTTGGTGGACCGGTTATCCGCTTTTTTCGGTGTTCGCCGCACGAAATTATTTCTTCCTGTTGCCTTGGTTTGGGGGCTGGCAAAATTTTTCCAGCGGGTAAACGTAAACGTTCTGGTCCCGGACCAAATTCCACGTTTGTTGTGCGATAAATCTTCCTCAAAAGATTATAAGATCCCGCTTTTAAATTACCGGCCCCGGACTCTGGAAGATGGATTGCGGCGGTGCTTTCCACAAGAGAATTGAAAATCTTAAAAACTCCGGACTAGCTTTTTCTTGAAATGTTCAGGTCGGGGTTCAGGGAATTGCTTGTTGATCCGGATTTTCTGCGATCAAAAGATATTGGCCGCCCAGGGGGAGCCATTCCAGCCAGGGTTCCAGGGAAATCAGGAACTCCAGGGATTTAGGGAAGAAGGTGGTGAAAACAATCCTCAATGGGTAAAACCCGGTTTTTTGAAAAAGCCGTTTTGATTGCAAGGGCGAAATCAAAACCGCGTCTTTATCGAAAACGCAATCGTCGACTATTTTTCGGGTTATAGGATTCCAGGGATTGTGTTCCCAGAGAATCAGTTTTCCTTTCGGGGTGAGTAGAGGGCGCAACTCTTTAAGGATTTTTAAATGATCGGTATCCGGGATGTGATGGAAAACGTTGGCCGCGAAAATAACATCGTAGTGGCCTGTTTTCCAGGCGTCCGATTTCAATTCAAAAAACGTATCCGGTCCATGACTGAGGGTTCTGGCTTGTTGAACCATATCATCTGAAAGATCTGTTCCAACGTAGGTTGCCTGCGGAAAAAATCCGGTGACGGGTTTATACAGGGAACCGTTGCCGCAACCATAATCCAAAAAACGAATGGGCTCCCGGCAAAATTCCGGGAAGAGCCGGGCCAGAGTTTTTATTTTCGCTGTGGAAAAATACTCGGTGTCAAACCCGGTGGATTGCAGGGATTCATCCAGCAGGGTTTTATAATTGCCGGAAAATTTGTCAAAAAGCTGTGCCATGGCCTGAAATCGTCATAAGGAAAGGTAAAGCTGCATATATTGATCCGTTATCGAATTCCAGTCAAATTTATTCCTAACCTTGTCTTTTAGTTTTTGTCCCATATTTCTCCGCAGAGCGGGGTCGGCGAGTTGTTTCAATTTTTGCATCAGTGTGGCCGGATCGCCGGAGACAAGGAATCCCGTTTCTCCCTCTTCGATGATTTCCGGAGCGATGCCGACGGGGGTGGCAATGACCGGGATTCCAAAAGAGGCGGCTTCTAAAATCGGTTGCGAAAAATTTTCATAAAGGGAAGGGTAGACAAAAACGTCGGCGGAGTTGTAGAAAGAAGGCAACTCCTTCGGCGATTTGGGGCCGGTGAAGGTGACCCGGTCGTCAATCTTCAAATCAAGGCATAATTTTTTTAGTTCGTCCATATAACCGGATTTTGTCAGACTGCTGGTTTTTTCTTCGCCGCCCACAATCGTGACCGTGTAAGGCACGCTTAGCTTCTCCACCGCTTGCAGGATCAATTCCACGCGTCTAACGCGGGCGATGCGTCCGACAAACAGGATTTTTAAAGGGGCGTCTTCCTCCCGCTGATTCAAGGAAATGGGTATATCGACTCCCATTGGAATGACATGCAGTTTTTTTCGGGAGATTCCAAACTCCAGGGCATCGTCAAATTCTATCGCGGATGACACGACGACGGCGTTGGCTCTTTTGGCGGAGGCTTTCAGGGTGAAAAGGTCGTAAACCTGGTAGGGAAGTTTCTGCAAAAGGGAAGGAAGGTATTTTTTATAGCCTAAAAGCGATCCGTGGGTATTTAAAACGAAAGGTTTTTTCTTGATCGCGGCAAAAAAAAACCGCTGTCCGTCTGAAAATTCCGGTAGTTGTGACTGTGCAGGATATCGAAATTTTTTAGATATTTCCTGATGCCCAACGTGACGCAATAGCGCATCAGGCGAAGTTGAATGGGTAGCCGGGTGACTGAGACATTGCCGATGGTTTCCTTTGCGGGCAGGGCGGGGTCCACATCGCAATAACTGGTTACGACGGGTGAGTGAACGCCGGATAATGCTTCCAGGCGGGTGGATATTTGAAACGCCTGGTTGGCGGGTCCTGAGATGTAGGGGAAAAAAGATTCGATGGTGCGTAAAACGATCAAAGCTTTTCCAGTGCCGCAGGATTTTTTTCCAGAGAGTGTTGCGCCACCACGCTTTCCAGGGTTTTCTTTTCATAATCCAGAATGCCGAGATGCTGGGTCAGCATCCTCACCTGGTTGGTCAAGGCGGAGATTCGGATGGAAAAATGCAGGCAGATGATCATCAGGAACACCAACCCGGAAAAGAACAGGGTGGAAGTGAACAGAGTCGCGCCCACCAGATCGGAAACCCAGATCAGCAGATCTTCCGATATGGAAAGAATCAGCATCAGGCTTCCGGTGACCAGCCAGCCCAGGGAGTATTCTTCGTTGAGGTGCTTTCGGCGCACCAGCTCAAATACATAAGCGACAAGAAAGATGCAGATGAGAATGGCAATGATTCGGATTCGTGGCGGCACGGCTCTTATCCTTTAGGCTTTTGTCGCAACAGGGTCACGATGATTGACAGAAACATTTTAAACACATAATAAATCGTCTTGTGCCCGGTGTGCATCGATTTATTATCCGGACTGGGGTGCATGGTCACAGGGATCTCACGGGTTTTGAATCCGCACCGGTGGAGCATGATAATGAAATCGGCGTCTGGGTAATCCGGCGGATAGTATTCCCCGGCAACAAATTGAATGGCTTTTCCTTTTAATGCCTGAAAACCCGAGGTAGGGTCGGAGACCCGTTGTCCGCAGAAAAGGGACGCCAGGTTGCCGAAGATAAACATCCCTGCCCGTTTGAAAAAAGTGGTTTTGTATCTGTTATTTTCAAGAAAGCGCGAGCCGATCACCACGTCCAGGTTTTCATTTTGTATTTCCTGCAACATATCGACGATGTAACGCGGGTCGTGCTGTCCATCGGCATCCATTTGGACCACAGTCGTATATCCATTTTTTACGGCGAAAATAAACCCTGTCTGCAGGGCCACTCCGTAACCGGAATTGAAAGGGAGAGAAATGACTTTTGCGCCGTGTTCCCTGGATATTCGAGGGGTGGCATCGCGGGAGCCGTCATTGACGACCAGCACAGGAATTTCGGGGGCGCATCTACGGATGCCTTCTAAAACCCTGCCGATGTTTTTTTCTTCATTGTAGGCGGGGATAACAATCAGGGTGTTGGAAAACCCGATCAAAGAGGGAGTGATGACAGTGGAGGGGGTCGATTCCTCAGCCAGCGGCTCTGCCAGTAGCGCGTTTGAATGCTTTTCCCGGTACAGTGTACTCAATCGTCTCTGCCTTATGGGTAAAAAATGGGCAAAAAATCTTCATAAAAAGCACGTTTACCTCTATAGGAGCGGAATTTATTTGCATAAACTTAAGCTTAAAGAGAAATTAAATGACCATCTGAGAATATTTTTGAAATATAAGCAGAATTTGGCATTTTTATTACAGGAAATTTTGTTTTATGGCAGAGCGCGGTTGATGGTTTGAATCATTTCATTGAGTCTGCCAAAATTCCGGTGATTAAATTCCATAACCAGCCGCGGCAGGTCCAGATGCTCCCGGTTCTTCATCTCATCTTTCAGAGGGGGGCTGGCCCGGATTTCGCCCTGGGTCAGGATGTCCTTAAAATCGGAATTCAGCTGGCGGATGAGTTTTTCGGGAATTATTCTGGTGAATCGGAGGACGGTCAGACCTCTTACATATCTTAAGGAATGATAAACCCGGAAAAAGTCGGTGACATATTTCGTGACCTCTTCCGGGGAATGCGCAATCTGCAACAGGCTCCGGTCTTCCTGGGAAACGAAACCCTTTTTGATCAACACCGAATCCAGAAAATCCAACCAGTTTTTCCAGTAGTCGCCTCTTGGGTCCTCCAGCAAAACGATGGGCCGGGGCAGGGTTTTCCCGGTTTGAAACAGGGTCAGCATTTCATAGCCTTCGTCCAGGGTGCCGAAACCTCCTGGAAGCAGGACGGTGGCGTCCGATTCCTTGGCGAAGATCAATTTGCGGGTGAAGAAATACTTGCATTGCATTAATTTGGGATCATCGGCAATGTAGGGGTTGGCGCCCTGTTCGAAGGGAAGCTTGATGTTGACGCCAAAGCTGTTTTGTTTTCCGGCTCCACGATTCACGGCTTCCATGATTCCCGGTCCCGCGCCGGAGATCATCATGAACCCCTCATGGACCAGTTGTCTGGACAGTTCGATGGCCAGGGCGTAATTGGGGTCACTCTCAGGCGTCCTGGCCGAGCCGAACACCATGACCTTACGCTGAGCCCTGTATGGATAAAATACCCGGAATGAATGGCGCAATTCCTTGAGAGTGGTGTTGATTAATTTAAAGTCTCCCAGATCGTCATGCTCCATGCCCAGTTTTGCCACTGTGGTGAGAATTTGCCGGAACATTTCCTTACGTTCACCGGGAGCGCAACGATCGGTCAGTTCGTCGATCAATTGATCCGCTTCGGGAATTCCTGTTTTGTAATGATCATTTGGCATATTGGGTCGTCCGTGTTCATATTTGAGGGCTATTATTATACACTCCGATCACAGCAGAATTGTATTGGAGGGTTCAGAAACTCTCGTCTCCCCGGAAAAAGGTGATTTTGGCTTTCGTCAGATCTTCCTTCGCTGGTACAATCTGCTTTGGTAAAACGCTTGTTCCGACGAATCAGAATGATTGCATAGGGTGGAAATCCGTTATGAACGATAAAGTTTTGATAATTGCTATTTTCAGTTTACTGGGAATTGGAATATTGTCAGTATTGTTGATCGTTGTCCCTTGGGTGTGGGACCGGGGAATCGGCAATTGGAAAGATATGCTTCTAAATGACGGATTGATCATAGCCGCGATCATTTTTTTCATTTACGGTTTTTATATGAATACCCGAATGCATAAATGACCCGATAAAATCTTTGGTCAACGATAGATAGAATGGGAAATGCAATAAACCAAAAAGACCTCTCTGACGACTGCGCGCGCAATGTCGTGAAGGCGGCGATGGATAAGGCCACGGAAATCGGCTGTCAAATGGATATTGCGATTGTGGATGCAGGCGCTAACCTCAAGGCGTTTTTCAGGATGGAGGGAGCGTGGCTGGGCAGTATCGACATCGCCATCAAGAAAGCCAAAACCGCACGTTTTTTCGATATGCCCACGGGAGAAATAGGGAAATTAAGTCAACCCGGCGGTCCGCTTTACAATATAGGGCATTCCAATGGCGGGTTGATTTCTTTTCCCGGCGGCTAACGGGCCATGATCAAAGTCCTTGCTTCGATCGTTCTGATGGGCCTGTTGGTGTTGTTTCTGGTTATGAATACCCCCGTGGCCCGCCTGGGGTCCGGGTTTTTGATCGGAGACGGTCAATATGTCATGACCTATTATGATTTGCTCAAAGAAGCGGAAGTCATTCAGGTCAAGTTTCCCAATGAAGACAATATAAAGGCAGCGTTAGTTTACAAAAGCCCCGCTAAAAATCTGGCCATCCTTAAACTGGACGAAGCCCCGAAAGTTAAAAGGGAGCCTCTTTCATTTTCCGAATCAAATATCCCCCCGCAGGATAATTATGTGTTCACGCTGGGATACCCCTGGACGAATACCCTTGAGGACCAGCACACTCTCATCGAAGGATTCCTGGCAAACAGCGGGGTCAAATTTTCAGATTGGATACCCGTCGATCTGGCGCTGGACCCGGTTCACAGCGGGGGTCCGTTGCTCAATCGCAACAAACAGGTCGTTGGAATGGTCCTCATGGCCCGGCATGCGGAAGAATATTATCCAGCGGAAATATCTGGCAAACACAATTTCGCGATATCCACATCGACCCTGAAACAGGCGATTCAAGAACTCAAATCTTTCAAGGATGAAAAGCCTGTCAAACCCAAAGCCATCGTTTCAATGAAGGAGTTTATTGAGGCGGTGCGGAATAATATTGTCTTGATTGAGGCGAGGTGACGTTGAAAATAGGCGTGGCGCTTACAAAATGAACTCGATATAAACGATCCAGGAAATCATGGAAAGGATCAGGATGGTATATCCCACATGAACGAAAAGTGTGAAAACCGGGTGTTCTCTGCGCTTTTCAGGCTTCTTTTTTTCACCGGCGTCGATCATGTCGTCAATAAAACTTCTTGAGCAGGTAGGGGATCAAAATCGCCAAGCCAACGACAACGCCAATGAATGTTTCCCAGTTTTGAAACATGGTTTTTCAATCCTCTAAAGTTAGTGACCGGAATTTAATTCCTAAGGTCTCTGCTAATCCAGCGCTTCGTTTTCGACCTCATGGTAGTAGTAATTTGCGAAATCCTTGACAGATAGCACTCCCACCACCTCTTCGTTTTCCGTGACTGCAAGGTGGCGGATATTATGCTGATGCATGCACCGGTAGGCCTCTTTCATGGTCTGGTTCCGGTCCAGTGAGATCAGGGGCTGGGCCATGATGCTGGCGATTTTAGTTTTTGCCGGGTCCAGCTCTTTGGCCAGGACTTTGTGTGAAAAATCAACCGATGTGACAATCCCCAGAAACTTGCTCCCATCGGAAATAAAAAGCGCGCCCACCTTTTTTTCCAGCATGGTCTTGGCCGCATCGGTAACGGTGGAATCGGGTTTCAGACCCACCAGAGCTTCTTCCATGAACTGTTCAATTTTATCCATGTTTTCTCCTTTTAAACCCATTGAGTTTCGTGTCGGGGACACTCCCGGCTCTTTTCACCAGTTGAAAACACTATCTTATATTTTACCTGTATTTTTACCCTGGCGTTGAAAATATTTTGTATTTAAAGGTAATTCAATCTTTATCCGCCAACCATTCGGGGTTTTTTATTTTGTACAGCATGAGGGAGAAGATTCCCATGAATATCAGCGTTCCGCAAAACCCCAGTAGAAACTCGCCGATATAAAACGTCACCGCCAGGTTGAAAATCAACACGCCCAGATACAGTCCCGGCCCCAGAAGGGCCTGATAGGGAACGTTTCTTTTTTGGAAAGGAAATTTCCCTTCCAATCTGCAGTTAAGCCAGCACCAGCTCGATAGAATCGCGGTTCCGACAATCAGCCACCCGGCAAAGTTGGTCAGGGGGATGTTGAAATATTCCCCTTCCTCCTGATACGTGTAAATTTTCCCTAAAAACCAGCGATCGCCCAAAAAGGCGACTGGGTCAATAATGACATCCATCATCATGAAAAAAAACGCTCCGGTGAACACCACGCGCAGAGAGGTTTGAACGGGCAGGTTTTCCTTCAGGCGAATGTCCCAGCCGTTCTTATTTAACGCGGACCAGAACAACAGGCTGACGGTGTAACTGATATAGGACAGGAAGGAATAGGACAGGGAGTCCATGAACGGAACGTTGGTGATCCACAATTCCTGGGTGCGGGTGGTGTCGATGTAGCTGTAAAACCCGTAAGGGAACCCGTTGCGGGTGGAAGAATATTCCGACAGGAAGGCGATCGTGTAGGCCAGAACGGTGAAAATCACCGACCGGGCCAGTCCCATGTTGATGATGGCGATGGTCAGGTAAAATGCCAGGAAAACGAAAACGTAGGGCCTGAGAAGAACGGTTCCTAAGAGCAGTGATAAAATTTCCATTTTAATTTTTGAAGGAGACTCGGGAATGGTCCTTATACCACTGGACCGCCTCTTCCAATGCCGTCTCGATGGAGTTCTGCGGAAGGCCAAGTTCCCGCACCGCTTTGGAGGAATCGAAATACATAAAATATTTTGCCATGCGCACCCCGGCCAACGGAACCGCAGGATGCCGACCCGTCACGTGGTCCGAAAGCGTGTCGCACACCCATCCTGCCGCGTATGCGACCCAATAGGGCATTTTAACGGTGGGGGCCTTGAGACCGGTGACTTTTTCCAACGTCAGTAAAATTTCTTTGAGCGACATGTTTTGGTTGCCCAGGATATAGCGTTCGCCCGGGACGCCTTTTTCCTCCGCCAGCAAATGGCCGCGGGCGCAGTCGTTGACATCGATGAGATTCAGTCCTGTGTCGAGATAGGCGGGCATTTTGCGGTTAAGAAAATCAAGAATAATTTTTCCGGTGGGCGTGGGTTTGATATCCCTTGGACCGACGGGGGTGCTGGGATTGACGATCACCAAGGGAAGCCCATTATGGCTGAACTCCTTGGCCACTTGTTCCGCCTGGTACTTGGACCGTTTATAATCGTTGCAGAGGGTGGCGGAGTTGAAGGGGGTTTCCTCGTTTGCCGGAATTCCATTCTCTAAGAGTCCGATGCAGCCCACGGTACTGGTATAGACCGTTTTGGTTACCCCGAGGTCGAGGGCGGCCTGCAGGATACTCCGGGTGCCTTCAACATTGATGTCGTAGATCAGGCGTTTGTTTTTATCCCACAGGCTGTAATAGGCGGCGGTATGGTAGAGGACGTCACAATTGCGCAGGGCTTTTTTAAGCGAGTCCTTATCGCGCAGGTCTCCGTAGGCCAGCTCTAGATCGAGCCCATCAATATTTTCCGTGGGGGTGCCTTCACGGATCAGAGCCCGGACCTTGCGCCCATCCTTTAACAACTCGCGGACGATGGCCGATCCTAAAAAACCTGTGGCTCCTGTGACAAGGGTTTTCATGGCGGGAAAAAGGAAATGTTAATTTTTGGGAGGTCGATGGACGTTGGTCAAATGAAAATTTTGATGTCGGCTTCTTTTTTCAGCCGCACCAGGAGTTCTTCTTTCAATTTTTCCGTTTCCCGCACCATCAGCAGATTGAGGATGTCCGATTCGACTTCCTCATACGGCGCCAGGCGGCTTGCGACGATGCTGTTGAGCCGGATGATGTGGTAACCATAGGAGCTCTGGAGGATGCCGCTGGTTTCCCCCATCGCCAGCTTGGTCATTTCAGCGCCGATTGCCGGGATGGTGGTTGAGGGTAGCAGGACTCCGAGGTTGCCACCCTTTTCCTTGGTGGATTCATCTTCAGAGAATTCTTTGGCGAGTTTGGTGAAGCTGTCTCCCTTTTTTAATTTCTTTTCGATGCCGACGATATGATCATGCGCCTCCTTATTGATGCCATCTAAAATCCGCTGGGCCTTTTTTTTCGCCCCCGGATCGGTCACCTTGCCTTGGGACGATGTATCCATGAGGCGAACGAAAATGTGGCTGACGTCATACATTTTCGGTTTCATGAATGAGGATTTGTTGTTTTCGTAGTGCCTCTTGGGGTCCAGTTGATCCCTTTTTATTTTCGGGATGATGACCTGGCGCAAATACTTTTCCGCCACAAGTTGCCGCTCGATTTTTTCCCGTAATGACCCGCGCGTCAGGTGTTGCATGGCCAGAGCCCGTTCAAATAATTTGGGATCGGGAAACTGTTGTTCAATATTTTTGATTTCCTTGAGGATAATATTGTCCGGGACCTGAACGCTCGCCAGCCTAGCTTTTTGATAGATCAGTTCCTCTTCAATTTTCCCTTGCAGAATTTTACGTGCGATTTTATCTTCCGACTCGGCCTTGATTTCCCGGCCTTGCTGAAGAGACATCAATTTAAACGCGACCATCTCGCGCTCGAGGAAATCGGAGCTCAATTCCGTTCCGTTGACCTGGGCGACCACCTTGGGAACCGGTCTGCCGTTTATAGTGAACTTTTCATCCTGGGGCGCCGCGTTAAGGGCAGTCAACGGGGTGAGCAAAAGGATGGTTGTGAATAAAGGCAGAAAAATCGATTGCAAAAATTTCATGCTTCTCTTTCGTTTTATGGTTGATCTTCAACCGGAGCGAACCATCCGCCCCGGAAAGAATATTATACCGACATACGCGGGTCACGTGGGAATAAATCAAATCAACTCACGGGCTCAGGAACACGGGGTAAGGTGGTCCACCATTTCCCCCATTTTCCCGATTGCACATTTTTTTTGAACCGGGGGTAGGGTTGGTAATACACCGAATAAGCGCCGGACCAGCCCTTGTCCGCTTTCACGTGGGTCCATTTTTCCGGGGTGAATTCATCCAGATTTTCGATTTGCACGACCGCATCGTCCTTTTTCACGATGATCAGGAATCCTTTGTCCGTCGCATAACTTTCCTCGCCAAAAAGAGTGATTGTTGAGTTCTCCGGACCGTACAGGACAGCGGAATAATATCCGGTTTGGTTGTATAATTCGAAATCGGTGAAATCTGCACGGTTTTTGTTTTCCTTAAGTCGGACGAAATCTCCGCAATGACCGCAGGAACCGTAGAAAAATGGATCGTGCTTCCACAAATTCAGTTCCGCCGGAGGTGACGCGAACGCCAGGGAAGAAAATCCTGTCAATAATAAAGCCAAGGTCCAATGGATTAAAGATTTCATAACATCGCCTCATCAGTGTGTGCTTTGCACAGGAATTGATATTAACCTGCTGAAGGAGAAAACTAAAAAAGGAAATAACCAGGGCTTTCCGAGCCCGCAGAGGTTTTGAATCTATGGGTTAGTCGATTCAAGTATATGAATTCTTACACGCGGGAACAAGAGTAAAGGAGAAGGGAAGTAGAGGTTATCAGTTCTTTGGCTGGGTACCCTTTGCATACCAGGGACCAATTTTTTCGGTCGGTTGCATCCGGCTGGAAGATATTGTTTCTATTGCATTTCACTCTTTTCTTTAAATGATATAATTACCTTCAAATTGTTTTGCGCCTGGACGTTGCCGGGGTCTAACTTTACAGCCATTGTAAAATGGCCAATGGCATCTTCAAATTTCCCTTGCTCTCCCAGAGTGCTTCCCAGGTTGTTATGCGCCTCAGCATAGCCGGGCTTGAGCCTTATCGCTTCCTTGTAATGAGCAATAGCTTCGTCAAGCTTCATCTGTTTGCCAAGAGTGCGCCCTAGATTGTAATGGGTTTTGGCATGGTTGGGCTTAAGCTTTATCGCCTCCTTGTAGTGAAAAACAGCCTCATCAAATTCCATCTTTTTATCCAGGGCGTTTGCAAGGTTGTTGTGTGATGCGGCATATTCCGGCTGAATCCGAATTGCATCCCTGTAATGAGAAATAGCGGCATCAATCTCCATCAGTTCACCCAGAGTGACTCCAAGGTTGTAATGTGAAACGGCATAGTCAGGCTTAAGCCTTATTGCTTCCTTGTAATGACTGATTGCCTCATTTAATTCCTTTTTATCGTATAGAGCGGCTCCGAGGTTGTAATGGATAATGGCAAAGCTGGGATATTTTTTATCCGTCACTTCAATGGCATGGTTATAAAGTTTTATATTATTCTCCCAGTGGTTCGCCTGGGCCCACGACAATGCCATCATCGCAGGAATTAGAATTCCCGCTGAAACAGCCAGCATCCGGTCCCGGTGTCGCCAGTTGGCCATAAGCTCCGGCAACCCCCACGCGACCATGATAGCAATTCCAATAAAAGGAATATATGTGTATCGGTCTGCCATTGCCTGCGCTCCAATCTGAACGATTCCGATAACAGGCACCAGGGTTCCCAAATACCAAAACCACCCCACAGCAAGTGAAGGTGACCTTCGAACCATTCGTATTACCACAGTCGTGATACACACCAACACGACCCCACATACCACGCCTTTCCAAACAGGCAATGCGCTTTCGGCGTGGGGATAGAAAACAGTCAGGTCTTCAGGCCAAAACGTCTTTTTCAGATATTCTATATACGAGACCAGAGCGTTCACAATTCTCACCAGCAAGGGGTACGTCTCAGTAGATTTTACTGCGCCAGCTTTATGTTGCACGATGTAGGTCGCGATGCTTGCCCCAATGGCAAGAGCAAAAAGGGGTATTTTCTCAAGGATCAGCGGAAAAATATTAGCTTCCTTATCAGCAATTTTCTTGGTTTTCGGGTTGCTGAAGTTATCATTTGGATGCCCCGGTTTTAAGCGCCGAAGAGGCCAGAAATCAAGCAGTAGAAGCACAAATGGCAGGGTGACAAGCATCGGCTTTGACATCAGACCAAGAATAAAAAATAAAAGGATGAGAAGGTATCTTCCGTTTCTCTTTTTTTCAGCGTAGCTGGTATAGGCGAGCAGGGTCAGCATCCAGAAAAACGCGCTCAAAACGTCTTTGCGCTCGGAGACCCAGGCCACCGACTCAACATGCAGTGGATGGAGCGCGAATAGCGCGGCAACAAAACTACTTTTCCATACCGCTCCCGTCATTCGCTTGAGAACCAGGAACAGTAAAAGTGCGTTCACGATGTGAAAAAATAAATTGGTCAGGTGATGACCCGCGGGGTTCAATCCATACAGCTGATAATCAAGCATGTGTGACAACGAGGTAACCGGATGCCAATTGAATGCATGTTCCCCGGTAAAAGCCCAAATAATGTTATCAATTGTCAATTTCGTTGTTACGTGTTCATTCCCCGTCACATAAAGCTCGTCATCCAAATTCAGAAATTCAAAACCTTCTACCTGCCAATAGACCACCAATGTCGCTACCACCAGAAAAATACTGATTAATATCTGTTTGGCATTATTACTGTCATTGACCATTAGATGGTGAGAAGCCCGCTGTTTTTTTAAATGGGATTTCTTCATTTATTGAGAAGGATTTAAGTGACTCTTAAAATTTTTGAATGAAGGATTTCAAGAGGGTGCAAAGTGGAAGAAGCCCGATCAATCCTGGAAATAGGAAAAGGGTTTTTCAAAATAGCATGCATTGATTTTAAATAAAAAAACCAAAAAAAAACCCCCGGCCGGCAAAATGCCGAACCGAGGGTTTTGATAAAACAGATGAAACTTAGAACTTCACATCAAACATCAGGTACGCCCAATCCGCAGGGCTTACAGTAATGGTGGAAGAAGCGGCGCCGTTCAGCAATTCGAAAGCGGACTCCTGCCAGAACTTGGAATAACCTGCACTGATGGTGGTGTTGGCGTTGTACTTGTGAACGAGGGTCAAATCGAGCTCGTTACCAAGGGTGTCATCGTCTCCACCACTCTTAGCGGCACCGACGGAATCAACCGTCGATCCTGAGAAATTGGTGTTGGCGTTGACACTTTCCGCCGTGGTGAAATAATGCCAGTCGGCTTTAATTTTCCAGCCTTTGGCAGGTTGAATCGATGTTTTAACAGCATAGTCAACCAGACCAAGGCGGCCTGTACCAGCGCCTACGTTGGACAGGAAAAGGTCCATAAATCCGTAGAATTTATGACCTGTGTCGAACAAGGTGTTAAAGGTGTCGAAATCACCGTCACGAGCGTCCTCATCAGAGGTGCCGGAAAGATAGTCATACCAGAAGGTAATTGACGGTTTCCACATGACGTTATTGAACTTTTTACCCAAGCGAGCGCCGAACATGTAAGCGCCTCTATCAACACCAGGGTTGGTTGCTGATGAGCCAGGGACCCCTGCTCCGTTTGTAGCATAGGGTGTACCAGCTGCTCCGGTGTTTGCGGTAGTCGCGTCACCTTCAGCATCGCCGAACTGGTAGTAATACTCAAGCCGGTAATCGATGCCATAAAGTTGACCTGCCTGGCGGGCACCAACGGTGTAAAAATTATTATCGAGGATCTTCGCTGATGAGTTGGCACCGGTGAATTCATCCTGCAGACCGACAAAGTACAGAGATAAACCGCCGCCCAGGATGCCTTGCATATTGGCATAAAGAACATGGATTTCTATATCTTCATTGTCGTTAGCAGAGCTAGTGCTGAAAATTCCGCGTGAGCCTTCATTGCCCAAGCTGTAAACATAAGCCAGGGTGTGGTTGCCTTCGTGATGGGTCAGGCGAACTGCATCGTGAGTTTGCGCTCCCTGGGTCCATCCCGTGTTACCCAAAATCCTGTGACCGTCAAGCACAACTTCCTGCCGTCCCACTTTTAAGTCTACAGGCAGTGTGGCGAAATTCTTCAGGGTGAAGTAAGCCTGATGAACGCCAACGGAGTTATCGTTGTCACTCGGAGAAAAGGCCGCGTTACCGGAACCACCGGAGGTACCACCGCCGCCCGGTCCTGCACCAACAGTTGTGGGCTGATTCGCACTAAGCGCCTCCAGGTCATTACCCCAGTTTCTAACGCTCTGGAGTTGAATGAATGCGCTGGTGTCGGGAAGGATGTCTGCCTTGGCATGCAGGCGAATCCGGGAACTGACGAAATAGTCGCCATCTCTGGTTCCTGCATTCGGAAGAGAGGCTGTGCTCGTTCCTCCTGCGCCGCTAAAAAACGCCTGCTCATTGTACTCGAAGCGAGGTCGAAGCTGTCCGCCCCATTCCACGCTCACTGCTTGCGCAATAGTGGTTCCGACGAAGAACGCCGTGACCATCATTGCAACTGTAAACAAATTCTTTCTCATACCTGTCTCCTCCAAAGAAGAATGGTTCCTAAAAAAGGTTAAACAAACATTCCTACTAAAAATGTCTAATATCCTTATTCCGTAGGGGGGGGTCCCCTGATTGGGGTACTTAGCGTTACAGCGAAAGTATAAACTATAAATCAGTAATAATCAATCATTTTTTAGGGGTTTAAGGAAGTTCCCTAACCTCCTTCACCTCCAATCCTCAACCCGTTTGGTCGAATTTGCTGAAATTTAGTTGATATTTTCACAAGAAAACTCAAAAATCTCTCAATGATTAATTAATTCTGCCAATCGTATGTATAAATCACACTGGTTTCTTTTCCTAATAGCCCGGCTGCCTCTACCGTTGCCACATGCACCTGCTTATTTGAGCTGTTAGGTAAGTCCATTACTTGGTAGGCTGAAAGGTAACCCTGTTGCTTCTTGGTTTCAAATACTTTTTCAAATCCTTCACGGGTGATGCCAAGAACGACAAGATTGCTGTTTTCCACGAATACTGTTTTGACAATCTCCCCGCCGCCAAACATATGATTCCTGGGCAGGAGAAGGAACTGGCCCTTTGCAGTTTTAACCAACTCTAGTCGCCCTCTGAACCGAACCGATTCTCCTTGAGTGACGATTCCAGCAACGTCTTCCTGAACCCCAACGTCAATCATTCGGGGATCATGGCCATAATAATCGCTAGACTTTACTATCATGCGACCTTTGGCAGAATATACTCGCAAACGGTATTCCTTGTCAAGCAGAATTGTATCCGGTAACCCGTTGGCATTTAAATCGGTTTGGGTTATTCCGTAGATAATGAATTCCGTCCCGTATATGGAGGGCATTTTTAATTCCCGATCATCGGAATACTGTTTGTTTTTATACTTCATCGTTTTGATGGGACCATTGAAAGGGTCCTGAAACCCAGGGGTCTGCGCCAGTAGAGTCGGTTTGGAGTCGAAAGGGTGGATGATTCTGAAATACAGCCTGACATTTTTCCAGATGTGTTTTGGAGCCTTGCTTCCGGGAAGAAACTCCACGACAAAAGAGTCCAGTTCGCTGCCGTTCTGATTGGTGACGAAAATTTCATCCCTGCCGTTGCCGTTGATGTCTCCCACATCGACCCCCAAAAAATAATTCCTGCCTTTTGGCGTTTTCACCTGAGCTATGCGCTTGAATTTATTATTTGCATATTGGTAGATGATGATCCTGCTTCTGTCGATAACGACGAATTCCTTTTTGCCGTCGCCGTTGATATCTCCAATATCAAAGTCGACAATGGGAAAGGAAAATTCTTGTTTGCCGACAAACTGGAACAAGCTCTCCCTCTGGGGTGCAAAACTGCTCTGCACGTCTTCTTCTCCGCGGGATCTTTTAGCCACTTTAGGCGCAACTGGTAATTGGTCCGTCAGGATTTCCGCTTGTTTCTGCAGCGTTCCGTCCAAAGTGGAGAATAACTGGTAACTCAGAACCGTTTTGCTTTTTAGCGACCGCACCTTCGGGACGAGGATATAGTCGGCCAGAACCTCGCCCGCCAGTTGTTCGAGGTTTTCAGATTTCAGCATGGTCTTCTGGTTCAAGTTGTTCTTCAGCATCCACACGCCCAGATCGAACGAAGGCACATCAAACCGGGGGTGGCGTTTCAATCCATCTTCCAGATTCAAACGCAGCCGGTTGGCATCCACCCTTTTTTTCGTGGCAATTTTAGGAGGGGCGATAATAAATGAAAGTTTTTGAAAAGGACTGCGCACTCCGTCGCCGACTTTCACCTTCGCATCCGGGGTGTCGGCCTTGCCCAGGGAAAAGTCTTTGCGCACCTCGGTGATTTGAACGCTTCCGAGATCGGTTTCTTTTCTGCCCACCTTTTTTTTGGTTACGGGATGAATGATATCTTTGCCGTACCGGATGATATTTAAACGGTCGCCGCTTTGAATCGCCTGTCCCTGTTTCAGGTCGAGGGTCAGAATATCTCCGTCTACGGATATTACATATCCCTCCACCGGAGGAAACATGGATTCGATTTGCCCGACGATTCGATCGAGACTGGCGTCGGACTCCCCGCGTTGGGCGAACACGGGTGTGGATGAAAGAAACAAGAGAGCGAGCGCGAGGCAGAAAACCGTTGCTTGCTTTATTTTCATATTAAAAATGGGGTTGGGTTTATTCAATATTGAAGACCTTTTATTCAGAACCATATGGAAACTGACTGGCGGCATATGAGATGGCGTCATTGAGGGGCAAGGGTTACATATGCCATTGTATTCCTGAAACTTAAGTTACAATATTTTTTTCTGAATGGCGAATTTATTCGAGCAGTTGAACCGACACCTGGGTTCCTTCCTTTATCTCGGTGGCTTCGAGGGGAAAAACCAGAAGTCCATTGGCTTTGACGGTGGATTTGAGTATGCCCGATCCCTGTTCCTGGGCAGGGGTCACGGTGCATTGCCCGTTGTCCCAGGAGACCACAGAAGTCAAAAAATGCAGTCGTCCGGCTTTTTTACGGATGTCACGAGTCAGCCTGGCCTGGACGACTTTTGCAGTCAGCTCTCTGAGCCCCAGAACTTTTTTGATGGAGGGGCGGACAAATTGCTCAAATGAAACAAAAGAGGAAACCGGGTTGCCCGGCAATCCAAAAATAGGGGTGTCACCGATTTTCCCAAACGCCAGCGGTTTCCCCGGCTTCATGGCCACCTTCCAGAACAGCATGTCCTGGCCCATTTTTTTTAAGCTCGCTTTGACCAGATCGTAGTCGCCGACCGACACCCCGCCGGAGGAGACAACGAGGTCGCACTCCAAAGCCCAGTTGAATTTTTCCATCAGGTCTTCTTCCGTATCGCGGGCGATGCCGAGATAAACCGGAATCCCTCCCGCTGACCTGATCTGCGCTGAGAGCATGTATCCGTTGCTGTTGTAAATGCAGGGGCCTGTCAGTTCGCCGTCCAAGTCTTTGATCTCATCGCCGGTAGACAGGATGGCCACCCGGGGTTGCTGGCTGACGTACACCTGCGACCGGCCCACCACCGCCATCATGCCGATTTGCGCCGGAGTGATAACAGAACCTTTAGGGATCACAGTTTCGCCCGAACGGACATCTTCTCCGGCCAGCCGGATGTTTTCCCCCGCATCGGCTTTGTCCTTGACCATTACGGTGTCGCCGTCTCGGTCCGTGTCTTCCTGCATGAGCACCGCGTTGGCTCCCTTGGGGATAGGAGCACCGGTCATGATGCGAAAAGCCTGCCCGGACTTTAAGGTGACGTCGGATTGATACCCGGCGGCGATTTCTTCCGTCACGTCCAGCGGTACGGGGTTCTCCGGGGTGGCCGATTGAATGTCCTCGGCGATCAGGGCGTACCCGTCCATCGCGGAATTGTCGAGCGGCGGATTGTTTCTACGGGCGACGATGTCCTCTGTGAGGGTCCGGCCCAGAGACTCGCCGATAGGTATCTTTTCCACTCCCTTGAATTTAATTTTAGAGAGGATCGTTTCCAATGCTTGATCGACGGTTACCATGCTCATAATGCGTTTTTCTCCTGTTCCCGCACTTGCTCCCGCTTCAGACGGGCGGCTTCGTATTCTTCCGGGGTATTGGTGTTCATGAAATTATTCCGGTCTTGATCCGGGATTTTGACTTGTTTGAATGGCAGTTCGCGAATGGTCCGGGACAAAGAAAGTTCCTGTCGAGACATGGATTCAAATAAAGGAAGTATAAACTTCGGTTCGTAAATGGCGCACATGGGCTCGACCCTCAGCGAGTCGCCGGATTCGCTGTTCGCCTGCGATAGATCTTCTCTAGAGCCATTCGAACTTTTTTGCGGAACCTTTTCCTGGACATAACAGGTTCCATAACGCAAGGGGTCTCTTTCCCTGAGGATGGTGTCAAAATTTTTCTCCTGGATGAACGGCATGTCGCAGGCGGTGATCATCCAGGCTTTGTCCGGGTGACGGGACATTAGCGTGGCCAGGCCGCCCACGGGACCGAGACCGATGTGGTCGTCGTTGACCCGTTCGACGTCCGGCAGATTCGCCAACGGTCCCATATCCAGGTCGGATCGTGAGGAGATGAATATTTTTTCGCAAAACGGGTTGAGGAGCTTTATCATCCGCTCGGTTTCCGGAACGCCGTTATTATAGGAAAGAGAAAATTTGGGTTTGCCCATGCGTTTGCTCTGTCCGCCAACAAATACGGCCCCATAAAGAGGACTGGCACAGCTTATAAAATGGGTGCGGACAAACTCGTATATATTTTTCAGGTCGTCGCGATGAAACAACGGCATCATCCTTTCCTCAAGGCGGCGGTCGTTGACCACTCCCTGATGAACGACGGCTTTGATTCCAGGCGTCTCCAGGGGAATCGGCAAGTCCCCCTTTGCATCCAGGAAAACAATCTTATTGAAGGGAGATTTCTTGTAACCTTCAATGAGGATGCAGTCGCACTGTTCCAATGCGTGGGTGATGGTCCATTTCTTGAAATTATTATCGCCAACCATCGCGAAATGATTGGGATCGTTGATGGTGATGATGCCCGCTCCCGCTGATCTGGCCCGATGGGTGTCTTTACCTTCTTTATCTATCGCAAACCGATGCGCGTCGTGTTTGTAATAACCCACGCTGAAGTTTTCCGCGTTGAACCGTTTGATGAGGTCTTCGAGGAGGGTTGTTTTCCCCACCCCGGAATACCCCGCAATACAAAGGAAGGGGGTTTTAAAATTTTCCCAGTAAACGTCCATTTATTTAGCGTACCTTTTATTAGTTACCCTGAACGAGCGCGGTTGGCTTGATAATACGAAAATGCATTCTCGTTTGCGGCTTGTAAATATATAAAAAATGGTGAATTAGCTTATTATTGATAATCAAAATATTCCTGTCAACATTTTAGTGTCTGTTGCATAGGATGTGTTGCATTTTGATAATGCAATAGTTTTCGCGAGGTATTTCAGGACGTTTATAAAGTGTTATTTTTCTAACCCCTTAAGAATAAAGGTGGAGGAGTTGCTTTTTGTGATTGAGTTTTGGCTTGGCGCAAAACTTGCTTTCCTTGTTACGTAACGAAGTTAGATAAATCAGTTATTCATATATAAGGAGGTAGTAATGGTTTTGAATAAATTTTCCAATCGGTTGAAGTGGGCAGGCTATGCTGTCGTGATGGGTCTTTTGAGCGCAGGCCATGCACAGGCTGAGAATGCGCAATTGACGACAGCTCCCAACGTGCCGGCACCTATCAAAAGAACCGCTCCCGCCAAAGTCGTGATTAAGTTTGAGGCGAAGGAATATGTGGGCGACTTGGCCGATGGTAAAAAATATAAATTCTGGAGTTTCAACGGAACGGTTCCGGGTCCTATGGCTCGTGTGCGGGTAGGCGATACGGTTGAGTTTCATTTGTCGAACCATAAGGACAGTGAATTTCCTCACAATATAGACATTCATGCGGTCAATGGACCCGGCGGCGGAGCGGCTGTCAGCTTGGTAGGGCCGGGTGATACAGCTGTTTTTCAATTTAAGACTCTGAACCCCGGATTGTATATTTACCATTGTGCCTCTCCCATTCCGAACATTCCGGCGCATATCGCTAACGGCATGTACGGCCTGATTCTGGTCGAGCCTGAAAAAGGATTGGCCAAAGTGGACCATGAGTATTATGTCCTGCAAAGCGAATTTTTCACCAAGCCTTCAGACAAAAAAGGCATATCCGAGCTGTCCATGGAAAAGGGCCTGGCCGAGCATCCCGACCATGTGGTGTTCAACGGCAAAGCGGGAGCGTTGACGGGGGACAATGTATTGAAAGCGAAAGCGGGGGATACGGTGAGAATTTATTTTGGCAATATCGGGCCAAACAGCGCGTCCTCGTTTCATGTCATCGGCGAGATTTTTGACAAAGTGAACGTAGAAGGCTCACTGGACGGTGCGGTCAATCATAACGTGCAGACCACATTGGTGCCTTCGGCTGGCGCGACCATCGTCGAGTTCAAAATCGACGTGCCGGGGGATTATCTTCTGGTGGACCACAGTATTTTCCGTGTGGCCAAAGGCGCGGCCGGCATCATCTCCGCTACCGGGAAAGAAGATCCTTCAGTGTTCAAATCCATTAAGTAAATTGTTTCAGGTCAAGGCAGGGGAGCGGTTATCCGCTTCCCTGCTTTACACTCCAATATTAAAAGCCTGTATTTTTCGCCACAAGGTGATCCGGTGGATATTGAGAAGCCTTGCGGCCTGCGTCTGGTTATTGCCCGTTTCGGCTAATGCCTGTAAAACCATGTCGCGTGAGACGCGGTTTCGTTTCCAGCTTTTTTCGCTCTTTTGCGGAGTTGGTGAAACGTAAATGGGAAGGTCCTGTTCTTCGATAATCTTTCGCGAGCATTTGACGGCCGCATGTTCGATGGCGTTTTCCAGTTCCCGGACATTGCCCGGCCAATCGTAATCCATCAGCCTTCCCAACGCGGAGTTGGAAATTCTGTCGATGGTTTTTTTATTCGCTTTGGTCCAGATTTTTATAAAGTGCTTCGACAGCGGAGCAATGTCATCTTTCCTCAATCTTAAAGGCGGCAGTTGCACGGGGACCACGTGCAACCGGTAATACAGGTCTTCCCGAAAGCGGCGTTCGCGAACTTCTTTTTGCAGGTCTTTATGGGTGGCGGCGATGATCCGGATGTCGACTTTCCGGGTGACGTTTTCCCCGACCCGCTGGACCTCTTTCTCCTGAATGACCCGCAGTAATTTGACCTGCACCCTGGCTGATAGGTCTCCCACTTCATCGAGAAAGAGGGTTCCGCCATTGGCTTCTTCAAATCGTCCGATACGGTCCTTGACCGCTCCGGTGAATGCTCCCTTGGCGTGGCCGAACAACTCGCTTTCCAAAAGATCTTCTGAAAAGGCCGAACAATTCACGGTGACCAGCTTTCCGCCGGCGCGGGGGCTCTCGGAGTGGATGGCTTTGGCGACCAGTTCTTTTCCCGTTCCGCTTTCTCCCTGAATGAGAACGGTGGTGTCGAACTCGGCAATATTGCGGATGGTGCGAAACAATTCCTGCATCAGATGATTTTTGCCGACGATGTTTCTGAAAGAGAAACTGAGCTTTTCTTTCAGGTGGGTCATCTCGGTGGTGTCGGTCAAGGCCACCAGCACTTCTACGGCGCCATTTTTCTCCCGCTTTAACAGCCCCGCCTGAAATTCTCCCGACCGTTTGACCCCGTCCTTGCGAATGAAGGGAGACTGAAACCGCACCGTCCCCTGCGACGGATCATTTTTTACCGTCTGGCAGAGGGCGCAATTATTTAAGCAAACACTCTGATCAAAAAGGGAGACGCATTTTTTTCCAATGACATCCTCTTTGCGGTGGCCGGTGATCGCCTCGGCGGCGGCATTGAAATACTTGATGCGCATATTTTCGTCATAGACGAAGACCGCTTCATTCAATACGTTGATGGCCTTATTGAGATACTTTGAGGATTTCGGGTCCATTCTGTCTCCAGATCATAAATAAATGAGGGCAATTTTTTCATTTTTGAGCTGCTCATGCTGTTATAGGATAAAATTGCAATAGTTGCAATTAATGTTGCATTTTTTTTTCATGCGCAGGGTCGTGTATTGACCGTTCGTCAAACTGAATCCCGTCTCACTTGTATTTGTTCAAGTCTTTGCTTAGAATCCGCGTAAATATTTGATATTTGTGCGACAATTTCCCGCAGTTTCTGAATAACCAGATTCCCTTTTCATGAAATTTCCCCATTCGGATGAAATTTGAGAAAACCCTAAATATCCTGCCTCCCTGTTTCTTCTATCTTTTTGCCATCTTTCTTACGGTTCTTGCGGTTTTTCAGGGAGCCCTGGATCTTGAGTTTTTGAATTGGGATGATCCGTTTTATGTATATGAAAACCCAATGATCCAATCCCTGGACTGGGTCCATTTAAAGAAGATGGCCACGGAGTTTCATTCCGCCAACTGGCATCCCTTGACCTGGTTTTCCCACGCCCTGGATTACCGGTTTTATGAATTGAGTCCCTGGGGCCACCATCTCACAAATATCATTCTGCATGGTTTGAACACGGGGTTGGTTTTTCTTTTGTTCGTCACGATGATGAGGAAAGTTTGGCAGGATAGGCTCCCGACGGAATTCCTTTGGATCAGCGCCAGTGTGACCGCTTTACTCTTCGGGTTGCATCCCCTGCGCGTGGAATCCGTCGCCTGGGTCTCGGAACGCAAAGATCTGCTGTGTGGTTTCTTTTTCCTTTCCACTTTGCTGGTCTATCTTTTTTACGCAACCGCCGAAACACCCGGAACCCGCCGCAGGGGTTACCTGCTGGCGATGTTATGTTTTATTTTGGCCCTCCTGTCCAAACCCATGGCGGTGACACTCCCGCTGGTGCTTTTTCTCCTGGATGTTTATCCCTTGAACCGTTTTTGGGGGCAGGAAAAGCCATCCTTCCTGGTTCTGGAGAAGCTGCCCTTTTTTGCCTTCAGCCTGATTTCAGCCATCCTGACTTTTTTGGCCCAAAACGCTGGCGGTGCGGTCAAGTCTTTCGAGGAATACGCGCTGGACGAAAGGATTTTAAACGCCATCCGGACTCTCATGTTTTACATGGAGCAAACCCTTTGGCCAGGCCGGTTGGTGCCCTTTTATCCGTTTCCAAAAAACTTGACCTTGACCAGTGTTTCCGTTGCGGTGTCAGCTCTTTTGGTTTTTGCGGTAACTTATTTTTGCGTCCGGATGTGGGGCAAAAAGCAAAAGTTCTGGGGGGTGGCCTGGCTTTATTACCTGATAACCATTTTCCCCGTCATCGGAATTTTCCAGGTCGGGCTTCAGGGAGCGGCGGATCGTTATACCTACCTTCCTACGTTGAGCATTTATTTTCTGATCGGTGGAGGGATCTTATGGGAATGGGAAAAAAGCCCCCTCAGGAAATTTAAAAGCCCTTCTAAAATCGGGTCGCTTATTCTTGTTTTAGCGGTTATGACCTGCCTGAGTTTGTTGACGATTCAACAAGTCCAGGTTTGGAAGAACGGCGAATCATTTTGGAAATATCTTATAGGTCAATTCCCCAACCAAATCAGTTTTGCCCATGTGGGTTTGGGCGATTTTTACAAGCAAAAGGGGTTGCTTGAAAATGCGGAAACTGAGTTCAAAAAAGCTTTGCGTATCAACCCGGACGACTCTCAGGCAAATTATAATTTAGGATGGATTTATAATAAGAAAAATGCAATTAAAAAGGCGGAAGAAGTATTTAACGCCGCTATAAGGAGCAATCCGAAAAATTACCAGGCCCACAACAGTCTGGGGCTGATTTATGCAAAAAGAGGCCAATTCGAAATTGCTGAAAAGGCCTTCCAAAATGCTCTGAATATTGACTCCAGATACATCCCGTCACTTAACAATCTGGGAATAATTTATATTGAAACAGGACGACTTAAAGACGCGGAACGAATGTTGAAGTATGCTCTAACAATCAAACCGGAATATTTGGAAGCCTATGACAATCTGGGGCTCGTTTATCATGATATGGGCCTGTCCGAAAAAGCCATTGAAAATTTTAAAACCGCTTTAAAATTAGATCCTTTTTTTGCACCCGCCTACAACAACTTAGGATTATCTTATTTCAAAGCCGGGCAACTGGGGAATGCCGAGAACGCTTACAAAAAAGCCCTGGAAATCGATCCAGAATTCCAGGCCGCTCAATTTAATCTGGCCCAACTCTATTACCGGCGCGGAAAATGGAAAAAAGCCGAAGAAGTTTTTAACGTGTTATTAAACCTCAACCCCAAATACCACCTCGCCCGTTATAAGCTTGGCGTTCTTTATTACGAGATCAACCGTCTGGAGGATGCCGAGCGCCAGTTGATCCGAGTTATCAAAGAAGATCCCGCCCGGGCCCAATCGCATTTTTACCTGGCAGTGGTTTATGTGGAAAAGGGCCGTTACGAGGAGGCGGAATCGGAATTCAAGACCGCCCTGGAGATCGATTCCGGGAAAGCGGAATTTCATAATCAGTTGGGGATCCTTTACGGGAAAACAGGACGTTTAGCGAAAGCCGAGACCGAATTCCGGGCGGCTTTGGCCATCAACCCGAAACACGCTTCCGCCCGCACCAATTTGGAAAAAGCAATGGCCAGGGATAACCCATAAAAAGCCGGGGCGGAAATCGGGGTATCGTTAAAACAATAAGGGCTGATTCAATTATGGAATTATATTTTCCGCAAGTGATTCAGCAATTCTTTTTTTTCTGTTGCCAGTATCGGGGAGGGACCGAAGCGGGTTTTTTCGTAATAGTCTGTAATGGTCTGGACAGACTCCCACTTGCCGTCGGGGAGTTGGGGGAGTTGTTGCAGAAATTCTCTGGGGGTCCAGCAGGGTTGCTTGCGGATTCCAAGGCCGTTTAATTTCTTCAACATTTTCCGGTACAGCCACACGGGAAAGTCGGAACGCGGGTCAAAAGGCCACCGGAAATTATGAAGGCCGCCCCGTTTTGACACCAGCACCCCGGCCAAACCCAGGAGCACCAAAAGAACCCCCAAGTTATCCATAATAAAGATTTTTATAGGCTCGACTTCAAGTGATCCCAGACCTTTGAGGGAATTAAAAGTTTGTTCTCCGGTGGATTGCAGGTGAGTTAAAAGAACGGCCTGGTCGTTGCCGGAATATTGCAGAATGTATCTTTGCCAGTTCAAGCGTAATAGATCCAGGGTGCGGCTCATCGGGTCATTAAATAGGCTTTGAGATAATAAAGGGTCGGAGGGGGTGGGGTCGTAAATGACCCAGCCTTTTTTCGGTAGGTGCACCTCGACCCAGGAATGGGCATGATGCTGGCGGACTACCATGTATTGCCCCAGATCGTTCCACTCCAGCCCGACAAAGCCGTTCACCAGACGGGCGGGAACCCCGGCCAAACGCAACAGCACCACCATGGAAGACGCAAAATACTCGCAGTGGCCTTTTTTCCGGGTGAACAGGAAATGTTCGAGGGATGTTTTCCGCGGATCTTGCGCAAGCTCCAGGGTATATCCAAACCCAGTTCGCAGGTGATGCAGGATTTGGTTGGCTATTTCTTCCTGGCTGGTGGCGTTATGGGTCAGTTTGTCAGCCAGTTCAGCGATTTTAGGACCCATGGCGGGCAGCTGGAGAAACTTTTTCAGCATGGGTTGGGTGTTTCGGTCCCATACCCTTTGAGCCGGGTTGGCCCGCGAGGCGGAGACATCGGAAACCAAGGTCACCGTTTTTGAACGGTGATTCCGGTCCAGAGATTTAAAGGAGAAACTTTTGTCCACCTGAAAACTTTGAAAACCCCCGTCAACGAACAACGGGCGTCCTTGAGTGAAGATGACGCTGGAGTCAAACTCATCCATAAATATTTTTTGTTGCACCACGCCGGAATTGGGATCAAACGGGAACAGTTGTGTTCCGACACCGGGCAGGTTGCTGAACCTCCATTTGGGCCCCACCGTTGAAAACCAGGCATTGCCATTGAAATGGTCCAGAACCACGCCACGCCAGTAGACCGGCTGGGAAGGCCGGTGAGTTTTTCCGTCGTGTTCGAACTCGATACGCATGACCACTGCGGAATTTTGTTTTATCCGGCCCACATCGCCCAGCTGGACGGATTCTGAAAATCCGCTGACCGGCGATCCGGGGTCTGACAGGGCCCCTCCCATGCCCAGGCGGGGAAAACTGGAAAAAATCAGCGTCGTCAATACAAGCCCCAGGAGCATCATCCCTGTGGAAAAACCGAACAGGCGTCCGCCCAGCAATTCTTTTTCTCCAACCTGTTTGAACAGGGCGGGCGGACTGTGACTTCCCACCGGCTCCGCCATCATGTTGTAGGTGATGAGCGCCCAGGAAAGGACCAGATAAAAGGTGAGGAGCAGGAAGGCAAACTGCAGGCCTTGCGCGACCATCGCGCCGACGAGCAGGCACATCAGTGAAATCAAGAAGCCAAAAAGATAATCATTGAGTTCCGTTTTGAAGACCAAACGCGAAAACTGGAGGAATACCAGGATCCATACCAGTAATTCAAGCAAGGGGAGGTCCAGCCCAAAATAAAGCAGGGGCAGGGCGAGCAGCCCCCAACTGGAGGATAAAATTTTCAGCGGAGGCTCTAAAGGAATGATCTTTTGGTATTCCAATACGAGGCAGGACCCCAGCCCCAGGGCCAAAAAGATCCCGGTCCACGGCGGAAATACCCGGCTCAAATACAGGCAATACAACGCCATCGCCGTCAGCAGATAATTAAACAACAGGAAACTGTTTTTAAGTTTCATTATTCCGGGACGCTGGTTTGACTTTCATGCCGCTATTTTCTAAAATCGTTCACTTCTTTTACTTAATTCAAAAGATTTCCTTGCTCAGCCGACCGAGGTTGGATTAATCTGATTAAATGCAAGCTCTTGGGTGTTTTTATGATAAGGAGTTTATCACTTCTTGCGGCTTGACGTTATGCAATTGTCCCCGTTTCAGGGGTCGGAATTTTTAATCGAATTTTTTTCGGGGAGAACCATGAATAAACTTTTGCAAATAACCGTCATTGTTGTATTTGGAGTTTTTGGGATGAGCACCTGGGTTCATGCGGGGGACGTGGCCGTCATTGAAACCACCAAAGGGACCATCGAAATCTCTTTCATGGATGATAAAGCCCCCGGCCATGTCAAAAACTTCAAGGACCTGGCTAATAAGAAGTTTTATGACGGCACGACGTTTCACCGGGTCCTTCCCGGGTTCATGATCCAGGGAGGGGACCCGAATTCCAAGGACCCCGATAAATCCAAACACGGTATGGGCGACCCCGGCTACACCATCAAGGCCGAGTTCAATGACGTTCCGCACAAACGGGGAATCGTTTCCATGGCCCGTTCCGGTCACCCGGACAGCGCAGGTTCGCAGTTTTTTATCGTGGTTAAAGACTCCAACTTTCTGGACGGAAAATACACCGTTTTTGGCAAAGTGACCAAGGGAATGGATGTGGCGGACCAGATCGTCAATGCGCCCAGGGATGGCAGGGACAATCCGAATGAGAGAATTGAAATGAAGCGGGTGACGATCAAAAAAAGATAGCCCGCTAAGCGGGAGGAGAAGTGGGCCTGACGCTAAGCGAGGTCCAAAATATGTTACAAGGTGTGAGTAGACTTGCGCCCTCTGCGTAGGGTGAGCTTGTTCACGAGCCCTCAAATTTACGGGTTAAAATATCTGAAAAATTGTGCACGATGGGAATTTTTTAACCAGTCATAAACCCATCGATTGTGAATATTTCCCCCAGCGTTATGCTGGTTCTGAAAATTTTATGAGGTGTTTATTTTATGTCGGATCAAAATGAGGTTGCGGTAATAGAAACCACCCTGGGAACTATAGAGGTGGCTTTCTTCCCGGATAAAGCTCCAGGCCATGTCAAAAATTTCAAGGATTTGGCCCAGAAGGGATTTTATAATGGCACTATATTTCATCGCGTGATCCCTGGTTTCATGATTCAGGGCGGAGACCCGAATTCCAAGAGTTCAGACAAATCCAGTCATGGAACGGGAGGGCCGGGTTACTCGATCGACGCGGAATTCAATGACACCCAACACGATCGTGGAATTTTGTCCATGGCCAGGTCGCAGGACCCCAACAGCGCCGGGTCACAATTTTATATCGTAGTCAAAGACGCGCATTTTTTGGACGGGCAATACACTGTCTTTGGTGAAGTCCTAAACGGGATGGATGTGGCCGATAAAATTGTCAACTCACCAAGGGATGGAAATGACAATCCGAACCAACGCATTGAGATGACCAAAGTCAGGATTGAAACCCGGTAATTTTTTTTAACTGTGGGAGGAAATGTGCCTTTAAAAACGATTTCCTTAATACTTAGGATGGAAAATAATGGAAAGTGAATTCAAAATTAACTTGTTCAATGTCATGCAGACGTCCACACCCTCGGGCAGGACGACCGAGGACGGCTCGCCTGCTGGAGATACGATCCTCAATCTCATTTGTGATAACTGGGACAAGTATGAAAAAATAATTGTTTATTTTGAGGGCATTGCGCAGATGACCCGGCCCTTTTTAGACGAAGCGTTTGGCAAGGTTTTAGATAAACATTCTCTGGATGAGTTCAACGCGAAACTTCATTTTCCGGATGCCAACGATCAAGTCGTTAAAGCTTTGAATGGGGCGATAAAACTGCGGATGAAAATTATTAAAGCGGCCAAGGAGAGAGAGGAATCCACCGACGGGTTCTAGACCTTTGGCCATTTCCTTTTTATTATTTGATGGAGGTTTGGCTCACTTCTTCTATGAACCGTTCCGCGAAAGGTTTGATTGCCGATTCTCCCTCGGCGGTGAGAATCCGGTTGTATTCTGCGACATCATTTTCTGACATCTTCACATTGGCCTTTTCAAGTTCTTTGATGGTGTGTTTGTCCTTACTCGCGGCGACATCGAAATCGTTAACGAGGCCTGCCGTCACCAGCGTGGGGACCGCCATTCCTATGGCCCCGACCACCATCCCGCTTCGGTGCCGGTCTGCGATCAGCAGCCTGATCAATTGGTCCTTCCATAAATAACTCCGGGCGCCTTTACCGCCGATCAGAATAACCCCGTGAAAGACTCCGATGATTTGGCGGGTCCCCGTTCCACCTGTCACATAGCTGTCGCCGATGATTCCTTCCATTGCGTCCACAATCAACAAATCCGGCATGATTGTGCCGGTTTTCATTCCCACGGCATCTTTAAATTTTGATGAGGCGACCAATACACGGGCTCCTTCCTCTTTCATGATTGCCATCAATGGGTCCAGTTCGTCTTCGTTGTAATAATCTTTTGGGATGATGAATAGGACATTCTTGCCGGTCAATCGAGCCATACACTGCCTCTCCAATCAGTTGACGAAATATTTTGCTTCACTTGTTATCTAGGCCGGACATGGGTTGCAGGGCGTCGAGGGGGAACTCGTCTTCCGCTTCCGCATAATCATCCAACCAAAGAGCCTGAGGATTTTTGTTGAATGCCATGAATTTGGCGCCATTTTCATCGACAGCGGCCCGGATGTATTTAAAAAATATCTGGGTTTCGGTCATTCCCACCACTTCGACCTTGCCGGTTTCATGAGACATGACCAATCGGGCGCGTTTTCCCAGCCCAGAACACAGGGTCCTGGCGTGTTCAAATATTTGGTAGCCCTGTTCCACCGGAACGGAATAAGTTTCATTTCCCAACGTGGGCCGGCACAAAAAGACGTAATAGGGCGGCACTCCTATGAAGGATAACTGGCTAAACAGTTCCGCAAGGACTTTATGGTCGTCGTTCACTCCCCTTATCAAGGGGGTTTGGTTGACGACGATGGCGCCGGCTTTCATGAGCAGGTTCAATCCCTCAATGGCTTTGGGCGTCAATTCCCGGGGGTGGTTGAAATGCGCCATGATGTAGATTTTTTTGTCCGGAAGGCTGTACGTTTCGATCATTTCCAGGAGAGAAGGATCGTTGAGAATCCTGAAAGGATTGAAGGCGGGGATTTTGGTGCCAATCCGGATGATTTTTACATGATCCAATTGCCGAAGCTTGTGAATGATGGGCTGAAGTTTGCTGGTGGACATGATCAGGGGGTCGCCCCCGGTCAAAAGGACATTGGATATTTCCTTATGTTTGCGAATGTAGTCCAAACCTTCGCTGACGTCTTTGGTCACTTCGTCATTTTCATTCATGAACAGCCGTTTGCGGAAACAAAACCGGCAGTAGGCGGCGCACACTTCATTGACCAGTAACAGGGCCGTGGAGGTGTACTTGTGTTCAAGCCCTTTGACTTTCGTGTATTTTTCTTCATTGGACGCGTCCAACTGGCCCCATTCGTCCAACTCCTGCACGTCGGGCATGACGATTCTTCGAATCGGGTCCTTGGGGTCATCCCAGTCGATCAAGGACTGGTAATAATCGTTGGTGCGAAAAACAAATTTTTCGTTCACCTCTTCCAGTTGCTTTTTTTCCTCGGCAGTCAACTGCGGTATTTGATCCGACCGGGTCAGGTATTTTGGCTTTTGACCCACCAGCTTCAACGGAGTTTGGCCGTTTTTCTTATGACCGTTGCCATTGTTTTTTGAGACAAGATTTTTTATCGAAAAAGGCATAATTTACATCCTATTCGCTTTGGGTACGGATTGATACTACGTTGGTTAACTTGTTAACTCCCTTATTTTCTGGAGACACAAGCATCCCGCTCAGGATATCAAATTTCGTTCTGGGGATAATCAAATCCGGGTTGATAAAAGAGGCCTTCCGACTTTTGAATTCCAAGTCCCTGTGCTTGCTTGGCGGGTCTTGAAAGAGGACTACCATTCAGTCGGCTTTTAACTCTTCTCATTAATGTAACTTAAAACATGCAATGAGTATTTCCTTTAAAGCTTTCAGCGCTTTTAAAGGGAAATAAAAAGAATAAAATTTTAATATTGGATGAATATACGAGAACTGGGATGTTTGCGCAAGGAAAAAGGTTTCTAAAAATTAAGGTGTTCCGAATACAAAACTCATAAAATCAAATGGCAGGGGAACCTGAAAGAAAAAATATTTTGTGTTTTTTTTATAAATACAGCCCGTTGATTCTATAATGCGGTTTTTACCCCATGCGAATTTTACCGGGCTCGACCCTGTTCATAAAGGTAAATCTTTTCAAAGCCTTACAAAATGGCGGGAAATTTTTATTGACAGGTTAAACGGATTTAATATAATGCGATGCTCCTTTTTTCATAATGCTTTATTGGTGCTGGCAACGGGAGATCAGTTTTTTTAGAGTCGGTTTTTCCGGGTCTACAGGGTGGCATTTGACCAGTTGCCTTCCAGATTCAATAAATATCTAACAGCTTGGGGCCGGTATTATCAGGCGAGTTGATAGAATTTTTTTTGTCCAACCATAGTGCAGGTTTTTTTCACCAAATTTAACGAAGGAGAGTTTTAAATGAAAAAAGTCGTGGTAATTTCCATATTGGCAGTTTTCAGCTTTTTTGTCGTCAGTTCCGCTTATGCGGGAGGCAAATGTCCTCAACCGAGGAAAACCAAAGCGGCTCCTGCCAGTGCGGCAAAAGCGGATAAAACCGCCAAGGCAGACGCGGCGAAAGGGAAAGCCATCTACACCAAAACCGCAAAGCCTATGGCTTGCAAAATGTGTCATGGCGATAAGGGTGATGGCGCTGGGAAATTAGGTGCGGCTTTGAAACCGAAACCCAGAAATTTCACCTGTGCAGAAACCATGAAAGGCATTTCCGCTGGCCAGATGTTCCATGTCATTAAAAATGGTTCCAAGGGAACCGGCATGGTCGCTCATGGCAAGACCTTGAAAGACGCTCAGATCTGGGATGTTGTCAAATACATCCAAAGTACTTTCGTGAAATAAGTTTGTATCAGACGTTAGTATTTAAAGAGGCAAACCGGGTTTTCCGGTTTGCCTCTTTTTTTTTGCATTTTTAAGATATCTGTTTTTGATATAGTGGTTGAGTGAGACTCATTCAATCGACATCCTATTCTAAACCCCTCTGTTTTGAGTTTTGTATTTCCCTGCCCAACGATTTCTCTTCCCGGATTTTTCCACCTCTGGTTTTTTTGATTCTTTCATGGATTACGGTTCATCCAGCTGAAAGCGTTGAACTGGGAACTAAGGAAAATCCATTACGCATGATGTTCGTCCCCTCAGGCGACGCCCAGGTCATTCTTGAAGGCGGACAGGAAATTGCCGAAATACTCAAACAATCCACCGGGTTGCATTTCACAACCTCGGTGGCGACCAGTTACGCGGCGGTTATTGAGGCGATGGGCGCGGGGAAAGTGGACATCGGCTGGCTGGCGACCTTCAGCTATGTATTGGCCAGAGAAAAATACGATGTCGATTTGCTGTTGATCGTGGTCCGATTTGGCAAGCCGTTTTACCGGGGTCAGATCATGGTCCGGGCCGACAGCGGGATAAAAACCCTGGCGGATTTAAAAGGCAAAACCTTCGCCTACGTGGACCCGGCCTCCACTTCCGGACATTTATACCCAAAAGCGCTATTGCTTTCCAACGGCCATGATCCGGACAAGTTTTTTGCCCAGACCGTTTTTGCAGGCTCGCACAATGCGGTGGTTCTTTCGCTCCTGAAAGGAGAAGTCGATGCCGGAGCCGCCTACGACGGTTCCCGTGCGACGGTGGCCAAAAGCTATCCCGACGTTTTTAAAAAAATAAAAGTGATCGCCTACACCCAGGATATCCCCAACGATACGGTGACCGCCCGCAAAGGTTTGCCGGCGGAAATAAAAAATAAAATACGTGAAGGATTAAAATATATTTCAAAAACTCCAGAGGGCGGAAAAGTATTAAAGCGTGTGTACGGAATCAGCGGGTTGGTGGATCTGGATGGTTTATTCGATCCTGTGCGCGACGCCAGCCGGTTATTGGGATTGAACCTGGAAAAACAAAGCCGCTAGAAAATTTCGGAGGCTACTAATTTGTGCTAAAGATCGAGAAGCTTTCAAAAACGTATACGAACGGGACTCATGCCCTCAAAGAGGTTTCCTTCAGCGTGCCAGCCGGGGAATTTGTGGTGATCCTGGGGAAAAGCGGTTCGGGGAAATCCACCCTTTTAAGATGCATTAACCGGCTGGTGGAGCCCACAGGCGGCAGGATTTTTTTGGGCGAACAGGAAATCACCGGGGCCAGCCCCCGGCAATTGCGCCGCCTCAGGCGAAAAACCGGCATGATTTTCCAACAGTACAATCTGGTTCCCCGGTCCTCGGTTTTGACCAATATTCTGACCGGAAGACTGGGGTTTGTCTCTCCCTTAGCGGGCTGGATGAATTATTTCCCCAGGGAGTCCGTGTCACAGGCTGGAGAGAAACTGAAGTCCCTGGGACTCGGCGAAAAGGGCGGACAACGAGCGGACACTCTGAGTGGTGGGCAACAACAGCGAGTGGGAATTGCCAGAGCCCTGATGCAGCAACCGAAGATTATTTTAGCGGATGAGCCGGTTTCCAGTCTGGACCCGGCCACCTCGATTTCTATCATGGATATTTTGCGGGACATTAATAAAAAGCAAGGTGTGACGGTTCTATGCAATCTTCACTTACCCGAGCTGGCCAGGGAATATGGCGATCGCGTTTTGGCTTTAAAAGACGGTCAAATGGTATATGATGGTGGCCCTGAGAATCTGGATCAGGAGATGACCGGAAAAATTTATGGAATAAATTGATTCGTTTTCCTTTCTATTTCTTTTGGGTGTTTTTGAGTAAAGACTTCCTGGGAGGAAAAAGAAAATTTGCGCATTATCTCATTTCAAACAACGCGTGACTTTGGAAATAAATGTTGAAAGATATGAAAAACAGGATTAAATCTTCCGTTCAAAAGATTAACAGCCTCTTCAAACACGGTGATCATTGATGGAAAAAATTCACAAGGAAATTCTGGGATTGATGGGGAAAATTGATATCGATTGCTGGAATGAAGACGACCTGATCGTGGTCGATCTGAAAGGTCAGTTGGATATTTACAATTCCAATGACGTGCAGAAATTGATCGAAGCCTACCGCCAAAGAGGATTCCAAAAGTTTGCCGTGAACCTTGAGGACGTGACCTATTTGGACAGTTCCACCATAAGCGTATTTATCCATTGTTTTCAAACCCTTGACAAATCCCAGGGGAAATTCCTGATCGCGGGCCTTCGGGGCGCGCCTCAGGAAACATTTGAAATGGCTAAGCTCCACGATGTTTTCGAGCTGTACCCCGACATCACCTCCGCCATTAAAAGCCAGGTTTCAGACTCCGACGGCGAATAGCCCTCCCTTTTTTCCAATCCTTCTAATCCGCCCGCCCGCGAACACGGTCTGAAAACCCTTCCTCCGCAGTCAACAACTGCCGATTTTAGCGGATTTTCGGCCGATAAAAGTCCCCAACAAAACGTTTGATCGGCCCTGATTTTATGCTAACGTAAATAGATAACTCTGGAAACACCGGGAACAGACAGGAACCCTTTGGAGGTCTCCATCATGGTGAAAAGGATTTTAGGAAATATCCCCAGAAACTATGCTCTATTGCTGGTTTGCATGGTGCAGATGATGGTCTTTGCCGGTCCTTTGAAAGCACAGCCGGATCAGATTCCTTTTCCAGGGGCAGGCAAAAAGGAGATGGTGATACCCAAGGAACCGGGTTGGAAGGACCCTTCTTATCGGGGCTGGGAGATCATGAATATCACCGGCCTGATTGCAACCTATTATGATCTGGATTTAGACGGAAAACTGGACTACATGGTGATCCGCAAGATTTTACAGAAAGCCACCGCCGAAACCACCACGGTTGAACAAGCCATTGCCGTTGCGAAGAGTCAGGAAATGAGCGTATACTTTTCTAATCCGATCATTTATTTCACCAAGAGGCACCCGATGTTTTATTGTAAAGGGGTCGATTACCGGCGCAACTGCAATGACATATGGGTGGATATTGCGGAGGATGGTTTGAATGGCAATGAAGAGTTGTACTCATTATCGACCCCAAGTCTCGGTGTCCGTTAAATATATTTTTACCCTTCTGATATTCGCTTACCTGTGCCTTGGGTTTTTGCCGAACTCTGTGCAGGCATCTGACCCTGCGGACCCTAAGAGCGACGCGGTCAATAAAGTTTTTGCGCCCTCCGAAAAACATACCTCATCTTCGCATGCGCACGCCGGTTCCGCCAAGCAAACCCTGGGCGAAACCGTTTACAAGCACATGTGCGTTTTCTGTCATGGCAGTGACGGCAATGGCGGCGGCAAAGCCACGGCGTATCTTTATCCCTGGCCGAGAGATTTCAGGAAAGGTGTTTTCAAACACCGGTCCACGCCTTCCGGAGCCCTGCCGCTCGATAAAGACATATACCAGACGATCGCCAGAGGTATTCCCGGAACGTCCATGCCGGCCTGGGGCGACGCCTTGACCGAAGATGAAACCTGGTCGGTGGTGGAATATATCAAGAGATTTTCGGCTCGCTTCGCGGCGGAAACTCCCAAAGACCCGGTGACCGTGTCCCCCGCACCGCCCTCAAGCCCTGAGCGGATCGAGCGGGGAAAAGTACTTTTCGGTGATATGCGATGCTCCCGCTGTCACGGAACCGACCTGAAAGGCACCGGTCCGCTGGCGGACAAGCTCTATGATCTCTGGGACCACCGTTCCTTTATTTATGATTTGACCAATCCCAACACCTTCAAGTTCGGATTTCAAAAAGAAGATATTTACCTCACCCTGACCACTGGCCTGGACGGTTCGCCCATGAAGGCCTACGATGACCTGACCGATGAACAACGCTGGGACCTCACGCTGTTCGTCGACTCCAGAATTCAGCATGAGAAGCTACAACCGGCGGAGTATGAGGCGGATCTCAAACCAAAAGTGATTAAGGAAGAGATCGATCTGGACCCGGCCAATCCCATTTGGAACGATGTCCCGGTACATGATGTGCACATGATCCCACTCAGCGCCCGGGCGAACCCCGTAAACCGGGTCAAATTTCAGTCCGTGGTCAATGAAGAAGGGATTTCTTTTCGACTGGAATGGGACGATGCCCTTGCCGATCGCACTTCCAGCCGGCATCAAGATTTTAAGGATGCCGTCGCAATGGAATTTTCCCTGGGCGATGTTCTGTTGCATAAATTTGGGCACAACGAACCTTTCTTTGGCATGGGGAACCGCGGCAAGGTTGTCAACATCTGGCAATGGCGGGCCGATTGGCAGACCGAAATCGAGACCAAGGAAAAACTGGAATACGCCACCAAGGGCATGGATATGGACACCATGATCTTCGGCGGCGAGGTCAATCCAGTGGACTCTTTGAACCCTTTTAGGGACGTTCCGGTGGAAGAATTGAACGCAGAAGGGTTCGGAACACTGACCCCGCAACCTCAAACCAAGCAAAATGTGCTTGGAAAAGGGGTGTGGAAAGATGGAAAATGGCGGGTTGTTTTTTATAGGGCCTTGGAATCTTTGAATAAATGGGATATAAAGTTTCAAAGCAAACAACCTGTTTTGATATCATTCGCCGTTTGGGACGGTGCGCATCAAGATAGAAACGGCCGCAAGGTGGTTTCCATGTGGCAGCGATTCCACTTTTCCCAATAGGAATTCTGACGGCGTATTCATTAATTAGTAACCACAAGTTTTGAAGTTTTTCTTCCGGCCGCCGGATCACCGGAAGACGAAAAGATTTTCTTGAATAACTGGGAGGGTGGGTCGGATGTCTGAAGACACCAGAGACAACGAAGAAGAACTCAATGAAGAAAAGGCGGTCGACTCCGAAGAGTCTGTGGTGGGCGAAGGAGAAGAAACTGCTTTAGCCGAATCCGAAGAGACGGATGAAATCGATGAGTTCGAAGAAGATGAACTGGACGACGAGATAGAGGAGGCCGTAGAAGTAGAAATTCCCGAAGTGGGGGCCTGTATGGTCATCGGTCAGGGAGACATGTCCATGGTGCTGTCGAATAGAGGTGCCGATGACCCTGGCGACAACACCCTGGCCGAACCGCAGTTCATGACCCGCTTTGGCGACTATTTATTCGTTTCCGATCGCGGCAATCACCGGGTGCTGGTGTGGGAGCAATGTCCCGAAGAAAATGGAGAGCCTTCAGGGCTGGTTCTGGGTCAGGAGGATTTCGCCGATTGTCTGGAAAACCGGGGAATGACCACCACGCTGGATGAAATGACCTCTGGCCTGGGGGATGAAGATCTGGACGGATTCACCATAAGCAAGGCGGAAGAGGACACGCAGTCCCAGCCTGCGGGCGTCGAAGTGATTGACGGTAAATTATATGTGGTGGACAGCGGCAATCACCGGGCGATCCGGTATGCGGGGTTGCCGACCGAGGACGGAGAAGTCCCGGCGCTTGTTTTGGGACAGGACAATCTCGAAGCCAATGAGGCCAACCGGGATGACCTGTGCGGGTCGGGAGCGCTGTTTTTTCCGATGGGTATCTGTTCGGGCGACGACCAGCATGTGTTCATTGCGGATAAAGACAATCACCGGGTATTGATCTGGAACAAAATTCCTTTCGGCAATGGCTGGAATGCAGATCTCTGCCTGGGTCAGGAGGGAATGGATGAGAGAGAGCCCAACCGTGGGGAATTCGACAATGTCGGAGCGGAAACGCTCAGTTTTCCGACCGGGGTTTTCTACCATGCTGAAACGGATAAATTGTTCGTGGTCGATCAAGGCAACAATCGGGTGCTGATCTGGAACAAACTGCCCAACGAATTTGGCCGGGGGGCGGATGTGGTCATCGGGCAGGAGGATTTTCACAGCCGTGAGCCGAACCTGGGCCAGGGCAGAAACCGGGCCAACAATAAGGGACTGTATTTCCCAACCGATGTCGTTTATGGCCGGGCGGGGTTGTTCGTCTCCGATACGGATAACCACCGGGTCCTGTACTGGAAGGAAGTGCCGACGGAAAACGGTCAGCCTGCAGACCTTGTTTTAGGGCAGAAATTTTTTAACGAAAACAGGGTCAACCGCGGTGGCATGGCAAACGGGTCCACGTTCAACGATCCCTTCGGGTTGTATCTGGAAGAAGACCCGGACGAGGACTGGGATGACGCCGAACTGGAAGCAGGCGAAGAGGGTGAAGAGGAAACCAAACCCAAGTTCAAGCTTTATGTTGCCGACCGGGGAAACTCCAGGGTCGCCATCTGGGATGAACTGCCCCCAGCCCCGCAAACCGAGGAAGATGAAGAGGAAGATGAAATGCTTCAGGACGATCCTCACGCTCTCATCGGAGAGGATATTGAGGATGAGGACTACTGGGACGATGAGGAAGAAGAGGAAGGCGAAGGTGAAGAAGGCCCGCCGAAAGAAATTCCTTCTGTCTGACCAGCGTAACGCTGGACCCAGTGTTGACGGGTTCAGGGCTTTAAAAATTTCAAGTAAATTTGACTGTATATGGCGGCTCGCGAACCTGGTGAGCGTCTGCCGCGAACTCGGCCCAGCCCATAGGCTGGCCGAGAATTCGGACTCCCCGCAGGGAGTGGCTTGCGCCTTTCGGCGGGAGCCATTTTTTTTTGAGGTCAGCCGATGTCAAAAATTGTGATCGTGCAGGGAAGCCTGAACCCGGAGTCCAAAACCGCTGTTGTGGTGGCGCAAACCGAGATGGAGTTAAAGTCTAGAAACATCGACTTTGAAACCCTGGACCTTCGCGCCCTCGATCTGCAATTTTGCGACGGCAGGAACCTTGCGGATTACAACGAGGACATGCAGAGAGCGTATCGGCTGCTGGAGTCCGCCGACGGTTTTATTTTCGGCATGCCGGTCTATTGCTGGTCGATGTCCGGCGTGGTCAAGAACCTGATCGACATCACCGCAGGCGCTCTCGAAAACAAGATCGCGGGAATTCTGTGTAATGCCGGGGGCAACCGGTCCTTCATGTCGTCGGGGGATTTGATCAATGTGTTGTATTACGAATCGGGCGTGATGACTGTCCACCCCATCGTCTATACCAGTTACGATGATTTTGCAGACGGCCTCCTGGTCGCCGAAAAACCCCGCGCAAAAATCCCCACCATGATCGATGCCTTGATGAAACAGCTAGCCGGCTGATTTTGACCCTGCGCGCATTATGTGTTCGCAATAATATTTTACCGGAGCTGGACGGGTGACTCCTAAAAAAGTACCCATAGGGACAGCAACTTTTGCCGCCGACTTTCCTAAGTTTTTAATAAAAACATTCTTATACAAACCCTGAAGGAAAATTATAGCGGTTGAAGAGTTTGCAGGCTATGTGAGACAATGTGGTGCATTTGCTCCGTTGGTAGTTATGTTCAATATGAGAAAAGTGAATAGCAAATGAGCAAAAAAAAGTCAGCCAAGATCCTAAGTGTTTTCCTGGTTGTGCTGCTTTTATCAGTGGTGATTTATGTGGGCAGAACCTGGAAAATTACCAATGAGAATTTGCGGGACAACGGTGAGATATTGACCCCAGTGCTCCAGGTCGGAGCCAATGTCTGGCCCGGATACGAACCCCTCTTTCTGGCCCGTGAACTTGGGTATTTTGACGACCGTCGTGTTCGGCTGGTTGAATATTTCTCAGCGACCCAGGTGATTCACGCGTTTCGCAACCGCGCGATTCAAGTCGCGGCCCTTACCTTAGACGAAGTGTTATTGTTACAGGAGAGTCGGCTCGATCCGCGCGTGATTCTGGTGATGGACATTTCCAACGGTGGAGATGCCATTCTTGTCAAACCGGAAATCGAAAGCCTCGAAGGGATTCGTGGGCATAGGGTTTGCGTAGAGAGCACGGCGCTTGGTGGTTTTTTTCTCACCCGAGCCCTGCAAACTGTGGGGCTTAAGCCCTCAGATGTTAATATTGTTCCCTGTGAAATTGATGAACAGTATCGTAAGTATTTGGAGGGTAAGGTCGATGCCGTTGTTACGTTTGAACCGGTACGTACCCGCCTGATCGCCCAAGGGGCTAAACAAGTGTTTGACAGTTCCCAGATACCCGGCGAAATTGTTGACGTTCTGGTAGTTTTACAGGAGTTGCTTGAACGCCATCCTGACCAGGTGGAACAACTCTTAAAAGGATGGTTCCGGGCGCTGGATCATTTAAAGACAAAACCAAAAGACGCGGCCCCCCTGATTAGTAAGCGCTTAAAAATTTCTCCAGAAGAAGTTCTTGCCTCCTATACCGGCTTGAAATTACCCAACCTTGAAGACAACCTCAAAATGATGTCCGGCTTGGATTCCAGTTTATTGGAATCGGCTAAGAGACTTTCCAAGTTTATGTTGGATGCAAAATTATTACAGCATGAGGTGGACCTGCAATATTTTATTCACCCCATGGCAATTGAAAAGCTCAAGGAGTTCCGTTAAAGACACTATATAAATAATAATCTTTCGAAATAAGCCTGTTAGATGAAACTCTCTCTACGCTTCACTATTCCCATTGTGCTGGCTGTCTTTACCTGTGTAATCGCGTTCTGGGTTTTTTTTACCAGTGGTCAGGTAGCAGTGAAAAATACAGAAACTCATTTGATGAAAGATATCACTAACATGATGACCCGCCTGCAGGAGGCTACGGAGCGTGCCTTGCGGAAAGGTGAATGGGAGTGGTTGCAAAAGGATATTTCAGGTTATGGGTCCGTTCCGCACCTTAAGACTCTGGTTCTGATAGATGCCGCTGGAAAGGTCATTGCGGGAACAAAATTGGGAGAGATTGATCAGAATTGGAAAAAGATTATTTCGCATGGGAGCATAGAAATTATTGAAAAACAAGCAGAACTTGCCAAAACTGGATACGCGGGAACAACTTTTTTAAGTGCTGACAAACAGTGTATTTTAGGTGTCTATCCTGTAAAATTTGCCTCTAAAACTATTGGTTCCAGGAATGTGAGTGTGGGAATTTTGCTTGCTCAGGTAGATCTGAGTGTTCCTAAGGCCAGGGCATTGGCTTTGGTGAAAATGCAAGTTTATCAGTTTGTATTCATTCTCAGTCTGTTGATGGTCCTACTGGGAATATTTTTTCATTTTCAAATGACAAAACGAGTTCGCAAATTAGTTTCCACAATGAACCAGTTTGCAAATGGCGACTTTAAAGCACCGGTCGGGGTGAATGGTCGTGACGAACTTTCCACGTTGGCAGAGTCCATCAGGAAAATGGCGACACGACGAGATCAGGATCAGCAAAGGATGAATGCTTACGCGAAAAAACTGGAAGAGAGTAATCAGGACCTTCAGGACTTTGCCCACATCGCGTCTCATGACCTTCAGGAGCCTTTAAGGAAAATTTTATCCTTTGGGGATCTTTTGAAGTCCTCGATCTCAAAAGAGGATGACAAGGGAATGGCGCATTTAGAACGCATACAGAAATCCACGGCAAGAATGAAATCTTTCATTGAGGATCTTCTGCAATTCACCCAGCTGGGAACCAAAGAAAATGCCTGTGAACCCACTGATTTGAATGGGGTGGTTCAAAGAGTATTGGAAGATTTAGAGACTCGAATGGTTGAAACCCAAGGGACGGTCCATATTAAGAGTTTGCCGGTCATCGAAGCGGATGCAATGCAAATGTATCAATTGTTTCTGAACTTGATTGGGAATGGTCTCAAATTTCACAGAGAAGGTGTCGGTCCTGTTATCAGCCTGGACAGTTCACGCGATGCGGATGGAATGTGGGAGATAACCGTGGAAGATAATGGCGTTGGAATAGAAGAACAGTATGTGGATAAAATTTTTAAACCGTTTGAGCGGTTGCATGGACGTGGTACTTACGAAGGGACGGGTATTGGTCTGACCATTTGCAATAAAATTGTGACGCGCCATGGGGGCGAAATATCCGTTAAACAACATTCGGAGTATGGTGTCACGTTTCGCATCCGTTTGCCTGAAAAACAAATAAAATCAAATGATGCCTCTCTCCGCTCAAGCCTCTCCTTCCTGACGCCCCAGGACCTTGACATGGGGTCAGTGGAAATTCCTTTATTCAGTCGAAATGATAAAGGCACAGGGTCTTTCAGACGTATTGCAAAGTAACTTTCATAAGTCCATCAGCCCTCTATTTGGTTGATTCCACCAGAGGCGGGTTTTCCGGTTTCAGGAAACGGTCGATTTCAATAAATAAATTTGTGATGTTAATTGGCTTTGTAATATACGCTTTAAATCCAGCTTCCAGACCTTTTTCGACCGCAGATTCCATCGCGTTCGCAGTGACTGCGAAAACTGGAATGTCGCGGGTTTCCTCGCATTCCTGAAGTGTTTTCATTGCCGTAAGGCCGTCCATTTCCGGCATATGGAGATCCATGAGGATCAGGTCGGGATGGTGGGCGCGGGCCAGATCGATTCCTAATCGTGCTCGGGAGGCGGAGAGCATTTTAAAATCCGGTCTCGTTTTGAAAATTCGCTCGATCAGCATTAAATTGGCCGCGTTATCTTCCACATAAAGCAGTGTCCATTTTTGTTCTCCCGTTTTTTCATCTTTTTTAGGGATGGGGATCATTACCTTTTCTTCTTTTCCCGAGTCCCACTGTTTTCCCTCCGGGATTTCGATTGAAAAACAACTGCCCTTTCCTGGATCGCTTTTCATGGAGATGTTTCCTTTCATCATTTCGATCAGCCGTTTTGTAATCGTGAGCGTCCAGCCGGTGGAATGGCTGGAATATAAGATGCTGTTTATCCTTCGGGATGCCAATACCTGTATCGGTGATATCGATACGTATCCTGCCTTCATCGGTTTTTTTGGAATCCAAAGTGACGGCACCGCCTTCCCGGTTGTATTTTACCGCGTTTGAAAGCAGGTTCAGCAATACCTGTTTAAAACGGGTGGGATCGGCATGAACACTGAAATCCGAGAGATGGCTGGTGATTTGGATGTTTCGTTTCTCCGCCATGGGACCGATTAGAATGAGTGCATCGTCGATCACATTCAATACGGGAAAATCTTCAATGGACAGGGTCAATTTGCCGGATTCAATGCGGGAGAGGTCCAAAACTTCATTGATCAACTCCAGAAGATGATCCCCCGCTTTCATAATTTCCTTAACGTTGCTTTTCTGGGAGTCGGTTAGTAGTTCATCGGTATCGTATCCCAAAAGCTGGCTAAAGCCCAAGATAGCGTTCATGGGCGTACGCAGTTCATGGCTCATGCGGGAAAGAAATTCGGATTTTGAACGGCTGGCTTTCTCCGCGACTTCTTTGGCCAGGATTAACTTTTCTTCCGTCAACTTTAGTTGACTGATATCCTGTGCAACAAAAACCACTCCCTGAGATTTTCCTTCGTCATCCCGTAAAATAGACTTCGAGTATGAAACTGGATTTTTTTACCGCTTTTGGAAATAAGAAAAATTTACCTTAAATGTAAGGTCGCCGTTCTTTATCAAATCAAGATTTTCACCTTCTTTGAGTCCATAAAGTTCTTTGGGAAAAACTGCTTTTAAAGGCAGGTCGATGAGTTCTTCTTTTCGGTACTCCAAAAGATCACAAGTCGCGGGATTCACATCTAAAATTCGCTTGTCCGAATTCACGATCATCAGGGTGTTGCTCATGGTTTTGATTATGTTGTTCACATAATTTTTTGAAACCGTAGTGGCACGCAAGTCCGCGATCATTTTTTTAAATGATTGCGCCAGTATCCCAATTTCATCTTTGGAGTCGATGTCTATTCTGGTGTCAAACCGGCCTTTTCCTATTTCTAAAGCCGCGTTTTTCAGTTTTTCGATCGGTTGCTTTATCGATTTAATAAGGGCCATTAAAATAAGGAGACAAAATACTAAGGTAACTGCCACCACGAAAACGGTTATTGTCTTGATGTCTGCAGATAGCCTGTTAGCTTTATTTGTCACTTCACTTACTTCATTCTGTTCTATTAGAATGGCTTTGCCCAGTTCACCGAAAATTTTATTCTCCATGTGATTTTCAATTAACATCTCAAATTCATCGGCAACCAAATCGGATTGGCCCTCTTTTACGCGCTGGAAAATTTTGGCAATGGAACGGCTAAAAATTTTATAATTGTTCCTCAGGGTCGCCACCTGGTCTAATTCTTCGTTCGTGTTGCCAATACCATTTGCCGTGTCTTTTTTAATATTTTGCTCCCATTCATCAATGGAAGCTTCGACCTTTTCTGCAAACTCCAGATACTCTTCCCGTTCGGATTCTCCAAAAAGGATATAATCACTCGCTTCCTTTGCCTGCCTATGGATGTCGTTGTACAGGTGCTGGATTCCGACCAATTGCGTGAAAGAATGGTGCACCACTTCCCGCTGAGTCGTCAACTGATGGTTTGACCAGATGAGGACGCCTGCCAGTCCTAATATTGTAAGATTGGCGAAGCCGAAGCTTAATATCAGTTTATTTCCAATTTGCATTGTTTGCCTTTCAATCATCCTTCAGATTAGCTGGTACTTTGATTCTTTCATCTTATGAATCCGTGTGCTAATCCGGGGTATCAAACTCAAAAATCAACTTTGCGATGACCCTGTAATTATCCGACTCCTCGTTCAACCCCACCGGTACGCCAAGGCCAAATTCCCATCCGCCAGCACCGCAGGGGCGAGTTTTATCTCCGGTAAAAATTTTATTCAAGATGATTGGAGATAAAAAACTGTTTATCCATTTTGCTTTATAGAACGCTAATAAGAAATAAGTGGTCCAAAATTCTGTTCAATCTTCTTAAGGGTGAAAATTTTCAGTTATATAGATGTTGTTTTTATATTTACTTATATATTCATTGTAAAGTAATGAGTCGTAATATACAACAAGTCCTTTGTAATATTTTCCATTGCTGGTGTTTTCTCGCCGATGGCGAGGAGCAAGGTTGAGAAAGCGGGGAAGAGAGCCAAAGACCAGGGCAAGTTAATTCGTTGCCCGGTCGCTGACCGCAAAATTAAGTGAGGTTTGATAAAATAATGGCTCCCCGAGCCATTTTAGATGGATTGAGGATAGCGAAAATTTTTGATTAATAGCCGGGGGGGAAATCTATTTCGTTAGTCAATGCCTGGTTTTGGTCTGTGTGGCATCAACGGTCTCGCCGGGGTTGATGGTTGGGTCTTGGTGACCTGGGTTTGAGCCGGTTGCGGTCATTTTTTCTATTGAACCTGTTTTTGTCAAACCCGTTCAAATGATTTTTCTGATCCTGTTCGATTTTTTGTCGCCGCTTTTTACGCCAGGTGGAGCGTTTTTCCGGCGGGATGTTATTCCAGCGTTGCCGTAATTTTTCCTTGCGCTCTTCGGGCAAATTGCGGAACCAGTGGCGCGCCCGGCGTATCCGGTCCTGCTTGTTTCGCGGCAATCTTTTGAAATCCTGAAATTTGGCGCGAACTCTTGCTCTCTGCTTTGGGCTTAAATTTTTCCAGCGTTGAAATCGCTTTTTGACGGTTCCGCGTTCCTCTGGCGGCAAATTAGCCCAACGGTTGGCGCCCTTTTGCAGACGTTTCTGTTTGGATGCGGGAAAGTCCCTCCATCGGTCTCTAAAAGGCTCCAGAACCTGTTTTTCAGCTGTGCTCAGTTGATCCCAGGGGGCATTTTGTTCCTGGGCGGAAATTTCGGGAGCGCCCGCCAGCAAAAGAAACCACGCGATCAATAACGCCAAGCTAATTTGTTTCATCTTCTTCCTCGTTATTCTTTTTTGATTCTGGCAGGGACATTTTGTCCAATTCCTCAGGGTCGATCCATCGGCCGTCTTGGGTTTCCCATTCCCCAAGAAACTCCAGAAATTCGAGCGTGGGGATTTCCTGGCCTTTTTCTTCCTGCCGTTTGCTGGTCTGGGCGGATTCCGTTTGTTGCGCCTGACCGGGCGCGGAGAGGACGGTTAAAATTAAAATCGTCCCCATCATATAGAGTCTAACCGGCATTGGGTTCTTCCTCGGCAAGCCAGGCATAAAAATCCAGGTCTTCATAAAAATCTAAATTATTGGAAGCCAGGATTTCCAGGTCGTCAAGCGGGTTGACAGGAGCCTGCTCCCGGTCGCCGGGCAAGTAAATCAGGACGGCCAGAAGAACCATAGCGGCGGTCGCCAATGCGGGATAAGGCATCGGAATCCATTTTATTCCCCAGGCGTTTTTATTATATTTGGTATTAAGTGCTTCTTGACGAATGCGGTGCAACCGGGACAGAGTCTCAGCGGAAATATTCTCTTCGCCCTGATCCAGGGAATGTTTGACCTTTTTCAAAAAGGAATTTTCATCGTCCTGGTTTTTCAAAGCTGATGGTCCTCCAATAAATTGCGCAACGCATGGACCGCCCTGGAGTAATGGGTTTTCACCGATCCCTCCGAACACCCCATGACGGCGGCGGTTTCGCGGACGTTCATTTCCTCCCAGGCGCGTAACAGAAAAGCCTGCTGTTGGCGTAAGGGCAGGGCGGCAAGGGCGGCTTCCAGCGCTTGCATGGAATGGCCGAGAACCATTTGATCTCCTATCTCCTTTACTGCGGGGTCCGCCAAATGTTCAATGGAATTTTCGCCCACTGTTTCCTCATTTGACTTCCCCCAGGGTTGCAACCAGATGCGCCAGCGATTTCGCACCTTGTTTCGGCGATGCCAATCACGGATCTTGTTTTGTAAAACTCGAAAGAAAAGCGGTCGCCATTCTTCTTCCGGCTTTTCGGAGTACTTTCGCACCCAGATGAACATGGAATCTTGAACAATATCCAAAGCGTCCTCGGAGTTTCCTGTAGAAATCTGGGCCATGCGGAAAGCGCGCCGTTCGACAGATGCTAAAAACTCTTCTATTGTCCGGCGGCTATCCCGCATAGGCTTATTTTAATCCCGCTGAGAAAATCACAGATTCATTATATTAGTTAGCGGATGTCAGCCAATAAATTATTAGATCCTCTCAGCGATTCTCAAGGATGGTCCGCTTCCCTGCTTAGGGAAGGTCAATTCCGCCGGTCCACGCGCCTGTGGATACGTTGGCCTTTCCGATCCAGACGATGGTTGATACGGTCCCCCTTGCGGTCCAGACGGCGGTCGATGCGGTTGCCTTTTCGGTCCAGGCGGGCATCGATTCGATCTCCTTTTCGATCCAGATGGTCCGCCAGACGGTCATTTCCCCGATCCCTGGCTCTATCGGCTCTTTCATCCAGACGATCATTGATCCTGTCGCCTTTTTCGTCCAACCGGGCGTTGATTCGGTCGCCTTTCCTGTCCAGACGGCGGTCGATGTGGTCGCCCTTGCGATCCAGGTGATTTTCTATCCTTGCGCCGGGGCCATCATCATCGGCAAGTACGGGGGATGCTATTAAGGATACAAAGATAAATGGAACAAAGGCCAGATTTTTAATCATGATTCTCTCCTTGTCGTGTTGGGTGAAAAATAACTTCATACTGCATACAACGCAGAACGGTGCGATCGGTTGACAAGAGATCAAAAAATAGGTGTTTATCGGGAAATGCGGGATTTTCAGGCTTTTTTCTTAGGAGAGGAGGTAGGGCAGGTTGAAAATTAAGGATGGGGCGTAACGATGGCTTTATTAAAGTGAGGGCGTTATGAATCCGTTGGTATCGGGTTTGAGGTCAGTTGGGGTTTCTGGTGATATTCATGAGAATTTTTTCGATGTTTTCCAGCGCTTTATGGTGTTTTTGGCCCAGTTGATCTAATTCTTCTTGGAGTTTTTGGTTTTGGATGCTCAATTTGGTGGAGGATTCGACCAAATTAAGGTTGGTTTGAATGGATTTTATGAGATGGCCGCGCAATTCTCTCACCATCCTTCGGAACACTTCTTCCGGTGGCTCTTCCCCCTCAGGGATAGAGGCGGTTTGGGTGGTCTCCTCGTCTTCTTTCACCATGTCCATGAGTTCGTCGATATTCAGAATGATCTTATCCTTGAGAGACCCGCTTAGTTCATTGAGTGCCTGATAATTTGTCAGGGACAAGCGTACAGACGGGGATTGCAGGATGGCTTTTTCGATGTCTTCCCACAAAAGTTCCAACGCTTCTTTTTTTTGTTTTTTATGTTTTGTATCGCTCTCTCTCGGAGTCATAACCCTTGATCCCTCATCCGGTGAATATTTTCATTCGGGATAAAAGGTTTCTTCCCAAATGTTTCAACCAGATTAGGATATCGGTATCACGAAACTGTCGAGAGCGGGTTACAGTGTTGTTAATTAAAAAATTACGCAATGAATAATTTAAGCACGCAGAAATCGGGCGTTGGGGATGATTATTCAAGGTGAAAAAGAACCGGGTTTTTAAAAGGAATGGCTAAAGGTTATTGCAAAGAAGCTGATAATTCGCGCGCTTTGAAATAATAACCATGAATCTTAAAATAAGTCTCCGAGGGAAGACTTTTTTCGCGTTGAATTTCCCTGGTTTCATTGGGGAGCAAATGTTTGACCGGCTGGAAACTGTCTCCTATGGATTTACCTTTTTTGTCCACCAGTTGCATCTGCACCTTGACTGAAATCTGCTTATCGCATTTGTTGGCCACACTGGCGTTCCAGGTCAGGTACACCTTACTGCTTTCCTGCTTGAGAATTTTAACAGCCATATTTTCAAATCCAATACATTCGGACGCCCATGAATTCCCTGAGGGCGAGAGAGCGGCCAGTAAAATTAGAAGAAATAATTTTTTCATAGATTTCATTTCCAAAGGACTTCTTAATCACCGTTAGCAATGCATGGTTCATGCCGCAGGCAAGGATGAAACGCGTAAAAATAATTTCTGAATTTTCATGGTCTTTTGAATGCTGATGAAGTGCAGGGATGTCGATAACGTCCCATTCGGGTCACTCGGACTCATGAATTTATAAAAAACCAGACAAGTCCCCGTTGAAACTCAGGCATGGCCGGGTCAATGTCCTGGTTTGCAGAAAACGGTGAGTCCCACGGGTCCCGAGTCGCATCTCTTATTATTTTACCAAGACAATAAAGTGCGTTTCAAAAAATCTAGCAGGTTGCTGAAAAAGTACCGTCGAAGTATGACCTTTATAATGAGGGCTGTTTTCACACTTCGACAGGCTCAGTGTGACAGTTAAGGGTAGTAAAAATAGTTTTTCAGCAACCTGCTAGATAAGGGCAAACATGAAATGCAGAAGAAAAATTATGACCTGGATTACTTTGCCATTCGATGGGCCGGGCGCGTGAACTTGTAGGACGAATCGGAGAACCAGTGAATGGGAATGTAATCGGGGAATTGAGTTTTTCTATTGAAAACGGCGGATTCAACTTCTGTCAATGATAGGTTGGTCGCAAAACGTAGATTCGCCCCGGTCAGGTTCGCCCCGCTGAGGACGGTCCCGCTAAAGTCAGCGCTACTCAAATTTGCTTCCATCAAATCGGTGCCGCTGAGGTTGGCGTCTTTCAGTTTTGCTCCCATCAAGTTGGCCCGGAGGAAGTCGGCTTTAAATATTTTGGCGCCGCTGAGGTTGGCCCCCAGGAGGTTGGCCGCCACCAGGTTGGTTCGAATGAGGGTGGCGTTGCTGAGATTCGCTCCTATCAGGACCGCGCGGATAAGATTCGCTTCACTCAAGTTGGCTCCGCTGAGATTGGCGTCGATCATGTTGACGCCTTTTAATTTGGTTCTCCTGAGATCGGTCTCGCTCAAATCCGCCCGGATCAGATTCATGGAAGAAAGGTCCCTTCCAGTGAGGTCCGATTTTTTGAGCTCGTCCTTGGAGAAAACGTTTATACAATAAAGGGGATTTATTTCCAGGGACATATCAGTATTTCCAGATCAATTGGATATTGGCCATCCAAAGGGTTGAAGAGGGCGGTGAGACTTTGACGTTCCGTCAATGGCCCATTTTAACCCAGTTGGTTCAATTTGCTGTAGTGAAAATCAACTTTTTTCTTTTTCTTACCCGTTTGTTCCGGCGTTCTGATTTTGCAAAGAAAGTTAGCTCCGTGCCGCCCCACATAAGGCCAGGTCACTTCCAGGTAATTTGGGAACCTAGTTTTTTTGTCGATGACGGCCGATTCGACTTGTTCGCAGGATAGATTCAGCGCCTTGCGCAAGTCCGCTCCTGACAGGTTGGTCCGGTCCAGCTTGGTGGATGCGAGGTCGGCCTCATCCAGTTTGGCATGGCTCAGGTCCGCTTCTTTTAAGTCCGCTTCGCTCAAGTTGGCTCCGCTGAGGGTGGCGTCGCTGAGATGGGCGTAACACAGAGTGGCATTGCCGAGATCGGCCCTGGTGAGATCGGCGTAGTTGAGCCGTGCTTCCGTGAAGTCGGCCCCGGCAAGATTCGCCTCGACAAGATTTCCTCGCCTGAGGTCTGCGCCGCTCAGGTCGGCGCCCTTGAAATCCGCGCCTTGAAGCTCTTTTTTGGACGCCTCCGCCCGTTCTCTATCTGTCAATTCTTGGTCAGACATAAATCCTCATAATTTGTAAAGCCAGTGAATCTCTATGAATAATTTTTTATTTAATAGCCTGTTGAGTCGTCTCTATAAGATAACCTTAAAGTGGTCCATTTTCCAGCGGGAGTCGGGGGTTGTCCCTTTCAGGGATTTAATTTACATATAAATGTGTCGTCCTGGGACCACGAAATGCTCAGATAATCCGGGAATTTAGTATTTTTATCGATGTAGGCGTCCTCGATTTGTTCGCAAGTCAGGTTTTTTACTTTGCTGAGGTCAGCGCCGTCCAGATGGGCTTCCAGAAGTTCCGCATCCTCTAAATCGGCTTCCGTGAGATCGGCCTCATTCAGGTAGGCGTCTGTGAGATTAGCGCCGCTTAAATTGACTCTTTTGAGGTCGGCCTGGGTCAATACGGCCCTCGACAGATCGGCGTCGCTAAGGTCGGCATCCATCAGGTTGGCCTGGATGAGGTAGGCATCGCTGAGATCGGCGGAACTGAGGTCGGCATTATTAAGCTTCGCCTTGATGAGCTTGGCGTCGCTGAGATCGGCGCCGCTGAGTTTGTCCTTGGATTTTTCAATTTCAATTCGATTTAATATCCAATCTTCCAGCATTGAAATTTTCCTGTAATATGTCAAAAAGATTTACGCAAAACGAGTTGGATGATCGTCTGAATTTGCCAACGCAAAAATTTGCTGTCCGACGGAGCGCGGTTCTCAGGGAAGTTTCATCGAATCAGATGGTTTTTTTGTAAATGGAAATCGGGGTGGGCGAAAGACTGGCTCGATCATTTTTGTCAGAGAGAGAATTCTGTTTCTTTTGAGAAGCAACTTTTTCGTTTTTGTATTTATCGGCGGCAGGAATCTTGTCCAGCTCAAATTTAATTTCGGATGACGTTTTTTCGTTTTTGATTAATTTTTCATCGAAATACTGCATCCAACTGTTGAGTTCATCGATGGTCTGGTTCTGACTTTGTAAAATGCGATTTTGACGTTTTAGTTCTATATGACAAAGGCTAATATTTTTCTTACAGGAATAGACCAGGGCCGGGAGCAAAATAAAAAGCGCTATAAATGCAAAAATTTCCAGGGTGCTTCCTAAACCTTCTAGAACCGGAGTGAGTTTGGTCAGTAAAAATATTTGCCAATCATTAAAAATCATGAACTTCTCCCACAGTCTCATTCCGTTAGAAAGGACCGGTCACGCTGGTTGCAGGTTTAGAATCAGTAATTAAACGGTTACATATAATCTATAGTTTATTCTGCACTCTGTCAATTTCTTTACGAGGAATCTTGGGCGCTAACGGGACGGGGAATTTGTTTGGTTTTAACCTGAAAACCTGAGTCAGGATTCATTTAATAATATCGGATTTCCTAAAATTATTTTTTGTGTTACCAATAATTTATATTGGGAGTGGGATGAGTCAGGAGGTGGATCATCGACAATAACGAGAAAAATGAGACGCCACGCCAGCGGGTTCTGGTGGTTTATAATCCCATCGCCGGGTCGCGGTCATCCCTGCTTGCGGAAACGCTGAAAAGCCTGGAAGCCCTTGGTGTACAAGTCGCTCTGCGTGAAACCAAAGGACCGGGCGACGGGGAAATATTGGTCAAAGAGGCGCTCGGGCAAGAATCCTACTCGGCGGTGGTGGCGGCGGGCGGCGACGGCACCATTAACGAAGTGGCCAACGGATTGCTGGACGCAGAGACTCCCTTGGGCATCATTCCCCTGGGAACGGTCAACCTTCTGGCGATGGAAATGGGCCTTCATAAAGACCCGGAGCAGGTGGCCCGGACCCTCGCGTTTGGCCCGGCCCGACCGATCCATGTCGGGTTAGTGAACGAACGCGCTTTTCTGTTGATGGTGGGGACGGGGTTTGATGGCCGGGTGGTGGCCGGAGTTTCATCGAGCCTGAAAAAAATGATCGGCAAGGGAGCCTATGCGGTGGCCGGGCTGAAGGAGATTTTTCTCAACCGTCCGGCCCGGCTCATTGTCGAGGCAGATGGTGCCGAATACGAGGCGGCGTGGGCCGTGGTCTCCAACAGTTCTTATTATGGCGGAAAATTTGCGCTGGCGCCTTCTGCGAATCTGCTTTCTCCGGGCTTCACCGTTTCCCTGATTCCCGGTAAAACGGGATGCGATCTACTGTGCGGCTTTTGGGCCGTATGGCGGGACCGTAAAGCCCAAAAGGGCTGGAAGCAATTGAACTCGGTGAGCCGAGTCACCATAAAATCCTACCAGGAAGAACCCGCCCAAATGGACGGTGATTATTTTGCGCCCCTGCCGTTGACCCTCACTCAGGCGACACAACCCCTTGACCTCATCATGCCCCACTAAGCGGACAGGAGAAGTTTGAAACCAAAGGTGAACACAGATGAAGTTATTAACCGCAGAGGGCCTTGAGAACGCAGAGAAAAAAGTTTAATCAATGGGAAATAGATTTTGACAGGATTGACAGGAGGAACCCAAACCCTTATTACCGCAAAGACGCAAAGAAAGGATTGATTGAATTAATCCCTCGCCCCTGCAAGGGGAGCACACATAGTGTGACAGGCGCGGTGAGGGGATGGTTCAAACCACAGAAAATAGTTTTTCTATTTCTGTAATGCAAAAGTCTTCTAAGGGGAGAGGAAAATATCAGGCTGAAAAATTCAGCGCTACACAGAATTCGTTCAGCCATAAACCCAACGTGCGTTAATATTTCCTCCCCGCGTAGCGGGGCTACGCTTTGATGCGGTAAAAATAGTCGCCCAATTTAAAGGCTCCGCCGTTACGCACAACGCCTAGAAAGGTTTTGATCTTATCGTCGGAAAGGCCAGCCAGAACCTTATTGAAAATCTCTTCATTACAGACTTCTTCCCAAAATGAGTTGTCCGCCGATTTTTCGATTAAAAAATCCTCGATGCTCTCCATTTCAATATGAAATTGATCTTCCACCATGAGCCACCTTAAAAAAATTAAATGAAGCCTGCCTGCGCTATCTTAACGCTCTTTCTTCATTCCCACAAAGTAATTAAGGAAATTGACCTGATTGTGTCATTTTTTGCTGTGGATTAATTTTATATACTTTTCCAGTCTCATACAGGGACCAACAGGGGAGCCCATCTGTCAAATTACCTCCGGCGACAGGTGGGCTTTTTTGTGCTTTGGCTGGCCTGCTACATGCAGGAAGAAATTTCACAAGCTATTTTGCCCACAACAAGCCATTGCTAATGTTTTGCCGAAAGTGGAAGAATTGCCAAAATCCGTAAAATCTTGTGCCGATCCCCTCGTTGATTTCACTCCGCAAAAATCTTTATTTTGCTGGTAATTTCAGCGGGTCCGGGTGGCGAGGTCTAAACTGTGGCCCTATTTGCCATTGGGTCTTTTGGCCCTAAAGTCACGGGAATTGTGTCGGCAACTGATTTCAAGTTTCTGAGTGTAACGCTCCATGCTCCTTTTATATTCTCTACGGGTCTCGGTTAAAAGTGAGCGCAAGCGGTTCGGGGACCCTTTCTCTAAATCGGTTGGCGAAACAGTATTTACCAGCTTGCTGTTGCCATCATGGATTTTAACTTTATTCGACATAATCCGCCCTCGATACAGGGTGTTTGATTTCAACTTTTATTGGAATCCGTCCGCCAGAGGGGAGGATATGAAGGAGAACGTATTGCAACTGGCGAATGGATTCCAAATGCATACATGGGAAAAAACTCCTGATTACCGCTAGCTATTACTTTGCCAGAATAGTGTTGCGGGGAGGTTAAGGGAGTGTGGCGGTTGGATTAATTTTTATTTTTCCGATAATAGCGGACGCTTGAGAATTGGCGACCATCGGATATCTATAGGGTTTGTTCCGATATTCGCGGGGTTTTAGCGTTTCCCCGTTGTCAAGCACCTGGGGGTTTGATATTTTGAATGTTGTTTCGGCCCTGATATCAGACTCGGTCCTGGCGGGCCACAGAGGCGAAGAATGGTTTTAACGGAGTGGTTATGGTTCTCGTGATTGATGTTGGAAATTCCCACAATGTGATCGGGTTGTTTTCCAATGAAAAACTATTGACCCACTGGCGGATTCGTACGGAGTGGAATCGGACCGCCGATGAATATTGGGTCCTGATCAAAGAGTTTATCGTTTTGAATAAGGTGGATACGGAAACCATAGACGACATCGTGATCGCCTGCGTGGTCCCTCCGCTGGTTCCTATTTTGAAAGAGATGGCGCAAAAATACTTCGACTGCGAACCCATCATCGTGGGACCGGGTATTAAAACGGGAATATCGATTTTGTACCGCAACCCGGCGGAAGTCGGGGCGGACCGGATCGTCAATTCCGTCGCCGCTTTCGAAAAGTATGGCGGGCCGATCATCATCGTTGATTTCGGCACAGCGACCACGTTTGACGCGGTTTCACAAAAGGGGCAATACCTGGGCGGGGTCATTTTCCCCGGCGTACAGATTTCCATGGAAGCTCTGTTCAAAAACGCGGCCAAGCTTCCGCGCGTGGAATTGATCGTTCCCGATCAGGTGATCGGAAGGTCCACCATTGAAAGCATTCAGTCGGGAGCAGTGCACGGGTTTGTCGGCATGATCGACGCCATTGTGCGGAAATTTCGCGAGGAATTGGGAAAAAAAGCCAGGGTGATTGCGACAGGAGGAATCGTAGAATGGATCGCTTCGCAAACCGAATCCATTGACATTATCGATCCCTTCCTCACCCTGGAAGGATTGAGAATTATTTATGAGAAAAACAGGGACCCCGGCCCGCAAGATTCCCATGGCAAAAATGGTTGAAGGTGGGTGTCCCGTTTAGTTGCCGGAACCGAGTGGAACCCTGATTTATTTTTTTATAACGGGTTTCACCTTTTTAATAAACAGACGGACCATTCGATGGTCGTCGTCTATGTCGGATATTTTATAGCCTTTGGATTTTGCCCAGGTTTTAAAAGCTTCAGTAAAATTTTTCTTGCGATCCAGAATGATTTCCAAAGCGCCGTTTATTTTGATGTCGGAAAAAGCTTTGGACGTTTCCTGAAAGGCGTTGAAAAAGGAAAGGCCTCGAATATCCAGAGTTTTGAACATAACCATAGCGAATTGTCCTCCTGCTGATCTGCGTTAAATGGTTTTTCAATTGCTTTACGCAATGAAAAGATGAATCATTGTAGAAAATAAAAATTAAAATCCTGTTAATTTGCGATTAATTTTTATTAATATTTTGTTTGAATTGCCGGTTTTTTGATGTGAGAAAGGCTTCGGTTTTTCTTTTAACATTTTGAAATAATTAGTCAAATCGGGCATTGCAGATGTGGCGCGATTTTGATGAAATTTATCCCCTTTTTTTAATTTCAGGAGCTTTAGATGGGTATTATTCGCGGCGGAGACGCTGAGTACAGTGAGGACGGGCCTACCTACGAGGAAAAAACCGCCAAGCTGGAAGAAACCATAGGGTCCTGCTTGAAGGACGATCCTAGCGTTTTGAAATTGACCGGTAAGTATCTGGCGATCGATGAGGTTCAAATCATTTCCCGGTCGGATCAGGTGAAAGCCGTAAAAATTCTGGACTTGTCCGATAACCAGGTCACGGATGAGGGGTTGCAGGCCTTGTTTGAATCTGAAAACCTGGCTGGATTGGAAGAACTTCATTTGGGCGTTAATTACATCACCGACCAGGGGTTATCAGATGTGGCGGGCGCGGGGGCGTTGGCGTTGCAAAATCTTAAGGTGCTGGTGATGTCGGATAACAAGCTGACGGACGCGTCTGTTTCTGAGTTGGTCAAATCTGCAAACTTCAACAAGCTGGAGCATCTGGATGTGGGATGGAATGAAATCGGCAATGGAACCGTCCAGGCGCTTGGGGAAACCGAACAAATGGTCAGTCTCAAAAAACTCGAACTGGAGCGCGGCTATATCGACGGCGAAGGCATCAACGAATTTGTTAAGGGAACCGTGATCGAGCGGTTGGAGGAGTTGAATCTGTCCGCCAATAAATTGCGGGACGAAGATATTAAAGTATTGGCCCGGACGCCCAAACTTTCTTCGTTGCGCGTGCTCAGGCTGTCGCAGAATTTGATCGGCGACGAGGGCGCAAAGGCCATCGCGGAATCGACCACCCTCACCCATCTGACCCATCTCTATATCGGCAGGAACGCTTTTGGCAATGATGGAGCCCAGGCCATTACGGAAACTAAAACTTTGAAAAACCTGAAAGTCCTGATGCTGAGAGAAGGGGTGGAAACCACGCCGGATCTGGTCAATTACTCGCGTCCGGAGTTACTTCGTCCGGAAGATCCGTAATTGTGCGAGGGATCAAAAAACTTTTAAGGTTTCCAGCTGGGTGAGTTTTTTAGATTCCTTCAACGCCTTTTTAGCGTCATCGGATTTTATCCGGTTGCCTCCCAGGTGCAGGTAGGTCAGGTTGGCCAGTGTGTCCGAATTGGCGATCGCCAGAGCGCCTTCGTCTCCCACACGATTGTCCACCATGTTGAGAGAGGTCAGCCTGGAAAACACAGGGGACTGGGCAAGCGCAATAGCGCCTTCGGCGGTGATGCCATTGCATTCCAGATTCAATAATTGCACTTCCGAAAATTTTTCCGACTGGGCAATAATTTTTAGTCCCTCATCGCCAATATGATTGGACCCTAAGTGCAGGTAAGTCACTTTGGGAAGGAAGGCGGACTCAGTCAAAATTTTCGCGCCTTCGGGACCTAAGTGATTGTGTGTGAGAATCAAAGTTTTGATTTTTTTTATCGGTTCAAAATTTGCAATCAGGGTCGCTAATTCTATTCCATGTTCGGCGGTGGCCTGTCTTTTCTGGGTGAAGAGAAAGCTGTCCTGAATTTTCAGAACGGTATTATCTTTTATGGCCTCGAAAATGATTTTTTCCCCAGGGGAAAGTTCTCCTTTCGAGTCGCCGTAATTTTCCCCGTCGTTGACCAGGGCTTCCCAGTTGATCGTTTGTGGTTTTTTCATTCGGAATGAGTCGCTTATCTGCTAACCCGTTTAAAATTGTCGCACGCAATCTGATTGCCTAAATCGCAGGATAACTTCCAATATTTTTTAGCCGCTGATTGTCGGCCCTCCCGATACTTCAACTGTCCCAGGTTGAAGCAGGCCTTGTCGGATTTAGCGTCGCACCCTTTGGCATAGAGTTTAGCGGCTTTTTTCCATTGTGGGCTGTATTGCTTTCCCGTCATCTGAATCAAGATGCCCGCATGCGTGCACCCGGTAATATAGTCCTTATCGCAGGCTTTCAGGTGATAGGGGAGGGCACTTTTATTGTCCCTATCCAAGATTCGGTATCTCTCTCCGATTTTAAAGCAAGCCGTTCCATTTCCCCCTTCGCATGCTTCTTTCAGCGCCTTGGTTTCGGGGGCGTCTTCCGCCCAAACCGCATTCGAGGCGAGGAAAAAAATTCCAACCGTCAATGCCGTCAAAATGAATACTTTTTTCACGATAAAATCCTTCCAGGAAAGGGTTTTGGAGTTTTCCAATTCGAAATCATTTTCCTATGGACCACTGGATTGTAGCATAACGCGTATAATCGGTATTTGTCTAAACATATAATGAGAAGCGGGCCATGTTTCGTTTGCATCCCATATCATTATATTCTAACCTGCTGAAAATAAGAGTGTCCATTTCAGGCAATTTTAACGGGGTTTTCCATGTCGGAGTCCCATTAAATTGATACGAATTTATCACCCGTAAACCGTTTATAGGTTCAGGGAAGTTTCTTTTTTATGAATATTGTATTGCTGGGATATCGGGGAACGGGAAAATCTGTCATCTCAAAAATCCTGGCGAAAAAACTCACAAGAAAGTTGATTTCAATAGATAAAGAAATTGCCCGATCCGCCGGAATGCCCATCCCGCAAATTGTAAAAACATGGGGTTGGCCCAGGTTTCGGGAGATCGAATCCCGGATCGTTCGGGAAGTGTCGGCCAGGGAGCAAGAGGCGGTGATCGATTGCGGCGGCGGTGTCGTCCTCGACGATCAAAATATTGCGTGGCTCAAAGAACAGGGCCGGGCCGTGTTGTTGCGAGCCGATTTGCAAACGCTCATAGCGCGAATTAAGAACGATCCCAACCGTCCTCCTCTCAAGGAAGGTTTGTCGTTTGAAGAGGAACAAAAAATCATTCTGGCCGAACGGGAACCCAAATATTTATCCGCCCCCGACATGATCTGCGACACGACCCGTAATAAGCCCCAGGCAACCGTCCGGGAAATCATCGAATTTTTTCAAAAGAAATCATGGATTTGAAATGTTGAGTCCTTTATTTGAAAGTCTGATCCATAACAATATGTCGCTGATAGCCGACGAGCCCGACGATGACACCGCCATGGTGCTCAAAGAAGCGGATATCTTCACCGACGCGGAGGAAAGCGAAGAGCCCAAGTTCAAGCTCGACTTGAATGACAAGGACCTCATTCTCGAAGAACTGGAAGACCTTATGGGATACGCCAGAATAGGCAAGGTCAAGGTTTTGCAGCTGGATAAAAGCAGCCTGGGAGACGCGGGGGTAAATGTTATCGCCCACGCCGCCTGTTTGTTCAAGCTGGCGTCGCTGTCTTTGGGATACAATAAAATCACTGACCGGGGAGCCCTGATGCTTGCGCAGTCGCCCCACTTAAAGCGCCTCAGGACGCTTTACCTGCAATGGAATTCCATCGGGTGGGAGGGCATCAAAGCCATGGCCGATTCCGAAACTCTGGCAGGCGTTGAAATTCTTTATTTAAAGGGCAATCCCCTGGGGCCGAGAGGGGCGGAAGCTCTTGCTCAGGCTTCTTGTATGAAAAACCTTAAGGAACTTTATCTCGCGAAAACCCGGCTGGGGGTCGATGGCCTGAAATTGCTCTGCCAGGGAGACGCTCTCTCTCAAGTCACTTTGCTATCACTTGCCCATAACGGCTTGAATGATGCCGCCGCCGAGATTCTTGCCGGATGCAAAGCGCTTTCCAATCTGAAAACTCTGGACATGTACGGCAGTCACTTGAGTGAAGACGCTAAAGCCACGATCAAAGCCTCTCCGTACCTGCAAAAGTTGAAAGCTTTGCAGGTGGACTGGTGACGGGCGCGTCGCGGACGGGATAAGATGGTGGCAAAAGCAATCCTTCCCAGCCGAAAGAAGATCCTGGAACATTTCGACCGGCGCGACCCTGTGATCGCTGAGCTGGTTCGGGAGATCGGACCGTTTCAATTAAAGAAAAACCGGAAGTATTTTCAGGTTCTTTGCAAAGCCATCATTTCCCAGCAAATATCCACCAGGGCGGCGGAATCCATCACCACCCGGTTCTGGCAGTTGTTTGACGGTCATGCTCCCAACCCCGAGGGCGTGTGGGAAATGCCCGAGACCACTTTACGGGGAGCCGGTCTGTCGCGGCAAAAGGTGGCCTACATGAAGGATCTGGGCAAGCATTTTTTAGAGAAAACCATCCGTCCGCATCGAATGCCCTATCTCAGCAACGAGGAAGTTATCAAGCAATTGATCAGCGTTTACGGGATCGGTCAGTGGACGGCGGAGATGTTCCTTATTTTTTCGCTCAACCGAATGGATGTTCTGCCGTTGGCGGATTTAGGACTGCAAATTGCCATTCAAAAATTGTATGGTATGAAGAGCAGGCCAACGGTCAAAAAAATTCGCTCTCTGGGAAAGAAATGGCATCCTCTGGAGACGGTCGCCACCTGGTACGGCTGGCGAAAACTCGACGAGAATATCGTCGCTTATTAAGAGTGAATGGAACCACAGATGGGGAAAGGATTTAAATGCCTCCTCACCTTAATCCTCTCCTCCCTCGAGGAGAGGAGAAAATCCCTTCTCTCCCCTGGGGAGAAGGTTAGGATGAGGGGATTCATAACGGCCTAAAGCCTTCCCCTGTTTTATGTCTGTCCTTGCAGAAGGACTCAGCATGACATCAATATTTTTTTGCGAGCTGTTAAATGGATTTCATAAATGAGGACATTGAGGATTACGCCCACGAGCATACCGCGAGAGAAGGGGCTCTTTTAGAGCAACTGGAAAAGGAAACCTACGAAACTCTGGAAATTCCGCAAATGACCACGGGCAGGATCGAGGGACGATTTTTAAAAATGCTGGCGCAATTGATCGGCGCTAAAAGAATTTTGGAAATCGGCACCTTCGGCGGTTATGCGTCGCTATCCATGGCGGAAGCCCTGCCGGACGATGGCGAACTGATCACCTGCGATGTCGATCCCATTGCCATCGAATTTGCCAAACGGTTTTTTGCGAAGAGTGAACATGGGAAAAAAATCACCTTGCTGGAAGGCCCTGCGCTGGAATCTTTAAAAACCCTTTCCGGTCCCCTCGATATGGCGTTTATCGACGCCGATAAGGAAAACTACTGGAATTATTACGAGGCCATTCTGCCGATGATTCGTCCGGGAGGCTTGATTGTGGTCGACAATGTATTGTGGAGTGGCAGGGTGTTGAATCCGGTGGACGCGAGTGACAAGGCCATCCACCAGTTCAATGAAAAAATAAAAAGTGACACCCGCGTCGAATCCGTCCTGCTGACCGTTCGCGACGGAATTTACTGCATTCGAAAACGCCCGGCGTAACGCCGGACCCCGTTACGCGGGGAGGAAGCCCCGTTACACGGGGAGGAAGCTTGGGCCTGACGCTACGCGAGGCCCCTATGCAAAGATATTGTTAATTTAAAGAGGAAGAAAAATAATATGGCGGAGACACTGGGAAGTCTGGTCGATAAACTTTCAATAAAAAACCTGCGACTCTGGCATCTGGATGAACTGCTGGAGGAAACAAACGGTTCAGACGAAAAAATAAAGGAATTGCAGGCCAAGCGTGAACTGGTTGTCAAGCAGAGTCAGGAACTGATGGACGAGATCAACGGATTTTTCGCCGCC
>JAJDAZ010000035.1 GCA_029261595.1 Nitrospinaceae bacterium | reverse complement strand
CGGGACGTTTCCGTTATCGTTCATTTACATATATCCTTTGGCGCGGAGTTTCTGCATGGCATAGGTGTCTTCCTGATCCTGCGCCCGGCCAGACCGCTCCGAAGTGGTTGTATTGTTTTTTAACTCGAGCACGATCTCATCCACATTTTTGGCGGTGGAATCAATGGAGCCCGTGCAGGGGGCGCAACCGAGGGACCGATACCGCTTGCCCTCCTCGTTGGCAAAATAGAGGTCGATGATGGGGATTTTCTCGCGTTGAATGTATTCCCAGACGTTGAGTTCGGTCCAGTGCAGAATGGGATGGATGCGGATGTGGGTGCCTTCTTTGAATGTCGTTTTGAACTGGTCCCACAGTTCCGGCGGCTGATCTTTAAAATCCCATTCAAAATTTTTGTCGCGCGGGGAGAAATACCGCTCCTTGGCGCGGGTTCCTTCTTCATCGCGCCGGATGCCCAGAATCAGGCCGGTGTACCCCTTTTCTTCCATGACCATTTGCAGGCCCTGGGTTTTTAAAGCTTCACAGCAAACCAAGCGGCCTTTCTCGTGGTTCATGCCTTCATCAAGGGCTTTTTTATTCTGCCCGACCACCAGGTTCAAGCCCCATTCTTTGGCCATCCTGTCACGGTACTCGATCATGGAGGGGATTTTATAACTGGTGTCTATGTGCACCAGCGGCATGGGGCAGTACCCAAAAAACGCTTTACGCGCCAGCCAGGCCATGACCGTGGAATCTTTACCTATGGACCACAGCATGGCCAGGTTTTTGAAGTTTTTATACGCCTCGCGGAGTATGAAGATACTTTGATTTTCCAGATCGTCCAAATGATCCATAATTGTTCGGCTATCCTAATAAAAGATTAAAAACCAATGGGGTTGCCTGACACTTTATCCTGTTGGGGCAATGGTTGCAAGCATTAAGCTCCCGCGACGCGGGAGGAAAATTTCGGGCTGGGGTACGCTCGGCTCACCGGCCCCTGAAAACCATCCTCTTTGACCAATTAAAAGTAATTTTTTCAGGAAAGTACGGGAGGAAGCGGAAATTTGTTCATGAAAAATATTTTTTGACGATATCGGGGAATTGACAACGCTCGCAATTATTGTCGTTTTGCGTGCAGAAATCCTGATAAACCTGCATCAATCCCTGGGCCTGTTTGTCGTTTTTCAGTACTTTGATCATTTCTTTCTGGTTGCCGAAGATGTAATGTTTCATGAACCGCAACAGCTTGTTGTCGCCGGGTTTTTTGCCGGATTGAAAAAGCACGTTGAAGCCGGTTTCCAGTTTCTCCGATTTGCTGGCGCGGGCAAAGATCAACCCAATGGGGATCACCATATTGACGACGATCGTGCGGGACCGGTCGGGGCCGACCAGTAGCTGGGGTTTGGCCAGCAGTTTGCCTCCGGGAGAATAATGGTTGGCCCAGTAGTCGTCATCGGCCTGGACACAGAAAAAATCGTTCAGCTTGCCCGGAAGGGTTGCTTTGCCACTTTCCCCGCCGGTAGCAGGAATGTTTTCTTGAAAAGTTTTCATGTAGTCGGCGAACAAACCATTTTCTTCGTGGCGCACGATCAAATGCGCCAGGCCCGCGATGCGTCGCCAGGGAAAGTTCGCGGGACGGATGCCGCCGAATTTCCACGAGCCCTCGGTCAATGAGTTTGATGAAACACGGGTGCGGTATTTTTTCTCCCACAGGTTCTGCAATTTTTCAAAATAGGCACGGTCATCAGCAATCAGTGCAGAAGTATCGAACGCTTTGAAACCGATGAGCCCGGCCACGCCGAACATCAGGGACTGGGTATGAAGCACTTTTTCCGCCTTGCTGATTTTTTTGGGCAGGAGTTCGTTGAAGGTGTTCAGCCGGATCGCGCCCGCCAGCTTTTGAAACGGCTCTTTGTTGTTGGGATAGCCAAGAGCTTCCGCGATGCCTTCGTAAAAAGTTTGTTCGTAGCCGTTGATGATGACCCGGTCGTCAAACCGTTCCATCTTTTTGAAAATACGGGCGTCGCCGGCGGCGTTTAAAAGACGGGTCAGTTTCTCTTTTGAAAGCTGTCCCAGGGGCTGATGGCATTTCCCATAATCGCTTTGATTCTGTTCCGGGTAGCCGTCGAAATCCAGCACGTCGTTGAGGTCAAGAATTCCTCGGGAAAGATGATCTTTTAATTCCAGTTGATGATTACCCGTTTCCTGAAAGGTTCGGGACTCCGGCGCGGAATTCCATAAAAAAACCTGCAGGATCACGTTGCCGTATTCCGGATCGCTGCTACGGTCATGGACCTTCAAGTCGGAGGAATGAACGTGGATTTCGACGTCCCCTTCCAGCGTTTGCCCGTTCACTTTAATGACCGCGTTTTGAAAATCCGGTCCGGTGCCAAAGTTCCAGTAGCCCTGAAAAACGATTTTCAGTGCGTGTCCGTCGGTGGTGCGTAACTCCTGGGTGTTGAACAGTTGATCGTTCCAGATACAGCGAATGGTTTTTTCCGGAACCCGGATCTTCGATTCGGTTTGATCCACCTGGACCCTGGAAACCCAGCGGGTGAGTTTGGCGTAGGAATCTGTGAACAACGTCTGCAAAGCAGTCATTTGATTTTCCATTCCGTTCCTTGAGCGGTGTCTTCCAACACCACGCCCATCGCGGTCAGGTCGTCTCTGCATTGATCGGCCTTGCCCCAGTCTTTGGCCTTGCGAGCGGCGTTTCGGTCGGCGATGAGAGCTTCAATTTTTTCGGTGTCGAGGCCCAGTTCCTGGTTCTTCAGTTGAAACATCTCGGATTGAAATTCCTTCGGGCTCCGGTAAAAAAGACCCAGCACCTTCCCGGTCTTTTTCATGGCGGCGAGACTGATTTCAAGTTCGGCATCCTGACCTGAATTTTGCTGCTTGGTCAGCGTGTTTATTTTGCGCAACTCTTCGTTCAAAAGGGCGATGGCGACTGCGGTGTTGAAATCATCGCTCATGGCTTCTTCGAATTTTTGCATGAACGCAGAGGACCGAACCGCATCGTTTAAAGAAGGTGTCTTTTTTCCTTTAACCAGCTCTTCCGCCGCTTCAATGCCTTCGTAAAACCGGGTCAGCACCTTCGCCGCGTCCTCGATATTTTTTTCGGAAAAATCGATGGGGTTGCGGTAATGACTGCTGATTAAAAACAGCCGCAAGACTTCAGGATGATGGCGTTTGTAAATTTCGCGGATGGTGAAGAAATTGCCCAGCGATTTGGACATTTTCTCCTTGTCGATATTGACGAATCCGTTGTGAATCCAGTATTTGACCGGAGGTTTTCCCGATGCGCCGCAGGACTGGGCGATTTCGTTTTCGTGATGCGGGAAGATCAGGTCTTTGCCGCCGCCGTGAATATCGAAAGTTTCGCCCAGATATTTTGTGCCCATTGCCGAACACTCGATATGCCATCCTGGGCGACCCGGCCCCCAGGGGCTGCCCCAGGCCGGCTCGTCCGGCTTGCTTTTTTTCCACAACGCGAAATCCAGGGGATTGCGTTTGTCTTCATTGATATCGACACGGGCGCCGGTCAACAGGTCGTCGGTATTCTTGCCGGAAAGCCGACCATAATCCGCGAACGAGTGCACGGAATAGAAAACGTCCCCGCCCTTGTTGTAGGCTTTTCCCCGTTCGATGAGGGAGGCGATCATGGAAATCATTTCCGGGATGTGGTCGGTGGCTTTGGGTTCCACGGTGGGAATTTCGATGTTCAGTTTCCCCATGTCCTCGTAAAATGCCTGGATGAATTTTTCCGTCACCTCCTGCCAGGGGACGCCTTGCTCATTGGCCCGGTTGATGATTTTATCGTCGATGTCGGTGAAGTTCCGGGCGTAGTTCACTTCATAACCCAGATGTTTGAGGTATCGGTAGATGGTGTCGAACACGGCTCCGGCGCGGGCATGCCCGACATGGCAATAATCGTAAACCGTAACGCCGCAGACGTACATGCCGACGTGGTTTTCCTTGAGCGGGACGAAGTCTTCTTTTTGGCGGGTCAATGAATTGTAGAGACGCAGTTTCATGGCTGTCAAATTATCATCCGCTCGACGGTAAAGTCAAATGACGAATCAGGGCAGGAGATGTTGTTGCAGGTTGTCGGCAATCGTCTAGCAGGTCATTTCTTTTTGCCTGCATCCGGTTTCAGCCGGGCTTCCAGTTCCTTAACGTTTAAGCGCAGTTGACTGACGGCAAACTTGGCCTTGCTGGTGAGCACCGCCTCGGTGACGTCTTTTTTGGCCACGCCGATCCCGGAGATCAGTTTGCGGATTTCATCGAGTTTCTTTTCCAGTTGGATACTGCGTTTCTGGCTGAAACTTTTTGCGATCGCGCCTTTGAGTCCTTCCCCGTCATAATGTTTGGTGATGGCCATCAGCATGCGTTTTCTGGGGATGGATTTTTTGCCGTTTTTCCAGTCTTCGATGGCCTGAAACATTTCTTTTTCGATCGTGTCCACGATGGCGTTGTAGTCAGTGGGATCCACCATGTCGTGGATCTCGCCCGGTTGCGAGGTCGATTTGATATCGAAATCAAAGGTTTTATCCTCGCCTTTTAAATCGACGGTCGTCAGATTGGCTTCCACTTCTTCAGGAAGCATACGGGGATGCCAGACTTGCAGGAGGTAGCCCTGGCTTTTGACCTTATTAAAGGCAAATTCGCCGTTTTCATTGGGGTGGGTGGAATAACCGTTGGGGACGACGAAAATGGTACCTATCATGTCCTTATGCAGATTGCACCTGAGGACGATGGGACCCGCCTGGTCCAGTGTCAATGATCTTGAAGAACCCGCCGCCATGGCTCCCAGGTTGAACTGGTTGTTCTGGGATTTGGAAAAAATATTGTGTACTTCCTTGTCTGTGTTGGCGAATGTGACGGTGGACCCGACTTGAACGGTTGAGGATTTTGGAAAAAAACTCAGGTTGCTCTGGCGGATGGTCAGTTCCTGGGTTTTTTGCCCGGGCACTCTCAACTTGCTTTGGGTTTCCAGAAACACCACCGCATTGGGAGGAATGGCTTTCCCATTGATCAAAACCCTGCCCTTAACATTTGTGGTGTCCTTGACGTTCTTGGACCCTTCTTCCATTTTATGGTCGGACCCGGACCCTTCGGTTTTTCTCTCCAACGATTTTTTTATTTCTTCGCCAATGTCCGCTTTGGCCTCTTTTACTGCCGGTTCGGGTTTCGGTTCTGCTTTGGAAGTCTCATCCGATGAAGCTTCAGTGGTCTTGGCTTTTCTAAGACCCATGGCTGTCAGCATCTGCACGACAAACGGCTTTTCAAAACTCTTGTCGATTTCAATCGCCTTTTCAAAATGCGGCGCGGCTTCTTCGAATTTCTTTTTGATACCCAGGATAATCCCAAGGTTGAAATGGGCCGCGCCAAAATCGGGCTTCAACTCGATGGCCTTTTTGTAACTGGCGATTTCTTCATCATAGAATTTTTTCTGGCCGTAGGCTTTGCCGAGGAAATTGTAGGCCAGGTAATTTTTGGGTTCCATCTTCACAGCCATTTCAAACAGCCGGATGGCCTCGTCTGAATTACGTTCTTCCAGGGTGGACATGGCCCAATTGAAAACGATCTCCTTGTCATTGGGAGCCAGTTCATGTGCCCTGGCAAATTTTTTGTTGGCGCCCTTGTACTTTTTCTGCATTTTCAAAGCTGCGCCCCAGATGGCGTACACCTCGTTTGAGTTGGGGCTGATCTTGGAGGCTTTTTCGAATTCGATATTGCCCTGGTTGTATTTTCCTTGCTCCGTCAACTCCATGCCTTTGGCAATGTGCTCCAGAGTTTCCCTGGGCAGATTGACTTGCGAATTCGGGGCGGCAGATGTTTTTTGGACCAGATCCGCGGAATCGAGGTCAAGGTCGTTGGACGCTGTTTCAAAGCCCTCGCTTGAAGTGTCGCCATCCTTAAATTCCGCTGACTCCTCTGTCTGTTTTTTTTCAGTCTCCTCCAACGATTGCTTGACCTGCTTGTAAGGAACCAGATTGCTCTGGGGAGTGGATAAATCCATTAACGCCCACAGCCCGACGGCAATGAGGGCTCCCCAAAAAACAGTCAGCCCGACGCGCTTTAGAGGATTTGTCGATTTTGTGGGAGCGGTTTCTTTTTCTGTGGGAGACTTTTTGACTTTTTTATTTTTTTTCAGGCTCATAAGAGGAAAACTTCGATCAAAGGTTTTTTAGGTGAATGATTAAGGTTGATAGATCCCTTGAGACCCTAAATATTCCAAAATATCGTAAGAAACTACAAATCAGACCGTAAACGGGGAATGGGTAGTTTGAAAACATCTTTATTGGGGTAATCATCTTCCGTCACCGGTCTTTTTCTGCTGGAAGGGGTCACTCCCTGGATTTTGGACGTAAAGGTGGAAAATTTGTGGGTCACCTTGTCAGACCCGCATTCGGCGCAGGTGGTTTCCTCTTTGTTCACACTGGCGGGTTGCAACAGGGTGAACTCTTTCTGGCAATCGTCGCAAAAATACTCGTACAAGGGCATAAATTCTTTGACCTCAATCAATTATCCAGTTGAAAAATTGTGGATATTAGGATTAAATCATAGCCGTAAACGACCTGTCAATTGAATTTGCAGTCTTAGGGCTGTCCTCCAGCCTGTCCCATCACTTTGGAAATATTTTTCGTTCCCAGGATAATAATATGCAGTCTCTGACAACGGATTCCACGGTCAAACGTGATCTTTTGGAGGTTTTGAAGGGAAAACGCGGGTATTTGCCTTACCAGATGATCCAGTCTGCCTGCCGGCAGGGGTTCATCCATTCCGAGTTTCCCATTGAACCCTCCCAATTTCAGCCGGTCAGTCTGGATTTACGGTTGGGGCCCAAGGCTTACCGGATTCAGTGCAGTTTTCTGCCGGAAAACGAGACGGTCGAGGAAAAGCTCAAGCAGGTCACGCTCTACGAGTTCGATATCTCCGGGGACGGGGGCATCCTCGAAAAAGGCGCGATTTATTTGATTCCGCTCATGGAGGAATTGAACTTTCCCCCTGCGATGTTCGGGCTGGCCAATCCCAAAAGTTCCACCGGGCGGCTGGACATGTTCACCCGCGTGATCATCGACCGGGGCCATCGCTTCGATGAAATCCAGAAGGAGTACAAGGGTAAAATGTATCTGGAAATCATTCCCAGATCGTTTCCCGTAAAAGTACAGGCGGGGCTGTCGCTCAATCAACTGCGAATCGGATACGTCACCTCTGAAACGCTGGGCAAGCAGGGGCTGGAGCCGGAGTATAAAAAATCGCCCATCCTGTTTGACGACAGCGGATTCGAAATTCCCTATAATTTAATCCGCGTCAAGGACGGGATTTATGTCGGCGTCGATCTGGCCGGGAAAAGCGACGACGACATCATCGCCTATAAGGCAAAGACCAATTCCAGTGTCATCGACCTTTCCAAAATCAATCATTACGATCCGCAGGATTTCTGGGAACCCATGTGCCGGGCCAGAAACAACCGGTTGATCCTGGAGCCGGAATGTTTTTACATCATGATGTCGAAGGAAAAGATTTGCGTCGCCCCGCATCTGCTTGCGGAGATGGTGGCGTATGAACCCAACAGCGGTGAACTGCGTACGCATTACGCCGGGTTTTTCGACCCCGGTTTCGGCTGGGTCGAAGGGGAATCGCGCCTCAACTTGGGCACCCGTGCGGTCATGGAAGTGCGCCCGCATGACGTTCCGTTCATGGTGGAGGACGGTCAAACGTTTTGCCGCTTGAAATTTGAAAAGGTCATTGAAACGCCGACCATCGTTTACGGCAAAGATATTCAGTCCAATTACCATTCGCAGGGGTTGGCTCTCAGCAAGTATTTTAAAAAATGACCCGCCTGTGGGCGGGGGCAAATATAAGGGTCGATGGATAAAAAGCGGGACAAATTTTGGGTTGCGCGAAAATTTTCCTTTTCAGACTTTCCCCCACTCCCCAGTCATTCTGGGCTTGTTGAAGGGGGAGAGGATTTAGGCTCGCTATCATATTTTGTAAAGTACTCCTTGTGTAATAGAATAAACCTGAACTTATCGGGGAAGAAAAATTGGAACGGGAAGAACTAAAAGCCATTGTCGAGAATATTCTATTAGCCTCGGATCAACCGGTCACTCCGGGCGATCTGCAATCCATGCTGATGAATGGAACGGAGAAGGCGGACCTGCGATCTGTTCTGGAAGAATTGCAGCAAGAGTATCAAGCGCGCAATCTTAGAATCGATGAAGTCGCCGGCGGGTTCCAGTTGTGCACGCGCATCGAATTTTCGGATTGGGTGCGAAAGTTTCTCAAGCTCGATAAAACCACCAAGCTCTCTCAACCCAGTCTCGACACGCTGTCCATCATCGCTTACAAACAGCCGCTGACCAAGCAGGAGGTGGAAGAGATACGCGGCGTGGACTGCGGCGGCGTGATACGGACACTATTGGATAAAAAAATTGTGGGGCCCGCTGGTCGGAAAAAAGCTCCCGGAAGACCGATCATGTATCGCACCACGAGGAAATTTCTGGAATATTTCGGATTGAAAGATCTGGCCGATCTGCCGACTTTGGAAGACCTGCAGGAGGAACTTCAAGGCGAGTTGGAAAATAACGTCCAGGAAGAAATGGATTTCAACTCTTCGCAGTCCGAGGATGCGTCGCCGGAAAGCGCGGAGGAAAACCCCGGTCTGCTCAGGAGTGAAGATGCTCCCAAAGTGATCGTTCCGGAAAGGAAGTCCTCAATTCCTGACCAAGAAGACACGGTCTCTTCCCCCTCCGTCAATGATTTGGATTCAGGCGCGTGAACCTCTTCCAGAACCGATTGTGAAATGAAAATTCGCCTGCAAAAAATCATCCAGGAAGCGGGGTTTGCCTCGCGTCGCGAGGCAGAGCAATGGATTGCCGAGGGCAAGGTCCAGGTGAACGGCCAGACCGTGACCCTGTTGGGTTCCCTGGCGGACCCTGCCAAAGATAAAATAAAAGTGAAGGGAAAACTGGTTCCTCCGCCTGAAGAGAAGGCGTTTCTTATTCTCAACAAACCTCCCAGCTGTCTGACAACCACGAAAAAAGACGCGCGCGGTCGGCCAACGGTGATGGACTTCGTCAATAAAGTTCCGGTTCGGGTTTTCCCGGTGGGGAGACTGGATTTCAACACTCAGGGCATTTTGTTGTTCACCAACGATGGCCGCCTGGCAAAAAAATTGCTCGAACCCAAGTATCAGATGGAGCGCATCTATCAGGTCAAGGTTCGGGGAATTCCAGACGAAAAAAAATTGAACCGGGTCAGAAAAGGAATTCGCCTGGACAATGTTCCAACTTCCCCGATTGATATCAAAGTATTCAGGAGCACCGGAAAAAATTGTGTTTTGACCATGAAGTTGACGGAAGGGAAGAACCGGCATATCAAACGGGTCTGCGAAATGATCGGACATCCGGTCATTAAATTGAAGAGGACTCATTTTTGCAATTTGAACCTGACCGGTTTGCCCTTGGGGAGTTGCCGTTTTCTTTCGCCCAGGGAAGTCAAGTCGCTTTATAAAGCAGTCAGCCAAGTCGTCTGAGCGATGGCCTGCCTGGGAACAACTGATGAAGAGCCCATCCATTTTATTGTTGCGTTATTTCAACGCCCTTGCATTTAATTGAAAACCTTGCCGACAAATAAAATATCTTACTTTGCTTTGGGAATATTTTTACTGACCATGGGGTGGTTTTTTCTCATCCCCACGGAGATTCACGCCCAGGGTCGGATTCAACTGACTTATCAGGTCGATGCCGAGGTTCCGGTTTTTGGCAATGACTTTGTCAAAGCGCGGGACCTGGCGGTGTCCCTGGCGTTCAAGTCGGCTCTGGAAAAATCTCTCAGAAATTTTCTGGGCGATGAAAAATATGAGGCCAACCGGAAAAACTTCAGCAAAACCCTGAAACGCGCGGACCGCTATGTGCAGAGTTACCGGTTTATAGAAGCGGTGGACGATCCGATCGCAAAAACCAGCGCGGTGGCTTTACAGGTGACACTGTTCCCCAATGCGCTTGGCAAGTCCTTGAGCGGCACGGGAATGTCTGTAGGATCGGCGAGTTCGAAAAAGGTCATCATACTGATTTCTGAAAAAAGTCTCACATCGGGCGAAGCGTTGTCTTTCTGGGAAACGGTGCCCATATCCGAGGCGGCTCTGGTGCAGAACTTTACGGAAAGCGCCGTGAGCCTGGTGCCGCGCGATCTGGTCAAGGATTCCGTGTCTGAAGAAAACGTATTAAATGCCGTTAATGGAGATGTGAATGACGCGGTCCAGATTGGCTTGAATGCCGGAGCCGATATCGTTATTCTGGGGAATGCTTTGTCCCGTCAGGTGGAAAACCATGCGGGTTCGGGAGAATCGATCATTCAAATCACCATCAGTGTGCGGGTGATTTCGGCGTTGTCATCGACCGTCATTGCAGCTAAAAGCGAGTTTGCGACCGCCAGCAATGCGGATCTTTTGGCGGGAGAGTTGGAAGCGTTTGGGGATGCCAGCCGAAAGCTCTCCGAATTTTTATTGCGGTCTCTCAACCGATACTGGGAGGCTCCCGCCGGTTCCCGGAATGATTCAAACACCCCGCCTGCGCCTTCGTCTCACGTGTCGCCTCCTTCATCCATGGAAGACCTCTAGCGCATGGAACGAAAACCGAATTATCAGGCTATATTCCTGGGGCTTGCCGTTTCTGCGTTGTTGATCATTTTTTTGTATTACGCCCGCCGCGTGGTCATACCGTTTTTTGTGGCGTTTGCGCTGGCTTATCTGCTGGACCCGCTGGTGGACCGCATGGAAAAATGGAAAATTTCGCGGACCCTATCCGTCGTTTCGCTGATGACCCTGTTCTTTGCGTCGATTCTGGGAGCGGGCCTGCTGGTTTTCCCGATGTTGCGGTTGCAGGCGGAGAGCCTGGCGAAAAACCTGCCGGAATATATCCAGGTCGTGCAGAATTGGTTGCGCCCGGTGCTGGAAAAGGTGGCGGGCCTCGATCAGGCAAAAATTCAGGATCTGTTGAACGAGGGAATGGCCCGGTTTGGCGAACTTCCTTTGAGGGTCCTGACGTTTGTTTCGTCTTTTCTTTGGGATTCCCTGTCCAACCTGTTTGACATGATATTGATGGCGGCGAATCTAGTGATCATTCCCGTTGTCATGTTTTATTTGTTGCGGGATTACGACAAAATCATCGAAAAAATTCTAGCCCTGGTTCCGCCTCGGCTCAAGGAAAGTATTGTCGATACGGTTTCGGAGATCGACCGTGTTCTCGCTAATTTTGTTCGCGGTCAGTTGATGGTGGCGTTCTTGATGGGGGCATTGTATTCGATAGGCCTGTACGCCGCAGGCACTCCCATGAGCCTTTTTATAGGGTTTCTTGCAGGCTTCGCGAATCTGGTTCCTTATCTTGGGATCATCGTTGGTTTTGTTCCCGCCGCGCTGTTGACTTATTTGCAGGTGCAGGAATGGATGCCCATTTTCTGGGTAATGGGGGTATTCGGTGTGGTGCAGATGCTGGAAGGCATGGTCATCACTCCCCGAATCCTGGGTGAAAATATTGGACTGCACCCGGTGGCCGTCATATTCGCGGTGTTGCTGGGGGGGGAATTGTTCGGTCTGACAGGAATCATCCTGGGAGTCCCCGCCGTCGCCGTGCTCAACGTCCTGCTCCGCCGGGGGATTCTGCAATATAAAAGTTCTACCTTTTTCAGTTCCAAGCCTCACGGTTAGAGCCTGTTAATTATCAACTAGATAACTCATAATTTCAGGCCGGATTTCGCTTGACCGATGGACTTAATTTTTCTATATTGACCTCTAAGGACAGGGCCGACAAGGTGATTTCTCAAGGGTTCCTGGACTTATTTTCAAATCTCATAACGCCTGAATTTGAATCAAACTTCTTCACAGGCTTTCCCACATAACCGAAGAGGGTCTCCTGCCCGCCTTCCCCCTTTAGTGGAGAACGATAATGAACCCAGTGGTTTCGCATCCCCTGCCGATCAGCAACCTCCTGACCCGCGTTCGCAATAATCTGGCATCGGAACAATACAGCTCGCAAACGATCAAAGCCTATTTGGGCCAATTGAATGTTTTTATGCGCCACATTCATCCGAAAGAGCCCTATTCCGTAACTCAGGAAGAGTTACGGGCTTACCTCGATCGACTGACCGCAGGCGATTTGTCCCGTTCCACCATCGACCAGGCGGTGAATGCCTTGAGCTATTTCTGTAAAACCGAACTGGGTCAACCGTTGGATTTGCTGGGTTTTAACAGGCCGCCCAAAAAGAAGGCGCCTCCCGTTCTGTTGACCCTGGATGAGGTGAAGCGCATCGCCATTTCGGCGGAAAACCCCAAACACCGGCTCATGATCGAACTCGGTTACACAGCGGGACTGCGGGTGTCGGAAGTCGTCAATGTGCGGGTGCAACATCTGGATCTTGAGAATTTAAAATTATTCGTTCCCGCCCAGGATGGCAAGGGCGAAGGACGCACCACCATTTTTTCAGGAAGTCTCAAGGACGCCTTGGCCAGACAGGTTGGGATCAAAAGTCCGGACAGTTATCTTTTTCCCAGTGAGCGCGGCGGCCCATTGACCACCCGCGCGGTGGCAAAATTTTTCAAGTCTGCCCTGGAAATTTCCGGGGTGAAAAAGCTGGCCACGCCGCATTCGTTGCGTCACTCCTTCGGGGCCTTCATGATGCAAGCCGGGACCGACCCCCAAGTCGTGCAAAATTTATTGGGCCTGCGCCGCACCAAGCCCGCTAAACTGGTGGGCTAGCCTCCTCCGCGGGAGCCAGCGTGACGCTGGACCACATATTAACGTTCGATAGGTTTTTGGCTTTTTTAGGGCTCGTGAGTATAGCGAGCGGAGCCTAACTTTCCCCCTCGCGGGAGCGAGTTAGACGAACTGGTAACGCATATTGCGTTTCTGGGGAGTGAAACCGCCATCGGTGATCAAGCGGCGGATGTCGTTTTCGTCGAGGCAGAACACCGTTCCCGCCGCCCGCACGACGTTTTCCTCCAGCATGGTGCTTCCCATGTCGTTGGCTCCATAGTACAACGCCACTTGCCCGATCTTGGGTCCCTGCGTCACCCAGGAAGACTGGAGGTTGTCGAAATTGTCGAGAACGATTCTGCAGATGGCCAGGGTTTTAAGGTAATCGAGGCCGGTGACGGAGGTTTTTCCTTTCAGGTCCCGACTGAGCTTGGTGTTGCCCGGTTGCCAGGGCCAGGGGATGAACGCCGTGAATCCGCCCGTTTTGTCCTGTTGCTCACGAATGCGCAGAAGATGTTCCACCCGGTCCTCCAAAGTTTCGACGTGGCCGAACATCATGGTGGCGGTGGTGGGGATGCCCATGCTGTGGGCGATGGCCATCACTTCTAGCCACTCGTCAGTCGAACATTTTTTCGGACCGATTTTATTTCTCACCTCGTCCACCAGGATTTCAGCACCCCCGCCGGGAATGGAATCCAACCCTGCGGCCTGCAAGCGTTTTATCGTGTCCGCAAGGGAAAGTTTGGACACCTGGCTGATATGAACGATTTCCGGGGGCGACAGGGCGTGCAGATGGATGCCGTATTTTTCCTTGATCTTCTGAAACAGGTCTTCAAAATATTCGATGCGCAGATTGACGTTGTGACCGCCCTGCAGAAGAATCTGCCGTCCCCCCAGAGCCAGGGTCTCCTCGATTTTTTCTCCGATTTTTTCAAATGGCAGAACGTAAGCGTCGTCGTCTTTTTCTTTGCGATAGAAGGCGCAAAAATCGCAATCGGTGACGCAGATATTGGTGTAGTTGATGTTGCGGTCCACGATGTAGGTGACGACACGGTTGTTGCGTTTCCGGCGGGCGATGCGCGAGGCCGCGTTGCCTAAAAGAAGCATGTCGTTTGTGGAAAATAACTCCAAGGCTTCCTCGCCGCTGATTCTTTCCCCGTCGAGGGCTTTTTTCAGGATGGTATCTATCATGGATCAGTGGTCGCAGTGAATTTCCAGGTGATTGTGGTCCGGGTCGTTGAAATAAATAGATTCTCCGTCGCCGCGTTTGACCGGGCCGTTATCGATGGTGACGTTGTTTTTTTTCAATTCGTCTACCACGGCGGGAAATTGGTCGCGGTGAACTTTGAAAGCCAGATGGAGATATCCCGTTTTACTCAACAGGTCCATCGCGTCTTTCACTTCTAGGTCGGGGGCTTCAAACAGGGCAATCGCGGAGTTGCCGGTGTCGAGCATCAGGTGATTCAGGCCCTTGGTGAACCGGTGCGTGACCTTGAATCCCAGGACGTCGGTATAAAACCGTTCCGCCCGGTCCAGGTCTTTCACATTCAATGCGATGTGGTGTATGCCGTCCAGTTTCATGGTTGCTGGGTGCGCTGAGAGTTTAGTGAGTTAAAGCGTGCCGTCGCCCGCGCCCATCCCCGGTTGGTTGATCCCGTCGATGCCCGTATCTCCCAAAGGTTCTTCCTCTGTCAGGACAAAAATGTGGTGGCCGAATTTGGTTTTTACCGGACCCTGAACTTCCCGTACCGGCGCTTTCATGGCCGCATTATACAATTCGGGAGCGCTGGTGTGAACTTCCAGGGGGCCCAGGTCGCCGCCGTTATTCCGGGACGAGCAGGCGCTGTATTTTTTGGCCATTTTCGCGAACGCTTTCATCATCTGATCGTAATCGTCGTAGGACTTCAAGTGCTCAATCAGAACGTCGGCGATTTCCTGGGTGGTCAATACTATATGGCTGATCTGGACGAAACGAATAGACATGGGATACTTTTATAAAATGCCAATTTTCTCACTGGCCGATGCAGGCGAAAACCGGGTTGATATCATTTGCTGTGAGTAAAATTGTAGCGATTTCCCAGAAATATACAAGAAATAATGGTTTTTCGGTTGGAAAACGCTTCAGAGCAGAAAACTGACGCCGCTCATGAGCCGAGGGATCAGTTTCGGGCGGGCGAGACGAGGGTCGTATTCGGCCAACCGGCGTTTGTTTTCCCTGAGGCAAAGTTGGACAAAATTCTTGGGAGACAGGGAGGATTTCTCCTGTTTCCGGGCCTGGATGGTGAAGGATTTCCCCCCAAGATCCTTTAAATCCATGAGCCGGGACCAGCCGGCGTTCCAGAAGGCCATCAGGGTTTGGAGAGAATGCACGGGCTGGAGTAAAGCGGGTCTTTGAAAACGCTGATATAGAATCCAGTTGGAAATGAACAGAATGTGCCGGGCCTCTTCCTGCACGATGGGTTCCATCACCTCGATCAGTTCAATGGGATAATCTTCCGATGTTTTAGAAATTTCCAGAAATCCGAACGCGAAAAAAGAATCTATGCATTCCCCGGCTCCGGTCCTTAAAAAAGCTTTTTCCAGATTGTTCGGCAGAGGGTTGCAGGGCTTCTCTTTAAAGGGAATGTCGTATCGTTTGAGGAAATATTTGAGTATGCCGGCGTGTCTCCCCTCTTCATAACCCTGAAGGGCCATCGCCTCCTTGAGAAGCGGGTCGCTTATTTCCTCGGAATACGCCGTCAGCTTGTTGAACACCTGGCTCTCGGTAAAAACCGCATGATCCCAGATGGGAAACTTGGCGAGTTTTTGAATCGTTTCTTCGTCCAAATCCGGCCAGGGGAGTTCTTCCGGCGTGAAGGGTTTGTGCGTGTCGATAAAAAATCGACATAATAATTCTTTATGTTCTTCTGATCCGTATTCCATGTTTTTGGTAGACGCCTATGGATTCAAGGTTTGAGGAAATTATATCTATCATAGATGGTTTTAACTGTCCAAAAATTCTGCCGAGGGGCGAAAAATCTCAAATAATAAGGGGAGTTTATCCTATTTGCCAGTGTAGTGCTCCTCGATCGCCTGGACCAGAGCATCCATCGTGAACTCCTTCGGAGTGATGGCCACTTTCAAACCGTTCTCTTTTGCCGTGTTTGCGGTGATCGGCCCGATGCAGGCAAAGGTGACGCGATCCAGATAGGGATGCAATTCCGGGCCGGTCAGGTCGAGGAAATTGGTCACGGTGGATGAGGAGGTGAAGGTGATGACATCGATGACGCCCTCTTTCAACCGGCGGCCCAGGTCTTCGTTTTTCCTTTTTGGCGGCAGGGTCTGGTAAGCAGGGACCACATCCACCGTTGCTCCCATGGCGCGCAGTTGATCGGGCAGTATTTCTCTCGCCACCAGGGCACGGGGAATCAGAAAGCGTTTCCCGGTTACATTTTCACGGCCCAGACTTTCGATCAACGATTCCGCCACGAAATCCTCCGGCACGCAATCTACCTTAATCCCGAAGGCGCGGACGGCTTGTTCGGTTTTGGGGCCGATGGTATAGACACGGACTCCTTTTAATTCGCGGATATCCTGGCTGGTTTCTTTCAACCTCTGCATGAAAAATTTGACGCCGTTGACACTGGTGAATATCAGGCCGTGGTATTCCGATAATCGGGTGAGGGCCTGATCGAGAGGCGACCAATCCTTAGGCGGCACCGTTTGAATGACCGGAAAGGAAACCGGTTCCGCGCCTTTTTCATGCAACTGCTGAATCATGGAGTCCGCCTGATTTTCGGCGCGCGTGATGACCACCGCTTTGCCGAACAGCGGCAAGGTTTCATACCATTCCATGTAGGGCCGCACGTTGACCACTTCGCCGATGATGGTCAAAGCGGGCGGGGCGATATTTTCTTGCATCGCGATTTCCACGATGGTTTTTAAAGTTCCCGTCCAGGTTTTCTGCCGGGCGGTGGTTCCCCACTGGATCACCGCGATGGGCGTGCCGGGGTCTTTGCCGAAGTGCATCAGTTTTTCGCAAATCTGCGGGAGCTTGCGCGCGCCCATGAGAAAGACCAGCGTTCCCGAACGGCTGGCGATTTTTTCCCAGTCGATGTGAATGTCCTGCTGGTTTTTTTCGTTGCTCCCGGTGATGATGGAAACAGTGGAAGAAATGTCCCGGTGGGTCAGGGGAATGCCGGCATACGCCGCAACTCCGACGGGAGAGGTCACGCCCGGAACCACGGAAAACGGGATGCCCGCTTTCTTCAGCGCCAGGACTTCTTCGCCGCCGCGTCCAAAAATAAAAGGATCGCCTCCCTTT
>JAJDAZ010000034.1 GCA_029261595.1 Nitrospinaceae bacterium | reverse complement strand
AGTGAAGAGGTTTCAAAGGTTTACTCAAAGGTAGACAAAAGAAAATTGAATAAATAAGTTTTCTTTCTCCTAAAGGGGGCATCCATTAACAAACTCCGTGCTAAAGGATAACCTACCCCCTGATATTGACCGTTGGCTTTGAATTGAAACGAATGTCCGCTATTGGCGGCGGTCTCAACCGGTCGATGCAACACATGCGTTAAAACGTTGAGCTGGTGTTTCAAATTCTAATGTTTTACGTGGCCGCTCATTTAATTGTCGGGCCACAGCATTCAGCTTAGTTTGAGAGTGTACTGATAAATCTGTTCCTTTTGGAAAATATTGTCTCAGCAATCCGTTGGTATTTTCATTTGATCCTCGTTGCCATGGGCTGCGAGGATCACAAAAATAAACGTTTATATCAGTTTCTAAAGTAAAACGCTCATGGTCTGCCAATTCTTTTCCTCTATCCCAGGTGAGCGATTTATACAATTCATCTGGTAGTTTCTTTGATTGTTTTATCAGTGCTGACACGACACTTTCTGTGTTTTTACTTTTAACCTTTGCCAGCATGACATAACGTGTGTGTCGCTCCACCAAGGTGGCAATGTAACTGTTATTTGAGCCTGCAATAAGATCGCCTTCCCAATGTCCAGGCACAGCACGATCCTCTATCGAGGCAGGGCGCTCACGGATTGATACAGCATTGGTTATTTGGCCCAGCCCATCTCTTTTTAAACTAGCCTGCCTGGAGCGCCGGATTGCACGTTGTGATCTAAGGAATTGTTGTAGTTCTTTTTTAAGAACGCCCCGTGCTTGTACAAATAGACTGCAGTAGATGGTTTCGTGTGACACGTGGTTGTTTTCATTGTTAGGGTATTCCATTTTAAGCCATCCGGCGATTTGCTCTGGTGACCAATTTAATTGAAGTTTTGTGGCCACAGTTCGACTCAACGGTCGATTAAAAGCCAATTTACATCGTTTGGGACGATGCGCTCGCTCCCATGTAGCCAGATCAGCTTGTGTGGCTCGATAGTTATCATAACCACCATTACGCTTGATTTCACGACTGATCGTTGAAGGGGGACGATTTAAATGTTCAGCGATTGAGCGAATGGATAAATCAGCAACAATGCCTCTTGAAATTTCTTCTCGTTCAGATAGGGTAAGGACCCGTTTAGATCGTTTGCGAATGGGTGGGCGAATGCCACCCGTTGGTGCCAATATATTAAAAATAGAAGAGGATGGACGATCAAATAATTGACCGATTGAGTTTAGAGACTCGCCTTTTTTCCAGCGATCCCATATCTCTTGCTTCTGTGCAGGGGTATAATTAATTCGGGTTCTGTATGTCATTTACAACACTCCATCTTTTTATTTAAAGATTATAGTGTTGCATCGACCACTTGAGAACACCGTCGAACCCTGTCAATCAGGAACTGAATCTTTTTCTCGGATAAAGCCTGTCTTATTTCAACCACCCGCCGCCTAAAAAGGCGGCTCTTCGGTGAATGACTGAGGCGCCACTTCTTTCACAGGTTTCGGTTCGCTGGAAACTTTCGGCACCGGAATCGGGATGGGTGCACTGACATTTCCGCTGTCCAGATTCTGAGTCCCTTCCTTCGCCACCGGACGCGCATCGGCGACATTTCCGTCTGCTTCGGCTTTGGCCTGACCGACTTCTGGGCTTGCGCTTTCACCTCCTTCGGAGACCGGTTTTTCCACTCGTCTTCTTCGGCCCCGGTAGGGTGATGTTCTTTTGCTGGAGGTCTTTCTACGTGTATAACGTTTTTTGGCAGGCGATGGGGCGCTTTGATTTCCAGGACTGGCCTCGTCACTCTCTTTATTACCGTCTACGACATCCGTGGGGGCTGAGTCATTTTTCGGGGTTTCCGCCATATCAGCCTGAACCGCGGGCTTCTCCATTTGCTCTACCGAATCTACTGGATTATCCACTTGATCCGTCGGTTGATCTTTTTGCTCCATATCTTCAGTTTTTTTCCTTCCGCGCGGATAGCGTTTTCTTGAAGATGATTTGGCGCGCGGGTTTCTTGGCCTTCCCCTACCCCCTTCCTTTTTAGCGTCAGTTCCATCTTCGGACGTGCGTTCAATTTGAGAGTCCTCGTTCCTCGCCCCCTGATCTATTGGCTTATCCAACCGCTCAACTTCCGCAGGTTTTTTTCTTTCGAGAACATTGTAGGAAAAATTCTCGTGGGCAAGTCCGGGTTTACTTACAAATTCTATAATGAAATGGTGCTTCTCTTGTAGATCAAGCAGGTATCTCAATTTGTGGGTCAGCATATAATCTCCCACTTCGGGAGAAACCTCCACCGCCAACAGCCTGACATTCTCCTTCGCGATGATTTCCTGGGTTTTCCTCAACATGCCCAGAACGATATTCCCCACCGACTTGACATGCCCCGTTCCCTTACATGTTTTGCAGGATTCAAAAACCCCTTCCTTTACCGGAGGCGACATCCTCTGCCGGGACATTTCAATCAGGCCAAATTTCGATATTCGCGATAAATTGATTCTGGCTTTATCTTTTTTACAGACAAGTTTCAACTGCCGCTCCACCAGGGCCTTGTTTTTTTTCTGGTACATGTCAATGAAGTCGATGACGATCAAACCGCCCAGATCGCGCAGGCGCAATTGCCTGCCCACTTCGGTCGCCGCTTCCAGATTGGTGTTCAAAGCGGTTTCTTCGAGTTGACTGGCTCCTTTGGTTTTGCCTGAGTTGACGTCGATCGACGCCATGGCTTCCCCAATATCGATCACGATCGATCCGCCAGAAGGCAATTGAACCGTTCGATCATAAATCGAATCGATTTGGGCTTCGACATTGTACTGGGAAAAAAGGGGTTTGGTTTCCTTGTAGAACTTGACCTTGCGATACAGCCGGGGCATGACCAACTTGACGAATCCCTGGAGCGCTTTGTACGATTCCTTTTCATCCACAATGATATCCGTGGTATCGGCGGTAAAGTGGTCTCTCACCGTCCGCACCACCATATCGGGCTCCCGGTATAAAAGCGCCGGGGCCTCTGTACTCTCGCTTTTCAAATCAGCGTCCAGTTTTTCCCAGATATTCAGAAGCATTTGCAAGTCCTTCTGAAGCTCTAATTTTGTACGGCCCAATCCCGCTGTTCGAATGATGACTCCCATATTATCTGGCAGGTTAAAATCGGTGATGATATCTTTTAATTTTTTTCGCTCGGATTCATCCTCAATTTTCCTGGAAACCGCGCTGGCCTCCTGCCCCACCATCAAAACCAGAAACCGGCCCGGAAGACTGATCCAGTTGGTCAGGGAAGGCCCTTTGGCATCCCTTCCCTCTTTAACCACCTGAACCAGCAGTTTTTGTCCCTTGACCAGAACATCCTGAATGCGGGTTCTGGCTTTCTTTTCCCCGGTTTGAAGGTAAGAATCATGCCGAACATCTTTAAACGGCAAAAATCCAAATTTCTTGCCGCCAAAATCCAAGAAAGCCGCTTCTATCGAAGGCTCCACCCGATTGATGGTCCCAAGGTAAATATTTCCTTTGATTTGTTCATGGGAAGCGTGTTCAACGATCAATTCCTCAACTTTTCCATCTTCTAAAATGACCACCCTGCATTCTTCCGGTTGGTCCGCATTGATTAACATTATTTTTTTAGGCATTTTCAATAATTCTCGCTTTTTACTTGTCTCAATGGACAATAATCATCTTTAAGTCTGTTATAATAAATTAAAAAAATCGGTTAACAACTGTTGTCAATTTCAACATAATTTGTTAAAATTCAACTAGATACCCCAATATTGAGTTATTTTTCTACGGCCTCACGATGTTTGGACTCCACTCGTGAGCTTTGTTGGGGGGTGCAAAATAATAAAGGCTCCTGCATTGGTTTGTTACTCGACCAAATGCTATAAAATATTTCTTGTAAAAGACTTTTTCCCGCAATAAAGAAATCTGGATTTCTATAAAACATCATTTTTTACAGAATCAACCTGGAACGCATGTTTTTCTGTCGTATCCATAGTTATCATGACGGTTTTCAAAATTAAAAACTTGAATTTTCCTCTGGCTTCCCTTTTTCACGTGCGGGAACCCGAAAACATTTTCACCCTGATTCTTTGAGGAATCCTGGGATTTTTTATCACCTGCAATTTCGGGTGATCAACCCTGCTGGACTCGATTGGTATGATTTCGCTGGACACATTACAACCTGACGACTTAAGAGGAAAAACCATTTTTATCCGCGTGGATTTTAATGTCCCTCTGGTTTCCGTTAAAAAAGGGTACTTCCGGGTGGCGGATGATACCCGGATTCGCCGCTTTCTTGATCTCACCTTCAAAAAAATTCACGAATTGACCGACGGCGATTGCAGGATGATCATCGGATCTCACCTGGGCCGGCCTCATAAAACCAAGGATCACGTGGGATGGGACGGCATTTTCAACATTCAATTTGTCAGCACCCATTTCGACACTTTAATTCGTAAAAGATACGGGGACACTTACACAATTTTCCCCCCGGAGATCATTGACTCACACTTGAAACATTCTCTAGAAATTCTTTCGCACCACCGGATGCCTCCGGGCGGCATTAAGTTTCTGCCCAACCTGCGGTATCTCCTGGAACCGAAGAACCCCGAAACTTACCGCAAAGAATTCATCAACGATATTGCCAAAACTTCGGATGTTTATATCAACTGCGCTTTCGGGTGTAGCCACCGGGTGACCAAAAGCATCAAAATGCTTCCTCAACTCATGCGGCAAAAGGGCAAAATTGTGGTGGCGGGCAATTTGCTCCACGAGGAAGTCAAGGTCCTGGGCGCGTTTGGAAACCGCGTTCTTACAAACCCCCATAAAACGGTGATCATTGCCGGTGGAGCCAAAATCAGCGACAAAATATCCGTCCTCAAGGAATTTGTTAAATCCAGGGTCAAGCGTATCATAATCGGCGGCAAAATGGTGAACGCTTTTATTCTGGCGCAAAAAGCCAAAGAGCAGGTCACCCCCTTCGGGTTGAAGGATATTCCAGGTAAGCTGATCAACCCGACTGGAGACAATGGCCAAAATTTACTTGAAGAAACTTTAATGGCCGATGAAATCCTCGATCTGGCGGAAAACAATGGCGTTGAAATCGTTTTCCCGGAGGATTATAAAGTGGTGAGCGATTTCAAAGACGCCACCTATGAAGTCAAAAAACTGCCCGATTTCAATACCGAGCTACAACTGGACCTGGGCCCCAAAACCATCGAAAACTTTAATCAAAACATACTATCGCCCGACATAGAAAATGTGTTCTGGAACGGCCCTCTGGGGGCCTACGATCATCCGTCAAACAACGCCTATCTGGAGGGTTCGATCGAACTGGCCAAACTGCTCTTTAGCTCGGTTCTCATCAACCCCAGGCTTTCCGTAATCATCGGCGGCGGTGATTCCGCGGCCCTGCTCAACCGGGTGAGCATCAATGAACTAAAAAATCTGATCAAAAAGCAAATCGGTAAACAAATTCACCCTTCCATCAACCGAAACTTGCTGACTCTGGGCTTTACAGAAGACGACAGCTACATCCTCTGGAATTATTTCACCTCCAATTTTTTTGTATCTACGGGAGGCGGCGCTTCGCTGGAATTCCTGGAATTTTTTCTGAAAGACGCAGGCAAGTCGGATCTCTCGACCTACCTGCCAGGGACAAACGCATTGGTAGATTTGACGCCCACCTGATCTTCCTGAAAATCAGGAACGGCAAAGGATTCGACCACCGCATTCAGGAAACGGGTCAACCGTTTCAGCTCTTCGTCCAATTGTTCATAGCATCGAAGAGTCGCGCCTGCCAGTTTGATCACGTTTTCTCCCTGAAAATTTTCCTTGCGTTTTTTAAACATGTCCACGACTGGTTTCAATTCCGGATGAGCGCCTCCCGTCAGTTCCAACCGTTCATCAATACGGTTGATTTCGTCGCCCAGAGCCTTAAGCTTTTCCGGTGAGGGTTTTCCCCGAAACGCCCGGATGATATTTCCCGCACCCTGCATCCCCTTCCTGCCAATCCCGGTCAGATCTCCCAGGACTGCGATTTTTTCCCTTAAAGAGGTTAGAACCACGGAAATATCATCACAATCATAATCCTGCCGAATCGTTTTGACCAGCCCCTCCGGATCGGACTGAGTGCCTCCTTCACGGGCGCTTTCCTGGAGGGAATCAAGCCATAATCGCGAATAACAGCACCGGAAGATATCGCCCAGACCGACCGGATGCCGGGCGAGCGGTTTCAGGTTGAGCCGACGATCCTTTCCATATCGTGTTTCAAAAATATTCACTTCATCCAGCGACCCCATATTTATCGGGAGCGTCCAGGCGTTCATTTTCTGATGATTCAGGATCATCGAGCACAGGTGATGCGGCTTAACTTTATGGATGCAAATGATATTATTGCATTGCACGCCATAACTGCAGGGAGCGCAGGTTATCCGGGCCTGAAAAAGAACATGTCCGGGAGAGTAAGGTCCGGTCTCATACGGGTGCGCGTGAGCGAAAAACAATCCCAGGATCCTGACGCCCAGGGCGGCGGCGATGTGCATCGTTCCTGTGTCGTTGGTCACCAGGTAGGAGCATTTGTTCAGCCACCCGATCAACTGAGTGATATCGGTTTTCCCTGTCAGGTCGATAATATGTTCCCTGCGAACCGCCAGATTGCGGATTTCTTCGGCCAGCGGCGCTTCGCCGGCCACCCCGAATAAAACGATCCGGGCGTTGAGCCGTTCGACCAATAAGTCCGCCAGCTCCGCAAAATACCGGGCCGGCCATCGTCGGTTCTCAAGGCTGGAACCCGCCTGAATGCCAATCAATAATTCATCCTCGCCAATGTTTTCCCGCTCAACCTGTTCCGTTATGGATGTTTTAGTTTCCTCAGGGACATTGATTTGGATTCGTTGATCTTCCAGTTTCACGTCTGCACTGCGGGTAAAAATCTCGACCAGATTGAACGGATTGAAAATGCGATTGAACGGCTCGATTCCGAAATACTGCATCCACGGATGGCGGGTCATGCGGTCCCCGGTGGCATTGCACATGAACCCGCACACTTTTTTGATTCCGAGGAACAAAATCATCAACGCGCTGAGTTTGGAATGGCTGAGGTTCACCACAAGATCGAACCGCAGGGGCTTCACATCCTCCAGAAAGGTCTCCAGATAGCGGTAGAGGACCACCCAGGTCAGTTTCTTCCAACGTCCCTTATCGGTGAATTGACGAATGTCCAGAACGATGGAATCGTCTATATCGGGAATGTTGGGGGTGAACATGGCGAAGTCGCTCGACACCATCAACGTGATTTTTGCCTCCGGGTACTTTTGCCTCAATCCGCTGATCAGGGGAGTGGCCTGCACCAGATCACCCATACGGGTGAGACTCATGACGAGAATACGTTCAGCCAAGGTTCACCTCTTTTCGTTCACCAACTGATCCACCATGAGTAGCAGGGTCTCTGTTTTTGTCAGGTCTCCCTCCCCTTTGGCGATTTGATCGGTGACGGTTTTCAGGGAAAACTCCAGGGTTCCCTTAAACTGTTGAAGATAAGCCCCCAACTCGGTATTCTCCCCGGCCTGCTCGATCAAAGCCTCCACAGGGTCTTTCCTGCCGGCCACCCGCTGTTTCAAGGATTCCAACTGATCCCCGAATATGTGGATCAACATTTCGGTCATTCTGCGTTCAAGGGTGTGTTCCGCCAACACCCGTTCGCGGCCTTTTTGAGCCACAAGCTGTCTTTCTTCTTCATGCTCCAGATAATAGGAAATCTTTTCCTTCAAATCCTTAATGCTGTTGAAAGTGACGATTTCCTCACCTTCTTTCAACAAATCGTCCAGTTCGGATCGTTCGTCAACCAGCTGGAATCCGCCACATGCGGCGATTTCGAAGGTCCGGGGATTCACAAAGTCGCCTTCGGAATTGACTCCCTCGTGGTAGGTCGAGGAATGCAGATTCAAATGGATTCTGGCACCATTATAAATTTTCACCGATTCCTCAGAAGAAACCCGGAGATTTTCATTCTGCACACGCTGGCCGACCGGCGATTGCAGGTCCCAGCCGGTTCCCCAGATTTTAAAATCATGCTCCAGCAATTGGGGAAACGTCTGTATCCGGTTGTAATACGCCGCCCCCATGAACGAAAGGTCTGCGCCATAGGTTTCCCGCTCTCTGGAACTGAGGTCCAGCGGTCGATGAACATTGGGAAAACACCCCTGGGGCAGATAGTAAGTATTTCTGGCGCCCTCGGCCCGGAGTTGCTCAAAAATTTCTCCCTGCTGAATGGTGAAGAAATAATCATAGGAAGGGGCGATTTCCTTCCAATAAGGAAGCGTCCGAAAATCTTCCACAAACCAAAAGACCACCGGTATTTTTAAAGTTTTTAGCCTTTCAATGGCCTGCGGAGTTAGAGGAGCCTGAGCCAACGCCAGTATGAGGTCGGGCTGAAATTCGGAGGCCCGGGCGGCGACGGTTTCCCCCATCAGGTTCATGAAAAGATGGGATAGCGCGTTGGCATTTTTGGGGTCTCCAGTCACATCCTTCAGGGAAAAGAAACCATCGGCAAACTTATCGCACTCCGCAGAAATCACCTGATGGCCAAGGTTTTTAAGTGCGTCTGCGCAATACCGGGCCGTCGGTAAAGACCCGCCATAAATAGGGTTGACCACCATGATTCTCAGGGAATGGGAATTTAAAAACCCATCCAGTTCACGACCCGCTTCAAGGCTTTCAAAGTAAGCGGAAGAAACCCGGATAGAGGGAATGTGCCGGAAAATATTCCAGGTTTGCGGATCGGTCCGGGCCAATATTTTTGGAGCCGGTTCTGCAATTAAAAAACGGGTGCGGGGTAGATACGGATTGAGATCAACGGAGTGAAGGAACGCCTGAAACATCTCCATGGACGGTTCAACCACGGTGACCGGACCGGAAGATTTTTCCAGTATCGATCCCACATGATAACCAAACCCCAATCCATATATAACGCTCGGCAGGCCCGCCTGGGCGCAGAATTCTGAAACGGCCCGGACAGCTTCCTCCTTCGGACGATAGGCGCTATGAAGCGAAAGGTTTCCGACACGGGGGACGGGAAAACCGTCTTTCGACATGGCAACCTGCACCGCTTCCGTTTTTTTGGCCGCCAGGACCCTTTTAGCCAGGGGTGCATCATGCGCCTGCAGTTGCTTGATATTTTTTCTAAATAGACTCACATTTAGTTTCCGATATTAAGCAGATACAATTTTATCCATCACATTAATAAAAAAAAATTTCAACAGGTTATAACTGAAAATGCCAATGAAAGCTCAGAGCAAGCTTTACCTTATGTTTCACCTGAAATATTTATATCCATATATCAAATATTAATGGAAAACTTGGATTATTTATCAGACCAACTCGTGGTGCTCTTTCTTTTTGGACAGGCTCAATTCCCGGTCGAGCCTGGACTTGAAATCCGTAGCGTCCTTAAAGTTCGGATCGAACAGCAGGATTTTTTCCAGGGATTCATTCACTTCATCCAATTTATTCATCTTGTACTGTATTCCAGCCAGACCAAACAGAATATTCAGGTTGGCAGGATGCAGTATTAAGTATTTTTTCAGGATTCTTTCGCATTCGGCAAACGTGTTTTCTGCATAGGACAGTTCAATGAGCTGGGTCATGGCCAGAGGATTTTCAACATTCACATCGAGCGCGTGAACAAAGCATTCTATGGACTGCCCCGCTAATTTTTTCTGCCTGAAGGCCAAACCCAGACCGGCCCATGCCCTGTCATTCGTCGCCTGATTTTCAAGGACCTGAAAAAAGCCTTCCATGGCCTGATCCAGGTTTCCTTTTTGCAATTCCAGAGAGCTCATGCCCATCCGGGCCGATACATACTGCGGATCCAGAGCAAGGGCCTTCCGGTAAAGAATTCCTGCCCCCTCGGCGTCCTGCAAGTGCATACAGCAGTTTGCCTCGCCGCAAATAGCCTCCAGGCTTTCTGGAGCCTGCTCCTGCATTTCGCGATAGGCTACCCTGGCCGACTGAAAATTGCTTTCTTTTTCCAGAAGGGTTGCTTTCTCCAGCAACTCGTCCAGACTCCGACTTGCCTCAACCTTGAGCCTGGCTGAAATTTTATATTGGAAAACGAAAAAGCGCCTGTACTCTTCGGGAGTCAGGTCATTGATGGTCGTCCGTCCAATATTCAGGGAAGTGCGACTCCCCGGTTCAATTTCCTTAAACTGCGGGTCCAGGGTTTCATTCACCTGGCCAATTTCAAAACCCGCTCCGGAAAACAGTTTTTCCATTTCCTTGAAGGTAAAAAACCGTAAATGCGTTTCGTCCAGAATTCCCTCTTTCTGGTAAGTCCAGTTTCCGTCTATTAAATGGTGAACCACTCCAAAAAACTGCACATTGGGAATACTTGCCACCACCGTTCCTTCCGGTTTCAGGTATTTGCGCATTTTTTTCAACACGGAAAGCGGGTCCACGAGATGCTCCAGCACATCCGCGAATAAAATACAGTCAAAGCTGTTCTCGCCGTAGGGCAACTCCAGGTTCTCGATATTTCCTTCCACCACATCGTCCAGAACCTCCCGCGCCCGGCGAGCCGCTTCGGGATCGTTTTCTACGCCTGCGACAAACACTCCCGGCCGCTTCTTCAATTCCTTCCCAGTCATGCCGGCGGCGCATCCCACTTCCAGAATCGTGGTGGCATCTTCCGGAATGAGGGGAAAAAGATCCTCCCTCACATTTTGATAATACGAATCCGGCTTGTTTTCGGCTTCGGCTGGAGATAAATCATTGGCTTTCGCTTCGGACATGGCATGGGTCCTGAAATGTTCGTCCAGAGTGGCCAGCATATCTTTTGCCCGGTGGTCATAGGTGTGTTTGGCCAGCACTTCTCTCTGTCCTTTCCGGGCAACCCGCAACCGTTCTTTCGGGTTTTCGAGATAATAGCGAATCCGTCCGATGATATTTTCTTCGGTAATGATGGCCAAATGTTCATTGTCCTGAAAAAAGTCCTCCAGCCCGCTTCCGGGAGCCGCGTCCGTGACCAGAAGACTGCCGCTGCATAGCGCCTCGAACACCCGCATGTTCAGATCGTTGTTCACCGCTTCATTAAAAATAACCTTCGATTGCGAAAATATCTCGGCCATTTCATCCATGAATTTGCGATCGTAATGCAGGGAAAAATGTTGGCCGATCTTACCCAGTAAACGTTTGCGCCTCGTATGCGCAGAAGTGACGGACCCCACAAACCCGACATCGTATTTTTTCTCCGGCCCCTTCTTGCCATGAATTTCAGGATCGCAGCCCAGCGGCAACCAGGATACCTGCCCGCATCCCGCCGCTTTCATGGGCTCCACATAAGCCTTTTGGGCGAGGAACACAAAATCGAACTGTTTGGCGATTTCTTTATGGCGTTCAAAATGGATGTGGGTGTCTATCAGGTAACAGGCTTTTGGCAGGGAATGATCGCGCAAATCCGGCGGAAACCCGCCCAGCCCCGTTTCGACCCACAAATAAAGGTCCGGTTGCCATCCTTCAGGCAATTGGCTAAGCATATCCGACACGGTTGCATCCGAGTTGCATGGAATATCCTGAGGTTGTACTTTCCATTTCAACGCCTCAAGGTTCCATGTGCGAATGACCTCCTGGGTGATCATGGCCCCGCTGGTGATCACATTGTGTTCTTTTCTGAGAGCCCGCTCCAGGTAATAGGCCGTGGTCACGGGAAAGGACACAAAATTCATCAGAATATTTTTGCGCGGCTTCTCATGAAACGGCTTTTGGGAAGCGGTCAGGGAAACACCCGTCGCTTCAAGAAATTCAACAATGGTTTCCTGAATCACTTCCGTCCAGGATTTCAAAAAAGCTTCCAGCCCGAATTGGCGCTGGACGGTTTCTCTCGCCTTTTGACCCAACTCTCTGGCCTTGCCGAGATCATCCAATAATTCGGCCACTGAAGACCGAAGGGTCGCTATATCATCGGAGATGTATCCATTCACGCCGTTTTCAATCGGCGAGGTCCTGTTGCAGGTCGAAATAACCGGCATTCCTGTTGCCATGGCTTCCAGCATGGCGAGGTTGTAGCCATCTTCATATTCGTCCACAGTCGTGTTGAGAAACAATCGGCAATGGCTGTAATGATGCTTGAGATCCTGAAATCCCCTTGAAAGACGGGACGAGGGAATCGAGGGGTTCATTCCCAGCGTGACGGTGGAAAATCCATCCACCACCTGCTGGCTGGCCGAATACCCCAGCATGAGGTCGCGCTCTTTAAACAGATTGCCCACTCTCAAAATATGGGGGTTTGCCCCGGTGTAATCATCGTATTCAGAAACATCCAGTCCGGGTAGGATCACTTCTCCGTCCATCCCCCAATCCTGCTTTTTGCTTTCGGAAATGAATACCTTTTTGACCTGACTGAATAAAGGCTGGATTTTCGCGAGGTATTCCTCCCGGTCCACCTTTCCGTTTCCCAGCCCGATTTCCGTGCTCAGACGGTTGTGAAACACTAGAATCTTGGGAAGGGTGTGATCCCTGACCTCGATCAGGTCTTTTACGTTGTGCGCGATGATCAAATCGACCGCGTTCTGGTTCAGTTGCTCCCTGGCTTGTTCCAGGGATAAAAGACGCACATTTTCCGGCACGGGACGCATGTTCCCGTCCCAGTTTCTGGTTTTTCCCGGAGCGATTTCCGGCTCCACCACCAAAAATTGATGGCCAATTTTGGATAAAAGACAAAGATACGGTTCGTGCCAATTAAAGGTCAGGATTTTAAGGCTCATGAGGGGGGGAAATCTCCGGCGAAGGATTTACATTGTTACCTTTTCGGTTTCTTGAAAGAATCCCTTTATATTTAATCCCCCATCTTTCAGAAAAATAATTTCTTAGTTTTCAGTCAATTGTTATAAAAATTGCTAGTTTGTGACTTTTACCTGAAATGAGGAAATTTATGTCGATTTCTGACGAACTTACTGTGTTGAATTGCAATTTCATTCACTATGCCAAAAATTTTTGATATATTCTCTATTGGATATTAGAGTCCCATCTAAAATGATTTGAAGCATATAATGGTTGTTAATTGCAATTGGGCGGCTCAATGTTAGACTTCTTTAATGCGAATTCAACGGGAATTTTTGTCCTGATCGGAATTGTTTTTTCAATTGCATTTCTGGTCCAATGGTTGGCTTGGATTTTTTGCTGGGGCCGGTTTAAACTCCAGCCTTGTTTACCATCTGAACCAGCGTCGGGAGATACAGATGAGGATTCTTATTCATGGATTAACCCGCAGGAATCGATCCGCCGTACGCTTCTAAATTTATTGACAAAAATCATTGTTGAATTCCGCCACCTGCTTGCCTTGTCAATTGTTTTTGTATTTATATTAGCGTTATCATTTGTGGGTTTTAGAAACGGTATTTCTAACGAAGAACTTTTAAATGGCATTCAGGTTGTCGCAAGCTCAATCGGTCCACTCATTGGCTCTATCATAGGATATTATTTTGGCGAATCGGCGGCGGAAAAGAAATTTCTTTCTGGACAAATTGAACCTGGAGTACAAGGGAAAGACACTGAAAATAATCAAAGCGTTAAGGATGATGATTCTATCAAGCCTTCAATAGCGCCACCTGGCATAGATATTAAAGAAAATACTTAGGACCTTTTTTATTATGTATTTGAATAAACTCGATGTAAAAATTAAAGATCGGCCCTACGATCTCGATGCCCCAAAAAACCAAAAAAAAACTATTCATTACAAGCGGCTGGATAAGCGGATACTTTATAAAGTTTATATTTATTTATCCGGGCGCGACGTTTCTTTTGTGCGCTCCGTCACTTATACCCTCCACAAAACATTTAGGAACCGCACACGGATCGTAAATAAAACGGATTCCAACCCGTATTGCCGATTAATAATATGGGTATGGGGCACCTTTGAAATTCAGGCTGTGGTTGAGGATGCCAGGGGAATTCAACATGAAATATGCCATAATTTGACTTTTGACAAATACTTTGATGCAACAACTTTTAGTAGCAAGGAATTCGAAGTTTTGGAGGTCCAGTAATTATCAAAGCTTCCTGACAGTGTTTACCCAATATGGCATTCGTGTTGAATCTATTAGAAACTTGTAAGGTGAACCTCCCCACTCATGTCATTCGATCTTAATTCCAAACGCATTCAAGGTCGGCTGAAGCTGATCGAATACCGTAAAGCCCTGCAGGAAAAGCAAAAGTGGGACGATGAAATCCCCATGGGGTCGGGAGAGCTGAACCGCGACGGCAACCCCAAGCTTCCGCCCGGTCAACATGCGTCTAAAAACTGGCCGGTGCTGGACCTGGGCGTCCACCCGGAGCTTGACGAAGTCACCTGGAACCTGACCATTTCCGGATTGGTGAAACACCCGAAAATGTTCACCTGGGATCAGTTCATGGAGCTTCCCCAGGTCGAAGACGTTTCCGATTTTCATTGCGTGACCAGTTGGAGCCAGATGGACAATCACTGGAAGGGGGTCAGATTCCAGGATATCGCCGCTCATTGCGAGCCGCTTCCCAACGCTAAATACGTATATATCAAGGCTTTTGATGCCTATTCCACCAACCTTCCCCTGGAAGAGGCCATGAAAGAGGACGTTTTACTCGTCCACCACTGGGAGGGACACCCTCTGACCCGCGACCACGGCGGACCGGTGCGCATGATCACGCCGCAACTGTATGCCTGGAAAGGCGCCAAATGGATCGGCGAAATTGAATTCCGCGAGCATGATGAGCTGGGTTTCTGGGAAAAACGCGGCTATTCCAACACCGCCGAACCCTGGCTGAACGACCGCTACTCCTGAAGTCTAAGTTGCGATAATTCAATATTTTTCCGCAAACCTCCCGCTGGAAGGAAATTTCAGGGACCTGGCGGTGCCCCCTCCAATCCTCGGGATTTGTTTCCAACTTGTGACTTTTGCTTAACCCGCCCTCCATCCTACTTTTTTATCCTGTATCCGATATATAGCTAACCCTTGTTCACCAATGTATTGGCTAGGGGATAAAAAATGACGTTTTCTATCTACCAATTTCGATCGAACATAATTACGCTGACCATCGCTGGAATGATCTTTCTGTTGTTCCCGGCTAAGGTGGGCATGGCCAACGAGATGGACCCAAAATCCAAAAGGGTATGGGTTCAAAAAAATACTCCTGTAAAAATAACTTCAGCAGTCCTTGAATATAAAGTTCATACAAAAATTAAAAGCGTGATCACCGATTACAAAACCGGTCTCAAAGAAAAGGAAAAGGATCAAATTTCCCGACATATCCTCACGCACAGCAAAAAGTATGGCTACGATCCTTTATTTCTAACGGCTCTCATCATCACCGAGAGTTCTTTCAATCATAAGGCAAAATCCAAGGTGGGCGCTTTAGGATTGATGCAGATCCGTCCAAGAACGGGAAAAGCCCTGGCTACGGAGGCGAACATGACGTGGCAGGGAAAACATACTCTGTATCATCCCGAAAATAATATCGCTCTCGGATCTTATTATTTGAACAAATTGATCAAACGGTTTGGCAACATGAACACCGCGCTGGAAGCGTATAACCACGGTCCCACCCGGACCGCCCGTTATTTACGCAAAGGCAAGAAGACCAAAAAGTATTCCGGGAAAGTATTCGCAATTTACAATCAGATCAAATTTGCAAAAGCGGATTCCTAGAAAATTCCTGACCGAAATTTTCCGCCGCTTTCTTACGGATGATGAGGAATGCGTTTAAGAAGGCGGGCTTCAAGTCACCCGGAAGGTTTTCAATTTGGCAAAGGATTCCGAGGCCATGATGACCTGCACCCCTTCATCCCCTATCCCGGTATCGAACATCAGGAGGGTTTCTATATTGGTGAGGGTTTTGGTTTCCGCCAGGGCCCTGGCAGTGTCCAGATAAAGATAGTTTCTCGCAATATTTAAATATTTTAAACGTTTCAGGGCTTTGGATTTCGCCAGAATTTTCACTCCTTTTACTGAGATATCGGCCCGATAAAAATTTAACTTTCTCAAGTTGGCGAAGGTTGGAGATTTTGCGATGGTGATGAGGGTATCATCGCCCACCTGATTTTCCTGCATGATCAGCACCTGCAATTTTTGAAATTTGTCCGATTGGGCGATCGCCAACCCTCCCTCCGGCCCCATGTTATTGAACCGAAGATCCAAGTGCGCGAGGTTGGAGCAAAACTCAGCCTGGGCAATGGCGGTGGTTCCCTTATCGCCAATATTATTATCCCCGATATACAACCTCTTCAGCTTTTTCAACCGGGTGCATTGGGCCAATAAGGCCGCGCCTTTGTGAGTCAGGGTGTTTTTGGTCAGATCCAGATTCTCAATTTCCTCCAATCGGTCCGACAACACCATCGCTTCCACACCTTCATCGCCGATAAATTTTCCGTTCAACTCCAGGGCTTCGCCGTCCTCGGAAAGGCATTCGTCGATCAGGCGGTCAATGTATTCTAATTTGGCGGCGGTTACCATTTTACGGAGTATCCAATTTAATATTAATGGCACATCGAAAACCGATGTCACTGAACCCGCGCGAGAAGGGGGAACTCCAATCGCGATACCCTGTACGCATCGCTTTGACACTGTCGGACCAGGACCCTCCGCGCCGGACTTTCATGATACCGTGTCTGGGACCTCGTGGATTATACATGACCTCTCGAAAATAATAGCGGATGGAATACCAATCGCTCACCCACTCCCAGACATTTCCGGCCATGTCATAGAGCCCCTTCTTATTGGGAGGGAAACTTCCCACGGGAGAACTTTCATCTTTTAGTTTAACGCCCCCCCGCGCTTGCGGGTTTTCGGGGTCGAATGTCTCGCCAAAAGGGAATTGACAACCGTTGTCCAACTGGGCCGCCCGCTCCCATTGGGCTTCACTGGGCAGAGATTTCCCCTTAAGGTGGCAATAATCCGCCGCTTCAAACCAGCTGACCTTGGTCACCGGGCAGTCGTCGCATTGCGAATACTGACTTCTGCGAAGCTTATGTTCGGGGAAAACTTTTTCAAACTTCTCGTTGGTGACCTCGTATTGGTCTATCAGGTAGGCGTCGATATAAACCAAATGGGCGGGCGCTCCATGACGATGACCAAAGCGATCACAACCTCGCTTAAAAGTCCCTGCGGAAATGAGAACCATGTCCTCAGTGATATCCCTGGGCGCGTTGTCATGTTCTGAATGAGCAACGGATGGAACCGAAAAGGAAAGGATAAATATGAGAATTCCGACTAGCAACACGGATTATAATTTTCAAAAAAGTAAATTTTCATGCAGGACTCGTCCCGTTTTTCAGATTCTGCAAAATATTCAAGGTGGCTTTGGATTTGTTCAGGGTATAGAAATGAACTCCCGGTACGCCCGCTTGTAAAAGTTCCTCGCATTGCCGGGTCGCATGTTCCACACCGATCTTCTCGATGGCGAGGGTGTCCTCCTGGTGCCGTTCCAATCCGGCTAATAGACCGGAAGGAATGGAGGTACCGCACATTTTGGTGAATCGCTTGGTCTGCTGTGCGTTGATGACCGGCATGATCCCCGGAATGATCGGAATCGTTATGCCAATAGCCCGCGCCCGCTCCACAAATTCATTAAAAAACCGGTTGTCGAAAAAGAGTTGCGTCACGATAAAGTCGGCTCCTGCATCCACCTTCCGTTTCAGGTTTTCCAAATCCACGGTTTTATCTGAGCATTCCACATGGCCTTCCGGATAACCCGCAACCCCCAGACAAAATGAGTAATTTTTCCGAATAAAGGCCACCAGTTCGTTGCCATACCCGAACCCATTTTCCGTTTTAACGAACTCATCCTCTCCCTGCGGGGGATCCCCGCGAAGCGCAAGGATATTTTCGATTCCCTCTTCTTCAAGACGGTCCAGATTGCTGCGGATTTCGTCCGTCGTGTGACCCACACAGGTCAAATGGGCCATGCCTTCCAGGCCAATCTGGCGCTTGATCCGGCCCACCAGCTCAAGGGTCTTGGAGCGCGTACTGCCTCCCGCCCCATAGGTGACGGAAACATAACCGGGGTCCCACGATTTCAGGTTTTCAATGGTTTGGAATAATTGTTCGAACCCTTTATCTGATTTGGGAGGAAAAAACTCAAAGGAAAAAATTTGCCGCCCCTGATTTAAAATCTGGCTGATTTTCATAAAGTTACATTTACCATACAAAAAAATTTTGGGAATTTTGAGAGTGACCGGATTTATGATTCCCAGACGGAATAACACCCTGTTATTTCATGATATCAGGAAATATTAAAACGGCCAATATTTTGTATGGGGCGGATGGACAGACAAGGAAAAGGAGAAGGGTGCTTAAAACGCCGGAAGGCTAATAAATATCAAACTTCTTTAAATAGGATAAAAAAGAAACCACGTTGACCAGTTCAACGGGTTCTTCTTCAATGCTGTTGATGGCTTCATCTGAAAAATAACCGGTTGTGATGAATATGCCGCGCGATGCCCCTTCCCCTTTGACGGTATCCAGGAATCCCTTGACCTTCATGACGTCAACGGTTTTGTTTGGGGGGTCGATGATGCAAAGGGCCAGGTAAGTTCCGCCAACCACCGGGGTTTCATCGTTCATGATGATTTCCAGTTCGTGATCGGTAGCCCAAATGGAGTGAACATGCTCCAGATTAAATTTTGTCAGGAACTCGGTGCATTTTTCCTGGAAAGCTTCCGGGTCGATTAAATAAAGCGGTTTATCCTCTGGATTGTCAAAATGAACCTGTTCTTGAGGAGGAGGCGGAGAGGTATTTTTGAGCAGAACAAGGAGAACCAGCCCAACAACAAAGCCAACAAATGCGATTATGAAAATACCCACTTATTTAATCATTTCATCCCAGATTTTTTCTTTCTTGTTTTCTTTGATTAATTTATCGTGCGCTATCATTTGTTTGATCGCAACCCAAAAAAGCCCGGCAACAATGAATAACATTCCACCAATGGGCATATTATCCGGTTTCATGGCAATTATTAAGAAATTTTCTAATCCAGAATTTTCCATGGTTTTATCAACTCTTTCCAAAAAGTGGCTAAACCAAAAAGGGCTTTAATCATTACTGAACATTCTACCCCTTCTGGGATCATCTCCTAATAATAAATTTACTCTAGAAATTCCTCTTCTTCCTCATCACCTTCTTCTGCATCTTCCTCGTCCCCGTCCTCCCCTTCGTCTTCACTGCTGGGTTCTTCGCCGAGAACCAGATCAAAGTCGATATCCGCAGTGTTGTAGGCGACTATAAAATCCTTGATTGCATCGGTTTGCTGATTTATGTCGCCAACGGTTTCCAAGTCACTGAACTTTGTGGGAACGGAATATTCCTCGCCCTTTTTATCCCAATGAGAAGGCATTTTGGTCCAAGGAATCATTTCGCGGGTATCTTTCAACCATTTTGGTATCCAGTTCTGCCGCAATCGATTACTGGCAATGGAGAAATCAATTCCCTTGTCACCGTCATCATGGCATTTCCCACAATCCATATAATTCACCATGCTAGACCCGGTTTGCACAACTTTCTCATCCTTCTCGACATTCACCCCAGCTTCATACTTATTATCCAAAGGCGCCAGAGCTTCAAAATAAGCGGTGAAGTCACGCACTTCCTGGTCGGAAAAGTTAAACGTCGGCATTTTAATTTTCAACCAGGTTCTGACCGGCGTTGGGTTGTCCAAAAAGGAATATATCCAGGAACTCTTTATCCGTTCTCCAACGTGGTAAGTGCCATGGTCCAAGGGCGGAGGGTATTGCGTGGTGGCCTTAATATATTTCTGAATGCGGCCACCCTCCCCTTCAACATGGTGACATCCTTTACAATTGTATTTGTCTATAAGACGCCGTCCGGTCTCAAGGATTTGTTCTTTGTCCGTCAATATTTTCCTGAATTTAGCCGGAACATTGGTTCCATTGAATCCCTTAAGAAGAACCACTAAGGCATCAATCTCATCCTCTGCCAAATGAAAATTAGGCATCTTATCCAGAACTCTTTCTGTCTTGAAAGAGTCGGGCTTTTTCAGTTTCTTGCGGACCCAGGATTCCCAGGTATGAGCAATGTGTGCATCTCCGAATTCCAGTTCGAGAATCAACTTACGCCCAAAAGCCGAAAGTTCAGGCGCTATTCGGCCCTCTTCTTCCATACCTTTGATATCGTGGCAGGCAAAACAACCCCGCTTACGAACAACGCTTTCGCCGTATTTCACCATTTTGGGGTGGGTGACCCGCTCCTCGATTCCAGGGATATGTTTGGGTTTGCCGAATTGCATTAAATAAGTCGCAATATCCGTCGCCTGTTCTTCCGTGAGACGGAGATTGGGCATTTTACTTTTTTTATTATAATGCGCCGGATTGCCCACCCAGCTGACCAGCCAGTCTGCATTAACCTTATTAGCTATATTACTCAGATCGGGGCCAAAAGCCTCGCCCTTGCCCTTCAATGTATGACAGGCTTGACATCCAACCGTCTCAAACTGCTTCTTGCCATTTTCCGCATCACCGCTTTCAAACGTATAAAACGGCTTATATTCTTTATCCGACGTGGCCAGCAAATAAGCGGTGACCGCCAGGGCGTCTTTATCGTTGAAGCCAAAATCAGGCATCCGGGTTTTTGGCAAGTAACCCTGGGGATTCTTGACCCAACGGTACAGCCAACTGGGGTTCACTTTCGAAGCAACCTTCAGCAGAGCCGGACCCACCTTAGGTTCCTGAGAGTATCCATCGGCTAAGTGACAACCGTGGCATCCTAATTTAACAAACAATTGTTTTCCTTTAGATAAATCAGGAGCGCCGTCTAACTCCAACACCTCAGCATGGCAATTCCGGCAATTGGATTGCATCATTTTCCCGTGCAGAATGGGCTCGTTGATTTCTGTGGTCTGATCCGTTTCGTGATGAGAACCATGTGCATCTTCCGCAGGCGCGGTTGCGGTTCCCTGGCCCAAATGACACCAGGTACAGCCTGTTTTTTCCGGCGGATGTTTTTTAATCAGGATGTCAAGATTGGGATGGGTCGTTAAAGGTTCTTTGAAATCCTTATAATACTCATCCTGATAAGAAATATGGCAGGTCATGCACCGGTCAACCCGGTAGATGATTTCTGAAAAATTGTTGATGCCAAATCCAGGGATAACCGTCTGTAAAACTTCCGCTGGCCTCCAGACAAAAGGAAATGGCTTATAATAATCCATCGTCCTTTGCACATTATCCCGTTGCAAAGTCAGAGTTTTTAATTCCTTTTCCAGTTTGACAAAATCGGCCTTGAGTTTCAGCAGATTCGATTCGGCGGCATCATACACTTTTTGTTTAACCGCAACCTTGGGGTCCCAGGCCTTATATTCCTTTCCGAGCGATTCAAACTTAGCTATCTGGACATCATAATTCTGGCCTTCATGCATCGCCTTTTTATAATAATAGTATGCCTCGTCCAGCCGACTCCCGGTAAACTTCCTTTCTTCTTTTATCTCACCGAGAGCAACCTCGGCCAACCTTAACTTACCAACCAGATCCTGATATTCCTTAGACTCCTCCAGCCTTCCCTCTTCCTGATCGAGGTTCTGATTTACCTCCTGAACCTTGGATGCGATATCAGTATCAATTTTTTTCCAATCCTCTGCCGCTCTCGCGTATTGGACCTTGAAAAACTCCTCCTGATGCGCTTTGAATCCCCGGCGGGAATATTCATCATCCCAAAACGCCCAAAGCGTGACCAACAGGGATGCTCCCGATACCAGGAAAAACACAAAACTGAATGATACCTTTTCTACAGGTACGTAACCTTCATTTTCTTCTGGATTGTCCAATGGATAGTAGTCCTTGAAAACTTTCTAGTTAAACATTAAACCAGGGTGTCACCCAGATATATTTGATATTAAAGGCAAGGCGTAAAACAATTTTCACCACGATACCCACCATGATCAAGACCAAATTAATCTTGATGAGCATTCTGGTAATTCCAACGGTTTTAATGGCCTTCCTTTCCATAAAAATATAAACAGCGGTCCCCACAGCAAAATAACCCAGAACCACCACAGCGCCAAACAAGTTCGCCATGTCGTAGGATCGGATTCCAAACGCATAGGGCAAGTCCACGCTGACCAATGCGACTACTTTATGAGGGTCCCAGAATTGCCAGGGCATGAACAGGTTCCACCCAGGCCCGCGAAGAAAAACACCCATGATGATCAGCGCAATCCAAAGCACCAAAAAACCAAAGCTATAAACCCAGATCGCAAACTTTCTCTCTACATAGGTGTAATAGCCGTTTCCTTTGGGATTGATATCCAGGTAAGGAATCAACATGAGCCCCACAATGATAAGAACGGGCGCAACAACCCCGGCGAACCAGGGATCAAAATAAACTAGAATATCCTGCAGACCCAGGAAATACCAAGGGGCCTTAGAGGGATTGGGTGTTTTCGTAGGGTTTGCCGCTTCTTCCAGAGGTGCATCGATGGTGATAGACCAAACGGCTAACAACAGGATCGTAATGATCGCGCATAAAAATTCTATCCGCACCAAGTAAGGCCAAACATGGACCTTCTCGACATTCACTTCTACTTTTTTTCTAGGCGCAGGTGCTTCAGCCATAAAATTTATCCTTTCCCACTAATTCAGGATCAAGAAAACTGGAAAATTAAAGAGGACCCGATATCCCACCGTCTTTTCTAATCCGCCAAAAATGAACGATCATCAAAGCGCCGGCAACCAACGGAATGAAAATACAATGCAACACGTAGAACCTAAGGAGTGCGGGAGGTCCGACAATACTACCCCCAATCAACACCGACCGGGCGTCGTATCGTGGACTCACTCCAAAAACAAACTCTTGAAACGGCCCCTCATGCCCTAAAAACGGTGTCGCGCGGGCCATGTTGGTTCCTACCGTAACCGCCCACATTGCCAGCTGATCCCAGGGAAGCAGGTATCCGGTGAAACTCAACAACAGGGTGAATGTAACCAGAAACACCCCGATGACCCAGTTGAATTCGCGTGGCGGCTTGTAGGAACCGGTCAGGAACACCCGGAACATATGCAACCACACGGTGATGACCATCGCATGCGCCGCCCACCGGTGCATATTGCGCATCAACATCCCGAATGGAACATCGTACTGCAAATATTTCATGTCAAAATAGGCGTACTCCCCCACCGGACGGTAATAGAACATGAGTATGACGCCGGTGACCACCGTCGATAGAAATAACAGGAAAGTGATTCCTCCCATACACCAGGTGAATTTAATTCTCAGCGCATGGCGGTGCATTTTAACCGGATGCAGATGCAACCAGACATTACTCGCAATCTGCAGGACACGGTTTCTCGGAGTGTCCGCATAACCGTGTCGAAAAGAAGAAGTCCAAACCTGGGACTCGGTGATCATTTTTGCGATTTCGCCGAAAATGGCACCGCTCTTGATCTTGGCCATTATTTCGGCAATATTGGGGATTTCAGGTGGTTTTGCTGCCAAAACTCTAACCCTCCATAAAAAGGGGAGTGAAATAAGTTAAAACCCCAAGGCAACCAGATGCTTAAATCAGCAACTTGGCCTCAGGTTTTGTCCATTCATCTTTTTCGTAAAGAAACTTTTTACTTTTATCAATTTCTATCTGACCGTCGGGACCGAGAGAAATTTTCAATCGTTCCAATGCTCTGGGAGCTGGTCCTTCAAAGTTCACACCAATTTTAGTGAAACCGCTACCATGACAGGGACATTTATACTTGCTCTCGGTTTTCAGCCACCTTGGTGTACAACCCAGATGGGTACAGAACGCAAAAATAACATAAATTCCTTCTTCGTCCCGAATGATCCATACCCGTTGCGCATTAACCCATTTTGTGCTCACTTCTCCTACAGTGTAATCACTGGGCAAACCTGCCTTGAAAACCGGAGACGGTTCAAACAAAACCCGTGGGAAAAGAAGACGAAGAAAATATACCGAAGACAATCCCAGGGCACCCATAAAGCTGGCCCATCCGGCCAGAGAAAAAAAGTCTCGTCGCGACCATAAAGTGTCGGTCGACTCCTCCTTTTTAGCCTTTTTATCTTTTGCTTTACCGCCAGCGGGTTTTGCCTTTTCCGTACCTTTAGCCTCAGCCATATTAAAACCTAATTTATCAAGTGGTTAAATTATAAAAACAAATAAAAATCTGCCACCCTATTTATCACAGGTTCTTTGCAAAGAGTTGGTTTTTAACATAATTGAAAAATCGAGTCAAGACAAGATGTAATTTCTATCAAGCCCATTAAGATTCAAGCCTTCATCGCCTGTACACAGGCCTTGGCCGCCTGTTGAATTCCTTGAAATTGTACGGAAACACCGCAGGATAATCTGGCCAGGGAATTCACCGTCATACCCTTTTTTATCGCCAATAATATCAAAGGGATAAATTCGGATGCCCGCTTGCAGACGATCTGCCCGCCAATGACCTTTTTTGAGGATTTGTCGGCAACAATTTTAAAAAAACCCTGCCCCTCATTTACAAGTACCGAATGGTCCAGACTCTCTAAATCACATCTTCCTTCAACCCCCCGAAACCCCTTGTGGTGGGCGTCGCGGTTGAAACACCCCACGGTGGCTATTTCGGGGTCGGAATAAATCACCTGTGGAATCCAGTCCGTATTGAGGCTCTTATCCTTGCCCAGGGCATTTTCTGCGGCAACCCTGCCCTCTTCTTCCGAAAGCCCGTCAAAGGATTTTCGTCCCGTCACACTTCCAACAGCGAAAATTCCCTTTGATGTCGTTTCCATTTTTTCATCGACCAGGATTTGTTGCCGTTCCCCCATACGAATGCCAAATTTTTCGGAGTCAAACCCTTGTGTCCGGGGCACCCTTCCGGAAGTCAGAACAATGGTTTGAACCGAGAATTTAACTCCGCCTTCCAGAGAAATATCAATGGTTTCCACATCTTTGAAAATGGAAATGACTTTCTTGTTGAGCAGGACTTTCACTTTACAGCGTTTCATTTCTTTTTCCATGGCATCGGTGATGTCCGGGTCCTGATTTTCCAGCAGGCGCGGCCCTTCCTCGCACAAAAACGTTTTACTTCCCAGCCGGTTATATAGCATGGCCAGTTCACAGCCTTCGCCTCCACCTCCCAAAATCAGGACGCTCGCCGGAACCTTGCCGATGTTAAAAATATCATCCCTGGAAATGATCCTTTCTTTGTCAAAAGGAAGAGTGGGCGGCGGCTGGATGGTCGAACCTGACGCAAAGATAATATTTTTCGCTCGGATTAATTTCTCTTCATCCCGGCCCGCAATGCTGACTTCATTGGGGCCGCTGGCAACGGCTTCACCAAATTCTATTTGGACTCCACGGCCCTTCAGCGTAGATTCCCATTTCCCGGCAATGGACTGCGAAAATTGCCGGGCGTCCTCAAACAACCGCACGATTTCCTCCCGGCGCTCCTTGCTCTCCTCTTTCATGTCGATCCCATTGCCGACCATTTGGTTCATCATGCGACGGGCGGGATACAGTCCTTTATTGAAACACCGACCTCCAATCGCGTCCTGTTCAACCAGACACACTTTTGCGCCCAGTTCCGACGCCCGTGTGGCGGCGGAAAGTCCCGATATTCCGGCGCCAAGTATGGCGACATCAAATTCATCCATAAACCAACCACCTTCCATTAAAAATTAGTCGGGATATTAGACCACACTTTTTGGGTGTGTGAAAACGCAGGCGGTCTGAAGAAGCAGAAACCCTTTTGGACAACGGAAATATGGGTATACCGGACGGGTAAGACTTATTCAACCCAAATGGAGAAAACCCACCACGGTCAGAAGGACAAGACCCACGGAGGCAATGATGGCATGCGCCGTGATCTGGACTCTTCGGCTGAGGGGAATGACTACGGCAAAATAAAAAAGAACGGCATAATTGAACAGGCTGTTCTTCCCATACTCAAAGTGGTTCCATGCCAGAAAATACAAGTAGCAGGCAAGTACGGCAAAAAATACATAAAGATGAAGTTTATAGCGTTTTCGCCGTTGATCTTCGGGAAGCATGCTCACCCCAACCATGACATTCAGGATGGTGGCTAGGATGGTCAAAAATATGGCAAGGAAACCGGGGTTGAGGAATATGTCCTTTAATGTGGTGGCTTGCATGCGAGAAAAGCACCCCGCTACCCGGGAAGAAAAGTGGGTTAAACACTTGGCGCTCAAGAGCCCCAGAGAAACTCTTGGTTAATGGAAGTAATTAATTCTTCAAAACCCATCGTATGTGGGCATGGGGTCCGGCGGCACACGGGTTTATTCTGCTGCCTCCACTTGGTTCCGGCCCTTTCGCTTCGCCACATACATGGCCTTGTCCGCTCTTTCGAAAAGCTCGACCTCGGACTCCCCTTCTTTGACGCAGGCCACCCCAAGACTGATGGTCACTTTCAGTTTCTGGTCTTTATCAACGAAATATTCTCTTTCCACACCTTTGCGAATTTTTTCCGCCAGCTTAAACGCCACATCCTCCTGAATGCCGTTTAAAATCACGACAAACTCTTCCCCTCCGTAGCGAAAGACCAGATCGGAAGCGCGCAGTGAGTCCTGGACCGATGCGGCCACGGACCTCAGCACGCGGTCCCCGGCTTTGTGCCCATAGGTGTCATTAAATTTTTTAAAATGATCTATATCGAGAACCAATAAGCAAAAATATTCCTTTGATTGACCAAATTCCCTGATCATCTGAGTGATCTTCATGTTGTAAGCATTTCTGTTCAACACGTTTGTGAGGGAATCCACAAGGGCCTTGGCTTCCGTTTCCTCCAGTTTGGAAGATAGCGACTGGGTGGTTCTTTTATACTCGTTCAATTCGGATTTTATGGCCTGGGAGCGAACCCGTATTTTACCGATTTCCTGCATGACCCCCTCTTTAACAGCCAGAATATCCTCTATAGTGGAAGCCGATTGAATATTCTCCATGCTGGCTTCCATTTTGTGGTCAAAGTCCCCGGTCACTGAAGAAATTTGCTGAATGGTTTCTGTCAAATCGAGGACAATCTGTTTAACGCTCTGGTTTTTTGTTTCACGAAACGAGTTTTCCAATATCTGACGCTTAAAAAAATCCTCAATGTCCTTCCCCATTCCCGAAAGAGGCTTGGGACGGGTGACTTTTCTAACCACGTCGCCCAGATTCTTCAAAGCCGAATACAAAGCCTCTTTTTGCGGGATCAATTGGCAAATCCCATCGAGACAAACTACCAGCAGTCGCGACACCCGCTCATTGAACTCTTTGGAAGCCTCGGTTCCATTTGGGGTATCTTTATTTTTATCTTTATTTTTATTGAACATACAAGAATTACTTTCTTCATTGCAGGCAAGAAAACTCGCCCCCTAAACCAGGCATTTAAAACCTGGAAAAAATTCTGCTCGGGAAAGCCAGACCCCTAAAAGTTCCTTAAATAAAATGCCGATGGGGAGATTCGAACTCCCACGGATCGCTCCATACGCCCCTCAAGCGCACGTGTCTACCAGTTCCACCACATCGGCACGCTAAACGAAAAACCGATCAGTTTTCTTTGGGAGCCACAGGTTCTGCCGGTGCGGTTTCCCCACCAATGGGCTGTTCAACCCCCTTCATGACCGAACGGGAATCCTTTTTTGAAGAAAGCGTCGCCAGAGTCAGGGAGGTGATCATGAATAAGATAGCCACTCCGGTCGTCAATTTAGTCAGAAAATTCCCCGCCCCGCTACTGCCGAACATGGTCTGACTGCTTCCTCCGCCCAGCCCGGACCCCATCGCCGCCCCTTTCCCGGACTGCAATAAGATAACTACGATTAAAATTAATGCTCCAACAACATGAAAAACGGTAATGACTGTCTGCATCAGCAGTGTATTCCTTCCACTTTCGGGTTATTTAGCCGAGTTGATAATGGCCACAAATGATTCGGCGCTGAGGCTTGCCGAACCCACCAAAGCTCCATCAATGTCTTTTTGGGCCAACAGACTCCCGCTATTTTCGGGATTGACGCTACCACCATACTGGATTCTGGTGGATTCTGCCGTTGACTTCCCTAAAGTTGTCTCTAGATAATCCCGGATAAAACGATGGACCTCCTGCGCCTGCCCGGGAGTGGCGTTTCTTCCCGTCCCAATAGCCCAAACCGGCTCATAGGCTATGATCAGTTTTTCAAGGTCCGAGGCGGTCAAACCCTGTAACCCGGCTTTCAGTTGAGATTCGATGACTCCCTGTGTCTGGCCCTGCTCTCTCTGCTCCAGGGTTTCACCCACACAAAATATAACATGCAACTCGTTCGCCAGGGCCGCCTTGATTTTTTTATTTATCAGGGCGTCATCTTCATGAAAATAACTTCTTCTCTCTGAATGGCCTAGAATAACATATTTGCAACCGGAATCTTTCAACATGGCGGCGGAAATTTCCCCGGTCCACGCCCCTTTGGGTTCAAAGTAAATATTTTGCCCCGCAAGTTGAATTTCAGAACCTTCCACCAGTTTCCGGACAACCTCCAGCGCGGTGAATGGCGGGGCCAGAATCACCTCCACCGTGCCGGTCCATTCTTGTTGATCCATCAACTGTCGGACCAACTCCCCGGCTTCGGATTGGAGACCATTCATTTTCCAGTTTCCTGCGACAACAGGCCTTCTCATTTCATATTAAATTCCCTGAGCCACGACAAACTTGATCAAATCTTTCACGCGGGAGGAATACCCCCATTCGTTGTCATACCAGGAAAGCACTTTGATCATTCTTTTTTCCATGACCTTCGTCGAAGGTCCATCCACGATGGATGATGCGTCATCGCCATTAAAATCAATGGATACCAGAGGATTTTCCTCCACTCGCAAAACACGGTTCAACCGACCCGCGCTTTCGTCCCTGAAAATCTGGTTGACTTCTTCCACAGTGGTGTCCCTTTCCACTTCGACGACCAGGTCTACAAGAGACACATTGGGCGTGGGCACGCGAATCGCCATTCCGTCCAGCTTCCCCTCAAGCTCCGGTAATACCAGAGCGACCGCACGGGCGGCGCCGGTGGTCGTCGGAATCATTGAAAGGTTGGCCGCCCTGGCCCGCCTGAGATCTTTATGCGGTAAATCCAGAATGGACTGGTCATTGGTATAGGAATGAATGGTGGTCATCAAACCTCTTTTGATTCCCAGCTTATTTTGCAGAACCCAAGCCACAGGCGCCAGACAATTGGTGGTGCACGACGCGTTGGAAAGGATATCGTGTTTTTCTTTATCGTACAACTGGTCGTTGACCCCCAGCACAAGAGTCACATCCGGCTCTGAAGCCGGTGCGGAGATGATCACTTTTTTTGCGCCCGCCTCCAGGTGCTTTTTGGCTCCTTCACGCTTGGTAAAAAACCCCGTGGACTCGATAACGATATCAACCCCCAGTTCCTTCCAGGGAAGTTTGGCGGGATCGCGTTCGGACAAAATCCGGATCGGTTTGTCGTTGACGATCAGGCTGCTCTCCTCAAAGGCCACCTGGGCTTTATTCACCCCCTGGACCGAATCGTATTTAAACAGGTGGGCCAGGGTTTTGGCATCCGTCAGGTCATTGATGGCGCAAACTTCGAAACCCTGGCACTCTTTATCTTGCAGGATTGAACGGAGAACGTTTCTACCGATTCTCCCGAATCCGTTAATAGCAATTTTAATCGACATGAAACTTAAAACCTTTCGTAGGCCGGTGAATGATAAAACACAATTACAACGACCTCCATTGGAAAATTAGCTTACGGAGCTTGAAAATTTGGACTGAATTTTAGAGATAAAAAAAGAATAGCAGGGTTCTGAAGTGCAAGGAGCATTACAAAGTAGAACCATCCCCAACCGATCCTTTTAAGGACAAAAACACCAAAAAATGGTCAACCTTTCGGTCTTTGGGGACAGATTATGCAAAATTTACCCATCCAAGTCAATAACAACATTCTAATTTGCAGATCCCGGGATTAAGAATATGCACCCTGGAAAGATTATCGTTCCTGGCCGTTGGGTTCAATGTTTGAGGGTATTTCGGAAGATTCTGACAGGCTCAGGGAAGAAAACAGTACATGATCGATACTTTCATCCAGTTCCAAACTGTTTTCAACCTGTTTAATCATTTTTGTGGATTCTTCAATGAGATTTTTTTCTTCGAGGATGGTTGTTTCCAGTTCACTTTCCAGCCTCACCACATCGTTTAGAAGTTTTTTTCCTTGTTCCTCCAAAGTTTCTTTTTGTTCCAGAGCCAGAGCTTTTTTCTCCTTGAGTTCATCGCGGGAGTCTCCCAGCTCATTACGTAACTTTTCAATAGACGCCAGCTTCTCTTCCAGGTTTTTAAACTCTTGATTTAAAGACTGGAGAAACGTATCCCTGCGGGTCCTCAGTTTTTCCAGATTATCGAGATCTACAACATCCGTATCCTCCTGACCGTGCATGTCTTCCTGGTCAGAGGAGGTTTCAGCTTCCTGGTTTTCACCATCAATCCCAATGCCCCTTAACAAACGCTCATAGCGACTGATATAGGATCTCTCTTCACTCTCCAGATGCTGGAGATTCACCAGGATTTTTTCACTGTTACTATCATAAATCTCCAAATTACGGTTGATCGCGTTCTGGCTATTCAGGTTTTCCTGCAAAGTTTTGGCCAGTCCCTGAAGCTCCTCTCCCAGGGATTTGGCGCAATTTTCCTTATACAATAAAACCTTATTGAAGGTGCGCACCACCCGGTCAAATTCACGGGCAATGATCAAACCTTTCTCCCGGGCCGCAATATTTTCATCCGCCTGTTTGGAAACTTCTTCGCTCATAAGCATTAACTCTTTTTATGTCAATTAGTTGGCATATCTCTATCGGAGTATTATTACGCAAATTTTATGCCAACTCGATTTCTTCGGGAAAAATACCTCAACCTTATGCAATGATTACGCTTGACCGACATCATGCACTGAAATTTCTTTGACGGAAGCCATCATTTCTTTGACGGCCTGCTCCATCCCGCAGAATACAGACCGGGCAACAATATGGTGGCCAATATTCAGTTCTTCTATTTCAGGGATGGCGGCAATCGCCTGCACATTTTCATTGGTCAATCCGTGACCTGCAAAAACATGCAATCCCAGCGCCGCCGCCTGAGTTGCCGATTGGCGGATTTTTTCCAGGGCGGCTTCAATTTCCAGGCCCCCTTTTATCTCGGAATAGGCCCCTGTATTTATTTCTATGCTGTCCGCCCCGACCTTAGCCGCGGCTTCAATCTGTCTGGCGTCGGGGTCCACGAATAAACTGAATAAAATCCCACCGGACTGCAGCCTGTCTTTCATTTTAACAAGATCCTCTATCTGCGAAGCCACATCCAGTCCACCCTCCGTGGTGATTTCCTGGCGTTTTTCCGGGACCAGCGACACCTGATACGGACGGGTCTTAAGAGCGATCTGGACCATTTCCTCGACAGGGGCCATTTCCAGGTTCAGCGGGGTTTGGATGGCCGCGCGGATTCTCTCCACATCATGATCCTGGATATGCCGACGGTCTTCCCGCAAATGAACGGTGATGCCATCCGCGCCCACTTTCTCTGCAATTTGAGCGGCCATGAGAGGATCGGGTTCCACAGTTTTTCTCGCTTCCCGGAGGGTGGCGACATGATCCACATTGACAAACAGTCGGGTCATTTTTTCTGAACTCCATTATTTATGATCGCCTGGGCCATTTTTACGGCCCGGCCGGTCGCCCGGACATCATGGGTCCGAATCATTGTGGCGCCATTTAACACTCCTATGACCGTAGCGGCCAATGATCCTTCCAAACGTTCTTCCACAGGCAGATCAAGCACACCGCCAATAAAAGATTTTCTCGAGACGCCCAGTAATATGGGCCGGCCCAGTTCCCTGAACTCTTCCAGACACCGGATCAATTCAAGGTTATGGGATTGGGTTTTGCCAAATCCGATTCCAGGGTCTATCACGATATTTTCAATTCCACTATTTTGCGCTATTTCGATACTTTTTTTAAGGAATTTTTTTATATCCTGGATCACATTTTCATAGCGGGGGCCCTCCTGCATGGTCCGGGGATTGCCCTGCATGTGCATGAGGATCACTCCCGCCTTGTTTCGGGCAATGATTTTAACCATTTCAGGAGTCTTTTGTAATCCCGTAATGTCATTGATAATGACCGCGCCTTCCCCAAAAACTCTTTCCGCCACACCCGGTTTATAGGTATCCACGGAAACCGCCACATCAAATCGTTTGCAAATATTTGAAACCACCGGAAGCAATCTTTGTAACTCCAACTCTTCTGAAATGGGCTTCGAACCGGGCCGCGAACTCTCGGCTCCAATATCCAGAATCGTAGCGCCTTCTTCAATGTGGCGCTCTGCCAGACGAATGGCGTCGTTTTCTGAGTGGGACCGGCTCTTGTCGTAAAATGAGTCCGGCGACAGGTTTACGATCCCCATGAGGGAGACTGCCTGGCATTCACCTTCCTGTTTGAATAGGTCCTGCATAAAAAAAATTTCTTCTTATTGTTTAGGGGTGCAGATTAGATAACCCGAATAACAAAATATTTTCAACAAAAAAAACTCCACCCCAAAGCCAGTCAAAGGCTTTGGGGTGGAGTTTATTGCGAAACTTGCCAAATATTATGCTGGCCGATCAGGCTGGAGTCGGGTCCGGGAGACCACCGCCCAAAATGTCTCCTGCCCCACCCTTCCGGTCGTCTGATTTTTTCTGTTTTTCTTCAACGACTGGATTGGGTAAAGGAGATTGATCGTCATTGCCTGATTGATCTTCCTGAGAACTCGCTTTCCCTTCCAGGATGCGTCGGATTTCTTTACCGTCAAGAGTTTCATGTTCCAATAATGCTTCGGCCACATTTTTCAGGCCTTCAATGTGCGTTTCAAGCAGATCTTTAGCAGTATTGTACCCGCCCATCACCAGGGCTTTGACTTCCTGGTCAATGAGTTTGGCGGTCTGATCGCTGAAATTTTTCTGGTTGGAAAAGTCTTTGCCCAGGAAAACCTGCTCTTCTTTGGTTCCATAAGTCAGCGGACCCATCTTGTCGCTCATGCCCCACTCGCACACCATTTTACGCGCCATCTCGGTGGCCCGTTCGATATCGTTGCCGGCGCCCGTGGTCATTTGTCCGAGACATATTTCTTCCGCCAGCCTCCCACCCATGAGGATGGCAAGGGAATTAGAAAGATAGGACCTGGGATATGTGTGCTGATCGTCCAGAGGCAACTGCATTGTCAAACCCAGCGCCTGCCCCCGAGGGATAATCGTCACTTTATGAAGCGGGTCCGTACCCGGCAATAACACAGCCACCAGAGCGTGCCCGGCTTCGTGATAAGCCGTTGTTTTCTTTTCTTTTTCCGTAATGACCATGCTTCGTCTTTCAACGCCCATGAGGACTTTATCTTTTGCATCCTCAAAATCAACCATGGTGACGGTTTTTTTATCCCGGCGGGCCGCGAGCAATGACGCTTCGTTCACCAGGTTGGCCATGTCGGCTCCGGTAAAGCCAGGAGTCCCACGGGCGATGATCTTAAGATCGACATTGTCCTCAAGCGGAACAGTTGCAGTATGAACCTTGAGAATCGCTTCCCTTCCCCGCACATCCGGACGGCTGACCACCACCTGCCGGTCAAAACGACCGGGACGCAATAGCGCCGGGTCCAATACGTCGGGACGGTTGGTGGCGGCAATCATGATGACGCCCTCATTATTTTCAAAACCATCCATTTCTACCAGCAGTTGATTCAAGGTCTGTTCCCGTTCATCATGGCCTCCGCCCATACCGGCACCACGGTGTCTGCCGACAGCGTCGATTTCGTCAATGAAAATGATACAGGGACTGTTCTTTTTGCCCTGTTCGAACAGGTCTCGCACGCGGGATGCGCCCACACCGACAAACATTTCGACAAAGTCCGATCCACTGATATTAAAGAAAGGCACATTGGCCTCTCCGGCGATGGCCCGGGCCAACAGAGTTTTTCCGGTTCCGGGAGGGCCCACCAAAAGAACGCCTTTGGGAAGCTTGCCACCCAGCTTGCTGAACTTTTGTGGTTCTTTCAGGAACTCAATGATTTCCTGGAGTTCTTCCTTAGCCTCTTCAACCCCCGCTACATCTTTGAAGGTGGTTCGGTTTTTTGAATCGTTCAGCAGGCGCGCACGGCTCTTGCCGAACGAAAGCGCTTTGCCGCCGCCCGACTGCATCTGACGCATGAAGAAAATCCAGATGCCGAGCAACAGCAACATCGGAAACCAGGATATCAGGATATTCATATACCAACTGGTCTGCTCGGGAGGAACCACGCTGAACCGGATTCCTTTTTCTCTTAGAATCTTGATGAGTTCAGGATCGTTCGGAGGGGCGACCGCCTGGAACGAGGTGCCGTCCATATGTTTCCCGCTGATATTGTCACCCTGGATGACCACTTCGGTGATCTGGCCTTTGTCAGCCTGTTCCAGGAATTCGCTGTAAATTATTTCGGTCTGGGAAGTGATGGGTTTATTAAATGCATTGAATAATCCAATCAGGATAAGCCCGATCACCAACCAAAGCGCCAAATTTCTATAAAATTGATTCAAAACTTTCTCCCTTTTTTGAAGAAAAGGTTTTTTATTATTTAATTAAATCTAACTAATTTTAAAATAAACCACTAGAGATTGGGGGCATTTTATCCCCCCCCCCCCCCCCCGCGAGCGGGTATCCTTTCTGCCCTTCTATAAAAAGTATCTTTCTGGTTTTTTCCGTAACTCGGAAATTATCCGATATTCTTTTCCCATAAACCCATATAATATCGCCCGCCCCCGTTGTCAAGATGGGGATCGTATCTCTTTGTTCCCTGGGGACCTTCTCATCTATGAAAAATGATTTCAGTTTTTTCCGTCCCGTCATGCCAAGTGGCACAAACCGGTCTCCTGGCCTGAAAAACCTTGCCTGAATCGCAGGTCCTGTCTTGTCAAAATCCAAAAAAGCCCGCTCGGAGCTCATTTCGGGCTCTTTCCAGTCATTCGATGAGAGAAATCGGGTGTGCAGATTGAGCCCCGTATCCCCGATCGGGGTGGCTCCGGGAATCAGCAACTCCGTTGGATTTAAACCCGCTTTTCCATCCAACAGGTCTTTGGACCGTGCTCCGGTACTTTTCCTGAACTCAACACCCTCATGTCCGCCAACCGCAATCAACTGCCCCGGAAGATCGATCTTCTTGCCGGAACGGGGATACTCAAACAATTCAATAATTTTTTGAATGTGTTTCGCGGTGACGCGGCGCAAATCCCCTTGAACGTGGCAAATGGCTTGTCTCACCAGACGCTTCTGGTAAGCCAAGGGTTGCTGATTGAATTTTTCCCGGTCCAGTTCCACCCCGGCATCTTGAGCCAGAGGAGCGGCCATTTCCGAAAACAAAAGCCGGGCCTGATCTTCCAGGCACCGGTCGTCATCCCGGATGAGCTTGGCCGTTTCCCGAAGGTTGGATGCGATTTTCGGGTTGAAGGTTTTAAGAACCGGAAGCAATTCATGACGAATCCGGTTGCGCAGGTATTTATCGCCCGCATTGGAAGCATCCACCCTGAAAGCCAGATTTCTATCGGCCAAATAGGATTCCACTTCGGCGCGGGTGCAATCGATCAGGGGCCGAATCACCGCTCCGCGGGTTTGGGGCATCCCGGCCAGTCCTTTCAAGCCACTGCCGCGCAATAAATTAATCAGAAATGTTTCCGACTGGTCATCGGCCGTGTGACCAAGCGCCAGTCTGGTTCCCCCAATACGCCGCAGGGTGGATTCCAAAAAGCGGTAACGAAGAATTCGTCCGGCCTCCTGAAAGGAGGTTTTCAAAATTTCTTTCTCCTTTGCAACATCCACTCTCTCGATGATAGTTTGCAGCCCGAGTTCCTTTCCAAGATCTTCGACAAATCGGGCATCTCCCGTGGATTCCTCGCCTCTCGCCATATGGTCCAAATGGGCGATACTGAGGTCAAACCGGACGCTTTCCTGCATCTCCTTTAATAAATACAGGAGACTCACGGAATCCGGCCCACCGGACACGGCCACCAGAACCTTGTCTCCAGGAGAAATCATACGAAAAATGGCAGCTCTGGCTTTGTCCAAAGTAATTCTCAGGGAATAAATATTATCAATCAGGGAGGGATGGCTTAAGGAAAGGCAACTTCGATGGCCGAACTAAAAGAGATGGAATGGAGGGAACGGGAGTCCGCTTTATGTATCCAGTAGTGCATATTACAGTCTATCAAGCAACCTTTGTTTTCTTGCCTGATATTCTTTTTCCGAAATTTTTTTATGGGTGCGCAGTTTTTTGATGAAAGCCAGCTTTCTCTCCATCACCTGGAAATTCTTTTGCTTCAAGCCAACGCTTTTTACCGCCCTCTCGTTTCTAACATTCGAAGCTTCTTCCCAATGCCTTTCGTCGGCCCCGGAAGATTCTTCTTCAAGGCTCAGTTCGGAGTTTTCCTTACCAGCATCCTCATTTTCAAACAGGGTGACTTGAATCATGGCATTCTTTTTCAGATCCTTGATCCAGTTATTGTATTTTTTCTTCCTGACTTTAAATGACAGGATCTGTTCAATTTTCCCTTTGACCTTTTCCAGCGGCTCCGGTTCTCCGGAGGTTACCTTGTCTGCTTTAATAATATGGAATCCATACCGGCTTTCGACGATATCGCTGACTTCCCCAGCTTTGAGCCTAAAAGCGACCTCCTCGAATTCCGGCACCAAATGTCCCTTGGTCAACCAGCCGATCTCCCCGCCTGAGCTTGCCGAGACATCTTCAGAATGCAGAATGGCGAGTTCCGTAAAATCCTCCCCGGACCTGATTTTCCGAAGCACCTGGCCGGCCTGTTCTTTTTTTGCCGCCCTGGTTTGTCCCTCGGCGCCTTCTTCAACAATGAAAAGAATATGCCTTACAAAAGGCTTTTTAGGTTCCCAGAAATCCTTTTGATGCTGGAAATAATATTTTTGAATCCGCCTGTCCGACACCCGACCGGATTTCCCCATGTGGTACTGCATCACTTTGGAGGTGAGTATCTGATTGCGAATATGATTCTTGTAAATTTCCAGCGAGCGACCTTCGTTCTCCAGCATCACTTCCATTTGCTCAATAGTGATTTTATTTTTACCCAGTATGTCATCGAGGGCCGTTTGAACCGCTTCTTCTTCAACACCCAAACCCTTTCTCTTGGCTTCCTGAATCTGTAATTTCTCTTCGATGATTGTATTCAGGGTGGCTTCAAGGACTTGCTTTTCATTCATCTGCGAAGGATTACCCGAGGCCTGCATTTGCTGCATAAGTATGGCCGCTCTTTCCTGAACGGTACTCAACGTAATAATGACCCCATTGACCGTGGCGACCACCCGATCCACCACTCTTGCCCATACGGGCTGTGCCAGCAACAGGATCAACCCCAATACCACCGCAGCGGGTTTAGACGATTTTCGCCAGAATTTCATTTTCGATTTCAATATTCGCATGTTCCTTTAATTCCAGAAGCCAGTCGTGAAACGCTTTATCCTGCCGCTCCCGGACAAGTTTATCATGAATGATTTTTCTCGACTCCGCGTAACTCATTTTACGTTCTTTTCTTTTGTCCACCACCTTGAAAAGGTGACTCCCGTAGGGGGTCTGTATGATATTGCTGATTTCGCCCTTTTTAAGTTTAAAAATAGCATTGAGTTCCGGGGGCATATGGCCTTCTTCAACATACCCCAAATCGCCGCCCTCGGCGCCTTCGGGTCCCAGGGACAATTCACGCGCCAATTGAGCAAAATCCCCTTCCTTGGAATCCAACAGCTTTTTTAACCGCAGGGCCTCCTCTTCAGTTTCCACCATAATGTGGAGGGCTTTGACCTGCTTTCCTTTATGAAACTCTTCGGCATGCGCCTCAAAGTATTTTTGAATTTCTTCCTCATTTACCGATACGTTATTATTCACCCTTTTGTCAATTAATTTTTTAATTAACAGATTATTTTTCAAATCGTTTTCCCATTCCTCCTGGGAGATATTCTCAATTTCCAAATGCTTTTTAAATGCCTTCTCCTCGTACCCGCTTTTCGCTTGCAGGAGAACCGTTTCAATTTCCTCTTGCGTCGGCGTGACCCCGCTCTTCACGGCCTCCTGCCTAAACAGCGTGTTTTGTATCATCTCATTGAGAGCATTGGTCTTCAGCCAAAGAAAGGAATTGGAGTTCAGTGGATCGCTGTTGTCCACCCGGTATTTTCGCTTGTGTTTCTCTAAAGATTTACGGAATTCCTTTACGGTTACCTTCTCTTCATTGACTTTGGCGATGGTCGTGCTCTCTTTCACCCCATCCGAGGAGCTAATTCCAGATGAGCAGGCGACAAAAAATAATACAATAGATATAAAACCATATATATGACGGGTTTGAATCTTCAAAAGGCATGAGGTTTTATTCAGCACGGGCGCAACTTAATAAAGCTTTCAGGGTTTGTTTGATGGTCTTAATATCCTGCCTCCATCCTTTACGGTCGATGGTGACACTTAATTGATACTCTGATAAAAATTTCAATCTTTTATCCGCCAGAGAGGCGATCGTCGCCGGCGACACCGGCGTTTCCGGTTCCACGGTCAGGGTGGCCTGATGCCCTTTTAATTTGGCATTGGAAATATGAAGTTTTTTACAAAAAACCCTGATTTCCAGTAATTCCAGCAATTTCTCTACGGGTTCGGGGAGCTTTCCGTAGCGGTCGAGCAATTCGCTGTTAAGAGAATCGCATTCTTTCAGGTCATTTATCAACTGAATTCGACGGTAAACCTCCAATCGCTCATTGAGGTTTTCGATGTAGTCTTTAGGAATATTGCCTTTGACCATGAGGTCGATCTCCGGCTCGATGGCGGTATCGACCTTTTCCCCCTGGATTTCCTTCACCGTCTCTTCGATCAGCTTGCAGTACATATCAAATCCGATCGTGCAGATGTGTCCCGACTGCTTGTGTCCCAGCATGTCCCCCACCCCGCGGATTTCCATATCTCTTGCGGCCAGTTGGAAGCCCGCCCCCAACTCATTCATCTCCTCAATAGCGCAGATCCTTTGTCGGGCCTCGGGTGTGATCGCCAGGGTCCCCGGAATCAAAAGGTAGGCGTACGCCTGATGCTTGTAGCGACCCACCCTGCCGCGCAACTGGTACAGTTGCGCCAACCCGAATGTATCCGCGCGATTGAGGATGATGGTGTTGGCCGAGGGGATATCGAGGCCGGATTCGATGATCGTGGTGCATAAAAGCAAGTCGATTTCGTGATCCATGAACTTTTTCATGACCTCTTCAAGTTGATGCTCCTTCAGCTGGCCATGCGCGACGCCAATCCGAACCTCGGGAACAATCTTGTGGATCAATTCCTTGATCGACAATATGCTGTGAATTTTGTTGTGCACGAAGAAAATCTGTCCGCCCCGGTCCAGCTCTCTGAGAATGGCTTCGCGGATGACCTTTTCGTCGAATTTGCGAACAAACGTTTTCACCGCCAGCCGGTCGCTGGGCGGAGTTTCGATCACGCTCAAGTCCCTCACCCCCATCAAAGAGAAATGCAGGGTTCTGGGAATGGGGGTGGCGGTCAGGGTGAGAATATCCACCGAAGCACGCAGTTTTTTGAGCCTTTCCTTGTGCTTGACGCCGAACCGCTGTTCTTCATCGACAATGATCAGCCCGAGGTCGGCAAATTTAACGTCCGGGGAAAGCAGACGATGGGTGCCGATGAGAATATCCATTTCTCCCGTCTTCAATTTGGCGAGGATTTCCTTCTGCTCTTTCGGGGTGCGGAACCGGCTCACCTGCTCGATATTCACCGGGTAATTGCGAAAGCGCTCCTGAAAGGTGTTCAGGTGTTGCTGGGCAAGAATGGTGGTGGGAACGAGAACGGCCACCTGCTTTTTCTCCATGACCACCTTGAAAGCCGCCCGCATCGCCACTTCGGTCTTTCCGTAACCCACATCCCCGCAGACCAGCCGGTCCATGGGTTTTCCCTGTTCCAGGTCCTCTTCAATTTCGTCGATGGCCTTTAACTGGTCATCCGTTTCTTCAAACTCAAAAGAATCGGCAAACTCCTCCATCACTACAGAATTTCCGGAAAACGAGGTTCTTTCGGTGATTTTCCGGGTGGCGTATAATTTGAGCAGGTCTTCCGCCATCTCCTGGATGGCTTTCTTGGCGCGTGATTTCTGCCGTTTCCAACCGATGCTTCCCATTTTACTGAGAGGCGGGGCGGCTTCCCCGGCCCCCATGTATTTCTGGATATAGCCCAATCCATCCATCGGAATGTAAAGTTTTTCATCGTCGGCATACAGGATCTCCAAAAACTCGCCGCCGCCGATTCCGGTCTGCAACTCTTTGGTCCCAAGATACCGGCCGATCCCGTAATCCACATGGACCAAAAAATCATCGGGCCTTAAATCCTTGAAGCCACGCTGAAAACTTTGCGACTTGGGCTTGCGACGGTAGCGGTGTTTGTGCGAGCGGCCAAATATTTCGCTTTCAGCGACAAAAAGTTTGCCGAGCGAGCGGATTTGAAACCCGGAGCTTATCAAACCTTTGTCCACCGCAATTTCCAGCCCGTATTCATCCACCAATTGATGGACCCTTCTCACCTGGCCCTTGGTCGGGGCGACGATAACGGCTTCCATCCCCTCTTCGTTCCATTTAAGAGCCTGTTCCGCCAGCGAATCAAATTTTCCCCGTAAAGGAGGAATCGTCTGAATATCAAAATGGGCCGCATCGGGGGACCCTTCATCGGACAGCTTGATGGAGTTCAAGGAAAGGGATCTTACTGAGGCCAACCGGAATTTTACCTCCTCCACGGTCATATAAAAATCTCCCGGCGGCGACGCAATATCCCCGTTATCAAGAGCGTTCTCGTACTCGGTTTGGATGAGTTCCTGGTATTGCTCGCATTTGGAAAACACCAGATCCAATTCATCCGCAACCACCAGGGTTTCCTCTGAAAGATAACCGAACAGGGTTTCTTTCTCCGGATAAAAGAAAGGCGACAAACGCTCCACTCCGGAAAACCCGCCCAGATGTGTTATCCGGTCCATCACTTCATTGAGTTCTGCCGGGTCCACACCGTTTTCCGCGGCAAAGGACTGCATGTTTTTCACTCCGCGTTCAACCTCAGCCGGGGTCAGAGTGATCTCCCGAACCGGGAGAATTTTTATTTCCCCGATTTCCTGAACGGAAACCTGGGAATTGAGGTCGAATTCCCGCAGGGACTCCACCTGATCGCCAAAAAACTCCACTCTTACGGGGTTCGGGTACGCGGACTGAAACAGATCCACAATATCACCGCGGACGCTGAATTCGCCCCGGCCTTCCACCATATGGACGCGGGTGTAGCCATTATCCACCAGGCTGGCTTCCAATAATTCGCGCCCCAGGGAATCCCCCTTTTTTACCGGAAAAACCTGCCTGGAAAAAACGGATTGCGGAATCACACATTGCATGGCGGCCTCGACCGGAACTACCAGAAACGGGCAGGTCCCATGCATGAGTTGATCGAGAATCGAAAGCCGCTCGCCCGAAACCTCGGTCAACGGCGAAAGATGTTCGTAAGGCAATGTTTCCCAGGTGGGGAAAAATTGGGGGATGTCGCGGATTTTTTCATGGCGGAAAAAATATTTCAGGTCTCCCAAAAGGGCCTCCCCGGTGTTCTGGTCCGGAGTGAGCACGACGACCGGGCGGCGCAGTTTTTTTTTCAGTTGCGCCAGGAACAAGGCCCGCGACGCCCCGGAAAACCCTTCCACCGTCATCCGGGCGAAGGGGTCTTTCAACCGTTCCGCCACAGACTTTATTTTTTCGGAAAAACCCAGGTTTTCAAACCTGGGTAACGCCAGGGATTGATTCATGAATTAAGGGGAAATCAGACAGAATGCTGGAACAACGGATGAACATAGAGAGTTCTTCCTTGCAGTTTACCGGTATGGGGTCTGTCTTTCGTTTATTTTTGCTCAGAAGTCAGGCCTGCCTTTTTAGGCAACAGATGTTTCCACCTGGGTTCTCCTTCGGGTTTGAAATTGACGCAAACAATAAAGGAAGGGCCTTCGTAAAAGTTTAACTTGTAGTTGCCGCCCCCGAAACGATCGAATAGATAGGCTTCCGGTTGGTCGCGGAACTCTTTGAACTCCTCCAGTGTGAATTTAGCGATCTCATAAAAATAGATCCCCACACCTTCATTGACTCCCGCCAGAAGCGTGCAATTCACCTGACTGAGAATCTCCTCGAACCGCTGATCCAGTTCCTCCTGGCTCGGGTCCCGCTTCAATTCACGGCGAAGTTTCGGCTTGTAATAATCTCTAAATGCTTCTTTAACCCACACTGTAATTTTTAATTCCTGGAATGGCCCAAACAGAAGCAACCAGCCTGATTCAACAGCCCGGTCATTGGGGAAATTTCGCTAAATTACTGCCCTTTAACTTATCTTTTGTAGCATAGATGAGAAATGGAAACAATGGGATTGCGGATTTTCCTAAATCCCCTCCTAATTAGTGACCACCAATCGCCCCTCCGGCCTGGTGCCGATCTGGGTCAAAAGGAACTACGACGATACCAAGGCCCTTTGTTCGCGTTTACCCAGCCGTCGTTGAGTGGTTTTCCAGCAAAGCCCGGCCCAATTATCGCCTGGTCCACTTGATTCCCCTCATCCCAGTCACTACCCGAAAAACTCATAATTTATAAACCTTTACTGGAAGTTCCCCCCGGCGTATGCCACTATCCCGATATTTTTGCAAACTAAAGGGTAGCGAGGTATCCGATGATCGATGGGGGAGGAAATTTTCGGTACCCATTGATAATTCTAATTGGAATCGACTATTCTGCTAATAGTCACCTGATTTACAAAAAGTATAATATTTCCACTCAAGCGCTTATTAATGGAATCCAAAATTCTCATCAGCAAAATCAAATGGTTGCTGTCATGTCTGCTGGTCCTGTTTATCTGGCAACCCTCCGCCCCCCTTTCCCAGGAAATTAAAAATATATCCTTAAAGACCTACAGTCAGTTGGCGATTCCGGTCCCCGGTCTCATTGATATGTCCAAAATTTCTCCAGGAAATTCTTATCAGGTGACAGACCCAAAATTTATTTTGCAGTTTTACTTCAATGGGAAAGATATCTACGGAGTCATATTTAACAGGAACAAGGAAGTCTCCATTTTTATGCAATGGTGCTTTTTCAAGTCCTGTGAAGAAAGTGCGTATAATATCAAATCAAAAATTGCCAGCGCTTTGATCCCTCCCTATGACCAGTTGTTCTTCTCCGGAAACCTGCCTCCAAAATTGAATTACAACTTCAAGGGCTTGAGATTTTATACGGTTAAATAAGGCTTCATCCATTTTAAAGAATCCTGGCTTCGCCTTTGTTATATAATGAAACTCATCACATATTCTTTACAACAAAGGAATTAATACAATGTCCAGATTTAATGACAATGAAAATGGGACAATTACAGATACAGAAACAGATTTGACCTGGTTCAAAAAAGACTCCCGGCAAATCACCGGCAAGTGGATGCACCTGGAAAAATCGGAAAAATTCGTCGCCGAGCAAAATTCGGAAAAATTTGCAGGGTTCGACGATTGGCGGGTTCCTAAGCTGGAAGATATCAAAACCATTTTTGATAAAAGCTTCAGCCTGTTGGATTTTGGCAAATCGGAAATTCACATCCCACCGGTTTTTGAAGCGGGCTGCGCCGACAACACCTGGACCGACACCGTTAATGGCGACCGCGCCATGATGTTCAGCCTGGTCAAAGGAAGGTCGAGCTGGATCAACCGGTTCGGGGAAGGCCCGTTTGCCGTCAGGCTGGTTCGGGGAACCCGTAAGGAATAAACGGGAATGCTGTAGAGCTCTTAGCTAGCGGAAAATCAACCCACCTGATATTCATTTGTGCGGCCACAATTAAGGAAATTACCTGATTTATTTGGGGTTGCCCTTGTATTTTTGCCTCCCTGCCCGCCCCCAACGAGTCGTTGCTCAGGCAATCGGTTCGACCGATTTTGAATGTTGGCCTCACCCATCTTCATTAATTGCTCCCTCAATCTGGCAAAATCAGCCAAACCCCCTCTTTTAATTGACAATAGGCGCTTCATCAAATATAGTTGATAATTATTCTCATTTTTATTTTCATACAGATTGAGATATAGGCTCGTTCGTTTCTGAAGTTCCAGTTAACCCATTATTTTTATAGAGAACAACTGACGCCGCCATTTCATTCATCCACAAAATAACACTCATGAAAAAAATTGTTCTGCCCGCCCTGATCTTCAAGTTTTTATTCCTCCTTGTTTTATTTTCCATCAATGCGGAAGCCGCCTCGGAATCCCTGGAAAGCAAAATAAAAAAGATTGTCATGATGATGAACATCGTGGCCAAGGAATACGAAGTCGGAATCGTGGATGGAAAAATTGCAATCGCCGCGGAATACGAAGAGAGCCAGGTCTTTCTGGAACAGGCGGAGGACCGTTTCAAAAGACTCCCAGTTCCTCAGCAAAATATTGATGAAATTAAATTGATTGCAACCCGGTTTACCGACCTGACAAAAAAAATTAAAGACAAGGTCGATATCAGCGAAGTACATCCGCTCATCAATGGCATCAATTCAGGGTTGATGAAAACCTATGACATCAAAATCAGTCAGGCCCCGACAGAGCCTGTAACCCTTGCAAACGGCAAAACCATTTATGCCAATAAATGCTCGGTCTGCCATGGAATGACCGGCAAAGGAGACGGCCCCATTGCCACGCAATTCGATCCTGCGCCCGCCGTTCTGGCAGACCCCGAACTCACGGGCGACGATAACACGGTGGCATATGATAATTTTCAGGTCATCAGTGTGGGGATCGCCAATACGGGCATGATCGGATGGGCGGACACACTTTCCGAGGCGGAACGCTGGGACGTGACCTACTATATCCGCACCTTCTCCAATGAGAATGTGAAAATGCCGCTTATCAATGCAAAATTTTCCGGCACGGGTTCTTCCTCTGAGATTGACGGAGGGAAACAGGCGGAAGAGGCCATAGCCAAGTCTCGGAATTTTCTGGATACCAGCTTGCAATTATTTAAAAGTGGAAAAAACACCGAGGAAGTGGCGGATATCGCGTTTGACGCTTACCTGGCCTATGAAGGAATTGAATCGGGATTAAAAGGCAAACGCAAGGAACTCGGTTTGCGGCTGGAATCCTCTTTCAGCCGTTACCGGGCCGAAATCAAGAGAAAGGCGGATATTGCTCATGTCGAAAAAATCCATGCCGGAATTCATGAGGACCTGACCCAGGCGCTTCAGGTTCTTACCGAGGAAGTCGGTTTTTCTGGATTATTCATTCAATCTTTTTCAATTATCGTGCGCGAAGGGTTTGAGGCGATCCTGATCATCGCCGCATTGATCGCGTTTCTGGTCAAATCGCGCAACCGGGACAAATTAAAATCCATTTACATCGGCGTGACTCTGGGCGTTATCGGAAGTTTTTTGACGGCCTATATCGTCCACGAAGTTCTCCACTTGAGCATCGCCAGCCAGGAACTATTGGAAGGCTGGATAATGCTGTTTGCCGTGGTGGTTCTGTTCTGGGTCAGTTACTGGCTGGTATCCAAAATTGAAGCGGAGAAATGGCAGACCTACATCACGCAAAAAATGAAAACCGCCGTCTCGACCGGAAGCGCATTTGCGCTCGGTGGCGTGGCTTTTTTATCTGTTTATCGCGAGGGATTTGAGACCGTTCTATTTTACAAGGCCCTGTATTTATACGCAGGCGACGGCACTCAAGGCATCGTCCCCGGTTTTTTTGCGGGTTGTGTGGTATTGGCTGTGGTTTTTTATCTGATCAATAAAGCCGGCGTGAAAGTTCCGATCAAATGGTTTTTCGCCTTCACCAGCGTGTTCCTTTATTTCATGGCTTTCACCTTCATGGGCAAAGGTCTGCATGAACTGCAAATGGGACAATTGCTTTCCATGACCCCGGCGACGTTTGCCCCGGAAATATCCTGGCTGGGCATGTACCCCACCTGGGAAACTTTGATAGGACAAGGGGTTCTTGTTCTGGCCTATGTTTTCGCTCTGGTCTATACCTTTGGGATCAAGCCTGAAGTGGAACATCAGGAATTGAAAAAGGAAACCTCGCATATTCAAAAAGACATTTCCGTGGTGCATGACCTGGTAGAGCATATTTCCCACCATGCCAAACGGTGTGAAATTTTTCTAAAAGACACCAAGGATCAGGACTTGAAAGAACTCTCCGATCACCTCAAGGAAATCGATGAAAAAGTCCACGAGTTGTTTGATCACGTTTCGTTTGTGGAAAATAAACTGAACGACGGATTTGAAAAACTGGGTCAGGCGGCATTTCCAGGCGAGGCAAAAAAGGAGTCGCTTTGAAAATCCGGTCTTTTAAAAACACGCGGAATTTTCATAAATGGGTTGGGTTGGTTTGCGCGATTTTTTTTATCATCCTCTCCATATCCGGTTTCATCCTCATGCATTACGACGGCTTGGGGTTGAATAATGTCGTCGTCAGCGGAAAATTTCTTCCAGATAAATATTTTAAGTTAGCGGCCCATAAACGCACGGTTCAGGTCATCAACGCAACAAATCACGGGGCGCTTTTCGTGGGAACCGATTATGGCCTCTACCGCTCCCGGGATGACGGAAACACCTGGGCTCACCTCGAGCAGGGGATGTTCAATCAGAACATCCATGCCCTGGCCATCGATCCTCGCGATCCGGACACTCTGTATGCCGGAACCTCCGGCGGAATTTTCAAAACTGAAGATGGGGGGGACCATTGGACCGACTGGTTCGACGCATCCAGCGGCTTGTCGAATGGAGAAATCAACGACCTTGCCATACATCCTGACAATCCTGAAATTTTATATGCCGCCACCCAGGGCGGACTCTTTTACTCGGATGACGCCGGGGATTCCTGGGAACTTTTGTTCGGGGGAAAAGGTGTCCGAAAAGATATCCCGATAAAACGGGTTCGCTTGTCTTCGGTCGACCCTGACGACATTTACATCGCCTCTGAAAACGGGATGTACCGCAGCAACCACGACAGGAACCAATGGGAGCCCACATGGGCAGACAGGATTTCAGAGGTTCTCAGCATGGTGTCGTTGAAAACAGACCCGGAGTTTTTTTATATCGGGACCCGTAACGGCCTTTTTAAATCCTTCAACCGGGGCCGCAACTGGGTGAAAGACAAACATTTTAAGACCGTCCCCTCTCTGATCGTCGATCCCAACAATATTGCCCGCCTGACAATCTCCAACGGAAAGAAAATTCTGGTTTCTAAAGATGGGGGGGATTCATGGAAGCCCATGAAATTCAAACCGGCACAACGATCATCCTCAGGTGCCGTTACGATCAAGAAGGTTTTTCAAACCCAAACTCCCTCCCCTTTTCTGGTGGCAGGCACCACCGCCGGTTTATTCATCTCAAGGGACGGAGGAGCCCACTGGCAGGAACAGGAGCTATCGAATTCAGCCAAAGGATCTTCCTCCGACGCCAGGAAAATGGATCTGGTGAAACTCATCACGGAAATCCATACCGGGAGATTTTTCGGCAACTATTTCATGTTGCTGGTGGATCTGGCCACATTGGGTCTGGTCCTGCTGGTGATTTCAGGAATATGGGTGGGAATGAACCGGAAAAAATTGCGGCGGCAAAAAAAAGATTCACCTACGGAAGATGTGGAAGAGGACCTGCTGATCAATGTTCAGGAAACCGCCGATGATCTCTATAACGAAACCAACGAAATCCACGATATGATCGAACACATCAGCAATCATCTGGAAAAATGCAAAACGGTCTATATGTCCCAGGAGAAAAAAGAAATCGAGGAAATCGACCGGCACATCATCACACTGGACAAAAAAATGCACCATTTGATGCAACGCATCGGGGAGATTGAAAAGTTCACCCGGAATTGACCCGCGTCCCGTCGAACCAGAATTTTACGCTCGATATCCCTCAGTCGGACAAATAATATTCCACCGTGGACACCACCCGTATTTTTTTAATATGGGGGTTGTTGCGATCGCGAGGCGAAATGGAAAACTGCCCTTGAGTTGCCCGTTTGATCTTGCCCAGAGTACTATTGGAATCTTTGGCAAATTTTTCTGCGACCTCCCTGGCCTTGGTGGTTGCCTCCTCCACCATTTCCGGTTTCACCGAATTTAACCGGGTGAATATATATTCGGTTGTGTTGCGATACTCTCCCGCTTTGAAAACAATTCCCTCCTTCCCAAGCTCCGCAAGCTTGGTTATTATATTTCGAACCTCGGAAACCTTGGTTGAATAAACCGTGATCGTTTGAATAGCCGTGTACCTGAATTTCGGTTTAGGAGCATTCCCATATTGCTGAGCCAGTTTGTCGGTGATAGACGGAGGAGAGATGGTGATTTCGGTCGCTTCGATGCCTGATTGTTCAAGGAATGCCTGAATTTTTTTGTTACTTTTCTCAAGCGAGGCATACATGTCAGTCAGGTTATTATTGGCCTCGGTAAACTGAATGGGCCAAAGCACGATGTCCGCCGGATATTCTTTCTCAGAGAGCCCTTTCACCCGGACCGTGCGCTCGTATTCCTTAAATCGAATCGCGCTCTCACCCAACAAGTAACCCAAAACAGATAATCCCAGAAAAATAAAAAAACCTGGCAAAAAATTGCTGGAGCCTCTTCTATTATCCATAGTTTTTCCTTTCAGGAACGACCGGGGCAGAATGCATGAGAAATTTTTTAGGAACCTTTCCGATTCCTGTATAGGTATTAAGTCAAAGCTGGTTCCCTGTAGCCATCCTGGTTCTATTATAGCTAGAACGTCTCCCATATAAATTAAAAATATGATTAAATTTCCTCAAAGGGGGATTGGGTTGCAGTAACAAAATTTGAATTGTTAGAGACGCCTTTAGTATAGTAGGCTCCACCTTAATTTATGCAAGGACCCTTCGTTTGAAATCCAAGTTAGAGTTACTCTTAAAGCTATTCCTCATTGCCGACCTGATAATCCTTCTCCTTAATTTTCTAAATAACTATGTTGATGTGGATTGGGTTTCATGGTCCCCGAGTCGAAGATTAAACAATCCCATGGCGGGACTTCTGATCGGTTTATTTTTATTGGGTTGGATCAATCCACAAATTAAAAAAAGAAGTTTCGATTATTTAACCGCGCTCGTCACCGAAATCCCCCGTTGCTATTACTTCTTGGGCATTCTCATTTTCATCCAGATATTTTTAGAGGGAATGCATTTGACCTCTCCCGCCAAAAGCTATTGGGATTTAAATATTGAAAAGGGATACGCCACCTATTTTTCTACGATCCAGCTTTTTTTGCTGGGACTCGTTGTTCTGACCATTTCTCAACAAAAAAATCAGGCCACCAATCCCGTTCCCAAAATTTATGAGTGGAACCTTGTCGCCTGCCTTTTCATGTACCTTGCTCTGGATGAATGCATCGGCATTCATGACAAGGTCAACGTGGAGGCCATCAATTGGCTCCCGCATTGGGAAGGCGCGAGTTCGATTTTTATGTGGTTGTGGGTTTTCGCCCCGATGATTCTAGCCTCCATTATATTTCTGATCCGGTTTTTCTTTCGCGCATCGAAAACCGACTCAAAAGTACGGTTTGCCTTTCTGGCTGGGCTGTCTTCCTGGGTCATCGCATTAATCCTGGAAGCGATCGCGAGGAGCAGTTCTTTCCCGCGTTATTTATTGATCGCTATGGAGGAAGGTCTGGAAATGCTTGGCGCGACATTACTACTTCTAGGGTTTGGCCTCTATATAAAAGCATCCCTTGCGGAAAAATGACTTCCTGGCAGGCCCGATTCCTCGGTTTTTAAATTCAAATTTTCCGGTTATTTTTCCCTCAGAAGTTTCGCCGCCGCTTTCATCCCCAGTGACGCCACAAACATGGAGATTGCCAGGTACTCTGCGCAAAACACTTTTGCAGATTCCTCGATAATGGCAGACAAATCGGTTCGCGGTTCCTGAGTGGAATCGACCAGGGTATGGATGAAGTAAAACAAAAAAGCCATTCCCATCATTTCCACGACTCTAGGATAACGGAACAGTTCTGGCAGGAACCCGGCCATGATTAAAAACGCAACCACTCCATACAGGATCACCGCAATGTCATTCCAATGCCGGAAACCTTCGGGAACGCTGACAGTCGCCAACCATCGGTCGGCCATTTCGTGAAATTCAAACAATTCGTCCAAAAACAGAAAAGCAAAACCCGCTGCGGCCACCAGCCAGAAAAATCGCAAAAAATCCGTTCTTGTCCGTGACAGGTTAAAACACACGCCGGAAAAAATACTGGCCAATCCCAGGAAACCAGCAGAAAGATAGGTCACCATATAACCATCTTTATAAAAATAATAGGAAGAGGGCTTATCCGGGGGGGCCATCACAACCGCGAGAGCGAGAAAGGCCACGGTCCCGATTGCCAGAAACACCAGAGGTTTTTTAAGGTTGGTGGCGGCCACTTGCCGGCGTTGGCCAAGGGCCTCTCTGTAATGACGCTGAAACACCTGGATCATGACAAACCTGATTTATTACTAAATTTTCAACTTTTAACTGGGTCAACATTGAGAATCGGAAAAGCTTTTAAAACTCTTTATAAGAAATTTTATTTACCATTCCAACTACTTTTCCTGCGGAAGTTTCGCTGCGGCCTTCATCCCGAGTGACGCCACAAACATGGAGATTGCCAGGTATTCTGCGCAAAACACTTTTGCGGATTCCTCGATAATGGCAGACAAGTCGGTTCGCGGTTCCTGAGTGGAATCGACCAGGGTATGGATGAAGTAAAACAAAAAAGCCATTCCCATCATTTCCACGACTCTAGGATAACGGAACAGTTCCGGCAGGAACCCGGCCATTATAAAAAGCGCAACCACTCCATAAAGGATCACCACAATATCATCCCATCGCCTGAAGCCTTCGGGGACCCCCACCGCCGGGTCCAAATACCTTCCCGTCATTTCGTGAAACCGGAGCAACTCGTCCAGAAATAAAAAAGCGAAACCCATTGTCGTCAGGAGCCAGAAATATCTGAATAAATCTGTTCGTGTCCGTGACAGGTTGAAACACACGCCGGAAAATATACTGGCCAGAGCAAGGAAAATTGCGGACAACGTCGTCACCATGCCGCCCTCCTGAATAAAATATCGCCCCTTTTGATCCTCCGGTGCAATCATCACCGCAATGGAAAGATAGATAAGTGTGCCGATGGCCAGGAAAGCGATTGGTTTTTTAAGTTCAGGGAGCGTCACATGGGCGCGTTGGGCCAACGCCTCATTAAATTCACGCCGAAACATATGTATCATGAAAAATAATTTTCAGGTTCTGACATAAGTGAGGAAAAAATACTAATTTCAATTTTTTATCATCGCTTCAAAATACTTTGGGAAAAATATTTTTTCGGGATGTCCACGTCGAATTCGATATCGTCAAACATATAAGTGGTCTTGGTATTTTCCTTGAGCAGATCGCGGAAAATCATTTTACGCGGAAATAAACGCTCCCCAAGCTCGCGGTAATCAAAATATTCAACCTGCTTGAGCAGTTTGCCCCCTTTGGCGTACAACTCCTGTTTCAATACGATCTCCTTTTCCATATTCACCCACAATTTGCGCGTTTGGTAGGTCGTCGTTTTATCATGCGCCACCAGAAGCAGGACACAACATTCCATCTTCTGGAGATCCTCCTTCTTTACAAAAGTCGCTTTGTAAGCGGCGCTTAGCTTTTTGTCTTCCATCATGTCTTCATAAGACAAGTCGCTTCCCATCATAGACTGGCGCAGCAAATGCCCGGCGATGAGAAGCTTGCGGTCCGTGCGCGGCGTATACATCCAGAGTTTGTCTTCGATCTTGAGCATTTTGGTGCCCTTTTCACGGGCCGGGGATTTATACCGGGTATAGGCTTTGTCCACCCCTTCCATCCAATGCTCCCAGGTCAAGACACGTTCTTTTCGGCCATTGTCGATCATCAAACGTCCATCGATACGTTTGGTATTCGACCATAAATTATCGTCCACAGCCTCCAACAGTTTTTGCGCATCAGGTTCGGCGGCATTTAAGGGCAAGGCAAAAGCCAGACACAATGTCAGTATCGAAGCGAAAAATAAGATTTTTAATTTAAAACTCAGCATTTTTAAAGTGGTGTTAAAATTTTATAATCTACATCTTATCTTAACTTATCCCGCTTCCAGTTCCCGGAATAAATTGGCTTCCGATCGTTGAAACAACGCCACACTGGCAAACAAACTTCCCAGCACGCTGGCGATAATTCCGGGACCCACACCCAGAAGAAAACTCTCCGCCGTCACCCGGCCCCGCATCACATCGTTCATCATCATCCCCGTCTGGGCGAAGGCGTCTCCCATATTGATTCCCACTTCCTGGAGATAATAAACCACCCCTCCCCCGATGAGACAGCCTGCCAGCGACCCTAACAACCCTATGGATAAAGCTTCCACGGCCATCATCCCCACCAGCTTCCAGTGCGTCTGCCCCATGGCCAATAATAATCCCAATTCACCGTAACGGTGTATGCCATTAAGAAGCCCCGCATTCCATAATACCAGGACCATCAAAAGCACGATGATTCCAACAAAGATTTTTTTCACCATCTCGAACACCCCGACCAGGTTGTCGAGGTTTCTCTGCTCCAGAACGGACAACACAATGGGAAGATCATCTTTCGCCCAATCAGCGGGCGGATTCAGTATGAGATCATCGAGCCGGGATTGAAGAGCTGTTTTTAAATGAATATATTCCTTGTCGGAAACATGGGAAGGCAGAAAGCCCAGCCAGTCGGTGACCGTGTTCTCCATATAAAAAGAATCCTGGGCGTCTTTCAGATCGATCAACGCCATTTTCTTGTCCATGGCAAACACGCCAAAGCGGACAAAACCAACCACGGTATAATTATCCGTAGCCAGACCGCCGTCGAACGTTTGTCCTAATAGAGTGATCGTCTGGTCCCGTCCCACATCAAGAGTGCGGGCCAGCTCATACCCCAGAAGAATTTCTTTTGGTCCCTGTGGAAGCCTCCCTTCGGTGAGAGAGTTTTTTAAATCCAGCCTTTGCAACTCCTGCGAATCGGGTGAAAGTAAATCCAGTGCCATGCCAATGATGGGAGTCTGGCTTTTGGTTTCCCCGTTTTCATCCGGAACATCGGCTATCGCTCCCCAACGAATCCGCGGAGCCCACATTATTTTTGGATCACTATTTTCACTCAACCATTGGCGGATTTCTTTCTGAGCGGTCAACGCCCGGTCCATGGGGTTCAGGTGCTCTTCATCGTAAAAGGGTTTGTTGACAAGCCTTAAATGCCCCGTATCCAGATTGGCCGTGGTATTGATCATCCCCATGAAGATTCCTTCCATAAACCCGACCGTAAAAACCACGAGAGCCACCCCCGACATAACCACCAGAAACGGGAACAATGATCGGTTCTTGTCACGCAATATCCCCTGAAGAATCCAGCGAATCATGTGATCGCCCTCCCCCGTAAAGCCAGCGTCGGGTCCAGCCGGGTTATTTTTCGGACCGGCAACCAGGAGACCAGGACCATGACACAAACGATAATGACGAGGGTAGCGGCCACTTCACTGGAATGAATATCAAGAAGGATATTTTCATGCACCGGGATCGTCGATTCGCTCAAATGGGAAATGTCCAACCCCACGCTTTGAAACCAGGCGAACAATGCGGTCCCCAGAATCAGCGCGACCACCACGGACAACAAAGCCGCCATGCTTCCTTCCAGGGTGAATAATCCGACGATCTGCGCGGCGGTCATCCCCAAAGCCATCAAGGTGCCGATTTCTTTTTGGCGCTTGAATACGTTTAAAATCTGCGTATTGAAAACGCCGATGCCAGCCAGAAAAATTAAAATGATCCAGAAAATTTTTGCGTACTTCCGGTCGTTTTCGATCAAATTCAATATATCGGCGATCAATTCCTCCACCGTCTGAAATTCCATGGCAGCAACCGGCCCCTGAAAATCCTTCACAGCCACCCAGCTGATTTCACCGGGCCGCCCGGTCATGTCTCGCAAATGATCCAGCCGCAACCATAAGACCCCCTCATCGACCCTGGAGTTCACCATGGTCACCACATCCACGACCAGCATGTCGCGGGCATCGACCACGCCATATTGATCCCGCCATTTCAGGACCGCGGTATCGCCTTTTTTGAGATGGGCTTTTTGGGCCATTTTGATACCAAGCACGGCGGGAATGATATCGTTCACTTTCCCGCTGTAGGACTTCAATCCCTCCAGAGGCAAATCCAGCAGGGTTTGATTAATATCAATCCCCCGCATTTGCACGGGATAAAGCCGACGGTTTGGAAACAGTTGTCCCTGCTGAACCAGAACCTCGGCCTTGTCGGACGGCGGCAGGTCTTTAAGAGCCGTTGGAATTTTGAGGGTGAAATCTTCCCATTCTGTAGGAGACAGGATATCAAAACCCGGAGCCCGGTAATGCCCGCCCGCGACATCGGTGCGTATCATGTTACGGGTGGTTTGCGCCTGGAACCCGTTATAAAGAGAAATATTAAAAACCACCGCGATCATTGCAAGCGCGGTCACCGTTACATTCAAGGCCGCACGGATTCCCTGCCGCGAGAAATTCTTCCAGGCGATTGAAAAAATCATTCCAGACTCCCGGCTCCGTTACGCCGTTTGTCCCAGCGTACCCGGCCATCTTCCAGACCCACTTCGCGGTTCACATACTTGGTGACTTTTTCATCATGCGTTGAAAAAACAAAAGCCGCTTTGAATTGATGATTCAACTTTTTCATCAGTTCAAGAATTTGGTAAGAGTTTTCAGCATCCAGATTGGCGGTGGGTTCGTCAGCCAGAATCAGAGCAGGTTTTTTAACCAACGCCCTGGCAATGGCAACCCGCTGGCACTGTCCACCGGACAAATGAGCGGGTTTTTTCTTTATCTGGTCCGACAGCCCCACGCTCGCCACGATATCCTCAACGGACTGACGAACCGCGGATTCCCTGTTCCCATCCAGCAGAAGGGGAAACAAAATATTTTCATAAACCGAATACACGGGAAGAAGATTGTAGGTTTGAAATATGAACCCCAGATTTTTGCGGCGGTATTCCGCCAGAGCCGTCCGGTCCAAATTACCTAAAGAAACATTCTCGAAATAAATGCTTCCGGAGGTCGGTTGATCGAGACCACCGATCAAATTCAGGAGTGTGGTTTTACCGGAACCTGAAGGCCCGACAAACGACATGAAGGCCCCCGGTTCAATGTCCAGGCTGATTTCGTGCAAAGCGGCAAAATCCTCATCTCCCACCCGGTACACTTTAATCACCTTATCTAATTTAACGATGCTGTCCATAGCCCAACTTTCTTTTCAAAAATATCCGACCAGAGTCAATCCTATTTGAGATTCAGTGCTGTTAAAAACCGGCGTTTTACTGAAGAGCCTGCCGTTCTTTTCTCCTGGCTGAACACTTCCTCCCCAGCGACCCTGCAAATACAAAAATATTTCATCCGTTACAGAATATTCTATTTGCGGGGTGATTTGGAAACTTCCGTCGTCGATGTCATAAAGTCCGAACACCTGCCAGACGATGTCGATGCCATAAGGCATGTCAAACAGAAAACCCATCTGCTGAATGTTGGATTCCTCTTTAGGGAAGGTCCGGGTAAACCCATCCTGGCGCGTGGACAAAAAATATTCCACCAGAAAATGCAAACCTTCGCCAATATCAAACGTGTAGTCGGCACCCACAACTGTATCGAAACGCAAGGGTTCGCCATCGTTATTTTGCTCGATGTCCAGCCTTCCCTCATTCCAATAAGCGATGTTTTGTTCTCCTTTGATATGATAACCCAGCTGAATCAGTTCCTGAGAAAACTGCGCCAGTTCAGTGAGGTCGGTTTCAGGATGATACTGAACCACCGCGCCCGTTTCTAATCCGGCCAACAACCCCTCCCAACGCAAACCGGCAATCAGATGATCGTCAAGCTTGCCCGGAACGACCCATCCCTGCATGGAAGTGGTGTCGTCAAAAAAATATGTGGCGCGCACGCCATCCACCCCGCGCGTTTCGGGAACCACTCCGGTAACATCCCGCGTGTCAAAAAAACCCAACGGACGAAAAATGAACCCCGCGCCAAACAGGATTTTCTGCCGACCGCCGCGAATTTTCATGCGATCGTTGCCAAAGCGCAACCAGGCGCGAAAAAAATCCATATCCGTTTTATCGCGTAATCCCGCCTGAACACTGGGACCATCGGCCAGTTTGGCGTCGGCGGACAACTCGTAGTCCAGCGCCCATTCGTCGCGCGTCCACGCATTGCCCAGAACGCCCAGTCTCAGTTCGGCTTCGCTGTCAAAGTCTTTATGATTCGGTGGGGATTCAAATATATAGGAACTGCCGGCCTTGACCCGGCCTTCATAGTCCCAATCGAAGGCCCAGGAGGTTGTGGAAAGAAAAATAATAAGCAGTACAGCTGTTAAGAAGCGAATGATCGTCATAGGGGCATTCAAAGAGATTCAAGAGTTTTCCCGATTCTCTCACAAATGCTCCGCCAATTGAATTCATTCAATACCGCCTGACGTCCGTTATTTCCCATTTCCAGGCGTAAACCGGGATCATCGAGCAACCTGTCAATCGACCGGGCCCATCCTTCGGTCTCTTCCGAATCAACCAATAAACCCACATGATTCGCCCTGAATAAATCTTCTATACCGCCCACTCCGTTGCTGACGATGGGCTTTCCGCAGGCCATGTAATCAAATATTTTTAAAGGGGAAAGGCCGGGTTTATCCAGGTAAGTGACGAGACAGATATCAGCGGCATTAATATAATAAGGCACTTCCTCAAAGGCCTTCTCACCCGTCAGAGTCACCCTGCCCTCTAAATTATTTTCGGCAATGACTTTTTCTATTTCGGCACGGCCTTCCCCCTCCCCCACGATCAAAAGATGGAGATGAGGGTGCTTTTCCGCCAATGGATGCAAGGCCAACAGAATATTATCCAGTTTGTGCCAAATTTTAAGCGACCCTATAAACGCCAGATACATTTTTTTGTCATCCAGTCCCAGTCGCTCCAGGCAGACGTTTTTATCCATAGGATGAAAAATCTCAGGGTTGGCGCCATTGCTCACCACTAGAAAATGATCGGACTTTAAATGGTAATCCTTGCATAAATTATCGCGAATCTGCACCGAGGACGTCACTATTTTATGTGGCAAACGAAATACCCAATATTCCATCCAGCGGGTGATGGTTTGAATCCATTTCGAGGCTCCGCTGATTTTTAATTCCACCAGCGACAGTCCATTGACCTCAATGACATATTTGAAAGGCAGAACAAGACAGAGCCAGGTCACCATCCATTCCATTTGTTGCTGGCGGGTGTAGACGACATCCGGCTTTAATTTGCAACCGTAATAAAAGAAATAGAAAATCAGGGAAAAATAAAATGTGAAAAAAGTGACCGCAGGTTTCCTGCTCAGGACGGGCACGTACACCACAGAAACATTGTCCACCGTCCTTGGAGGCCCCACCGCGGGAACAAATAAGGTGACGTCATGGCCCATGGCTGCAAATTGCCGGCAAAACTCCAGCGTATGTCTTGCGCTTGCGTCTTCATATTGAATGTCAATCCGGGCGAAATAAAATAACTTCATTTTCCAGGCAGTAGTGGTTAGGGTTCTTCAGCTTGTGTCATTTAGGAACAAAAGAGGCAAACACTTTTCACCGCAAAGCCGCGAAGGACGCAGAGAAAACCTTAAAAATTTGAAGGTTTTGGTTTCTTTGCGATCTTTGCGTCTCTGCGGTTAACAAATGGTTTGCTTTTGCTGTTGGGGCATGTAGACAACGGTGAAATATCACAAGTGCTGAGTTTTCCTTCCAGACATTTTCATGGTCTCGCGTAGCGTCAGGCCGAAACTTCCCCCCGTGAACGGGGCCTACTCTCCCTCCCATGTAGTGGGGTCAGGCGGGCTCGGAGGATTCGGCGATTATTTTCCAGGCGCCTTTTTCTTTTTTCCAAATGAGGACTTTTCGTCGAATATCAGAAAAAGATTTTGATTGAAAACGTTCGGTGAATGACATTTCAACGGTATCCCCCTTTTCCACCATTTCAAGATCATTGACCTCAACTTTGATCTGCTGAATTTCGTCAAGGGATTTGCTCTGCTCCTGCCGCCAATCCTTTAACGGTTTGCCGCCGCTCTCAAAACTTCTGGCATAAAACGAAAAATAGGAGTCCAATTGCTTTCCCTGCCAGGCTTTGAGCCACACCAAAAACCGGGCCATCACGACGTCGATGGAGTTGCCCGCATTTTCCGCCGCAACCCTTATTTCCGCCGCCACTGGTTTTGGAGGTGATTTCGAAGTTTTACGGGATTTTGATTGAATTTTACCGGCACTAAGGATCAGGGAAGACAGGTCGTGCTTTTTTTTGAGGTCGCCTGCCACACTTTCAGCGGTCTTTTTCAATGGATAAGGCCCCATCCGCACCTTGAACCAGGTTTCATCCTTATTCTGGACAAACACCATAAAGGGTTTGTAGCCCTTTTTCACCAATCCATCAAAAAATCTTTTGGCGTTGGATTTTACCCTGAAAGAATTCAACTGCAATTCATACCCTGAACCAATGACGGGGGTTTCTTTTGCAGACAGGAAGGCACTCTCATGAGTATTTCCAGCCGCCTGAACATCGCCAGGATTTGATAGAGCCGTCATAACCAAAATCATCGCGAGGGCTTCACTCCACCTCTCAGCAAAAACCCGGAATGGCTTCCTATTTTCTTTTCGAAACCCGTTCCTTGAGTTTTCGGAGACGATCAATTTATGCATGTAATTTAGGCACAGTAATTCTCATTAATGTAAAGCAAACAATCCCTACATTATTAATCGGCCCTGATTTGATAATCTTAATATGTTTGCTGTTTAAATTTTCCGGCGGGAGGGAAACTTTTGCCCCCCTTTCAGAGGGCAATATTGCGGATCGTATAAAAAATCACATTAACTTTTTAAGGTAGGGAACCAGTTGATCGGCCCCGACCGATGGGGATCGAGCCTGGAGAACCCCTTCGCCGTCGATAATCAGAACCGTTGGCATGTCTCTTTGAATATAAGCTTTGTGCATGGACATTTTCGGGTCAAGCAAATAGGGAAAGGTGACGGCTTCAGGAAACCCTTTCAAGTATTTTTCCACAGCCTCCTGGGAATCGCCGCTGGTGTTGATCCCCAATACCACTAATTTATCGGACTTGATTTTTTCCCGCACCTTGTTCAACTCCATCGCCTGGTTCATGCAGGGAACGCAGATATGAAACATCCCCACCAGCACGACCTTGCCTTTGAGGTCGCTAAGAGAAAACTTTTCACCCCCAAGAGAACTCAGGGAGAAACCGGGAGCTTTGTCTCCGGAAACAGGCGCTCCCGCAAATACCGGGTGGGCCAACAATAGGAGAATGATTAAAAAAGACATTGTCTTGCGCATGGCATATACCTTTATAAGGAATAAAATTTCAATTCGTGGCTCTTTATTCTGAGTTATCTACCCTTCATACAGTTATCTTAAAATACGCAAACCCAATATGGTAGTTAAAAAATATTGTCTCAAAATTCCGTAAATCACGTTCATCTCGGTGAAATTATTGACCTAAACCATTGCTTTGCAGAGATTTTCCCGTTTAGGGAACAATTAATATATTTTTCATAATTTGCTCTCTACATGGCAGGACCAATTTGTTATTATATGAAATGATAAGCTTTTAAAACCTGAAAAATTATACATTTCACCCATGATGCACAGACTGATAATTTCAATTCTCATCTCCCTGCTGGTTCCCTCGGCGGCCTATTCCGGGTCCATAAAGGGTAAAATCACCTATTCTTCAGAGGTCAAACTTCCCAAGTCCTTCGAAACCGGAAAATATAAAAAAGCCTGCGGTCAGAATGTCCCCAACGAGAAATTGCTCGTCAATGACAAAGGTTTGATGAATGTTGTGGTGACGATTGAAGGAAAAAAGCTGGCCGGCAAGCCTGGGGAATACACGTTAGACCAGAAAGGTTGCCGTTATGCGCCGCATGTGATGGCAATGATGAAAGATTCCGTACTAAAAATTCATTCCAGCGACCCAATCAATCACAACCTGCACAGCTATTCCTTTGATAACGACCCGGTCAATGTAATGTTTTTACCCAACCAAGATGATTATGACCTGGAATTTGAAGAGCCTGAAATCGTAAAAATCGAATGCGACCTGCATGGGTGGATGTCCGCCTGGATCATTGTTACAGACAATTCATTTTTTGATATTTCAGGGAAAGAAGGAACCTATAGCATTCCCGACCTCCCGCCAGGAAAATACACCGTTAGTGCCTGGCACGAAGTTCTGGGGAGCAAGAGCCAGAAGGTAACCGTTAAAGATGGCGATACCGAGATCAACTTCGACTTTTCGGACGTCACCCCACAAATATCAAAAAAATAATTTCCCAATAGAATCTTGCGAAGTTTTTGAATTATATTGTCATGGAGTTTCCAAAAAAATGAAAAAACCAGGAATGAAATTCAAATTAGCACTCACTTTATCAACCCTGATCCTGTTCGCCACACAAGGTTGGTCTTATCAGGAAATTGAAGTTCAAAACGGTGGAACCATCCAGGGAAAAGCCGTTTTGACAGGTCAAATGCCTGGGCCGCGAGTTTTTCATCTTGTGCTGTTCCCCAACATAGATATGTGCGCGGAAGTGGACAGCGATGAAAACAAGGAGAACCGTATCCTGGACGATTTCAAAATTTCCCCGGACGGCGGGTTGAAGGATGTCCTGATCACTCTGGAGCATGTCGAAGCGGGAAAGCCGTTCGTGAAAGAACCCATCATGATCGAGTCTGAAAACTGTAAATTCACACCGGATGTCAGCGCCGTCCGTCAGGATGAAAGTTTCAAAGTGGACAACCTGGACGCCGTCATGCATAACAGTCAGGTTTATCAGAAAGAACAGGGGAAAATCATCATTAACATTCCCATTCCGGCGGAAGAAGTTTCCGAGGGTAAAGTTCACTTTAAGAAAAAATATAAAATTTTTCAAATGATCTGCGGCATGCATGAGTTCATGCAAACCTGGGGATACCGGGTGCAAAACCCTTATTACCACCAAACAAAAATTGACGGGAACTTTAAAATAGACAATATCCCGCCGGGAGATTATGTGGTCAAAGCCTGGCACTATTTGATGAAAATTCAATCAAAGAAAATTCATATTTCGGAAAATGCCGTGATTGATTTAAAATTTGAATTCGACGGCAATAAAGTCGAGCGACCCATTTACGAAACCATTAAATCCGGCAGAATCAAGCACGGCGCTAAAGTATATAAGGAAAAAGTTTTCGGCGACAAATGATTGCGATCCATCCGCGTTTAATAGCCATCAAGAAACTCTGGAAAAGGTTCCCGAAGTTCATGAAATTTAACTCCTCCGGTCTCCCTGGGTTTCGTGCGGCTTGTGCTATTACCGCATTTCTGACACTCCTGCCCGTTTGGGCTCATAGCGCAAACCTTCCCTCAACCGGCGACATGCCGGAATCGATCACGGTCCAGGGAAAGACGATCGCCTTGAAGGGCTTAAAAAATCCTCTGCGCCAGAACCCCGCCAGTTTATCCAAAAACATCAAGGAAGGCGGAGAAGTTTATTTCAGGAAATGTTTTTTTTGCCATGGGGACCATCTGGATGGCAAGGGCCTTTTTGGAAACCATTTTTTCCCGCCGCCGGCAGACTTCACGCACCAGACTTCCGTCACCGCTCTTCCGGAGTCTTATTCCTACTGGCGAATCATGAAAGGTGGCCAGGGACTGCCGGAAAAGTATTCACCCTGGGATTCAGCCATGCCCGCCTGGGAAAATCAACTCACTGAAGAAGAAGTCTGGAAAGTCATACTCTATATCTTTGCCAAAGCTTCTGAAAAAGGGCCCCTGGCAAAAACCGCCATTCCCCCTGAACCCACTGTGGAAAGAGGCAAAGAGATTCATGATGAAAAGTGTTCCTATTGCCACGGAGACTCCGGCAAAGGCGACGGCCCCTCGGCAAAATATTCCAGCCCGCAACCCAGAAATTTCAGCAAAAGCCATATCAAGATAAGATCCACGCCATTCGGTAAAATCCCGACGGATCAGGATATTTTCGACAGGATCACCCTCGGCATGCCGGGAACCACTATGCCGGGATGGAGCCATCTTCCGGCCTCGGATCGTTGGAGCCTGGTCCTTTATATAAAAAGCCTGGGGCGAAAATTTAAACGGTTTGTCGACAAAGGAAAAAAGCACGCCCCGGTGGTGGTTCCAGAGCTCCCTCCTTTCACTCTGGAGAGTCTGGCCTCCGGCAAAGAACTTTTCCTGCAGAACTGTTCCGGGTGTCATGGCGTGATGGGACGAAGCGACGGAGCGTCCACCCACAAAATTGTGGATCTCGATTCAGACTCTATCTGGCCGAGAAATCTCAGCAAACCGTGGAATTTCAGAAGAGGCAATTCAAGAAAACAGCTTTTCATGACGCTTCGCACCGGCCTCTCAACCACGTCCATGCCGCGGTTTTCTCCCAGAATATTCAATGACCAGAAAATCTGGGACATCGTCCATTATGTCCAGACGTTGTCGCCTTCGCAAAAACCAACCGTCAAAAGGACTCTGGCCGCCAAGGCCATGACGGGAGAAGTTCCACAATACCCCAAGGACCCTGCCTGGAAAGCGGTGGAACCCTATTTTATCCCTCTGGGCGGACAAGTCTTGAACTCGGAAAAATCATATTTTCCCGTCGTGGACAATATCATTGTGAAAGCCATTCATAACAACGATGAGATATCTATCTACATCCACTGGGACGACCCAACCTATGATCCCATTTTGGCCAAAACCACTTCGGTGGAACCCTCTCCTGCGCCGCCCCTGCCAGAGCATTTGCGCGTGGAGGAGTCTGAAAAAGAGGAAACTGAACAATCGGTTGAGGCCCAGGAATTTCCCGATGCCATTGCCGTCCAGTTCCCGAACAGTGTGGACGAAAGCGGCAGAAAACCCTACTTCCTGAACGGAGATTCCAGCCATCCTGTGAATCTGTGGAAGTGGCAGTCCAATCCTAACGATGCCCTGGAAATGAACGCCACAGGATTGAAAAATTGGACCCCTCAACCCAAAGAAGACCAATTGGTATTTTCCAAGTCTGCATACCGCTACGGGCGCTATTTTCTGGTCCTGAACCGAAAATTAAAGACCCGGGATGCGGACAACGATATTCAGTTCCCGATGAATGTAAAAATTCCTATCGCCTTCAATGTCTGGGATGGCTCGCAGGGAGAGGAAGGAACTAAAAAAGCGATTTCCAGCTGGTTTGATCTGGTATTGGAATAACAGAGGTGGTCCCAGGAATTCGGACCAGGTGTTAAGCTACGATTTATGATCAAAGGAGGGTCATGGAAATGAGCAAGACACGAAAGAATTACCCTGCGAGTTTTAAGGCGAAGGTTGCTTTGTCGGCGTTGCGGGAGGAAG
>JAJDAZ010000033.1 GCA_029261595.1 Nitrospinaceae bacterium | reverse complement strand
GTGGGCGTTGATGAAGAGACGATCAAGAGATATGTGGAATATCAAGGACGCCAGGATGAAGGTCAGCTCCGTGAGAAGCTGTAATGCCGCCAAGCGGCGGCGAAACCAAAGAACCCCGGCTTTAGCCGGGGGTATCTATTTTGATTTCCTCACTGTCAACCAATCAAAGTAATCCGTAAAACCATTGAAACGGGTGATTCCAGGGATTCCTTCCGGTGCGCCGTTTCCACCCACCACCAGATCAACTTTTTTCTGCAGGTTATCGTTTATGGCTAACAGATGGTCCTCAACCTCCACGGGGTCCATTGTGGGAGAAACACTGATACATAAAACATCCGCCTGGCATTTTTTAACTGCCGAGAGAATGTCTTCAGGCGGTGTGTCGGGCCCCAGATAAATCACCTTCGCTTCGGACACCGCAGTGACGGCCGCACACATCTGAATACCCAGCCGATGCGGGTCACCGGGAAGGGTGGTCAATAAAACGACCGGCCCCGTCTTTCTTTCATTCATCCGTCGCCACATACTGCTTAAAAAGTGTTCCAGTCGCTCCGAGGCGAAATGCTCCTGAGATACTGTCAACTCCCCCGTTTCCCAGCCTTTACCCACCTGGTAAACAAAAGGAACGGCAAAGTTCAAAATAAATTCCAGGGGACCGCATTTACCCCATTCCTCAAAGAATCCCTGAGTCAGGGTGGTTTCATCAAAATGGTGCACCGCTTCCAGCCATTGTTCAATCTTGATTTGGCCGGATGAATTCGCTTCATCGCCATCGGGAGAGGCGCCCCCTGCCGATAGAGGCAGTTGCACCCCAAGCAGTTTTTGCAACTCTTCCATGGTTCCGCAGACCACTTTGCTGGCCCGGTAACCCGAGTCCAGAGCTTTTGCGATGGCCCTGAGTCGAGGGACCTCTTCCCTGGGGTACCTCCTGTGCCCGGAGGGAAGGCGTTGGGACTTCGGGGCACCGTAACGTTTTTCCCACATTCTCAGGGTGAACGTTGTGATGCCCGTCAACTTGGAAAGCTCGCCAATGGTGAGAAGGTTTTCTTTGCCAGCGGATAGATTCATTTAAATAACCCTCGGGTTGGTGTTCGCGGCTTTCATATCTTTAATCGTTTCCTGAAAAGATCCCCCCGCCGGAGACTCGAAACTACCCAATCCCAACAGGATCTGAATCTGGGCATTCTCGTTAGATAATACTTTGAATATAAAACCCGATTTACAATCGACGTTCCAGCATGGTGGCAGTTGGGGTGAATGATCTAAAACCACATGCTGGAAGTCCCTATCAAGTTTATCTGGATTTGCTAACTCAAAGTTGGAAAGAAGGAGAGTCAGCCAGAATCCTGCTATTAAGATTACCAATGTCCAGGTTGCTTTCATGACCGTTTCCCGGTTAAAAATTAAAAATACGTGCCTCGGTTACATGCGCGAGGTTTCCATTGATGACGCTACAGAAAAGGCGTCGTTGGAATCGAGCGTACGGATTTCGCCAGAAGTTCTTTCAACGAGGATCTTTTGTCCATCAATGAGAGAGTTGATTTTATTTCCCACTTTGATTCCATAACGGGCCATCAGCTTTTGCTCAAACTGGGTCAATCCGACAAAACCACCTTTTTCACCGGATGAAATTCGGGAATGAATTTTATTTTCCGTTGCTATGGAAAATTCCCATTCGTAAGGGAGTTGCGAATGATCATGGCCAACATGCTGGTGAGCGCCCGTGGACGCCAGAGCAATTGAGTTGCTCTTTCTTAAAGGAATCTGCCATGCGGATGCGAGACTGACTTGGTCGGCTTTGTCAATTTCTATGCCCGTGGTGGTTCTTTTCATCTGAACGGGTTTTCCAGCAATCACGGATTTAAAGGTGTTTCCCACCTTGATTTCGTAATGGTCTAATTTTTTCTGCTCAAACTTAGACAAATCTTTAACTTTCGTATTATGTGCGGAGTTCAAGGTCATTGCCACTTTTTCTGCCGTTCCCTTGGCAAATATCCAGTTGAGGGAAAGGTTGGAATGATCGTGGGCAGAATGGGAAAAACCGTTCATTACGCTGCTAAAGCTAAAGGTAAGGGCGATTGCGGAGGCGATGATTATTTTATTTGTGTTCATTTTGGATTCTCCTAAGTTTGAATTGATATGATCAATGAAAAAATAATTAATAAACTGTATAGGACTAATATTAGACTATTGTATGGATTTATTAATATAAAAACTAAACAAAGATCAATATTTTGTTTAGTTTTTATAAGGGTCTATTTTTTAAATGTTTAAGGCCGTAAAAAAGTTGGCGTGTCAGGGAAAATTCAAAAAATAAAATAGAAAACGTCTTCAAAATAGCTAATAATGTGCCGGAAAGAGTTCACACCCGTCTCAACTCATCTTCTTTTTTCTTCCCCATGGCCAAACCCGTTTCTGAATACGTCTGTCAAACCTGTGGCCACCGTGCGCCCAAATGGCTGGGGAAATGCCCGGAATGCGCCGAGTGGAATTCCTTTTCCGAGGAGCTGCTTCCGGGTCGCGGCAACAAATTAGTATCCCGGACCGCGACCGAAAAGAACTTGGGTATTCAACCGATCACGGCTGTTCAACCCTTGAATAACAAGCGCTGGACTACTGGCATCAGCGAATTTGATCGCACCCTGGGCGGCGGGATGGTGGCAGGTTCATTGACCCTCATAGGAGGCAATCCGGGGATCGGCAAATCCACTCTGGTATTGCAGAGCATGGGTTGTGTTGCAAAATCCGGGCAAAAGGTACTTTATGTTTCAGGAGAGGAATCTCCTGCGCAGATCAAAATGCGGGCCGAGCGGCTCGGTGCCTTGTCCGACAACCTTCTCATCAGTCCGGAAATCTGCATCGAGGAAGTTCAACGCCTGATCGATAAAGTGAACCCGGACGTTCTGGTGCTGGATTCCATTCAGACGTTTTATACCTCGGAAATGTCTTCCGCGCCCGGCAGTATCGGGCAGGTCCGTGAGGTGGCCTTCAAAATTTTTCAGGACGTCAAAAGGCGATCGCTCGCGGCATTGCTGATCGGTCACATCACCAAGGACGGCGCCATCGCCGGTCCCAAAGCCCTGGAGCATATCGTGGACACGGTGATTTATTTCGAGGGCGATAAAGGACATTCCTATCGTTTGCTCAGGACCATCAAAAACCGCTTTGGGCCGACGCCGGAAATCGGTGTTTTTGAAATGCGCCCGGAAGGGCTTGTGACTGTTGAGAATCCTTCGGAAATATTTCTTGCCGAACGGCTCACCGATTGCCCTGGTTCCGTCATTGTATCCAGCCTGGAAGGGAGTCGAACCCTCCTGGTGGAAGTTCAGGCGCTGGTGAGCGCTTCTTCCTCAATCGGAATTCCCCGTCGTATGGCGACCGGATTCGATCAAAACCGCATGACTCTGATGATCGCGATCATGGAAAAGCGTCTGGGACTGCAATTTCAAGGGGAAGATATTTTTGTCAACATCGCGGGCGGTATCAAAGTATCGGAACCTTCGATCGACCTCGGGATCGCGGCGGCCCTGGCCAGCAGTTTGAAAAACGAGATGATCGACCTACAAACGGTCATGATCGGAGAAGTGGGCTTGACGGGGGAAGTGCGCTCCGTCAACCAGTTGGAACCGAGGATCATTGAAGCGGAGCGGCTGGGGTTCAAGCGTTGTATTGTGCCTTTCACTGCAAAAAAAGGCAACAGTCTTCCCAAGAGCAAGATGGAAGTTTGTTTTGTGAAGGATCTGTCCCAGGCGTTCGACATTATTTTTTCTTCATAAGGTTGATGATTTAAATGGGTTCTCTATTTTCCCTTTCGCCAATGAGAAGGCAATGAAAGTTTCCGCCATCATTCCCGCCGCCGGTCAGGGAACCCGGATGGTTTCTTCCACCGCCAAGCAGTATTTATTGCTGAACGGGCAACCCATTCTCCATCATACATTGACGGCGTTTGAAAACTGCGGCACGATCGATTCGGTCACCCTGGTGGTGCCGCAAAGTGATTTGGAACAGGCTCGAAAAAAATGGGACTACCCTATCGTCAAGAATGTTATTGCAGGCGGAAAGGAACGGCAGGATTCGGTCTATAATGGATTTCAAGCGATCGATGCCGACACGGAGATCGTCATCGTTCACGATGGCGTGCGTCCGTTCACAACCGCAGATATGATTTCGCGAAGCATTGAAGCGGCTGAAAAATATGGGGCGGCGATCACTGCCATTCCCGTGAGCGACACGATCAAACAGGCGGACAACGAGAAATTTGTGACCCGTACGCTAGATCGAAGCGGATTATGGCGGGTGCAAACGCCGCAGGCGTTTCAGTATGCGGTCCTCAACGAAGCGTTTCAAAAAGCAGTGAGGGACTCTTTTTATGGGACGGATGAGGGCTCTCTTTTGGAACACGCTGGTAAAAAATTGAAAATCATAATGGGGTCGGAACTGAATATCAAAATAACCCGGCCGGAGGACCTTATTTTGGGAGAGGGCATTTTGAGCAGGGGAAATTTTGAGGGTGGTTGAGGGTGAGAATAATTCTTGCTTCCATCTATATTTCCCGGCATCTAAAGTGTGAATTCCATTCCATAAAATTTCATGATAAAAAAAATATTTGGATTCATAAAATTATTTTTAAGGAGACCGGACATGCTGGATGTTGGAACACAAGCGCCTGATTTTTCTGTACAGGATCATCATGGCAAGACCGTCAGTTTGCAGGATTTTCGCGGCAAGAAAGTGGTGATCTGGTTTTACCCTAAAGCCGACACCCCAGGTTGCACAATAGAGGGCAAGGGGTTTCGCGATGATTTTAAAACATTTGAAGAAAAGAATACGGTGATTTTAGGCGTCAGTCTGGATGGTGTGGCGGACAATAAAGCGTTTGCGGAGAAATTTTCGTTTCCTTTCCAGTTGCTTTGTGATGTCAACCGTGAAATTGCTTTGGCCTATCATGCGGTGCAAGGTGCGGAAGATGGTTATGCCTCGCGCATTTCCTACGTGATCGATGAAGAGGGCAAAATTCTGGAGGCGATTGAAAAGGTCGATACCGGTAGTCATTCTTCCGATTTATGTTCACGTCTATAACCAGCCGAGGGGCTGGGCCCAATATTGTCGCGCTATGGGTTTTTGAAGAAATAATAGTTTCCCTATAATTCCAGGGGCTCGTGAGCGTGTGGTATTCGACCTTTGCTTTCATGCCCCTGTGGTATCCCTACCCATTACTTCATGCCCCGAAGGGGTAGGAAGGGTAGAAGGGGTAAAGCAAGTCGGAGCCTTAAACTATTCCTCCCGCGTAGCGGGCTGAATTTCTGGAGACAAAATGGCTTATAAGGATTTTCTGGTCCGCAAGACCATGGACGACCAGGAAAAAAAGAACAAGCAGGATCTTCTTCACACGCGCATCTCGCCTGTCGATTTTGAAAAGGTGAAAACCGTTGCCGATCTGGTGGATTCTTTCAGCGGGACATCCATTCAGGCCCGTAATGTCGGCCTGTGTGCAAACGTATTTAAAAAAATGCTGACCGATGGCGAACGTCCCACCATCATGCTGGGTCTGGCAGGGCCCCTGATCGCCGCGGGGCTTAGAAAAGTGATCCGGGACATGGTCCATAACAATATGGTGGATGTGATCGTGTCCACCGGCGCGGTGCTTTATCAGGATTTCTATGCAGCGCTGGGAGGCGGGCATTATTACGGAAGCCCCAACGCGGACGACACCGAATTGCGCGAGTTGTTCATAAACCGGATTTATGACACCTATGTCGATGAGGAATTGTTCGCCGATTACGATTCGATGATCGGTCGATTTGCAGGAACGCTGGAGCCCAGGCAATATTCCAGTCGGGAATTCATCGGTAAGTTGTCAGAGACCATTGATGACGAGGATTCGATCCTGGTCACCGCGAGAAAAAAAGGTGTGCCCATCTTTTGCCCGGCGATTGCCGATTCCAGTATCGGCATTGGCCTGACCGAGCATTATTATGTGTCCCGAAAAGACGGCAAAACACCTATCACTATCGATACCATTCGTGACAATTATGAATTGACCCAGATCGTGGTCAAGTCAGCCGGTACCGCCGCGTTTTATGTGGCCGGCGGGGTTCCCAAAAATTACATCAACGACTCCATCGTCATGTCCTATATTTTTGACCAGTACACGGGCGGGCATAAATACGCCCTGCAAGTGACGACAGATTCCCCGCATTGGGGCGGCTTGAGCGGCAGTACCCTGGCCGAAGCGCAATCCTGGGGCAAGGTCAACAAGGAAGCCAATTTCGCCATGGCGTTTGTCGAGCCCAGTGTTTCCCTTCCGCTCATTTATGGCCATGCCTACCAAAATCAGTTTCATAAAGACCGGAAACAAATGCACCTTAAATGGTCCGGCGATGTTTTGCAGGAACTGACCATCGAAAAATAACCTGGGTGAGGCGTTGCGGATGGACCAGAAAAAACAAGTGGTTTTTGTGGAACCGGAGGAGGCGCCGTCCTTCGAACTCAAAGGCATCTGCATCGACCAGCTATTGCCCAAAGAGGCGTGCAGTCAATTTTCCGCTTATCGGGTTAAGATGAAGCCGCAGCAGGTGAAGAAGACCAGTCACCACAAAGTGGGTGAAGAACTTTATTATGTATTGGACGGTTCCGGTGTGGCTGTCCTCGATGGAAAAGAATATGTTTTAAAGAAAGGCTGTTTTTTTCGCGTCCCTCCCAAAACCCGGCACCAGTTCATCACCCGGGACGATCCCCTCGACCTTTTAAATTTCCACAGCCCGCCGGTATTTTCCGACCACGACACCTATTTCGAAGATTGAACTGAGTGGAGCTAATCATTCAAATACGGTAATACCTCGAGTGTTGCCAAGGAATAACCCTGCTAACAGAGGCGGAAAAATATTGAAAATTTAGCCCGCAGGAGAGAGTTCTTATCGATCGAGGGGCACCTCAAGAATAATATATAAGAGAGGGAACCCATGGGTGTGGGTGGGATGAGCGGAAGGGCGCTCCTAAATGCTGAGGAGCTGGGCAATTTCCATATACCCCTCCTTTTCCGCACATCGGATGATTTCATCGAGGGGGTCGTCCAGATCGATGGCCGTGGCGGTTTTGGAAGCACTGTCAAGAGTTTTGCGAAAACTTGTCAGCAGGTTCTGGACGGCACGGTGGGGCCGGTAATCTTCAGGATTTAGATAGCAGTCACTCCAAAACTGATCTAATAAACCTTGTGCGTCTATTGGCTCGTGTAAAAGCATTGTTCATTCTCCACTTTAATTTTTTCGATTTTATTACCAATAATCTAAGCGACCCATATTAGGAGGATGTTAGGCCCCGGTTAGTTTTGATTTAGTTTCTCAGGGATGAAAACTGGCTATATGACTCGGAATTTGCATGGCAAGGCAGGGGGATCAAAAAACGGGGCAGGTTTTGGTTCAGATTCGTGTGAAGATATATGATTTAGAATTACTTTTCATTCTATATTGAGAGTCTCCTTTCTGGATTTGAACGCATCTTTTTTTATACGGCCGGAGGAAATGGTTTCGTAATTCGCACGTTCCACTTCGTTGCCGTCGAACTCAAAATTCAACTCTATCAGCTCGTTTCCCTTTACCTGGATGCTCTGGGACCGGATATCCATTTGCGGGTGCCAGGCGTTCACCACATAATCTCCGGGCGGAATTTTATTGATGGTAAAAGCGCCGTCCTCTCCGGTGATAAAGTAATAGGGGTTTTGAACGCGGTATCCCCAGGTTTGCATGAATTCATGCATGCCGCAGATCATTTGAAAAATTTTATAATCTTTCTGAAAATGAATATTTCCCCTGGCAGTTCTCTTTGGCCAGATGGGAATATTTTCGATGATCTTTCCGCGTTCGGCCTGGTAAATCTGGCTGTTGTGGATGGCCAGGTCATAATTCTCTACTTTAAAATTCTCGTCCTGTTTCACCACGTTGACGTAAGGAGAAAATTTGCAGTGCTCGGTTTTTATATTGAGGAGTTCTTTTTCAAACGGTTTTTCTGATGGAACATATTCCAGGCTGACCACGACATCTTTCAGACCCCCGTCCTGAGCGACTTTGAAATCATGGATGACCCGATTCATTTCCTGATCGGTTTCCACTTTCGCGCACAAATCCATATTGGGAAAAAGCACCAGATGATAAACCCTGGGCAGGGGGACCGGGCCCGTCAGCACCGCTTTCCCCTGTAGAGTACCGCCACGTTCCACGTTGGCTTTCTTTTCGGTTTCTTGGGTTTCCTTTATGGTTTGAGGGGGAGTCTGGTCGATAAATGTGTTCGTTAGAAACGCGATCGTTCCTATCGACACAAAAATTCCTGCCAGCCAAAATATCTTTTTTTTCATCGCCGTTCTCCTTCCAGGCTCCCATCCGCAATAAATCGAACACTTAATGAATCATAACGCCTCTCGTATCATAACCCAATAGCGGAAGCTTCGCTTCATGCCCTGTATCCCGATTCAATCCGTATTAGCATCCACGAATATTCGCACATCGTCTATTTCCTCAGATGACTTTAAACGGGTTTTGAGATTTTCCAAAACCGGGCTGATTTCATTCATTGATTTATCAGGGTCCACTAGCAGGTGGATTTCGATGAGGGTTGTGCCCTTGAGGTGATGCACCCGCATGCCCGTTCTTTTTAAGGAGGCGTCTGCGTCTCGGATCATCGGGTCCACAATTTTAATGAGGTCCGCGCGGGTGGATGGGTAAATTTGCAGGAGCTTATGGTCCTCTTCGCCATCCACATGAACCAGAACATCCTGAACCTTATTAAAGGCGTTGATCAAGCTTCGACGCACCCGTTCCGCCGCCGCGTGACCCTCCGTCACCGTCAAGTCGGTGTCCACCAGGATATGAACGTCCATGAAGACTTCTCCGCCCAGGGTCCGGGTTCTCAAATCGTGAAATTTAATGACTTCCGGGATGTCGTCGATGATCTTTTGAATTTCCTGAGTCTGGTCTTCACTCAGCCCTGTGTCCATGAGGTCGCGCAGTCCTTCGGTGAGAATATCATAACCGACCTTGAGGACCATGAGGGCGACGATTCCTCCCGCCAGAGGGTCCATGATGGGGTAGCCAAAATGGGCACCTAAAATTCCGATCAACGCGGCGACGGAAGATATGGCGTCGGAGCGATGGTGCCAGGCGTTGGCGATGATCGCAGGGCTGTTGGTGCGTTCGCCGACGGTCCGGGTGTAATGAAATATCCCCTCATTGACCATAATGGAAATCAGGGCCGCGCCCGCCGCAAGCCATGTGGGAACGAGTGTGCTCCCGCTTGCGATCACCTGCGACACGTCGTAGGCGATCCAGATTCCCGCTAAAATGATCACCGCACCGACAATGGTCGCGCCGATGGTTTCCGCCCGTCCGTGTCCGTAAGGGTGGTTGTCGTCCGCCGGAATTTGGCCGATTTTATGCGTCGCCAGGACGATGGCATCGGTCAGCAAATCGGACAGGGAATGAAGAGCGTCCGCCACCAGCGCGGTGCTGTGGCCGGCCATGCCGCCGATGAACTTGACCACGGAAAGCAACAGGTTGGCGAGAGCGCCGACAAGGGTCGCTTTGATTCCCGATGAAATGTTTGAGAGATTGAACATTAAAAATTTGAACGCCTTTACGGCTGATCGCCCGGAACAGGTTCAACTGTCAATAGCAGGATAAAATGGCAGATGCTAGGACTTTTCTTTATGACCGTTGGGGCCATTGGCTTCTAAATACTTTAAAATTTTAACATTGGCGGCGGGGAAGGGATATTGATTTATTTTTTTTAACGACACCCATTTCCATTGCTCGCAACTTGTGGCGTGGATTCTTCCCGGCTTAAGATGGCATATAAATACATGCAGGGTGACGCGGAATTGCGTGTAACTGTGTTTGATCGTCAGGATCTTTTGTTTGATCGTGACCCGAACTCCCAACTCCTCCTTTATTTCCCGTTCAAGACAATCCTCCGGGCTTTCATCTTTTTCAATTTTTCCTCCGGGGAATTCCCACAGTCCTCCCATGAGCCCTTTTTGCGGTCTTTGCTGAATATAGGTTTTTCCATTTCGCTGGATGACCGCCGCGCTGACTTCAATTTTTTTTGTCGGTGTTTTACTTTTTGCCGGCGGAAAATGTGCCTGAGCCCCGTCCCGTTTGGCCTGGCAATCCGCGTTCAAGGGGCAAAGCAGACACAGGGGTTTTTTCGACAGACACACGGTCGCCCCCAGTTCCATGAGGGCCTGGTTGAAATCTCCCGCACTGCCGGACGGAATCAAATTTTCTGCGACCTCCCACAACCGTTTTTCCGATGCCGGATTGGCGCCATTTTCTTTCAGGCAATACAATCGCGACAGAACCCGTTTCACGTTGCCGTCAAGCACCGGAACGTTCTGATTGAACGCGATGCTTAAGACGGCTCCTGCGGTGTAGCGCCCAACCCCTGGAAGTTTTAAAATATTCGTCATCGTACTGGGAACCTGATCGCCAAATTCTTTGACGATCATTTTTGCCGACCGATGAAGATTGCGCGCTCTGGAATAGTAACCTAGACCTTCCCAGTGTTTCAGGACGCTGGACTCACGCGCTCTGGCAAGGACACAGGCTGTGGGGTAGGATTTTATCCATCGCCGGTAATACGGGATAACGGTTTTGACCTGTGTTTGCTGGAGCATGAATTCTGAAACCAGTATGCAGTACGGGTCCTCTGTGTGACGCCAGGGCAGATCGCGTTTTTCCTGGTGGTACCATTTTAAAATAGACGCCTGAATAGGCTTATTGGTTTTTAAGGCCGGCATGGAAAATCGGGTCAAACGCCGATGGCGTCCTTGCTCCAGATCACTTTATGTAGTTGGGTCTGGATGCGGACGGGAAGGTTGTCTTCAAGGACCCATTTGGCCAGGTCTTTGAGATTGAGTTTGTCATAGACGGGAGAAAACAATACCTGGGCTTTTTTATGAATCTCATAGTCATTCAGAATCTGCTTGCACCAATCGTAATCTTCGCGGTTCAGGATCACGAATTTCACCTCATCCTGTAGGGTCAGACGACTGAGGTTCTCGTAATTGTTGCGGGATTCTTCTCCGCTGGCCGGACATTTCAAATCCATGATTTTGATGACCGACTCAGGAACCTCATCCAAAGAGAGTGAGCCCCCCGTTTCCAGCATGACGGTGAATTTTTTTTCAAGCAAAGCCTGCATTAACGGGTACACCTCTTTTTGCAGTAAGGGTTCTCCGCCGGTTATCTCCACCAGGGAAATTCCACAGCTATCGACCTTTTTGACGACATCCGCGACGGTCATCTCTTTGCCCTCATAAAACGCATACTCGGTGTCGCAGTAGGTGCAACGCAGATTGCATCCGGTGAGACGCACAAATACGCACGGCAATCCCGAATGGGAGGACTCACCTTGAATGCTTTTAAAAATTTCGTTGATTTTCAGCATGACAAGATTCTACATCAAGACGGAGATCGGGTCACCATCAATCAGCCTGGGGCTGGATCAAATATAAGCGCTATGGATTTATGGTTGATGGAATCTTTTATAGTGCAGAAATTTTCGCCTGGGTATTTTCTCCGGGGCTGGTGAGCGAAGCGTACCCCTTCTACCCCTTCGGGGCATGAAAGTTAATGAAGAGGATATCACATACCCCTCCGGGGCATGAAGGCAAGGGTAGGGATACCACAGGGGCATGAAGGCAACGGAAAAAATATCACAAGCGTAGCCCACTCTTCCTCCCCACGTAGTGGGGTCAGGTAAAGCTCAGGCGGCTGGTCAGGATCTTGCTTCCCATGCGGACTTTGGCGCTGAAATCGGACCAGGATCTTACTTTTGTCATTTGCTTCATGATGTAGGTGGGCTGGCTGTAAAACCGAGCGTGGCACTCGTCCTGAATTTCCCGCAAAGTTTTCTCGGTGAAGTGACGGTTCCAGAACTGGATTTTAAAATCGGGGGTGGGATTTTCGGCGAATTCCTGCCAGTAATCCCTGGGGATGATGCCTTCCCTCAGCATCTGGAAATACAATTCGGTTTTGGGATAAGGGGTGCAGATGGAAAATTGCGCGTAATCGGGTTTCAACTGTTTGGCCAGATTGACGGTGGCGAACATTTCCTTGCGGGTTTCGTAGGGGATTCCGATCATCATGTACGCGAAGAATCCGATGCCCGCTTTGCGGGTCATTTTGCAGGCGCGTTCCACTTTTTCCGTCGTCTGACCTTTTTGCAGGTATTTCAGGTGGCGAGGGGTCGCCGATTCGATCCCGTAATGGATGCGGTAGCATCCGGACCGCTTGAGGGCACGCAGGATTTCTTCGTTGACGGTATCGACGCGCGCGGAAATTTTGTAGTTGATCTTGATTCCGCGTTTGACGATGAGGTTGCAGAATTCCAGCAGGTTCTTTTTGTTGATGGTGATGGTGTCGTCCACGAAAAACAGGTCGTCCACACCTTGCGCCACCAGTTCTTCCACTTCCGCCACCACGTTTTCAGCCGACCGCGTGCGGAAGGTGGTTTTGCGGATATCGCAGAACGAGCAGGCCGCTGGGCAGCCCCGGGTCGCCTGAATGGTGAAAAACTGCAGGCCCTCTCCAATGATATGAACGTATTTGCTGACGTCCACCAGATGCCGTGCCGGATTGGGCAACGTGTCCAGATCCAGAAGTTCGGTTTCTGGAGCATTGACTTGAGCCACCCCGTTGTGCTTCCAGCCCAGTCCTTTGATGTTTTTCAGTGCATCGGAATCCGGTCCTTCAGCGTCCAGCGTCTGAATGAGTTTCGTGAAAATGGGCTCGCCTTCCCCGAAAACCACATAATCGATCAAGGGCAATTTCAGTGTTTCCTCGGGGTACAAATTGACGTGCGGCCCGCCGAGACAAATTTTAACATTCGGCAATTCCTGTTTCAGCACCTTGGCGGATTGTAGCGCGTCCAGAAGGTTGAAGGTCATGATGCTCATGGCCACCATGTCCGGTTTGATTTTTCGGACCCGCTGGCGCAGGTCGGATTCCGTAACGTTCTCAGGCGGGCAATCAATGAAGACGGGAGTGTCGCCGGTTTCCCGTTCGTAATACGCAGCGACATAAAGGAGGCCCAGCTTCGGGTAGTATCCCTTGCCGCCTTCCAGGGCTTTGGGAACGGAGGATTCCAGGGACAGGGTTTCCGGCGGAACGAGAAATAATATTTTCATGGGATTAAAGAGATTTTTCTTTTAGAATCAGGTCGTTTAAAAACCCGTTAATTTGAGAAAGGATCAGGATGCCATTGAAGCCCATTGTGACGGTCACCAATATTTTCCCGGAAATTGCTTTAGAAAAACTGTCTCCCCATTGCGAATTGAGGACAAATGATACTGAAACGGCCCCGACAAAGGAGGAGCTAAAACAGTTCGCCTCGGAAAGCGCGGCATTGATCACTTACCTATCGGATAAAATCGATGCGGACATTATCGATCAGGGAAAAAATCTGAAAATAATCGCCAACTACGGAGCGGGGTTTAATAACATCGACGTGTCCCATGCCCGGCGAAAAGGCATCTGGGTGACCAATACACCGGGCGTTCTACACGAGACCACGGCGGATCTGACCTGGGCGATGATTCTTTCCATCGCCCGTCAAATCGTTCCTTCAGACAAGTACACCCGTGAAGGAAAATTCACCGGCTGGCAGGGCAAACTGTTTTTGGGCGGCGATGTGTACGGCAAAACGTTGGGCGTCATCGGATGCGGGGAAATCGGTAAAGCGGTGGCAAGGCGTGCGTTGGGTTTCAATATGCGTGTCCTGTATCACCAGAGAAACCGATTGCCTGAAGAAATCGAAAAAGAACTGAACGCGGAATTTGTTTCGTTCGATGACCTGTTGGCGCAGTCCGACTTTGTGACTCCGCACGTGCCGCTGACCGATGCCACCCAACACATGATCGGCAAAGAGCAATTGACACGGATGAAAAAAACCGCCTACCTGATTCATACCGCACGGGGAAAAGTGGTCGATGACCGGGCGTTGGTTGATGCGCTTAGGCAGGGAGAATTGGCCGGGGCCGCCCTTGATGTCTATGAAAACGAACCGGAACTCGCCGGGGGCATGACCGAACTTGATAACCTTCTGCTACTCCCGCATATCGGAAGTGCCAGTACCGATACCCGCAACCGCATGGCTTTGCTGGTTGCGGACAACGTCCTCGATGCATTGGCTGGGAAAAAGCCGCGAAGTCTGGTTCCTGGGTGGTCGGGCGCAGTTTAATTCGTCAAATAGTCGCCGTCCTCATTCCCATCTTGACGATTTTATTCAATCAAATATTATTTTCTTTTTGCTTTTCAGGGAGAGTGATATGAAAAGTCACTCCACTTTCAGAATGCCTTTTTACTGAAATGCCCCCTCCGTGGCGGGTTGCGATCTTATTGCAGATTGTCAATCCTATCCCCGTACCTTCAAAAGTGCTGCGGTTGTGCAGTCGTTCAAAGGGCTTGAATATGCGGTCCACATGTTGTTCATCGATCCCTATACCATTATCTTCGATGGTGATCTCCCACATCCCATTTTCTTTGTAAACACTGTTCAAATTAATAACGGGTGGCACGCTTTCCCGATGAAACTTGAGCCCGTTGCCAATCATGTTTAGAAATAATTGCCGCATTTGAAATGGATCGGCTTCAATGACAGGCAAATTTTTTAAATTTACGGTGCCTTTGGTTTCCTGTAACCGGAATTCAAATTCATTGATTATATCTTTTGCGATTTCGTTGAGGTCAACGGTTTCAAAGGGAGAAGCCTTCATTTCCACCCGAGTGTAATGAAGTAGATCCTCAATAAAATTTCTCATTCTGGCGGCGGATTTTTGCATCCGGTCCAAATAGTCCCGTCCCTTTTCATTAGGTCCTTGGATGGTGGATTCCAAACGGTCTCCAAAGATAATTATTTTTCTGAGAGGTTCCTGTAAATCGTGAGACGCGATGTGCGCGAAACCCTGAAGCTCTTTATTGGTTCGTTCCAATTCTCTGGTATTTTTTGCTAAATTTTCCTCTGCCCGCATTCTTTGAATTTCAGCTCCTGCACGGGATGCAAATATCGTCAGAATAGACTTCAGGGTTGTTACATCCGAGAGAGGCTTGTCGTCCATCACTCCCAATAATCCCGTGGTTTTTCCAGATACATCCATTAGGGGAACACCTATATAACTTTTAATTTCCCATTGCTTTAAATAGAGGTCGTCGGGAAATTGTTCTTGAACATTTTCAGGGAAAATCACGGTTTGACCTTCATGCACTAATTCACAAGGCGTTCCTTTTGCATCATACTCAATGTTATCAGCGATATTTCCTTTAACGCAAAAAGCTAGTGTTTTGAACATCTTTCCGCTTTCATTGGTTTTTTCGGCGATAAAGGCATACTTGATTTGAAGTGCAGAAGCCAGATGGGAAACCAGGGATTGAAAAAAAACTTCCCCGGAGGTAGCGGGTGAAGTTCCCAAAACTATGGAACTCAGTGGGTTAAATAGTGTTCGATAGCGTTCTTCACTTTCCCTTAGGGTTCTTCCCACCTCTGTTTTTTGCTTTATATTTTGCAAAGTCAGAATCACCGGTAGAATCAACGCGATTCCGGAGAAAAAAACGGCTGTATAAACGAATTTCCATTTGTCCTTGTTTGTTTCAGTGTCATGGTCGGTGATAATCCAATCAGAAACCCAACCTTCAAGCAGAAATTCCCAAATTGCGGATAAGATAAAAACGCCAAATAAAGTCAAAACTATAAAAAATATAAAATGTTTCTTCATTTTAACGATTGCTTTTTCATACTGTTATGGTGTTCAAATATTTTTTAAATAAAACAATTATTTCCAATTAACATAAACTTGAAAGAAATGGAGTAGAATGCATCCACACCTAATATGATGTGTGTATCAAAAGATTTGCGTATGGGAAAGAGAAAATAGCGAGAGGATTGAATCGGCGGGGAAAGGGTTTTCCAAACTCAAAAGAAAAATTTTATGTTTTTACGATTGTATTAAAAATTACCTTTTAGTTCTAGTGAATCATCCATTTTTTAAATAAGCGCTTTCAAAACCATTATTTTATTTTAAATCAATGGCTTGTATGTGCTGTCAGAGGCATCTCAGCTAAACATTGAATCGAAAGTGAGCGATGTCGCCGTCCTGGAAGACGTAGTCTTTTCCTTCAATGCGCAGTTTTCCGGCTTCTTTCACCGCGCTTTCGGACTGGTGCTGTATCAGGTCGTCATAATTATAGACTTCCGCGCGGATGAAGCCTTTTTCAAAATCCGTATGAATCACGCCCGCCGCCTGCGGGGCTTTGGAATTTTTCTTCAATGTCCAGGCCCGGTTTTCTTTTTCGCCGACGGTGAAATAGGTGACCAGATCGAGCAACTGGTATCCGGCGTGGATCATCCGGTTGAGCCCGGTTTCTTTAAAGCCCATTTCTTCCAGAAACATTTGTTGCTCCTCCGGGTCTTCCATTTCCATGATTTCCTGCTCCAGTTTGCCTACCAGCGCGACCACGCCCGCTCCTTCCTCCTTCGCGTGCTTGCGGACGGCTAGGACATGCTCGTTTTCGGTTTCCGAAGGGTCGGCGATATTGCACACATAAAGCACGGGTTTTGCCGTGATCAGGTTGAGCGATTTGACAAATCGGGCTTCTTCTTCGGTATGAGTTTCAAGGGTGCGCGCCGGTTGACCGGCGTTCAGGATTTTTAAAAGTTGTTCGATCAATCCCAATTCAAACTGGGCTTCCTTGTTGCCGCTTTTGGCAAGTTTGGCTAGCTTCAAACATCTGCGTTCCAGAGACTCCATGTCGGCGATCATCAATTCGGTGTGGATGACTTCGATGTCGGAGAGCGGGTCCACCTTGTTGCTGACGTGGGGAATATTGTCGTCTTCAAAACAGCGGACCACATGTGCGATGGCGTCCACCTCCCGGATGTGGCCTAAAAATTTGTTCCCGAGGCCTTCTCCCTTGGAAGCGCCTTTGACGAGGCCGGCGATGTCCACGAACTGCAAGGTGGTGCGGACGGTTACCTTCGCGGGGACTAGTTTGGCGATTTCGTCCAGCCTGGGGTCGGGAACCGCCACCATGCCGTTGTTGGGCTCTATGGTTGTGAAGGCGTAATTGGCCGATTCCGCACCGGCGTGGGTGAGGGCATTGAAGATCGTCGATTTGCCCACATTGGGCAGGCCGACCAGGCCGCAGGTGAATCCCATAGTTTCCTCTTTTTTAGATAATTTCAGAATAGCGATTCCGGCGCAAACAAGGCAGGAGCTTCACTCAGGCTCAATAACCCAGGGGGTATCAAGGGAAGGCCTATATTAACTCCTGCCGAGCGGAATGAGCAAATTATTTTGCCGGGGAAACAGGAGGAGGATCAGATTTTCTGCCGGACCCGGACATATCTTACCAGTCCGTAAATACCGACTGCCGCCGCCAGGTGTTTAAGAGTGTGACCGCTCACCAGGTGATGGGTGAATACATGAATCGGGGTATCCAGTAACTCGAAAACTTTGGCCAGGCCGTACCAGACAATCACTTCCACCAGGTGTCGGCCTCCGCTGTAGCGGGGTTTAAAAAGGATCAGGATGAGGGGAATCAACAGGACGGGTAAGAACTGCACCAGCGCGTAGGGCCGAAGATCGCCCTGTCCTTGGGATTCGGTGACGCTCCAATAGATCACGCTGCCGATGCCCACCGCTATAAATAGAGGAAGAAGGGTGAGCCCCGTTTTCAGGTGAATGCGTTCGGCAATGATAATCGAAAAAAAAGCCATGAAGACCAGTGTCATTGGCAATCGGTCCCATATTAGGGTGTCGTTTGCGGGTGTCCAGTGGAAATAAGCGGAGCAGGGTCCTAACAGAATCAGGCCGATAAACGCAACCAGAAAGGGCACGGCTTCGAGCGGATTTGTGAACCGGGTGTTATCTTTCCAATGCTTCCTTACGGTGAGTAACCCCAGAACGCCCACCAACGAAAATGGAATGTTAGAGATGACATCGCCAAAATTCGGAATGCCCCACAAGGAACGGCTGTCTGCAAAAAGGAGGTAGCTCTGGTCCTGAGGAATCGGTGGAAAAGTAAACGTTGCGATTATTCCCACTGCGGCGATAAAAAAAATCAGGCCAATTTTGACAGACGGGGTCATAGAAAAACCGGTTATTGGTTGTTGTGCCAGTCCCTGGTGCCATGCATGGGGAGGCTAACCGCTGTCTTCAGACAGTCGTATGTCCAACAATCGAAGTTCCACTTTGTCCTGGCCGTTCCAGGTGTTGAGATGAATTTCGTAGGCGATGTCTAAAAGGTCCGTGGTTGGTTCGATGGCGGAAAAGGCTTCTGCCATACCGAATCCGACAGCGTCTATTTTTGCCTTGCCCTGAACCGCACGAAAACGGACATGGTTTTCTTCTTTCCCCATAAATTTGAGGTTTTGGATTTTTACCTCGCTCGCCATGAATACCGGTACCGGGTTCTCCGCGCCAAAAGGTTCCAGTCCGTGGACCTGATTGAACAGTCTTCGGTTGATATGTTCAATGTCCAAACGGGCGTCTATCCTAAGTTCAGGAATCAGGTCTTCTTCCTTGAGGAAGGTTTTTCCGACTTCATTGATGGCCCGCCGGAAGCCTTCGACTTTATCCTCTTCGATGCTGAGCCCAGCGGCGTAGGCGTGGCCGCCGAACTGGATGAAATGTTCCGCACATTGGGAGAACGCTTTGAATAGATTAAATTTGGGGATGCTCCGTCCTGAGCCTTTGCCTATGCCGTCAGTAAGCGCGATGAGAACGGTGGGGCGGAAATATTTTTCAACGATGCGGGAGGCGACGATGCCGATCACCCCGGCATGGAAATTGTCCGATGCCAGAACGATGACCCGGTCATTTTCAAGATCGACTTCGCGGTCGACCAGATATTCCGCTTCTTCCTGCGTTAACTTTTGAGTTTCTTTTCGTTCGGTGTTGATCTCGTCGATGCCCGTTGCCATCGCCATCGCTTCTTCCAGACTGGTGGAAGTCAAAAGATGCAGTCCGGCGTCGGCCTTGCCCATTCTGCCTGCGGCGTTCAACCGGGGGCCCAGGGAGAACCCGATTGTTTGGGCGTTTATCTTCCCATCGACTTTGGCCACTGATTTGAGCGCAACCAGGCCTGGCTTTGCGGATTCCGCCATGACTTCCAAACCATGAGAGCACAAAATATGATTTTCCCCGGTCAAGGGCGCGACATCGGCGATGGTGCCAAGAGTGAACAAGTCGAGATGGCGTTTTAAATTGGGCAGGCGGCTTTTTTCCCATCCCGCTTGATGATGCAAGGCCGACCGAACCGCTGTGGCGAGCTTGAACACGATGCCCACGCCACTTAAAAAACGGTAGGGGTACCCGCAATCGGGCTGATGTGGGTTCAGCACCGCGACACAGTCCGGCAGTCCTTTGGCACCGACCTGATGATGGTCGGTCACGATCACGTCCAATCCAATACTGTTCGCGACCTCCACTTCGTGGTTGCCGGTGATGCCGCAGTCGGCGGTTATCATGAGCGCGCTTCCTTGTTCGCGGATTTTACGAACGGCGCTCTCATTGAGTCCGTATCCTTCGGCCATGCGTTCGGGGAGGTAATAGTCGATCGACACGCTGAGGTCGCGGAAAAAATGGATTAAAAATGCGGCGGAGGATACGCCATCCACATCGTAATCGCAAAAAACGGTGATTTTTTCTTTAGCCTCAATCGATTGGACCACACGATCCACAGCTTTTTGCATTCCCGTCATCAAAAAAGGATCGTGCAATTTTGTCAAGTCGGAGTCGAGAGTATACCGGGCTTCCTCGGCTGAGGTCACCTGACGGTTGACGAGCAAGCCTGCCTGAACGGGGGATATTCTCAGTGCTTCGATCAGGGCTTTGACCGAGTCAAGCGAGGGTTCAGAGACATGCCAGGTTTTGTGGAGCAGGGATATCATTGGTATTCTTTTATGCCATGAAAGGTTTTCCGGTGAATCGGGCAGGGGCCGAATCGTTTTATTTTTTCCTTATGCAGTTTTGTGGGGTAGCCTTTGTGACGGTCAAACTCATAATCGGGATAGTCTTGGTGATATTCCTGCATGATCCGGTCTCGGGTGACTTTGGCGATGACGGACGCCGCGGCGATGGACAGGCTTTTCCCGTCTCCTCCGACGATGGTCCATTGCTGGGCGGGATGATCGACCCGCTTGTTGCCATCCACGAGCAAAAGATCGGGGTCCAGGCCGCATTTTTCAACGGCCTGTTTCATTGCTAATAGTGCCGCCTGCAGGATATTGATTTTTTCTATCGTTTCGACGGAAACGACGCCCACGCCATAGGACAAAGCGGTTTGAATAATCTCAGGAAAAAATTTCTCTCTGGATTTTTCAGAAAGTTTTTTGCTGTCATCCAAACCATCGAGGGAAACCTCTGGAGGGAGCAATACCGCGGCGGCCACGACCGGCCCGGCAAGGGGGCCGCGCCCGGCTTCATCGATTCCGGCAACCAACCGGTAGCCCTGATTAAGGGCTTCGGTTTCATATTTAAGCATCCCTGTTTCCTCCTCGGGAAATCATATTTCATCGGGAAGGACCAGGCAACTTAAAACTGGTTTTAATAATTTTTGGGTGATGATATTTGTCGTTGCAAAACCAGGTCCATCAGCCATATAATTTAAATTATGAAAACAAAAATACTAGTACCCATATTTGTTTTACTGGCTTTAGTTGCGGCTTGTGTGACCACTCCGGAATCGGGGAAGAAGGCTTTCATCATTCCTACTTTGTCTTTGGCAAAGGAAGCCTCCCTGGGCGAGCAGGCCTTTGGAGAAATTCTCCAAAAGGAAAAGGAGTCTACGGATGCTCGCCTGGTTGGCATCACCGAGCGGGTGGGCCGACGCCTTGCGGCGACGACCACCATGCCGGACCTCGAATGGGAATTTAAACTCTTTGAGTCCGAACAGATGAATGCCTTTGCGCTGCCCGGTGGTAAAACGGCGGCTTATACCGGGTTGTTGAAGGTCTGCGAGAATGAAGCGGCTTTAGCGGCGGTGATGGGTCACGAAATAGCCCATGTGACGGCTCGTCACGGAGCCCAGCGCATGTCGCAACAGATGGTGGTGTCCACGGCAATGTCTGCGGCCAACATCTCGCTTGCGAACTCGGCCAGCCGTAATATGATCTTAGGCTCTCTGGGATTGGGTTTGCAGTATGGAATTCAACTTCCCTTCAGCCGGGGGAATGAATCAGAAGCCGATCAGATTGGTTTGGCGTATATGGCGAGGGCAGGGTATGACCCAAGAGAGGCGGTCCGATTCTGGACCCGGTTCAGCCAGATGAAACAAGGTGCGCAACCGCCGGAATTACTGTCAACCCATCCTGCGGATGCGACCCGGATTGCCAACCTGAACCGGTTCATGCCGCGAGCCGTGGCGCAATACAAGGAAGCGAAAACCCAGTATGGTCTGGGAGAGACTTTCGTCCAGAAATAAAATCATCCGATAAACCCTGCCCCACGCAAAACGGTGGGGTCATGGAGAGTCGGTTAGGGTGTGGAAAAATCAGTACCCTGTTGTTTCAGGATCCAGATTTTTGCGCCTTGGCCTTTTTGCCCTTGGTTGCTTTGCCCGTTCTTTTTGGTCGTAATTCTTTCAGCCTCGCCGCCTTGCCGCGCAGTTCTCTCAAGTAATACAATTTTGCCTGCCGGACTTTAGCGCGTTTCACGACTTCGATTTTTTCAACACGCGGGGAATGCAGGGGGAAAATTCTTTCCACACCCACGCCGAAAGATATTTTTCGGACTGTCAGTGTGGCTCGGACACCGCCGCCATGCATTTTGATCACGACTCCCTCGATGATCTGGGTTCGTTCTTTTTCACCCTCGACGATCCGCATGTGTACTTTCACGGTATCCCCGATATGTATTTCAGGGACCTCTTTTTTCAGTTCCCCGGTTTCAATTTGATCAATCAGGTTCATCGATCCTGCTCCTTTCCGCAATTAACCTATTGTTAGAAAAATAACTGTTTCTTATATAACGATTTATCTTTAACGACGCATCATTTGCGATGGGATCCCGTTACCGGTCAATCCCCAGCAGGCGGTCCATGATAATAGCAATGGCGGCCCGAACAGACAAATGATTGTATTCTTCAGATCCTTTAATCGGATTCAGCAAAAAATCCGCTTTTTTGATGATGTTTTGTTCCAGTCCCCAGCCGGTGCCAAACACCAGCAGGTATTGTTCGTCTTTTTTCAGCTCGTTTCTCATCACATCGTAACCGATGCTCCGGGATTGATCCCTGGCATGGGTGACGATGGTTTTGGGTCGTTGCCCGGACGTTTCAGTAATGTCGGCAACCACATCTTCCAGGGAATTTTTCACCTGGGATGTGAGCAGAGCTTCCTTGCGTGTTGGATTATACGTTGCTCCGTACCCAGATTTCCAGTGACTTATGATTCTGTCCACTAAATTCTGCTGGGTTTTCAGGGGAGTGACGATATATAACGTCCCAATTCCGAAAGTCCGGCAGATGCGGGACGAATCGTGCACATCCAGGGTGGTGACGGACGAAACGACGATCTCTCTCGCCTTGTTGTATACGGGATAATGGACCAGCGCCATATGAATGTTCGAATGGAACCCTTCAGCCAATGTTCAATTCTTTCAAGGGTGCCTTTTCCTGTTCCCAATGTTCGAGTTTTTTCAATAGGTCCGGTCTCACCTCGGCGGTTTTTTTCAGAGCCTGTTGCTTTTGCCATTCCTGAATTTTTTTATGATTGCCGGATATGAGCACCTCAGGAACCTTATATCCATTGAAATCCCTGGGCCGGGTGTATTGCGGGTATTCCAAAAGCGGTTCTGAAAAGGATTCTTCCACCACCGAATTTTCATCGCCCAACACGCCCGGAATAAGCCGGGAAACCGTTTCCACCACCGCCATTGCCGGAATTTCTCCCCCCGACATGACATAATCGCCGATGGAAATTTCCTCATCCACGCAATGCAGGCGGACCCTTTCGTCCACCCCTTCATACCGGCCGCACACCAGGATTATGTTTTCTTCCCTGGAAAGCTCCCAAGCTTTTTTCTGATCAAACGGTTTGCCGCTCGGCGACATCAAAATCGTCCGGGCTTTTGGGACTTCCTTTTTAACTTCATCAATCGCCCGTGATATCGGCTCTACGTTCATCACCAGTCCCACGCCGCCGCCGAAGGGATAGTCGTCCACCTTTTTATGTTTGTTCAGGGAATAATCTCGCAAATTATGCAGGCGGATGTCCAACAACCCTTGTTGACGGGCACGATTCAGGATGCTCTCGTTAAAAGGGGATTCAAACATTCCCGGAAAAATCGTGATGATGTCAAACCGTAGATTCCTCAATCAAGCCCTCGACATTTTCAAATATCAGCTTATTCCCTTCAATGTCGATCGTTTTTACCACCCAATCGATCATCGGAATCAGAATTTCTTTTGTACCGTCCTGGACCACGTAGACATCGTTGCTACCGGTTTCGATAATATCCACCACCTTGCCATAGGAGCGGTTATCTTCGTCATAAACATCCAGTCCAATGACTTGAAACCAGTAAAATTCTCCGTCCGGGAGTTTTTTTAAATCGGCCTCACGCACCAGAACGGTTTGGCCCGTATAGGCTTCCGCATCATCAATGGTGTCGATGCCTTTAAGTTTGATGATGAGCTTACCCGGAATTCCACGCAATGACTCAAAATCGAGCTCAGTCTCTTGGTCTTGATTTCCCCGCAGTTTCAGATGATTCAGGCTTTGCAGGATATCCGGCCCGGTGACCAGGGGTTGAAACTTGAACTCTCCCTTCAACCCATGCGTTCGGGGAATTTTTCCGACGGGAACCCAATTCATGGATCACTCGATGATTTCCAGCACCGCGCGTTTTTTAAGCTTGGTGGCGGTGGCGTTTAAAATAACGCGGATGGCACGTGCGGTTTTTCCCTGCTTGCCAATCACTTTGCCTAAATCCTCTTTCGAAACATGAAGTTCAAAGACAGTGGTCTTGTCCCCAGTGATTTCGTTTATTTCAACTTTTTCTGGTTCGTCAACCAGGGACTGCGCAATACACATAATGAGATCTCTCATAACACCCTCCTAAATATAACAGCAACACATCTGTAACTGAGTGTGGGACGAATGATCTAAAATGCCGAAATCAACTTTGATGCAAAATCGCATATTGTCCTGGCTGAATGCGAAAAAACTATGGAGCCGTGTTTTGAGCTGTTTCAGCTTTTTTCAAAAGAGACGCCACCGTTTTACTGGGTCGGGCGCCTTTGGCGATCCAAGCCGAAGCTTTTTCCATGTCGATTTTGCAGTTGTCTTCGGATTTTAAAGGATCAAAAGTTCCCAGGATTTCTAAAAACCGGCCATCTCGAGGAAACCTCTGATCGGCGGCAACAATACGGTAAAAGGGTCGCTTTTTCGCGCCCCGCCTGGTCAATCGAATAACAACCAAACTAACCTCCTTTCCTGTTCATAATATACATAAGTGTGTGGAATTTGGGAAAAATCTTCCGCTTTGTTGAAAATTTCCTTAAACGGAAATCAAAAGGGAGGACGGCCTCTTCCGCCCATGAGGCTTCCGAGATTTAACCCACCCTTCATTTTGCCTGAATTAAACTTTTTCATCATTTTTTGCATCTGCGCAAACTGCTTCAGTAATTTATTAATTTCATTCACGCTGGTGCCGCTTCCCAATGCGATCCTGCGCTTCCGGCTGCTATTGATAATGCCGTGACGGGCTCGCTCGCCCCGGGTCATGGAATTGATGATGGCCTCGACCCTGACAAAAGCGTTTTCATCAATTTTCAGGCCCTTGAGTTTGTTTGCTCCGGGAATCATACCCATGATTTGCTGGATCGAACCCATTTTTTGAATCTGTTTCAGCTGATCCTTGAAATCTTCCAGAGTGAACGCATTTTTGCGGAGCTTTTTTTCCAGTTCTTCTTGTTCTTCAAGCTCATAGGCGCTTTCGGCCTTCTCGACCAGGGACATGACATCGCCCATGCCGAGGATTCTGGACACGATTCGATCCGGATAAAACGGCTCAAAAGCATCCAGTTTTTCACCTGTTCCGATAAAACGGATGGGTTTCCCCGTCACCCCCTTGATGGACAGAGCCGCGCCGCCCCGGGTGTCACCGTCCATTTTGGTCAGGATCACCCCGTCGATTCCCACCGACTCGTTAAACGTTCCGGCGACGCTGGCGGCTTCCTGACCCATCATGGCATCCGCCACGAAAAGCACCTCGTGCGGCTCAACTTTTGCCTTGATGCGGCGCAATTCGTCCATCAGTTCGTCGTCGATCTGGATTCGCCCCGCAGTGTCCAGAATGACGACCTGACAAATCTTCCGTGTGGCTTCCTCGACCGCCCCCTCGCAGATAGCAACAGGGTCGTTTTCCTCACCGGCTTGGTAGACGTCTATCTCCAGATCGCGTCCTAAAACGTTCAACTGTTCGATGGCCGCCGGACGGTACACATCCGCCGGAACGAGAAGGCATTTTTTGCCTTTTTCTTTGAAGCGTTTCGCAAGCTTGCCCACAGTGGTCGTTTTACCGGAACCCTGGAGCCCCGCCATCAGTATGATGGTGGGCGGCTTGGGAGAAAATTCGATGTCGTTGAACTCGTCTCCAAAAAGCCCGGTGAGATGGTCGTTGACCACCTTGACCATCTGGTGCCCTGGCGTCAGGCTTTTTAACACTTCCTGTCCGATGGCTTTTTCCCGGATTTCCGCCAGAAAATCCTTGATGACAGGCAAACTGACATCGGCCTCGATCAAGGCGACGCGAATTTCCCGCAGGGCTTCATCGACATCGGCTTCTTTTAAAAGGCCGCGGCCTTTCAGTTTTTTGTAGATCGCCTCCAGGCGATCGGACAGATTTTCAAACATTTATAGAGCGGAAAAAGCTTTAAATTTTATGGGATAGTTGGTCATTTGCAAATTTGGCAGTATATAATAACGCTTTGTAATGTCAAGATTGATTGCACAACAAATATGACCCAAAAAGCGATTATATTATTGAGCGGCGGGCTGGACTCGGCAACCACCCTGGCCATCGCCAAAGAACAGAAATTTCAGATGGTTACTTTGAGCTTCGACTATGGCCAGAGACACCGGATTGAATTGGACCGGGCCAGAGAAATCTCGAAACTTCTGGGCGCTTTGGAACATAAGGTGGTTAATATCGATCTCAGACAGTTCGGAGGGTCGGCATTGACCGATTCAATGGACGTTCCAGTCCACCGAAGCGATTCTGAAATGTCCGGCGAAATCCCCATCACATATGTTCCCGCCCGCAACACCATCTTTCTGTCTTACGCCCTGGCTTTGGCGGAGGTGAGGCAGGCGCATGACATTTTCATTGGCGTCACCGCCGTCGATTACAGCGGCTATCCCGATTGCCGACCGGAATACATTATAGCCTACGAAAAAATGGCCAATCTCGCCACCAAAGCAGGGGTCGAGGGGGAAAAACGCCTCAAAATCCACACCCCGCTGATCGACCTCACCAAAGCCCGGATCATTCAAAAAGGTCTCCAACTGGGAGTGGACTATGGCCTGACCCATAGCTGTTACAACCCCGATGATAAGGGCACGGCCTGCGGCGTTTGCGATAGTTGCCGTTTACGGCTAAAGGGTTTCAAAGAGGCAGGGGTCAATGACCCGGTAGAATACCGGCAGGTGTAAAGAATTATTGCTTAGGCCAATTCAGAACAGACCAAATGGAAGCATGATTCATGAGCAAAACCGATCCTGATAAAATAAAGGTGATCATTGCCGACGACCATCCCGTTGTCAGGGAAGGGCTGGGGCAAATCATTTCCAATGTCCCCGATTTTATTTTGGCAGGCGAAGCCGAGGATGGATTGGAGCTGTTGGAAAAAATCAGGACGCTGGACCTGGATGTCGTGGTTCTGGACGTGGACATGCCTAAAAAAAACGGCTGGGAGGTTTTGGCGAGTCTGAAAATTGAGTATCCAAAACTCCCCGTCATCATTTTGAGCGTTTTTTCTGAAGAAGATTACGCGGTTCAGTTTTTGAAGGCCGGCGCGTCGGGATATTTGAATAAGGAACATGCGATAAATGAAATTGCCGAGGCGATCAGAAAAGTGGCCAAGGGAGGAAAATACATCAGTTCCAATATCGCGGAAAAACTTGCTTTCGATCTCGACAAAAACCTGGAGCAAAAACCGCATGAAACCCTTTCCCCGAGGGAATTCCAGATATTTATCATGATCGCTTCCGGGAAAAGCGTGAAAGATATTTCCGAAGAACTCTCGCTCAGCGTGCCCACCATCAGCTCGTACCGGGCCCGTATGCTACTAAAACTGGGTCTGGAAAGCAATGCCCAGGCCATCAATTATGCCTTCCGACTGGGCATCCTGAAATAAGATCATTCCTTTTGGTTTCTAATCCAGTTTATTGGGAAAGGAATCAAATGGAACGACAGATGCCTGTCCTGAGCCTCGTCGAAGGGAACACAGATGGAAGCTTTTAAACCGATGGGGATGCAGAGAAAACCTTTTTCAATTCAGGATAGCTTGGGGTGGTAAGGGGTTAGGTGTTTAAAGATTAATTGCTATTTTCTTTTTCAGATTCGAATAAATCAGACAGACGCATTCCAAAAGCGCTCCATATCACGGAACAAATTCTGAAAAAGGTAATGGCATTGATCGCCAATTTTGAAAAACCCTTCTTTAGCATTTCTTTCCGGGTTTCTCTTATGTCTCCGATAAATTCTTCTCTAATTTTTTTAGGAAGAATGAAAGATGTAAAACCTAAAATTTTTTCCAAAAAATTGAACTTGAGGGGCTTTGGGTCGTGTTTTTGGATAATTTTTAAATTATCTAAATCTTTAACAGTTCGTAAATCTTGTGCCTTTTCGAAAATTCTTTTTAGTTGCGAATAGGATTGGATATCTTTTTTGATATTTTTAACAAATAAATCTTGTTTGTGGGGAAGCTTGCCCGTTCTATTTACTATTAGTATTAAATTGGAAATTATAAAAAGGCTTGCGGCTATATTATTTTCAAGGAAATTATTATCCCCATATCGTTCAATTATTTGCCTTGCATATTCTTCATAAATGGGAAAGCTAAGCGTATCGTACCAGCCTGCCTTTTCAAGTATTGTGATTAATTTCTTTCGTGAATCAAAATCCTGACGAAAAGTAGACTCACGACTATTTTTTATTTTAAAATTTTCATGCACCCTGCACCTCCCAGTTCAATAAGGGGGTGAAAGATTCTTTAACGTCAAGTAACACTTTTCTACCACTTCCAGTTAATTCGTAGTACTTCCGCCTATTCCCGCCGCGTTCAGCAGTTGACTCTCCCCATCGGCTTTTTACAAATCCCTTTTTCTCCAAGCGGTGCATGGTCGTATAAAGCCCCCCCAAGGAGATTCCCTTTTTTGTTTCTTGTTTTACGGTGTCTATAATTTCCAGACCGTATTTTTGTCCAGATCTAAGAGCCGAAAGAATCCTTGCTTCATTGATGCCTAAATTAATGTCCATTCCTTACCCTACCTTTCACTAGACCATTATTCTTGCTTTGTAAGATACCTTGCAATGTAATATTTGTCTAGTAAAAAAGTGGGATGTAGGGTTTCTTTGCGTCCTTTGCGCCTTTGCGGTGAAATTCCCTAGGCCGTCATCGCGAGCCGCAAAGCGGCGCGGCGATCCAGGGTCTCTGGATTGCTTCGTCGCCATTGGCTCCTCGCAATGACGGGTTACGCAAAGGTCTCCCTTATGGATGGAGGAACTTAAATGCAGTTTTCCTAAATTCCACCATCCAGCCAGGAAGGGTCTTCGGGTGGGGATTCTTTTTTCTTCTTTTGCGCCCAGCCTTTGGATTGCCCGCCGTCGATGAACAGGGTCTCGCCGTTCACAAACTTGCTGTCCACCAGATAATCCAGTCCGCGGCAGATATCGTCCACCGTCCCGTGGGTCAGCGTGGGGATCAGTTTTTTTCCACGGGTGAGATAGTCCTCGGTCCCTCCGGGCGGCGGCAGGATGAGCCCCGGCGCGATGCCGTTGACTCTGACGTTGGCTCCCCATTCGATGGACGCCAGATGGGTCAGGTGCGACAAACCCACTTTGGCGACGGAATAGGCGGCGAAGGTGGGGACGTTCCTCGCTATGCGCTCGTCCAGGATGTTGACGATCATCCCTCGATTGACCTGTTTTTTGTATTCCCGCATCAAAATATATGGGGTCAAGAGGTTGATGTTGAAGGTTTCTTCTAGCGACCGGGTGGAGGTGTGTTCGATGTCTTCCTGGATGAAGTTGGCGGCGGAATTGATGAGCAGTTCGACATCGGAAAATGTGCTTTTTACCGATTCGATCAATGTTTCAACAGCGGTGAGGTCGGTGAAATCGCAGGGGAAGGGTTCGCATTTTACGCCAAGGTCACGAATTTCAGTGACGGTTTTTCCGGCGTTTTTCGCGGACGCGTTGTGGTGGAGGGCGATATTGGTGCCTTTTTTCGCCAGATGCAGGGCCATGGCCCTGCCTAAACGAACGCCGCCTCCGGTGATGATGGCTGTTGGCATTGTTGAACCCCTTGCAGTTTGTCGGTATACTTCTTTGCAACCATAGCAAAGGACGCCTCTTTTTGCCAATGGCCTTTTGAAACTCACCGATTACTTAAAGTAATTTCTAATAGTTTATTTCATGGAGATTAAAGGATGGATGATAAGGTAAAACCTAAAGTGGTGAACATCGCGGTTTTGACGGTTTCGGACACCAGGACCGAGGCGGACGACAAGTCCGGCCAGACTCTGGTGGACCGGATCAAAAAGGCCGGGCATCAAGTGGTGGAAAAACGCATTGTGAAAGACGAGATACCGCTTCTGCAAACCACGCTCAAGGAATGGATCGCTCGCGAGGATGTGGATGTGGTGATCGCCACCGGCGGGACCGGGGTGACCGGACGCGACGTGACGCCGGAGGCGTTTGAGCCGCTTTACGATAAACCCATTCCAGGGTTCGGCGAGCTGTTCCGCATGCTGAGCTACGAAAATATCAAGACCTCCACCATGCAGTCGCGTGCCACCGGCGGCGTGGCCAACGGGACGTTTCTGTTCGCGCTTCCCGGGTCCACGGGGGCCTGTAAGGACGCGTGGGACGGGATTCTAGTGCACCAGCTCAACAGCAACAATCCTCCCTGCAACCTGGTGGAACTGATGCCGCGTTTGATGGAAAAGTGACCCCTTACAGGGGAGGATAAGTTTAAGGCTCCGCTTGCTTCGCTCGCGAGCCCCGAAGAAAAATTCAGCGCCATGCGGAATTCAGTCAGCTATAAATCCATAGTGCGTTAATATTGGGTCCAGCGTCACGCTGGCGGCGCAAAACTAAAATGCAAGAAGCTACCTATAAAGTTGATCCCACTGAAACTAAAAAGCGGATCGATCTGTTTCTTTCAAATGTCCAGAGTGAGATCAGCCGGTCCCAGGTGCAACGATTGATCGAGCAGGATCATGTGTCGGTCAACGGCGAGCCGGTTCGCGCCAAATACAAAGTCAAACCAGGAGACGTCGTCCTACTGCGCGTGCCGGACCCCGTCCCTTTAGACCTTTCTGCAGAACCGATTCCGCTCAATATTGTGTTTGAAGACGAATGCATGGTGGTGGTGGATAAACCTGCCGGAATGGTGGTGCATCCCGCTCCCGGTCATTCTTCAGGAACGCTGGTGCATGCGTTATTGCACCATTGCCAGGATCTGTCGGGAATCGGAGGGGTGGAACGTCCGGGAATCGTGCATCGTCTGGATAAGGAAACGTCCGGTCTGGTTCTGGTGGCGAAATCGGAAACGGCCCATCGTTCTCTGGCGGGGCAGTTCAAAGAGCGGGAGATCAAAAAGGTGTACCTAGCTCTGGTGCGTGGTAACGTTTTGCAAAATAAAGGCGTGATTGATCTGGCCATTGGCCGGCACAAAATCCACCGCAAAAAGATGGCCGTTCAGCGGGAGGGGGGCAGGTCGGCTGTCACAAGTTTTGAAGTGATCGCCCGGTACCCGCATTTTTCGTATTTACGCCTGTTTCCCAAAACCGGAAGGACGCATCAGATTCGGGTGCACGTCGCCGAAATAGGGCATCCGATCCTGGGTGATAAAGTTTACGGTGGAAAACTGGATGCCCAACACATGAAGCTCCCGCGTCAGGCCCTGCACGCTCACCAACTGGAAATCAGACACCCTGTTTCAGGAGAGACGAAATTATTTTCAGCGCCGTTACCGGAAGATCTGGATTTTTACCTGAAAAGCCACTCTTCCGGTGGGAAAAGCCAATGACTCCTTTTGGGCCATTAAAATATCGTGTATCCGAAATTATGCTGATTTAAAGCCTCCTCTCCGGCGATGATTTTTTTTTCAAGATGTGAATAACCTGTGAAAAACGTCGATCACCAGAGCCAGCGGAAAAAAATGGTTAAGCATTTTTTTCGCCAAGATGGTCCGAAGTGAATCATAACTGATTTAATATCAGTTAGTTATGGTTTTCGTTTTTTGGTGGTTGCATCCGCTGAAATAATTTCTTGACAGATCTAAGTTATCCACAGTTTTTGGCTCGACGGTGGAAGAGGCTGATGGAAGCGGTCTGATACGAGTTTCACGAGATCAATAATTCCCGTTTTTCCGACCGCCTTATTTAACGGCACTGATTCCCCTGTTGCGTGGCGGAATGGATTCAAAACGCCTTCATCCCCCTTTTAATAAAGGACTTGAGGCTGATTAAAATTTCAGCGCACGGAATGGAGCCAGCATATCAAAGGGAAATTTGGTTTCTATCTAATAAAGGGCTTAAAACCTTTAAATACCTTGAGTTTCCGAGGGTGGTGCTGGTCGTGCACCGGAAACAAAGGAGCGGTCCGACCGTCCGACCGGAAATTCAAGCATGAAGCCGGTTTCAGAGTGCCGATAAATTAAAATTTTTTAATCCACAAATATTGGGTAAAACTTGTGGAAAAATCAGGGAATAGAAGCTGTAACAGGAATGATTTGAAAGAGTTCCAATAATCGGTCATTAAATGGGCGATTTTTATAACTGATTGATTTTTAATAATCTATTTAATTTTTGCGGTTTGTCAATTTAAAAAATAGATGCGATGCCTGGGTTTTTGTTCATGAAAATTTTTCGTCTTCAGATAGCGATCTTGTAAGACATTTACCTTCATTTTTATCCTCATGGTGATATTATAGAACCCGATTATGATTGATCGAAAGATGGCTTCAAATTTCAGTTGGTTGTTCCTGGTCGTTATTCTGGCGGTGGCCGTGTTGGGTGTGGTCGTCATAAATAGCGCAAACCACGGCCGTCCGGAAGCCTTCTTCAGAAATCTTTATATCAAGCAGATTTATTGGATTTGCTATGGGCTGATAGCCATGTTCATCGCCATCGCGGTGGATTACCGGCTTCTCAGCCGGTACGCCTATTTGATTTACGGCCTGACCGTCCTCGCGCTGATTTATGTCCTGTTTTACGGGACGGTTGCGTCCGGGGCCAAACGATGGATTCATATTGGATCGTTGAGTATCCAGATATCCGAGTTTGCAAAAATTTCTGTCATCATCATCCTTGCCAAGTATTTTGAATCGGGAAAGCATCAAGGCCAGTTTCAATTTAAAGATTTGCTGGTTCCCGCCGTTTTTACTCTGATTATCGGGGGACTTATCGCCCGTCAGCCGGATCTGGGAACAGCCATCGTTATTTTTTTGATCTTTCTGGTATTCATTGCCGCCATAGAGTTCAATTTTTTCACCCTGCTGAAGCTAGGCGGGCTGGGGATTTTAACGGCTCCTTTTCTCTGGTTTATTTTAAAGGATTATCAAAAAACCAGGGTGCTGACCCTGTTCAACCCGGAACTGGACCCCCTGGGAGCGGGTTATCATTCGATCCAATCCAAAATCGCCATCGGTTCCGGAGGGTTCTGGGGGAAGGGATTTTTTGCGGGAACACAAAGCCGGCTCAATTTTCTCCCTGAAAAACATACCGACTTTATTTTTTCGGTCTTTGCCGAAGAAACCGGGTTCATCGGCGTCGTGGTTCTTTTGGGGTTGTATCTGTTTATTATCTTAAAAGGCCTGAACATCGCGTTTCGTGCGGCGGACCGGTTCGGCCTGTTCACGGCCCTTGGGCTGATCAGTTCCATCACATTTTATATCATTTTCAATATTGGCATGACCATTGGCCTGTTTCCCATTACAGGGCTTCCCTTGCCGTTGCTCAGCTATGGGGGGTCCTCATTGATCACCAACTTCTTCGCCCTTGGGCTGTTGCTGAATATCGAAATGCGGCGAATGATCCATTGAGTGCCGTGGGGCCAACCCACGGCGAAACCACCCCTCTTCAACCGGTTTCGATTTTTAGGCTTATTCGACTTTAGTGGGCCGATATTACGTGGTATAATTCCTCAATCACAATCGTAATTATTCCCTTCCCCCAGTTCAGTTTTAGAGACAAGATAAAGGATGCAAATCCTTTCCCATCTTAGGTGGGGCGAGTCTTTTTCTCTCAAAACGGTATTTAATCTTATTGAGGAATAATGGGTTCATGCACTCCGAAATCATAATCAATTCCAATCCCAGGGAAATCCGCGTTGCTTTAATGGAAAACAACCAGCTGGTGGAGTTGTTCATTGAGCACAAGGCTAATAAGGGAATTGTAGGGAATATTTACCAGGGGCTGGTCACAAAAATTCTTCCCGGAATGCAGGTCGCCTTTGTGGACATCGGGTTGGAAAAGGCCGGGTTTTTATACGTGGGGGATATTGACGTCCTCGATATGCATGATCTCGAAGATTCCGAAGGCAACGGGATTCCTCTGACTGAGGAGACGGAAAAGGAAGGTGAGGACAAGCCGCAGAGGAGCCTCAACCACGGGATTCCCATTCAGGATTTACTAAAAGAAGGCCAGGAGATCATCGTGCAGGTGGCCAAAAATCCGCTGGGGACCAAAGGCGCCCGCATCACCACCTATATCAGCCTGCCGGGAAGGTACGTGGTTTACATGCCAACGGTGAACCACATCAACGTTTCCCGACGGATCGAAGATGAAGACGAAAAAGAGCGTCTTAGAGGTTTGATGGCGGAAATTGGCAATCCCGGAGAAGGATATATCGTGCGAACAGCAGGTCAGGGTTGTCAGAAAGAAGATTTTACTTCAGACCTTCAATTCCTGCATCGGCTTTGGGAGAATCTGGAAAAAAATTCTGATGGCACCGGAGATTCCCGTTTGTTGTATGAGGATTTCAACCTCATATTTCGGTCTATTCGCGATTTATTTACCAAAGATGTGGACCGGCTGGTGATTGATTCCCAAGATGATTACCAGAAATGTATCGAATTTTGTTCCAAATACCTGCCGCATTTGACCGATAAAATTAAGCTTCACGAAAATTCCATGCCCATTTTCGAACATAATGGGCTGGAGATAGAAATCAACCGTGCCCTGGACCGTAAGGTCTGGCTCAAATCGGGAGGGTTTATCTCCATCGACCAGACGGAAGCGCTGGTAGCCATTGACGTCAATACCGGAAAGTTTGTGGGGCACACCGACCCGGAAGAAACGATATTGAAAACTAACCTGGAAGCGGTCCGGGAGGTGGTTTATCAACTGCGATTGAGAAACATCGGCGGCATCATTATCGTGGATTTTATCGATATGGCCCGGGAGGAGAGCAAGGAAATGATCTGGAACGCATTAGATCAGGCTCTTAAGGGAGACCGGTCGCGAACCCGGATTCTTAAAATTTCCGAATTGGGGCTGGCCGAAATGACGCGTAAAAGAGTGCGGGAAAGCCTCACGCAAAACCTGTGCGACCCCTGCAATTATTGCGGAGGCAAAGGATTTATAAAATCCACAACCACCATAAGTTATGAGATTGTACGGGAAATCCAGAAACTGGTCGGTCAGAATAGTGGCCGGCAAACCATCAACGTGGTGGTCCACCCCGCCATTTACGATCTGATTTTTGAAGAAGAAAGCTCCTTCATTGAAGAAACCCAGGAAAAATATAAAATCGAGATCAGTTTCCAGGTCGATCAGCAATTGCATCAGGAGAAATACAAAATCACGACCACCTGATCGGAAAACCGGTCTTTCTTCAATTTTCTTTCCAGCGACCCACCCAACCTGAAGCAGATAAATCATTTTTTTTTGTCTCCAGCCATGATAAGATTTTGACGTCTGCTGAGGAAATTCCTTTGATAGTCAGGGTGTCCCTTCCCATTACCAAGCGAAAATTTAAGGTCGCCGGGGTTCCCACAACATTTATCTGGTTCCTTAAACGGAGGCGTTCATGAGCATGAAACTTTTTTTATCTTTTGGGTTTTTGATGGTGAGTCTGATGGTCGCTGGTTGTGGGACCAGTGGAAAGGAATTTAATAGCACTCTTTTCGACAGCATACAAAATGGCCACACGACCCAGCAGGAAGTGGAATCCATGATGGGGAAGCCTTTCAAGAAAGGGTTGCAAAACGGCAAGGAAGTCTGGGTTTACGAACACAACCAATATAAGGCCTTCAAAATACTCGGGGAAGATACGTCAAAAGACATGGTGGTCACCTTCGACGAAAATAAAGTGGTCAAGACCCATCAATACATGACCAGCCAGCCTGGGCCGAAGTAATTCCCGCCTCCGCAGAACATCATTAAAATGTTTGGATTCGGCGGCCAGCAGAAAAGCGTCCTGCATTTAACGTGGGTCGCTTTTTTTTTGACCTTTGTGGCCTGGTTCAACATGGCCCCGTTCCACACGGCGATGATGAAATTCGCCGGCCTTTCCTTGGACCAGGTTCATATCTTGATGATCGCCAACGTGGCGCTCACCATCCCCGCCCGCATCCTCATTGGCGCCCTGGTGGACAGTTACGGGCCGAAAAATGTATTCTGCGGCCTGCTCCTGTTTGCCAGTGGAATCTGTTTTTACTTTGCCCTTGCCACTGAATTCACCGAATTTTTAATCGCCCGTCTTTTGATGGGCATCGTGGGTGCTGGGTTTGTGGTGGGCATCAAGATGATCGCCGAATGGTTTCCACCTGGAAAAATGGGCATCGCCCAGGGCATCTATGCCGGCTGGGGAAATTTTGGCGCTGCGGCTGCGGCGTTTTCGCTTCCCGTCGTTGCCCTCTTGTTCCCGGAAGAAACCGGGTGGCGCGTGGCCACGGCGTTTTCCGGCTTACTGTGTCTCCTCTGGGCCGGAGTGTATTGGAAATACGCGCAGGAAATCCCCGAACAAGGCCGTAATTTCAAGGTCAACCTGGTTCATTCGATTGAAGTCACCTCCCGCCGGGATCTGGTTTTGCAAATCGGCTTGCTGGTTCCTATTTACGGTGCTCTTCTGGTATTCATCTGGAAACTGACCGATCACCCCTTACCGTTGCTGTCCTCTGGGACCGCGTGGCTTTTATATGGCGGCATTAGCGGCCTGTTTGTTTTCAGCGCCTGGGATTGCATCCGCAATAATTTATCCAGGATTTCGCCGGGTTCCATACCGAAAGAAGAGCAATACGAATTTCGTCAGATATTCATTCTGAGTCTGGTGTACGCCCTTACCTTTGGGTCGAACCTTGCGGTCATTTCGATGTTTCCCCGGTTCCTGGAATCTCACTATCAACTCACCGTCGCCAGCGCCGGGGTTTTGGGTTCCAGCTTTGCCGTCATGAATCTTGTCGCTAGACCTGCCGGAGGGTGGTTGTCCGACCTTTTAGGCAGGCGGAGAACATTGTTTATACTGGTGGTGGGCTCGATGGTCAGCTACGCCCTGATAAGTAAAGCCGTTTCCGGCTGGCCGCTGGGAGTGGTGATTGGTCTGGCCCTGGTATGCTCGATATTCCTGCAAGCGGGAAGCGGGGCCTGCTACGCGATGGTGCCGCTCATCCGCAAAGATCTGACAGGAAAAATGGCGGGGATGGCCGGGGCCTATGGCAACGTCGGGGCGGTTTTCTTTTTGACGATTTTCAGTTTCGTGGACGAACAGATTTTTTTTAATATCCTCGCCGGTTACGCGTTCCTCGTGTTATTGAGCCTGCTGTTTCTTAAGTCCTTCAAAAACCTGCATGCTTCCTATAAATGATTTTGAAAAAGTATAGAGGGAGAGTTAATTGAGGCGATGGTTGGGGCTCTGATAAGCTGCTCCCCCTGCTTCACTCGACCCGCACCGCTTCCTTGGGGTTGAGTTTAGCGGCCAGGCGGGCCGGATAAAGCCCGGCGGAGGTCGCGACGATCCAGAAAACGGAGGTCGTGAGAAAAATGAACCCGTAGGGAAAATGCATCTGAATGGTCCAGCCGAAGGACTGTTTGTTGATGACAAAAATGAGAATATAAGAAACGACCACACCCGCCAGTAAACCCATTACCGACCCGATTAATCCTAAAATCCCCGCCTCGATCAAAACCACGCGTTTGATTTGCTCTTTGAACGCGCCTAAGAACCTTAGAATTCCCACTTCGCGTTTGCGCTCTAAAATGAGGGAGATCAAGGTATTAAACAGGCCCAAAACGGCGACCCCGATGGCAATGATTTCCAGTGCGTAGGTGATGGCGAAGGTTTTGTCGAACACCTCGAGCACGTCTTTTTTCAATTCCGCATTCGACCGGATGATGAGCTGATACTCCTTGCCGATGGTATTCAGCACGGTCTGGCGCACCTCTTTCAACCGGCTTTTGTCTGAAAGATAAATGATGAAACTGTTGATGTTCGGGTCCTGGTAATATTTTAAAAACGTCGTTCGGTCAACGATGATATAACCGCGTTCGCGCGAGTAATCGTAATACACCGCCGCGACTTCCAGCTCCAGCGGGCCGCCAGGCGTTTTGAGACTCAACCGGTCGCCTTTGTTCACCTTGTGCTTTAAGGAAAACGCCTCCGAGACAATGGCCCTGTTATGGCCGACCATCCACTGATCCAGTTCATGGGCGGGTGGTCCGGCCTTGATCACCAGGTTGCCATATTGGGCGAGTGCGGAAAAATCCCCGGTGCCGAGAACCACGGGCTTGTTGTTGTAGGAAATGTCGAGGGCGCGGAACTGGTCGATTTCGGCGACTCCGGAGATTTGCTTCAGAGGTTCGACAAGTTCCGAGGGCAACGTGTACTGGTAGTCGATGTCCCGCCCGCCGGCGATGCGGATGAAAATGTCGGCGCGCAGGGTCTGGCCGATCCAGACGATCACGGTCTGGCGGAAACTGTGGACCATGATCGACATGCTGATGACCATCATGAACGCGATGGCCAGAGATGAAACCGCAAGCGCGTTGCGCCCGACATTCTGCGACAGGTTCATGCTGGCCAGAAGACCCTCGCCGCCAAACCAGTTCCGGCATACCCCATGCAGGAGCCGACGCGCCAAAAGAAGCGCGGAGGGAGAAAGCAGGGACAAACCCAGAATGAGCAGGAACACCGACAAGAACCCGAAATAAGGAAAATTATCGATTGCCGGGAGTTGGGTGCAGACCCCGGCCAGAACCAGCGTTCCGAGAGCTGACTGGTTGAGTCTTTGGTTGCCGCGAAACAGTTTGAGGTCGTAACTGCCGCGCCGCATGACCAGGGTGGGCGGAGTTTTCGCCGCGTCCAAAGCGGGAATGAGCGCAGACACAAAAGACAATCCAATACCAAGCAGAAGATAGGGCCACATTTTTTGCCATTGAAAATCCACCTCGGTCACATAGCTTGGCACGTACAGGCTGTTGATGGTCAACGAAATCGCATCCAGAGAAAATTGTGCGAAGGCATACCCCAACCCGATGCCCAGCAACGAACCGAGCGTGCCGATAATTCCGGCTTCCAGAAAAAAGATGACGGCAACGAGTGTGGGGGTGGCGCCCAAAGCCCTGAGAGTGCCGATTTCCATACGCCTTCTGACCACGGACAGGGCGATCATATTGTAGATCAGGTAAAGCCCCACCAGGAGGGCCACGAAGCTCAAGGCGGTGAGGTTGTATTGAAAGGCGCGCAACATTTTTTCGACCTGTTGGCTTTTTCTTTGAGGGCGGTCGATTCTCAGAAAATCGGGGAGCACTTCGGAAATTTTTTGCTGCATCAAGTCAAAATTTTTCTCTCCCAGAAACTCCACATCGATCCGGTCGAGTTTTCCCAGCTTGCCCAGAGCCAATTGCGCGGCGGCGATGTCCATCATGGCGAAGTTGCCATTGAGCGCCTTGGCGATGCCTTTGTTTTCAAGCACCGCCGTGACTTTGAGTTCTTTTTTCCGCCCGTTGATCAGAAATCCGATACTGTCTCCCGGTTGAAATTGAGTTCCGGGAATGAATTTTTCCGGCAGGATGATGCCATTCGGGTCCGTGACGATGGGAATCAGACCTTTCAGGTCCGGCTCGGTCGTTTTCAACGAGAAATCCCGAATGCCGCTGTCTTGCAAAAGATCGGTGCCTAAAATTTCCACCACCTCGCCGGTGCTCGATTCGACGCCGTACCCTTCGATCACCGGATAGACTTTGATCGACTCCCGTAAGGCAAGCAGTTTTTTAAAATGAGTTTCATCAAAACTCAGGCCCTCGGAGTGGACCACCGCGTCGGATTTTCCCAGCACTAGATCGACGCTTTCCTGGAACGAAAGCATGGTCTGCGCGTTGGTGAGGCGGATGCTCAAAAATACCGCGACTCCGATCGCCACTCCCAGTATGGAAATGGCGGCGCGAAAGGGGTCGCGCAACAGGGGACGCAGGATGAGCGCCGTGAATAAATCCTTGAAGTAAAAAAGAAAGTTCATTCTTTTCGGGTCAATTTCCCGTCGCGGATTTCAAAATGGACATTTCCGTAGGAAGCGATTTGAGGATTGTGCGTCACCACCGCGAGAGTGGTTTGAAATTCGGTTGAGACGTTTCTTAATAATTCCAGGATTTTGGCGCCGTTTTCGGAGTCCAGGTTTCCTGTGGGTTCGTCCGCGAGGATGAGAGTCGGCTGATGCACCAATGCGCGGGCGATGGCGACCCGCTGCATTTCCCCACCGGATAATTCCGCCGGGAAGGAGTGCGCCCGATCGGAGAGTCCGACATAATCCAGCAGGGTGTGGATTCGCCGGTCCTCCGTTTTGGCGGAATGGCTGAGCAGGAGAGGCAATTCGATATTTTCCCAAAGTGTCAAAGTGGGCATGAGGTTGAAAAACTGAAAGACGAAGCCGATTTCCTTTCTGCGCAGTTCGGTCAGCTCGCGGTCGTCCATTCTGGAGATCAGGCGGTTGTTGAGAAATATTTCTCCTTCGTCGGGCGCGTCCAATCCACCGATGCAATTGAGCAGAGTGGTTTTCCCGCCGCCGCTCGGACCCATGACGGTGACAAAATCCCCCACCTTCAACTCAAGGTTGACATTCGAGAGGGCCGTGACCCGTGTGCCGCCTGCTGCATAAAACTTGCTGACATTGTTGAATTTGATGACGGGTGGCTGATCGTTGGTCATGGAAAAATTAAACCCGGAAAATGGAAATGAAAAAGAAGGTTAATATAATTTAGTTCAATTCTCAATTATTAGAGACTCCAGGATTATTTATCCCGCATTCTATTTCTCCAAAGGTGACGCATTCGTGACCTGCCATTGACCCCCTCGTGATATCAAATTAATAAAATCACTATTCAGTTCCGGAGTGTATTTGGCGCGTGCACGATTGATTTATTAAGTTTAATGGGGGGCAAACCATGACGTTTCAGGAAACGAAAAGAAAACTGGCTGAATCTTTGTGGCTGGAAATTGAGCATGCGATCCTGCAATCTCCCGGCGTCCGCCATTCCTATAAAAAGCTCAAGGCTTTTGACCCCAAGGGAGATACCGCCAAATACAACCTGTCCCTCGACATCAAAAAACTGGGCGAATTGATTCAAAGCGAAGAGCAAAAAAGCCGACACAATTCCCCGGAACGCGAGCATCCGAGCAGTATCTTTTAAAGAAATTTTTCGGACAAAGAAAATTTCCTGACCTCATTCTTCCGTAAGCAAGATTTCTTCGCCCGCCCGCCCATATTGATAAAAATTTGGCTATCGACTTCCCATAAACCCGTCGCCCGATTATATCGGGTCCCGCATCGCGCTGGTTGAACCGGAAGGCTCTTTGTGCTATTCATTGGCTTTTCTAAAACAAAGCAAAGGCCAGACATGGCGATTTCCCAAAAAATCAGCGGCTTTATGGAAAAGTCTTCCTGGATACGAAAAATGTTCGAGGAAGGCATCCGCCTCAAGCAGGAGTTTGGCGAAGAAAATGTTTTCGATCTTTCCCTCGGAAACCCGGTGGTGGAACCTCCAAAGGAACTGGTCGCCGCTCTTGTCGCATCGGCAAAAGATCCCGCTCCCGGTTTGCATCGCTACATGCCCAATGCCGGTCTTCCGGACGTCCGGGAGACGGTCGCGCAATCGCTTTCTCCTGAATGCAAGGTGGATCTCACCGCCGATGATATCGTCATGGTCTGTGGCGCCGCCGGGGGCTTGAACATCGCGCTCAAGACCCTGCTGGACCCTGGAGACGAAGTCATTATTTTTGCGCCCTATTTTGTGGAGTATTTATTTTACGCAGACAACCATGGCGGAAAGGCGGTGCCGGTTGCCACGCGAGATGACTTTACGCTGGATCTTGGCGCTCTGGAAAAGGCTATTTCAGAGAAGACACGGGCGGTCATCATCAACTCGCCGAACAATCCCACCGGCGTGGTGTACTCCAGAGAATCTCTCGAAGACCTGGCGGCGCTTTTAAAAAAGAAATCCGAAGAGATGGGCCGGGCGGTGTATCTGATCTCCGATGACCCTTATAAGAAAATCGCTTTCGACGGCGTCGAGACTCCTAACATCTGCGAATTTTACGATAACAGCATCTACATTACCTCGCACTCCAAGGACCTGGCGGTGCCGGGAGAACGCATCGGCATGGTGGTCGTTCACCCTAAGGCGGAAAATGCCAAAGAACTGATGGCGGGCCTGATATTTTGCAATAGGGTTCTGGGATTTGTCAATGCGCCTTCGTTGATCCAGCGTGCGGTGAAAAACGCTCAGGGGGCGACGGTGGATGTTAAAGACTATCAACGCAAGCGTGATTTTCTTTACGGGGAGCTTAAGCGCATCGGTTATTCCGTAGTGAAACCCCAGGGTGCGTTTTATTTTTTCCCGCAGTCGCCGCTTGAAGATGAAGTGGAGTTTGTCCGTATTTTGGCCTCGAAGCGGGTGCTTGCGGTGCCGGGCAGGGGGTTCGGGCTGGCGGGTTATTTTCGCTTGTCCTACTGCCTGCCGGATAAAGTGATCAAGGGGTCCGTCGCAGGGTTTGAAGAGGCGTTTAAAGAAGCAACAGCAAGCAGGTGATCGGAGATCGAGCATAAATTTTGTCGTCCTTGAACCCTTTTTGCTAAAATAATATCTTAATTATATCGGTGAACAAATATCAGCGTATAAGACCTTTGAAAAATCGAATGGAATAAGGGTGTGCCATGGCTTTGACTCAAGATCAGATCAACCGCTACAGTCGGCATTTGCTATTGCCGGAAGTCGGCGTCGAAGGACAGGAAAAAATTTGTAATGCCAAAGTTTTGTGCATTGGCACCGGCGGTCTCGGAGCCCCTCTGGGGTTGTACCTGGCCGCGGCGGGTGTTGGCAAACTGGGCATGGTGGATTTCGATGTGGTGGACTTCAGCAACCTGCAACGTCAGGTCATCCACGGAGAATCGACGCTTGGAAAATTGAAAGTGGATTCTGCGAAAGCGCGGTTGGCCGATTTAAATTCCAGCATCGACGTGGTCACCTACAACACGCGGTTGACCTCTGAAAACGCTTTGGAAATTTTCAAGGACTACGACATCATCATTGACGGAACCGATAATTTTCCCACCCGTTACCTGGCAAATGATGCGGCTGTCCTTTTGGGCAAACCTTATGTTTATGGAAGCATTTTGCGTTTTGAAGGTCAGGCTTCTGTGTTCGATGCGAAGCAGGGTCCCTGTTATCGCTGTCTGTATCCGGAACCTCCGCCACCGGGCCTCGTTCCCAGCTGTGCGGAGGGCGGGGTGCTCGGAATTTTACCCGGCATTGTGGGTCTGCTCCAGGCCAACGAAGCGATCAAATTGATCCTGGGCAAAGGCGAAACTCTGGTGGGCCGTTTGCTCCTGTTTGACGCTCTTGCAATGAAGTTCAAGGAATTGAAGCTTAGAAAGGACAAGAACTGTCCGATCTGTGGCGACAATCCCACGATCAAGGCACTCATCGACTACGAACAATTTTGCGGCATCGTTCCATCGGATGATTCTTCCGTTGATGAAGCATTGGAAATAGACGCGGTCGAGGTCAAGAAAATGCTCGATAACGGGCGGAACTTTAAACTGATCGACGTGCGCGAACCTTCGGAATACCAGATTTGTAAAATTGATTCCGCGACCTTGATTCCGCTCGGCGAAATCGAGGCGAAAGACCCTGCAAAGCTCAATGGCCTGAACCCTGACGATGAGATTGTTTTGCATTGTAAAGCGGGGGTCCGGAGCATGAAGGCGTTAAACGCCCTGGTTGAAATGGGCTTCTCCAACGTCCGCAGTATGCGCGGCGGAATTCTGGAATGGTCTGAAAAAGTTGACCCTTCCGTCCCCAAATACTGACCGGGATTTCCCTCTTTCCGGGGGTCACAGCCTCTATAGAATTTTCCCAAAGGGTCGGGCCTTGAGCGAAAAGGCCTGACTCTATTGCGCTTAAACCCCGTCTCAGAAAATAAAAAATCCGCACAAATTCAGTTGAATCCTGTTATCAGAACGCAGGCTTTAAACCCTCCACGCAAGGGGAGGGGAATGGGCTTGACAATACCCACTGGCGAGTCTATTTTAAAAATGAGCAGTGAACATAAACAAAGGGGGTTTTGTGGACGAGGCACATGATTCTGGTGGTTCTGAACGCGAGTTTGAGCGGTTGTCGAAAGCGATCACCGATGCGGTCATGAATTCCGAGAAAGTGAAAAAAATTGTTGCGGAAATTCAAAAAAAGGAAAAAATCTGCCCCCAAAGCTTTATGGTGCTTGTTTTGAAAATGCAGGTTTTAACAGAGTCCCTTGAAATGGAGGTTGAGGAAGAATTTCTTGAAAATCCTCCTCCCAAAAAAGGTGGCAGGAAAAAACCAAGAGATTTGCCTCAATATATCGATGGCAATCGTCTTTCAAAAAAAGAAATCGAATTTCAGGAATTTTACAATAAAAAATTCGATACTGAAGACTGGCTTAAGAAAAACGGCCTCATTCTTTAATCAAGTTTTCTTCCCCTTGGCCGCTACGGCCTTACCCGTCCTTTTTTGGTCTTTGCCTGAGACCGTCCATAGCGAGGACTTCACCGACCGTCGTTCCCAGATGGTCGAGTTCGACCTCAAACAACGCGGGATTTTAGATTCCTCCGTTCTGGGCGCGATGCTGAAGGTGCCCCGGCATGAGTTTGTGGAGTCAAAACACCTGAATGTCGCCTATGCCGACATGGCGCTTCCCATTAAGAAAAACCAGACCATTTCCCAGCCTTATATCGTCGCTCTGATGACGGAAAGTGCGCGATTGAAAGCAACCGACAAGGTTCTGGAAATTGGCACGGGCTCGGCTTATCAGGCGGCGGTGCTGGCGGAAATCGTTGAGCAGGTTTATTCCATAGAGATCGTCAAGACCCTGGCCGAGGAAGCCGCCGAACGGTTGAATCGCCTTGGCTATGAAAATGTAAAAACCAGGCATGGAGACGGCTATCAGGGGTGGGAAGAGGCGGGCCCTTTTGACGCGATCCTCATCACCGCGGCGACCCCGAAAATTCCACAACCCTTGGTGGACCAGTTGAAAACAGGCGGGCGCATGGTGATGCCCCTGGGCGAGGGACGTGATTCTCAGAACCTGGTGGTTTTAACCAAAAAGAAGGATGGAGAACTGCATAAAGAATTTATAACCGGGGTCGTGTTTGTTCCCATGACCGGGGAGGTCAGGCAATGAACATCCAGAATTTATTGACGCACAGGAATGGCGAAGCAATGAAGCGGACTCCAGCCGTTGCCGGAAAATTTTATCCATCCGGTCAGGATGAGTTGCTCGATGAAATCAGAAAGCATATCCCGGAAAATGTTGTGAAACATTCGGTGATCGGCATCGTGTCCCCGCATGCGGGTTTCATGTATTCTGGAGACGCGGCGGGTGCGGTTTACTCCAAAATAAAAATTCCCGAAACGGTCATTCTGATAGGCCCCAACCATACGGGAGACGGCAAGTCCGTTTCCGTAATGACTGAAGGGGTCTGGTCCATGCCCATGGGAGACCTGCCCATCGATACCACGCTTGCCAGGTCCATAGCAGACGCATCCCCGTTGGTTCACGCGGATTCCCAGGCGCATCGCTACGAGCATTCCCTGGAAACCCAATTGCCGTTTCTGCAATATTTTCGCAAAGAGTTCAAGATCGTTCCCATCTGCATGATGCGCACACGGTTTCGGGATTGCAGGGAAGTCAGCCGCGCCATTTTGACGGGAATTAAAAAGAGCAGGCGATCGGTTCTGCTGGTCGCAAGCTCGGATATGACGCATTATGAATCGCATGACCGTGCGACTGAAAAGGATAAAAAAGCCATCGACCAGATCTTAAAGCGGGATGCGGAGGGTTTATATAAAACAGTCGAGAAAAATCATATCAGCATGTGCGGGGTGAACCCGGTCACGGTGATGTTGCTTTGCGCCAACGAAATGGGAGCGCGGCGTTCCCGGCTGGTCAAGTATACGACGTCGGGAGAAATCAACGGCGACCTGAATCGCGTGGTCGCCTATGCGGGCATGATTGTGGATTGAGGAATCCGGGTAATTTTTAACAGGGGGGGCAGGATAAACCCAAACCCTTTTCGCGCAACGTTCGCCATTGTTTTAAATTTTCATCCGTGGTTCCAACCATTCCCGCCTTCACAGGTCACATTTTTTCTTTCGGGTACTCCATCAATTCGATTTCGTATTTGTCCGGGTCTTCCGTGAAAATGAAGGTGGTTCCATTGGAGGATCTTATCGGGCCTTCGGTGATGGGGACGTTCGCCTTTTTTAACCGGTTGATACACGTTTCGAGACTTTCCACTTGAAACGCGAGATGCACCAGATCTTCCGGGACTTCGACCGGGCCGCTTGTGGGAAAGGCGCAGAGTTCGATTTCGCTTTCGGTTCCGGGGGCCTGCAAAAATGCCAGTTCCGATCCCCGTGGCGATGTTTTGCGCTCGGTCAATTTCAACCCGAGAATGGTTGTGTAAAAACGCAGGGATTGATCCATGTCGGACACCCTGAATCGGGTGTGCAAATATTTTTTGATCATAGTTCGGGATTGAACTGAACCACCGGCTCGTATTGTTTCATTTGATCCTGCACGATTTGCACAATCTCTTTCAGCCGTGTTTGTGTTTTAGCCTCAAACCGTAAGACCAGAACCGGTTGAGTGTTGGAGGCGCGCATCAGGGCCCAGCCGTCGCCCATGTTGACGCGGACGCCGTCGATGTCCACGACATCGTATTTGTCGCGAAAATATTCGGTGAGTTCCGATACGATTTTAAACTTTTTATCGTCCGGGCAATCGATGCGGATTTCCGGGGTGTAGGCGGTTTCGGGAACGTCCGCCAGCATTTCGGATAATTTTATATCTGAAGAGGCCATGATTTCCAGAATTCTGCAGGCCGCGAAAAGGGCGTCGTCGTAGCCATAATAATTGTCCGAGAAACAAATGTGTCCGCTCATTTCACCTGCCAGCAGGGCGCCTGTTTCGCGCATTTTCTTTTTGATGAGGGAATGGCCGGCAGGCGCCATCACCGGAGTGCCGCCATGCTTCTTGATATCGTCAAATAGATTTTGCGAACATTTCACTTCGCCGACAATAGTGGAGCCGGGTTGCTTTTTCAAAAGATCCCGCGCCAGAAGGATCAGCAATTGGTCACCCCAGATAATATTGCCCTGGTCATCGACCAGCCCGATACGGTCGGCGTCGCCATCGAATCCGATTCCCACTTCGGCATTTTCCGATTTCACCCTGGCGATCAGGTCGGTCAGATTTTCGGCCACCGTCGGGTCCGGGTGATGATTGGGAAAACTGCCGTCCGGTTCGCAGTAGAGTTCAATGGGGTCCTGGCCCAGCCGCCGCAACAGTTCGGGGCCGCCGATTCCAAAACAACCGTTGCCGCCGTCCACCACCATCTTTACTGGACGGGAAATTTGAATGATACTGCCAATTTTTTCCATATAGGCTTCAAGAACATCTTTTTGGTCCAGTTGGCCCTGGCCGGTTTCAAAATCTAATTGTTCTATGAGTCCGCGCAATTGTTGAATTTTTTCACCATACAGGCTGTGTTGCCCCTGGCTGATTTTGAAGCCGTTAAAATTGGAAGGGTTGTGACTGCCGGTGATCATCACCCCGCCGTCGGGCTTGAGATGGTGCAGGGAAAAATAGGAAATGGGCGTCGAGACCCGGCCGATGTCGGTGACATCGCATCCGGTGGACAGAAGTCCTTTCACCACGGCATCTCTGAATTCGTCCGAACTTTGGCGCATGTCCCGGCCAACGGTGAGGGTTTTTCCGCCGTTTCGTTTGATATGGGTGCCGATGGCTTTGCCGATCAGTTCCACGGTGTCGGACGTCAAATCCTGCTCGACCACGCCGCGAATGTCGTATTCACGAAAAATATTTGGATTGAGGGTGTTTGGCATGGTTTGCCTTCTTAAGGGTTGAAAATTTTTTATTACGAGGATAAGGCAAATGCCGGGATATGGCAATCAAGGATTTGAGAACCAGAACCCCTCGATGATCGTGAAAGCTGCTGAGGGAAGGTGGGTAACGATTTAACAATATGTTTCGACAGGAGAAGGAGATTATTTAGGCTGCTGGGAAAGGGAATTCTCTAGGGCCGCGGGCCTCTATTATGTTAGCATTTGTCTTTGTGCCTCCACACAAAACGGCATTGATTTTTCCAAAATCGGGTTTCCTGCATGAAAGTCTGTTTGATCGAATCTTCCAAATTTGTTTCCCTGACCAATTTTGTTTCCACCATCAGCATGCCTCCCCTTGGGCTGGCCTATATCGCCGCATCGGTCAAGGAAGCGGGACACGAGGTAAGCGTGGTGGATGGCCCAGGTTCCGCTCCCAGAAATTTTTTCGACTTCAATGAGGTTCGCATCCGGGGGTTGACCAACCAGCAGATTGTGGAAAAGATCCCCACAGATGTGGAAGTCATCGGCGTGGGCTGTATGTTCACCTCCCATTGGGTGCTAGTGCGCGAACTGCTGGAAGAGATCCGCCAGGCGTTTCCCGATGTCTTTTTGATCATGGGCGGGGAACATGTGACCGGGTTCCCGGAATTTTCCATGGAAAGGTCTTCCCTCGATGCGGTGGTCCTGGGGGAAGGGGAGGAAACGATTGTCGATGTGTTGGATCATTTGGAAAAAGGGGAAAGTCTGGCCCAGGTAAACGGGGTGGCTTACCGTACCGGGGAGGGTGCGATTCGGGTCAACCCCAGAAGGCAAAGAATCGGCGATCTCGATGCTATCCCCAAACCAGCCTGGGATTTGTTTGATATCGAAAAATATCATGAGGTGAACCAGCCGCATGGCGCGTCCCAGGGGAAATTCATGCCCATGCTGGCGACACGGGGATGCCCGTTTTCCTGCACCTTCTGCACCAGCCCGAATATGTGGACCACCGAGTGGCAACCGAGGAACCATACGCTGGTGGTCGATGAAATGGAGGAGTACTACGAAAAGTACGGTGTCACCGATTTCCAGTTCGAGGACCTGACGGCCATTGTGAAGAAGCAATGGATCAGCGATTTTTGTGATGAGATCATCCGCCGTGACATGAACATTACCTTTCAACTGCCATCGGGCACCCGTAGCGAAGGCATCGACTTTGAAGTCGCCAAAAAACTAAAAGCCGCCGGTTGTCATGAGTTTGCCTTTGCCCCTGAATCGGGAGATCCCAGGGTCTTAAAGGCCATCAAGAAAAAAGTTCATCTGCCCACCATGTTCCAGTCGGCCAAAGCCGCACTCAAGGCCGGCATCAATGTCGGATGTTTTTTCATCATCGGTTTCCCGGAAGACGATTACAAAAGTGTTTTGAAAACCTATGCCGCCATCGTGAAATGCGGACTCATCGGTCTGACCAACGTCAATCTGAACGCCTATTCGCCCCAGCCCAATACAGAGTCCTTCAATCAATTGCAAAAGGACGGCGTGATCACCGAGCTTTCCGATGAATACCTGATGAGCCTGTTCACCTTCCAGGATTTTGGAGCGAGAAAAACCTCATACAACAAACATTTCAGCGACTGGGAATTATCTTTTCTCGTATTGTTTGGTGTGGCCCTGTTTTATTTCGTTTACTTTTTGCGCAAGCCGGGGCGTATCCTGCAATTGTTCGTCGATCTTTTTTCGCAATCGTCCAGCAACAAAAGCACTAAGATGGCGAAATCCTTCCTCAAAGACGCCTTCACCATAATGAAAAATAAATTGATCCGGGTGTGACTCGAAGCCGTATTCTCTAAAGAATGCGGCGGCTTCGGTCTATGCTATACTCCCTCGAATTATTTCCGTTGGAATTAAAAATTTATCTTTCATGGACTTGGTCCTGAAGATTTTTCATCATTTGCACGAACCACAATGGACAAGCTTCTAAAGGAAATTGGCGACAGACGTGGCAGACAGTTGGGAGAAACGCTCAAGGAGCAGGAGCGGTTTCGCGCCCAATATTGGAAAGAAAAGGATTATTTTCTGCCGCAACGCCTGGAGTGGCGGGCTCGTATGACGCGCCACATGTTTCACCTGTTTCCGGAGGAAAGTATTCTGGAAATTGGTTGTTCAAAGGGACAGTGGGCTGGAAAAATTTCCGAATCCAATGGACACACCAACAAAATCTCGGCGGCTACATTTGATAAATCGGATTTTGCGCATATGGCCGGGCTTTCGGAAAATATAGAACCCGTTTTCCTGGACGCCTTTCCGGGGTCGTTGGCGGGCCGTCAGTTCGATTATGTCGTCGGCTGGAATCTTTTGACCGACGACAACTGTGGACCCTTGTTGATGGAGGTGAAAAAACTCCTGAAACCGGGTGGCCGGTTGTTGTTTTTCGACGCCAATCCATGGAACCCGTATTACATCGTTCGCCGCTTTCTTTCCAGGGCGGTTTCATTTGTTTTGCGAAAGCGGGAAGAAGGAAATTCTCTCAACCGGATAGATTTATTCACCATCCTTTCGGAAGTGGGCTACACAGGAATCAAAATCCTGCCTTACGATTTTGTATACCCACCGATTCCCAGGTTTCTTCTCTGGCCCGTGCAGAATCTGAGTTTGATCTTTGAAAATTTTCCTTTTCTTAGAAACTTCGCCGGTTCCCTTTATATTTTTGCGCAAAAACCGCCGGTGGAGGGTGCCCAAAGAAAAATATCCAACCTGGCTCATCATGCAATGTTCAAAGAGAAAGTCTCCATCGTGGTTCCCTGCAGGAACGAAGAGGACAATATTCCGTCGCTTGTTGAAAACCTGACAGGGTGTTTCGGCGACTACATTCACGAAATTATTTTAGTCGATGACAACAGCCGTGATCAGACCGCAGGAATAATAGCCAACCTGGGCAAGAAGGACAGCCGGGTCCGGCTGGTCCGCCGGGAAATGCCCAACGGCGTGGGGCGCGCCCTGCGTGACGGGTTTGCCGCCGTAACCGGCGAATATGCTTTGATGATGGATTGTGATTTTCAGCATATCATGCCGGAGCTCACGGGACTTTTCGACGCGGTGGCTGACGGGGCGGATGTGGCCATCGGCAGCCGGTTTTCCCGCGACAGCGTTCTTCTGAATTATGCGTTCACAAAAGTCCTGGCTAACCGGGGATTCCATATCATTGCCAATATTTTCCTGAGAAAGCATTTTCGCGACGCGACCAATAACCTCAAACTGATGACGCGCGAGGTTCTGGATAATATCCATCTGGAGTCCGACGATTTTGCCGCCAACGCCGAGACCGGACTGCAACCGATATTGCTGGGATACAATGTCAAGGAAGTTCCGGTGTCCTGGATCAACCGGTCGGTGGACATGGGCTTTTCAAGTTTCAATTTATTCAAGACCGGACCGAATTATCTGCGAGTGTTGTGGCGGTTGATCGAACGCAAATGGCAGGGCAAAGCCATCACGCTGCCAAAAAAATAGAAAACATAAATTAGAGGAATGGTTTGGAAACTGTAATCATCACAGGGTCGGCGGGGCTGATTGGATCGGAAGCGGTGCGTTTTTTTGATGGCCTGGGCATGCAGGTGGTCGGTGTGGACAACAACATGCGGCGTGAATTTTTTGGGGCAAGCGCTTCCACCGAATGGAATCGCAAGGCGTTAGAAAATGAATGCAGTCGCTATCGGCATTATTCGTTGGATATTCGTTCCGAAAAAGAGATGGATCGGTTGTTTGGTGAGTTCAGCAAAGATATCACTCTCATCATTCATGCGGCGGCGCAACCGTCGCATGATTGGGCTGCGAAGGATCCTGCAAAAGATTTTACGGTGAATGCCAACGGCACGCTGGTGTTGCTTGAGATGGCCCGGAAATATTGTCCCGGTGCGGTGTTTATTTATTTATCCACCAACAAGGTTTATGGTGACCGGCCCAATCTTTTGCCTTTGGTTGAAAGGGAAACGCGCTGGGAGCTGGATTCCGCGCATCCCTATTTTAAGCATGGCATCAACGAATCCATGAGTATCGACCAGACCACCCACAGTTTGTTCGGGGCGTCTAAGCTTGCGGGGGATCTTCTGGTACAGGAGTATGGCCGATATTTCGGGATGAAGACCGCCTGCTTTCGAGGCGGCTGTCTGACAGGATCGGCGCATTCGGGTACGGAGCTTCACGGCTTTCTCTCCTATCTGATGATTTGTGCGATCCAGAAAAAACCTTATACGGTGTTCGGCTATCAGGGAAAACAGGTGCGGGACAACATTCACAGTTACGATCTGGTGAATGCGCTGTATCACTTTTACCGAAACCCTGGACAGGCCAAGGTCTACAACATGGGCGGGGGGCGTTACAGCCATTGTTCCGTTCTGGAGGCGATCACACTGTGTGAGGCCATTTCAGGAAACAAGCTTGAATGGGCTTACGATGACGAAAACAGGGTGGGCGATCATATCTGGTGGGTGAGCGATGTCAGCCGGTTCAGGAAGGATTATCCTGAATGGGATCACACGTTTGACATGAAACGAATTTTCGAAGATATTCACCGGGGTGTGTGCGCCCGCTTATGATTGCTGTTAACTTTCAGGATCCTCTGCAGGGTCCGGTGGGGTCTCTATCGTCGCCCGTTTGACGAGGGTACTGGTGATTTCTTTTTCCTCGCCGTTTCTCAATATCGTCATGCGAATCTCCCTGCCCGGCGTGAGTCCCAGCAGTTTTCTGCGGAAAAGAAGAAACCGCTCCATCGGTTGACCGTCGAATTTTACAATGATGTCTTTCGGTTGCAGACCGGATTTTTCAGCCGGACTGTCTTTTTCCACTTTCTGAATCACCAGTGCGTCTCCCCCGCTGTAATTTAAGTCGACGGCTTGCTTAATAGTGAGCGGGACGGCTTGCAATCCGAACCAGCCACGTTCGGCGTGTCCCAATACCAGTAAGGGCATGACCTCCTTGACGGTGTTCGCCGGAACCGAAAACCCGATCAATTGCGCCTCCGAGACGATAGCGGTGTTGATGCCGACTACTTCGCCATAAAGGTTGATGAGCGGGCCGCCGCTACTGCCAGGGTTGATCGCGGAATCGGTTTGAATAAAATACGCGTACCTGTCATTCGCTTGCGCGGAGACTCTTTCCTTGGCGCTGATTAGGCCGGAGGTCACCGTGTGCCGCAACCCCAAAGGATTGCCTACGGCCAGGACCATTTCCCCCATTCGCAACCGGTCCGAATCCCCCAGCGGCAAAACCGTCAATGGCTGGTCGGCTTCAATTTTAAGGAGAGCCGTATCGGTGAGGCGGTCCATGCCGATGATTTTCGCGGGATAGCCTTTTTTCCCTTCGGAAAGAAGTACCTGAATGTCCAAGGCGTTCTGCACCACATGGGCGTTGGTGAGAATGTAACCCTGTTCATTAATGATAAACCCGGACCCCAGACTCAACCCCTGGGATTGAAAAGGTATCGGCACCTGAAAAGGAATGATTTCGAAAATGGTGGATATGATTGGGATTTTTATGGGTAGAAGATCATTCGGGGAAATTCCGAATTTAACGTCACGTTCCTCCAACCGCAAAGTATAAATATTGACCACCGCATTCTTAACCTGATCGGTCAGGTCGGCAAAAGTGTTGTTGTTGATGGGGATGGGTTCCCTGGTTTCATAGGCTACATTTTCCTTCCAGAAATTTTCCAGATTAAGATCTTTAATCTCTATTTCCTGGAATCGCTTGTCAAAGATAGGCGCGTCAGCCGTGACCAGGGTTGGGGTTTCATTTTTTGGAGACCGCGACACCGAACAACTGCTCAGGGCCAGGGCTAAAAAAACTAAAAAACAGGGAAAAATTAATTTTGTGATTATTGGAGCGAATAAATTTTGTTGATGTTTCATTTTGTTTTCCCGGGTGGGTTGATGTGAAACCTGCTGGCCTAAAAGGGGTTCAGATTCACCCCGCCATCGACGGTAAAATTGGAACCAGTGATCCAGCTTGAGCGGTCGGATGCCAGAAAAAGCACGATCCCTGAAATATCTTCCGGCATGCCCATGCGTTTGAGTAAGACACTTTGGGCAGTCCCGGTTTTAATTTCTTCTTCAATGTCACCCGGATTTTTATCTGAATTTTTGCTGGCAAGATCCACTTCCTTCTGCCAGGAGCGGGTCCAGACCGGTCCTGGAGACACCGAATTAACCAGGATTTTCTCCGAAGCCAGGGTTTGTGCCAAGGACACGGTAAAGTTCGACATGGCGGCTTTCATCGCGCTGTAGTGGGGAAACACATCGCCTGGGCGAGACCCGGCAATGGAAGAAATGTTGATGATTCTGGGAGCCCCGGAATGTTTGAGGGCCGGAATAAAAAGCCGGGACAACCGAACGGCTGGCATCAAATTGATGTTGAAAGAATCCAGCCAGTCCTGATCGGTGACGTCATTAAAATCGCCCAGTTTCAGGATCGACCCGGCATTGTTGATCAGCACATCCAGCCCACCCAACGTTTCCATGACTTTGTCATGAAATATCTGGATCGCCTCCGGCTTCGTGAGATCGGTGGGATAGAATAAATGCCCCTGACCTTCGACTTCCTTTGAAAGACTGGTCAGCCGATCCTCGCTTCTGGCACATCCTGCGACCTGAGCGCCCATTTCGGCGAATTCCAGGGCGAGAGCCCGGCCTATGCCGTCGCCTGCCCCGGTGATAAGAACTTTCCGGCCTGCAAGATTTAGATCCATGTTACAATCCCGTTTTTTGCCGCCCCGCTACGCGGGGAGGAAAAGTTTAACCAACGCTTGTGATATCTTTTCCGCTGCCTTCCTGCCACGCAGGGTTAGAAGGGGTGCGCTACGCTGGCGCTTTCTGCGGGGACGTTGATTTCCACCATGCTGGATTCCGTCATTTTATCAAAAATCACTTCTTCGCCTTCTCTGCCCTGGGTGTTCGCGGCCATTGGGTTTCACATCGTCAATATTTTTCTTGGCGCCTACATGGGGTTTTTCAAACGGTCCAAATCCCTGTTGCGAACCCATCTTGGGGGATATGTCGCTGTGGTGGCCTGTTTTCTGGGATTTTTGATCTATCAGCGCCTTCATTCAGGACTCACCCTTTGGGACATCCTGATTTTTCTATACTTTATCATAGTCATTCCCCTCAGCAAACGATGGGATGTTCTTCTGCATGCTTTATTATCGATCGTGGGATTGACCCTGCTTCCCGTTCTGGTGCTGTTGCAACTTTAAAGAAAGTTTGCAAAACTTCAATATTTGACTACTGTAAACTACACTTTTAAGCCTGTCGTTTGTAAAGCCCTTGCAATATTGAGGTGTTAATCATCCATGCTATTATCTATTTTCTGTTCCCATAAAACATACAAGTAGCTATGAGTAAAGAATATATCCTTGAGAAAATAAAAGAGATTTCAAATGAAAGCACTACACCTGGTTTGCAAAAGTTTTGCAAAATTACAGGAATCAAAAAATACGAAATCAATAAGTACTGGGAAACTTGGAGTGATGCTCTTATTGAGGCTGGGCATGCACCAAACCAATTTACTCAAGCTATGCCGCAAGACTATATAATTGAACAAATTGTAGATTTAATCAGGGAAAAACAAAAATTCCCCACTGACCAAACATTCCAAGTAAAAAAATATGAAGATAGCAATTTTCCTAGCACAGTAACAATTAGGGACAGGATTGGAAACAAGGAAACTCTAGTTAAAGCTGTTATAAAATTCTGCGGAGCAAAAGATAATTATAGGGATGTTCTAGATATTTGTCAGAAGGTAAAGGTGCCTACCCCTTCCAGAAAAACAAAGGGAAGAAAAGTTAGCGTTATTGGATATGTATATTTAATTAAATTTGGCGATTTTTTCAAATTAGGCCGTAGTAATGATATAGATCGACGCTTTAGAGAAATAAAAACAAAGTTGCCTGAAGAGGGAGAACTCATTCACGTGATAGAAACAGATGATCCCGAAGGCATTGAAGCCTATTGGCACAATAGATTTAAGGAGGAAAGAACTAGAGGGGAATGGTTTAAGCTATCTAATGATGACGTAAAATCCTTTAAAAAAAGAAAATCCATGTAACTGTAGAAGCATATATTTTCTAATGAATTAGAACTTATCAGCCAAGAAATAGTGAAAGGCAGGAGCAAACGCTCCCTTCGCAAACCAGAACTATATATCCTTGATAGCCGCCTTGACGGTGATGTCGCCGTAGACTTTCGCCCGGCATCCCAGTTTCTGGTTGGGAGCGATTTTGTGCAGTCGTTCGATAAAAGTGGGGGGATCGACATTTTCCATCGGTTCCACTTCGATCAGACAGGTCCCGCACACTCCCATGCCTCTGCAATTCAACATTTTGGACATGCCTTTGTAAATCTCGACATCCTTATAGGCCGCGGCCTGACGCAAATTTGCGCCATAACCCACTTTGAAGGTGGTGGTCTCGTTGGTCTCTGTATTGATGACAGTGATCTTAGGCATGATAAATACAGTCCTGTGTCAAACTAGGGTTAAACGTTTGGCGGAAATAGAACCGCCTATTTTCCATCAGAACGGGGAAAAGTCAATATTTATATGGAATAATTGTGTCCGGTCAGGATTTTCTGGTCTTTCAAATAATGGTAAATTTTATTGGCCGCTTCGACCTCGTTTTTGGCTTCAGATAAAGAAAGCGTCACATCGATCGCGCCCGAGGTTTGCGGTGCATCTGTGATAGCGATATCAATGACCGGATGCGGTTCCGCCAGCAGGCGGATATCGGCGTCCTGGTCCTGATTGAACGCGTTGGAGGTGGAAATGACCACGTGACCGGCATCGAGGAATAATTTTGTGACTTCCCCGAATCGCCTGACCGTTTCCTCATCGATATAATTCATGTCTTCGGCAATATCTGCGGAAACCCCCAGTCGGACATTTCGGCGGTCCAGAAGATAGCTCTGAAAATTCAATTTGAACAGTTTTTCTTCGAGATGCTGGGCGAGATTGCCCTTGCCCACTCCGCTGTCGCCGGAAATGAGAATGAGCGCCGCGCGGTGGCCATTGCGGTAAGCCCGCTCTTCGGCTTTGACCCCACTCTCTACCCAGTTGAAATTCCTGAAGCGGACCTCATCGCGTAGTTTATCTTCTTTATTCGAGGGGGTGTAGGTGGTGATGATGCCGCCGCCGCAAACGTCGTATTCATCCACCATCACAAAGCGTCCGGTCGTTGCACTGGTTCCGAACAGGTCAAAGGCCACCGGTCTTTTGGTTTTCAAGGTCAACTCAGCGACATCATTCTTGGCGAGAAAATCCTGATCGGCCAGAGTTTCCAAGGTGGAGGCGTCGATCACTTTTTTGAATTCCACCACTTCGCAGGCCACTTCCTGGGTGGTCAGTTTCAGGGTGTAGGACCGGCCTTTTTCCAGATGGCGTTTGCCCATCCAGAACAGATTGACGTCAAAGGTGGAAGACACGATGGGCAATTCGTCCACCCTTGTTGCGACATCGCCGCGTTCCGCGAAAATCTGTTCTTCCAGAGTGAACCCGATGGACTGTGCCGCGGAGGCCTCGGTCGGTTGTTCGGGGACGCTCCAGGCTTCTATTGATTTGACGACGCTTTTTTTGTTGGAAGGGGAAAAGACGAGGTGATCCCCCACCTTGAGCCGTCCCGATTCCACCCGTCCAGCGATGATTCTGCGCTCGTCGAATTTATAGACATCCTGCACCGGCATACGGAAAGGCAGGTGGCTGGGAGGAACTTTTTCCTCGAACCGGTCCAGCATTTCCAGGACCGTCGGCCCTTTGTACCAGGGCATTTCATTTTCCATTTTAGCGATATTGGTTCCGAGTTTAGCAGAAACAGGAATGAATTCTTCCGCTTGCACGCCAATCGATTCCAGGAAAGCCGTGTATTCGGTTTTGATTTTGAAAAATTTTTCCGCGTCGTAATCGACCAGATCCATTTTGTTGACCACCACCGCAACCTGATCGAGTCCCAGGAGTTTCAGGATGTATCCGTGCCGGCGTGATTGCTCCTGGACGCCTTCGTAAGCGTCGATCAGCAACAGGGCGGACTCGGCATTGGCGGCACCCGTTACCATGTTCTTCAGGAATTCCTTGTGACCGGGCGCGTCGATGATGACGTAATGGCGCTTCTGGGTCTTGAAAAATATCTGCGAGGTGTCGATGGTGATGCCCTGGTCCTGTTCCTCCTCCAACGCATCGAGCAGGAACGCGAACTCGAACACCTTTCCCTGGCGTTCGCATATGTCCTTGATGAAGTCTATTTTACCCTCTGGCAGACTGCCTGTGTCAGACAGCAACCTTCCCACCAGAGTGGATTTGCCGTGGTCCACATGTCCCACGATCACCAGCTTCATCTGACGGCTGGAGAGAGTCGGGACGCTTCCGTTATCGTTCATTTACATATATCCTTTGGCGCGGAGTTTCTGCATGGCGTAAGTGTCCTCCTGGTCCTGCGCACGGCCAGACCGCTCCGATGTTGTTGTATTGTTTTTTAACTCTTCCACGATCTCATCTACATTTTTGGCCTTGGAATCAATAGAGCCCGTGCAGGGGGCGCAACCGAGGGACCGATACCGCTTGCCCTCTTCGTTGGCAAAATAGAGGTCGATGATGGGGATCTTTTCCCGTTGAATGTATTCCCAGACGTTGAGCTCCGTCCAATGCAGAATGGGATGGATGCGGATGTGGGTGCC
>JAJDAZ010000032.1 GCA_029261595.1 Nitrospinaceae bacterium | reverse complement strand
GAAACCATCAAGAATCTGGGAGGATCTTTGCACAGCATCGATGCGGTGGAGGTGGAAGGATCGGAAACTTCTCCCGAACAAGAATAGTTTGACTCGTGTTTGAACGCCTCCGGTTTCTATTAAATCTTTCCCGAGCGCATGGAATCGCCCGCAGGTATTTTTTCACCAATGGCTATGATGGCGCCCTCACCATGCTGGGGTTGATCATGGCATTTTACGTTACCGGCGATGTCCCGACAATCACCGTCATTAACGCCTGCCTGGGAGCGGCCGTTGCTCTCTCAATCAGCGGCCTTTCCAGCGCCTACATCAGTGAGTCCGAGGAAAGAAAAAAGGAACTGGTTGAATTGGAAAGGGCCCTGGTAGCCGACCTGGGCGATACGGAATATGGCCAGGCATCAAAATGGGTGCCGGTATGGATTGCTCTGGTGAATGGATTTGCCCCTCTCATGGTCTCTCTATTCATCATATCCCCTTTATGGATGGACCAGTTTGGAGTGCCTCTTCCTTTACTCCCCCTGGAATCAGCCATCGTTTCTGCCTTTTTGGCTATTTTTCTTCTGGGCCTTTTCCTGGGCAAAACGAGTGGATCATTTTGGCTATGGACTGGTTTGCGGGCGCTGTTAATCGCTGTGGTCACCTGCCTGATCATTTTAACTCTGAATTTATAAATACAAATTGGGATTAATTTTTTAACTGCATAGGCCCATGAGCCTTCGCTGGAAAAAACGCGGCCCCTGCGGATTCTGCTATTCCTTTTAAGATTTCCCACTCCGCCTCGATCAAATGCAAAGTACGCTGCCATTGCTCGAATTCCTCAGACCGTTCAACAAAAGCCTGGGTGGCCAAGGTTTCGTAGCAGGCGATCGCCTGGGCCGCCGTTTGCGGCATGGAAAATAATTCCGCAGTCTCTCGCGCCCCTTGTTGCAGGGCCTGAATTTTTGTAGATGGCAGGTCGGCCAGCCATTTCAATGCTGACGCAAAGGTCTCGGGGGTTTCTTCATGTAGAAGACGGCCGTTGGTTTCATTTCGAACCACTTCCCGCACCCCGGACGCATCCAGCGCCACCACCGGAACCCCCGCCGCCATGGCTTCGGTCAATACCATGCCCTGGGTCTCGCTTTTGGACGCAAAGGCAAACACATCCATGGCATGGTAGACATCCGCCAGTTCTGAAGGGCCGAGTACCCCTGTGATGTGCAAACGCCCGCTTTGGCCATGACGGGAAAGGATATCTTGTATTTCCTGTTTTGAGGGTCCTTCCCCTGCTATCAGGATATGCGCACGGCTGTCCGCTTTGAGAAACTCGGCCATGGCTTCGGAAAGAAAACCCAGGTTTTTCTCCGGCGCCAGCCGTCCCACATGCCCGACCACGAATGCTCCATCTGGTATGCCTAAAGTTGCGCGAGTTCGCTTCCCTTCACCTTTGTCGAAGCGATGCAAATCCACGCCGGTGGGGATCACAGCAATGGGGGCCTTTACCCCGCGTTCCTTAATCAGGGAGGCAATGCTCTCGCTGGGCGCGAAGACCTGATCGGTGAGATTGGCGTAGTGGGTGGCAAGTTCGATCACGAATCGTTGTAGTGTCGGGGAATCGCCGGGCACATAGTGAGTGTATTGCTCATAGAGGGTGTGATGGGTGAATACCAATGGCAATTCGCGATAACGTGCGATGCGCAAGGCGGTCATCCCCAACAGGTAGGGGTGATGGGCATGGACGATTTCGGGTTTAAATGCGTCCAGGCTTTCGGTCAGCAAGCCGGTGACCGGCAATACGACTGAGAAGTCGCTTCCGTTAAAGTTTTGAATGGAGGGAATTCGGACCACGTCCACTTCATTTTCGGGCAAGCCTGCAAATTCCGGCGCCACGATCAACACCCGGTGACCCAGGCGTCGATATTCGTTACTGAATGCGGCCACGGAACGCGCGACCCCGCCTACGTGGGGCGAGTAAGTGTTGGTTACCATGACAATATTCATACACTCATTTCCAATGGAAATTCGATCGATTGCTGTCCGGGTGGGCAAATTTTGGTTTCCAACGCGGGTAAACACACTTCGATTTCCGGCGCCCCGGTATGCCATTCCCCCTGCCAGGCCACCTGGACCCTGGGTTCAACCTTTCCCACCTGAATGGTTACTGACACCGTGCCAAACGTGGTCGGCGCCGGACCGAAAGAAATCAGAGCGCCGGGTTTAAGCCAGCGTTTGGCAACACCCGCACATAGAATCAAACGTTCCCCCTCCTCGCGTACAAAGCAGTTGCGCACCATCAGCACCCACTCAGCCGCCGCCCAGGAATGCTGGCCATCGCCCATGCAACCACCCAGGGTGCGCGGGTGTATGGCTTCGGGCCATTGACCCGTAGGTGAAGCCAATGCCGCGACCGTGTCCATGAGTTCAAGATAACGCGGGTCACCCGCCCTCAATAATACCTGAGCCACGTGCAGTGTCAGATAGGCATTGATGCCGGAATGGATCATATCCTGAAAGAATCCGCCCTTGAAGAAACAGTTTGCCAGCAGAAACTCCACCGTATCGAGCAGACGCACATCATCCGGCGCGCATTGCTGTAAGGGATAACCCGCCACCAGGGACCCAATCGCGCCGGCGTCCAAACGACGATACGGCGAGGCGGGCATTGCCAGCCTTCCCAGGCGCTCTTTTACACCGGAAAGACTTTTGTCCAGGTCTTCGGAAAAATTCCTAGCTTCCTGCTCAAAGGTTTTACTCAGGACAATGTCAAAAAAATCTGTCAGGGTGGCGGCGGACTGCAAGCCGGCGATTCCCCAGAAGTCATCCCAGTAATAGTAATCGTTCGGGCCAAGATGCTCTGCACTGAAACCGGCCGGGAACAAGCCCGCGTGCGGAACGTCGCTAATCCCTGTGAGACGCTTCTGCCCAATCCACTGACCGCCCCGTTGGATTGCCTTCTGCCAACCGTCCTTAGGCGGACGACCGGTCAGTTCAGAGAAGCGACGCATGATCCACAATGCCTCGCCGTTGGAATCCCATTCCCCGTCCTGGGAATGGAAATAGCCATTGGAGTCTTGCTGGGAAGGAAAACGATCGAGCGCACGTTCGGCGCGTTGAGTGAGCCCGGCGCACAACAGGCCATGTATGATAAAGGCGGCATCGCGGAACCAGAATCGTTTGTATGTGTAGGGGCCGGGATACACATCGTCCGGCGAATGCAGTATCAGCGTTTGCAGGGCCGCATCGTAAAGAGACTGGAAACTTTGATCGGGAACCTGCAATTTGCAGTGATCCTTAAGGCTTTGCTCCCAGGAAATAATGGGTGCCGGTTGTTTTTTTTTCTTTACCCCCTCAAGCGGGACCGAGCAGAGGATCTCCCGCGGTTTGTCGGGTTCCAACTTAAACAAGGCCGCCGCGGTCACCATGCCCACGTCGCAGGTCCTGCCGAATTCATCGTCGAGTTCATTCAAATGGATGGTAACGTCTCCTGAACGGTAATCCGATAGGTGGTGACGATCCGCCGCCACATTGAATTCAACGGTGTGCTCTCCGTCGATGGTCCAGCGGGTTCGCTCGGGTGATAGCATGGCCTGGTGAATAAAACTTATCCCCTCCGGATTATAGGGACGCAGCGCCACAATGGCCCAGGCCTCCCGGTCGGAGCGGGCGTGTATCCGCAATTGACAAATCGGGCGACTTTCAACGGCCTGCACCGAGGCATGTGTTTTTAGATAAAGATTTTTCTCTTGAGTTTCCGTGATCACCGCAAGATCATTGTCATCCAACCGCTGAGAGGACGAGGAAGAACGCGACGGCAACAGGTGATGTCCGTCTTCGGTCAGGATCCAGCAGTCCAGGGACCATCTGTCCAGAAACGGAGTGAGCAAACCACGGGGATCAATGATCGGCAGTTCTTTAACGTCGGGCAGGCCGACCGCCGTCCAATTGCGATGCGTGAGATTGACATGAGTGATGGTGAAGGCGCGCGGTACAAACGCATCGTCCCGGGGATCAAACTGACGTTCGATCCAGTACGGCCAAACCCAGTCCAGATTGTGCTGGATGACCCGGCTGTTGATGAGGCCGCGGGCATGAAACACCACACCGGCACGCAGCAACTCAATCGGCTCGCCAACTTCGGAGGGTTGGGCGAAACGGTGCAACCGGGCCAGCAGAGCGACCGGATCAAGGAAACCTTGTGCCCGGGCAACGCGACGAATCAGAAACCGCCAAGGCAGCCATTTCATCCACCACATGAGATACCTCCGTTTTTTTCTTGTTCGGTATATTTTGATAAGGCCCGTTGTGCCAGCCGTTTGAAATACCACACAGTGATAAGGACCGCCAGGAAACCACCGATGTAAAAGGTCCATTCAATCGGCGTGCGATCCAGGTGGCGCGCGCCAAGAGTGGTGACATCAGCGGCAATCGAGCCCAGATAGACATTATGCACCGAAAATGGAATGATCCCCAGGAGGGTCCCGCCTATAAAGCCGCGAAGGGAGAATGAAGTCAGACCGAAAAAATAGTTTGACAGCTTGAAGGGAAAAAACGGCACCAAGCGGGTCAACATGACGATTTTCCAGCCGTCAGGTGTGAGTCCATCGCTGAAAAGCTTCAACCTGGTATGAGAAAGCACATATCGTCTGGCCCTGGAACCGAGCAGGTAACGCGCCAGCAGGAAAGCGAGGGTTGCGCCCAGTGCGGTGCCGAGCACCACACCTATCGAACCTTCCATCACACCGAAAACGAATCCGGCGCCAAAAGTAAACAGCACGCCCGGCAGGAGCAGTATCACCACCAGGGCCATGATCAGGGTAAACAGAAATAGCGCCCAGACACCCAGCGTATCCAGCCATTTCAGCAGGAGCAACGCATGTTGCTGGATGTCGAAATACATCAACACGCCCAGGATGAGAGCAACAAACAAAGTGCTGACGGTGATAATCCCCGCTAAGGAAAATCCGGTGATATTTCCTTTGTCCGAGAATTTCCATTTATCAAAAAAATTTCTCACCATGTTTCACGCGCTTAAAAAAATCATTATTCAAATCAGTATATTATTTTGAACTTACTAGAGATTTGCAAATAACCTATTCTCAAATCAGCCATTCCCTCACCTGTCCTAAATAAAGATCCAGGTGAGACAAATAAAATTCCAGCAAAGTAAGTGGGGACATTCAGTCCATGGGAATACTTACCTCCACGATCAGAGGGAGATGATCGGAGGCTAACAAAGTCAAGGCCGTCCGAGGAACTTCCACACAGTGCACGATGATCTCCGGACTGACAAAAACATGGTCGATCCTGCCAACAGGGAAGTGGCTAAAGAAGGTCCGTTGCGGCCTATGATTGTCGAGGAGAATTTGCGCATCGTTGAAAGCACGGCGAATTTTCTTACAAATTCTGGAATGGGGTTGTGCATTGAAGTCGCCGCACACAATGGTCGGGTTCAGGCGGTCGGGATGGCCGAGCCATTCTGGACCCATTAGGGCGTCTCCTTGAACCAGACCCTCCTTGTGTCTCAACCCGAAGTGCGTGTTAAGCAATTGGATTTTGCGGCCGTCGACGGTGATCTCCGTCCAGAGCACGCCTCGTTTTTCCAGGTTGGGCCGGTGCGCAAGGGTCGGCAGGGCTCCCGCCCGGACCAGCCGCATCGGGTATCGGCTGAGGATGGCGTTGCCATACTGCTCTTCCTCAATTTGAAACGCCGGGGAGAAGTGAAACTCCATTTCAAGTTCCTCCGCGATAACCTCGGCCTGATCGATTCCTCCGGTTCGGAACCGCTTCACATCGAGTTCCTGAAGGGCCACGATATCGGGATCGTAATGCGCGATGACTTTCGCGATGCGAGCGGGAGATATTTTTCCATCCATGTTGATGCAGGAATGAACGTTGTAAGTCATCACCCGGATGGAGACCAGGGATTTCCGCGACCGGCGAATGCGCGGCCGTTTACGCGATGTGTTGCGCCCCAGGACATGCAATGCTCCTTCCCGAAGGTCCAGCGGACGAAGGTAGTCTTTATTTTCACGATACGACACCGGTGCCGTGACCGGGAGCATAGCGAAGGCCCGGGTTTCCTGGGAACCGGGACCGGCGTGGGCTCCGTTTTCAAGCGGGAAGCTGATGGGTGGTTTCCCCAATCGCCAACCGGATAAAATCAGGTCTCCTGAATTGGGATGATGGCAAAGAGCCGCCAGATCGTGCGCCGCTTCCTTTAGAAAGGGGTGGCCTTTGCCCAGGATACGAGCGGCGTCTTGGGGCAGAGTAAACCTACCTTCCAGGGTCCATGCCTCTGCGCTCTTTTCTGATCCTGGCGCAAGCACGAGAGGAATGTTCGCCCTTTTCACCAGTCTTTCGGCCAGCCGATTGCGCTTATCCGGTTCGGGAGCGTATGGCAAGTATACATGCCCAATCGGGCCCATAGCTGTAACCACCGTGCTGGAATTCGAATTATTTTCTGTTGCATCCCCGTCGCCGACCAACCAGTTGAAAAAAGAGCTTCCCAACCATTTGGAACGATCAAACTGGATCCCGCGTTTGTTCCTGGGCAAACCCGGCGCCATCGTATCGTTTAGATCCAAAATTTCTTCTATGGCTTGTTGGACGGTTTTCCCGTTTTCCTTCGGGTACGGAATCGTTTCTTCCTGGCCGTGGTCCGAGTACACCCAGATATCATACTCACGGCGGGAGGAACGACGGGCGGAATGGACCAGGCGGCGGATGGCGGCGTCGATGCCTTTGAGTGTCCAATGGGCAAAGAGGGAAGAAGGCCCACGTCGATGGGCTTGCTCGTCATAGCCCAGAAAATTTAGATGCACTATAGGCAGGCCCCGGATCACGTCTACCGTGGCTCCGATGGAGACGAGATCGCGGAGGAGAATGCTGATGGCCACACGGGTGGGAACAAACTTCAATTCCTTGAAAAGGTCTTTTCCAGCGATCAAACCGCGAACAAAGTCGGTGACGGCGAGGACACATTCCCATAAAACCAGGACTCCAGTTCGAACAAGGCTGAATGCATGAATGAGGACAAAGCTCACCAGAGTGAGGGGTTTAAAATCGCTCTTTAAATGGTCCCAGCCAAAATTTTCAGGACAAAAATGAATTTCCCGGCTCCCTCCCGAATAAATATTGGCGTAAGAACTTCCGTGTTCGAGAAGGCCGGAATTTTTTTCAGCCAGGGATTTTTGCGATTGAGCTACAGACGCCGAATTGAACATCCGCATGATTTTTCCTGAGGTCCGGTCCATAAAACTAAAAGCGGGCACAGCGCTTTTAACGCCATAGAACAACTCCCCCTGAATCGCCGGGGTGCTGGATGGCAGACCGGAATACAGGGTGTGCAAGTGATACCCTTCACGACCAATGAGCCGGCTAAGGAAGGGCATTTTTCCTTTTTTCAGTGCCGACTCCAGTTGTTTTCTGGAAAGACCGTCGATCTGGATCATCAACAAACCCGGTTCCCCTTCGGTTCCGACTGACCTGGAAAGTCCCAGGGAACGAATGACCCACTCGCTGCGGCTGATCCAAGACCTTATTTTTCTAGGTATTCGTCCGATCTTTTCAAGCATGATATGAGGAAAAAGTATTATGGGAATCAGCGTCGGCTGTACGGGTTTGGTTATCCAAAATTTCCCCGTCCTTATTTATGTTATTTCTGAATGCGCCAGTTTTCTTATATAAATAATCAACTGCCAGATTTCCTCGTCTTCCAGCTCTCCAAAAGCAGGCATGCCAGTACCTGGGGACCCGTTCTGTATGATCCAGAATAACTGTCCATCGGGAACATCGGTGATGGTTTTTTCGCAGGTAAAATTCCTTGGTTGCGGGTGGACTCCCATCGACATGCCACCGCGGCCGTTCCCTTTTATACCATGGCAAAGCTTGCAAGCCATGGGTTTGGCCTTTTCCTCATACAGTGCTTTTCCGGCCAGAATATTTTCCATAGAAGGATTCAAAAGGTTCACCCTATTATAAATATCTGGTGGAGCCTTTTCAGTGAACCTGGGTTGAGGGCAGTCACCCGCCCAGAGAAAAGTATAAGAAACAAGAACTATCACAAGGCTTAGAAAAAGAACCCTTCGGTGATGAAAAAATTCACTCTGATTTCTCCATTTTGATATTTTCCAGACCATGGTTTACCTCACATTTCATTGCAAGGGCATTAAACGTTGGTGGGTTCCATTCTGCCCTTCGCTTAATTTTCGCCCGGTTATATGCCCCATAAATAATCGAATTGATTGAGGAGGAGTCTCTTTTTAATAACGGGAAACCCCTCTCCTTAAAACTCACCTATCATTTAGCGAAACACTCACCCTGAATAATTTTTCATCTCTCTTCGCCACCTGCCCTCACTCCTGCCTACAAAAAAGCATACATGAGCAACCCGATGACGACCATCAGTGTGATAGCAACACCAACAACGAACACGACGTTCGTGACTCTATTGTCCTTCGTGTTAATACCTCCAACATCCATTTTTCCGTGGAACTTTTCGAGAAACATTACACCCTCCTAAAGCGAAATGCTTTAATTAGTTTTCAGATACAACCGCTTTCCTATAGTAAATATAAGGACCTAGCACCGGAATAACCACCTTGTTCTGGCGGTTCGGGAGGTGTCTTTAGTTATTAATCTTATTGGGTCCACGAAGCTTTGGCGGGAAGCGCTCTGTATGGTTGAAAACCGCAAATTCTTACGGATTATTCGGAGAGAAGTTTTGATTGAGGATAAAACCAACTCCCATTTCTTGATTAAAAAATATTAATGGAAAATAATTAACCCTGGGGGCATAGTGTCTTTATAGAGAACATTTTATTTTTGTAATCATCGAAACAAAAAAGGGGGAGGTATGACCAAACTTCTTGTTGTAGATGATGAAAAGAATATTCGCTTTCTTTATAAAGAAGAATTTCAAGATGAGGGTTACGAAGTTACTGTTGCGGCATCAGCCGAAGAAGCCATGGAGAAAATCCGGCAAACTAAACCGGATATAATCACATTGGATATTAAAATGGCGGGAACGGATGGAATTGAGTTCATGAGAAAGTTGAAGGAGGAAGAGGGCGATATTCCCGTTGTTCTTTGTACCGCTTATGGAGGATATAAGCAGGATTTTCGTGTGTGGGCTTCAGATGCCTATGTTGTTAAATCCGCTGATTTAACTGAGCTGAAATCAGTGGTCAAGCAGATCCTTGGAGATAAACATCGAGATCTGGTCCCCGTTTGATTGAAGATTCAAATAGTTGTCAAGATGAATACCAGCGTCTCTGCTAAAATATGAAAAAGGTTCCGCCGATTTCAGGAAAGTTGTTAGCGGCGACTAGAGCCATTCCCAACTCCAACTCTACCTGATGTATTAAAGCCACACCCATAAACTTTTATACCGTCGGTCCGGGTTCAACAACAATTGGCCCGCTCCGGCACCTGAAATCTGCCCAGGAAAAAGTTACCTTCCTCCCTTGCTAAACAAATAGAGCATTTTCCTTGATTTCCCCTGTAAGTTTACTTTTCCCACGCCGCTCGAATAAAACCGTCTCAACCAAGGAATATTGTTTCACCCCGGCTATCTTAATTATAAGGGCCTTCGAATTAACAAACTATTGAAGGCAGTTAGTTTTTCAGCAGAAATCAGGGGCCTTGGTTTATATAGAAAACACTTAACAATTGGAGGAATACCATGAGTGATACCATTTACAAGGTTATTGAACTGATCGGCACAAGCGATGTTTCCTGGGAGGATGCGGCTAAAAATGCCGTTGAGACCGCTGGGAAAAGCCTGGATGACCTTAGAATCGCTGAAATAGGCAAGCTGGATATGCGGGTGGAAAATGGGAAGGTCGTTGCCTATCGGGCACGGGTCAATTTGTCCTTCAAATACTATCATGAAAAATAGGGGGTAGTTATTATGTTTGCGTTGACCAGAACAGCAGCAGAAATTATGACAAGACCGGTGATTTCAGCGAGAGAAAATGCCTCGGCCCGGGATGTGGCTCTGCAATTAATGGCGGGTCTTTTTAGTGGAATGCCTGTGACGGATGATGAAGGAAGAGTTGTAGGTATTATCACGGAAATGGACCTTTTAAGGGCTGTAATGGACGGGAAGGAACTGGTCAGGACCACCGCCAAAGACATCATGACTCCGGATGTCGCAACCGCGAGGGAGGATGCGACCGTGGAGGAATTCATTAAGATCATGGAGGAATTTCATATCATCCGGCTTCCCATCGTCAAGGACGATAAACTGGTGGGAATTGTTTCCGGGAGTGACATCCTGAGAAGCCTCATCGAACCGGAATTTGCGACTCACATGTAAAGAAAAATGTTTGAGATATTGAAGCATGCTATCAACTCCAGGGTGAGGTGACTGATGAATATTGATGTGGGAAAAGAGATCATTGAGATGCCAGAACTGAGAAACCGTCTGAGTGTATTCCGGGACCGCGAACATGCAGGAGAGGTGCTGGCGGGACTGTTGGAACCTTTCCGTAACAGCGATGCGCTGGTTTTGGGGATACCCTCGGGAGGAGTTCCGATAGCGGTGGTCATTGCTCGCCTGCTCTGCCTGAACATGGACACTGCGGTAGCGAATAAGATAACGCCTCATTGGAACACGGAAATAGGTTACGGGGCAGTTGCTTTCGACGGCACCACAATGATCAGACAATCGTTTGTCAAAACTTCTGATCTCAGCGACAAGGAAGTCGCAGAGGATACGGCGAGAGCCAGACAAAAAGTTCAACGTCGCAATCAGCTTTTTAGAAAAGGTCGGCCTTTTCCAGATTGTACAGGCAAAACTGTGATTATTGCGGACGATGGCCTTGCAACAGGCGTTACCATGCAAGTAGCCGTGGAAGCCCTTCGCAGAGCCGGAACGGGCCAGTTGATTGTGGCTGTCCCCACCGGGCATCTTGATTCCCTCCAGGATTTATCCAAACAGGTGGACGCGATTTATTGCCCGAATGTACGCGAAGGTTGGGAGTTTGCGGTTGCCAATGCATATGAGCATTGGTCGGACATGGATGAATCCACCGTCGCCGCGATACTCAATGATTTCAATAAATCCGACGAAAATTAAATTTTGCATTTTTTTATTTTCAAGTGAGGGGTTCAATGACTTTCAATTTTGTAACAAATAAAGATATTCATAAAGGTATTGAAAAATCCATACGAAAAAATCGGTTCTCATCAATTTTCATACTTTCGGTCTCTTTTCTTTTGGGTTTTTCCTTTCCTGTCAATGATGTCGTCGGCAGTCCCTCAAAGGTGGAAGTTTCTCAATTGCAATTTTCAGAGAAAGCTGTGGGCAAGGTGGTTCCCAGTGCCAATGCTTACAAACTCAGACAAGAGGGGGAAGACATCGTTTTTGTGAGCGTGCGCGAGCAGGCCGAATGGGATGAATACCATATTCCGGGCGCTATATCGATCCCACATAGCCGACTTAAAGAACAGGATGAGTTTTCATGGAAACTGCTTGAAGAACTCTCAAAAACGCATAAATATGTGCTGACCTATTGCGGGGCGGGTCACCGAAGTGGCTTTGTAGCGGCACAAGCTCAAGAGAGAAAATTAACGAATGTTTTCAATTTGGATGGGATCTCTTTTTGGAAAGAGAAGTTCCACGTCACAAGGGGCGAACCTCGCCCACCGGATAAGGAACCAAAGGTAATCCACCTGAAGGAAGCCCATTTTTACTTCACCGCAGGTTTTGAAGATGTCGATTTCATAGATGTTCGGGAACCAGAGTCGATTGCTATGGCTGGCGGTAACATCATCAGGGGAGCCAAGGTTATCCCACTATCAGAATTAACCAAGAATCTTGATAAAATCGACTGCAAAAAAGATTCGGTATTTATATGTGAGGGAACCTTCGACGGTGGCGAATGTTCCGCAAGCCCGGCGGCGGGGAAAATAGTCATAGACAAGTTGGGCTGTAAAGCGGGTCATATAAAATACATGGTGGAGGGCCACGGTGCATGGGAGGCTGCGGGGTATCCCGTTGAGCCTTACACTAAATCAAAGGAGAGATGATGGGTGATGATCTCACTCTGGCTGTCATACTTGGAGCCGCGTTAATTGATTCCATCAACCCGTGTGCCATAGGCGTGATTTTATTTTTGTCCAGCGCTCTACTCAGAGTCTCTTCAAAAAAACAATTACTTCTTAAGCTCGGCGGAATCTACATCACCACCGTGTATGTTGTTTATACCTTTTCAGGTCTGGGTTTGATCTGGTTCCAATACACCCTGATCAGCAAAGGATTTGCAGAGATCGTGGGATATATTGTCGGGTCATTGGTCATTGTTCTCGGTTGCATTGAGCTTAAAGATTTCTTCTGGTACGGCCAGGGAATTTCCCTGGAAATAACGCCCCGGCACAAGGAGAAGCTGACAAAAATGGCCGAAAATTTTTCTTTGTTGGGCATAATGGCAATTGGCGGGTTTGTGGCCATGGTGGAGTTGCCATGTACGGGGGGCCCTTACCTCGCGATCACAGCCCTTCTGGCAAAGTCTTTTGACAAACAGGCTTTTATTTATCTTCTGATTTATAATTTCATTTTTGTACTTCCATTATTAGTGATTTTGCTCATGATCTATTTTGGAACATCCACCTTGAGATTGAAGGAATGGAGACTGGGCAAACGGAAATGGATGAATCTGGCCACCGGTTTGCTGATGATTTTTCTAGGAGCCTTGTTGATCACATATTATCGATTGGGGTGGTATCTATGAAACCGGGCGCATTTATTTTATCAATTATTATTTTCTTCCTGGCCGGTTGGTTCTTCATACAGAAGAATGCCTATGGCGACGTTTCCCGTTATGATAACCCGACACAGGAGACACAGGCACAATTGGCAAACTGTCTGACAGAAAAAGGTTGGGTGATGTATTCCTCATTCACCTGCTCGGCCTGTCGAGCTCAGCACAAGGCATTTGGCAAGGCATTCAAGGATATTAAGGTAATCGAATGCAATCCCAATGCCCCCAACAATCAAGTTGAACTGTGCCTGAAAAGGAAAATCAGGAAAACCCCGACATGGATCTTGGAAAAAAATGAGAAAGAAATCAAACGAATTGAGGGCTATCAATTATTAGAGAACCTGGCCCCTGCCTCAGGATGTGAATTCTAAGTTTAAAAATTATTTTTGAGACAAGAGGGTTTTCTCACTATTAAAGTGTGATCTGCCCCAAAAAAACTTATCCAGATGTGGCATTAAAATTTGGGCCAATAATTGCGGTCATAAAAAAAATTATGGGCTTGGCATTTATGATATTAAGAGGGAAGACTTTGCCCAGCATGTCCCGTTTATTGGAGGAAGCCCAAATGTTTCGATTCATAAGCAAAAACATCGTCACCGGACTGGTGACCATTCTACCCGTGATTCTCACCATCTATCTTATTTATTGGCTTGCGGTATCGACCGACCCCTGGACATGAGTATGGAAAAAGCCATGCGATTCACCCTGACCGCGGGAGTGACAGGCATCGAGACCACCTGATTTCAGTTTGCTCGCCGCCTTTTCATAACCCATCCCGCCGACGGCGGGCATGCGGACCCTTTTATATTGTTCCTTAGTAATAATGTCGGACCGGGGTTGTTTTTGGGGGTTTGGGTTGGAGAGAGTGAGGGGTGTTCGGGGCTTTTGGGAGCCCTCTTGGGCAAAGTTGATTATTAGGGTTTCCCCCCTTGAAACGCTGGCTCGAGGAGTCGTTTCCTGATCCACAACTAAAAAATGAAGATGGCAAGCGGGCTATCGATCGTGTACGAGATTCAAAAAGAGCACAATTTCAGACTGTACTCCAAAACGTCGGCCATCGATGAGCAAGAAGTGTTCAACCTCGAAAGAAAGTTTTGCTAATTAATTTTTTAATTGTGGCGATCAATGATGAGTATAGCTGAAAGAGATGTTTGACGTAATTTAAAATAGAACAAATGATGTAAAAAGTTAGAGATACTTTCTGCAAAATATTTTTAAATGAATGTCCGCTTTAGGTGGTGTTCTCAAGTGGTCGATGCAACACTATAATCTTTAAATAAAAAGATGGAGTGTTGTAAATGACATACAGAACCCGAATTAATTATACCCCTGCCCAGAAGCAAGAGATATGGGATCGTTGGAAAAGAGGCGAGTCTC
>JAJDAZ010000031.1 GCA_029261595.1 Nitrospinaceae bacterium | reverse complement strand
CCTTATCAAGTGGGCTCGCTTATAAAATGAACTATGGCCCGGTGGGTGCGGCGGATGTCGACATTGAGGTCGATTATAATAATCTGGACTCCAGTCAAGGCCAATATATCATAGCCAGATACATTGACAGCGATAACTTCAGCATGCTTCGTGTCACTGATAATGGGACAACGAAAGTTCAACTTTATAAAGTTGTTTCAGGCGTAAAAACACTTTTAGCAACAACCGCAAATGCTCCTGGAAGTAACGACACAGTTAAACTTGAAGTAAGGGGTGCGGCTTGGAAGGTTTACTTTGATTCAGGTGGTGGGTACGGCGCCGCACAAATTTCTGTCACTGAAAGTGATCTGGCTGTGAAGGGTGACTCGGTCCTTGGGTTTTCTGATATTTGGAACTATTTCCCCAGTGAGAGAGCTAATTCCGCAATAAAAATTAATAGCGTTAAAGTAACTGAGTTTTAAATGGATGATTCATCACCATGTTCCTCTGACAAAAGTGATGAAGGTCCAAACGCCTCCCGGTATTTGGACTTTAACCAGTTCAAGTGATGCGAGAAACCGGGCGGATGGTGTATGACCCTCCTGTTTCGCCATGAAATTATAAAAAAAGTTGCTTTATTTTTTTGAAATATCCGGGAGCAAACTTCACATTTAAAATCGGAAAAATAATTCTGTGGACCGGGCTTGCTATTCTTCTATGGACAAACCCGGCATTCGCTTTCAAGTCATTTTCCTCCGGGGGAGTTTTATCACAAAACATTAACACACCAGGGGCTCAAAAGCGTTTCAGGTGTTTTGAAAACCTCGAATCCTGACCAAACAATAAAGTTTTCCATGGAAGAATGGTTAAACCTTTTGGCTAAGCGAGTGGAAGTTCCCAAATGAACGGTAAGGGTCATTTCAATATCAGGTTGCAACTCCCGCCTCCGTAGGCTCAAGAAAGAAACTTGAATTAAAAACTTGCCTGATTTATTCCTGAGTGGTTTATTGTCCGGATTTGGTAAATCCCGGAAATTTATTTGTATTTTACTCAATCGCTGACATTTTTTTCATGGATATTTGCTGAACCTTCTCAAGGTTTCAAATGAATTTATTTAAAGTACTGAACACACGCAACATCGGAATGATTCTTTTATTATCTTTTCTCCTTCTTCAATGGAGCAATCCGGCCAGCGCCTTCAAGCCGGACCGGCGAGAGCGAATCAATCAAACCAAACAGACTCTAGAACACGAAAATAAATGCGCCGCATTGGGCAGTACTCATTGCGAGACTGCCATTCCCATTATTCCCGGGCTGATGGGAGCTGGAGTAGGAACTCCGGCTGGCAGTGGTCCGAACCGTGCGGGTGGAAGAATCGTCCACGTAACCAACCTGAACGATTCGGGGGCGGGCTCGCTCCGGGAAGCCGTTAAAGCCCGCGGACCGCGAATCGTCGTTTTTGATGTTTCGGGGTATATAGAGCTTCAAACCAGAATTGTTATCACCGAACCTTTCGTAACGATTGCCGGTCAAACCGCTCCCTCTCCAGGCATTTCATTAAAGGGCGCGGGAGTCCAAATTGAAACGCACGATGTCCTCGTGCAACATATTCGTGTGCGTGTGGGAGATGACCCGAAGGGTCCAAAGCCTGACAGCCGAGATGGATTCACTATAAAAACAAACGGATCCCTCGGCACAACCTATAACGTGGTCATTGATCACGTTTCTGTGAGCTGGGCAGTCGACGAGAATATGTCCACCTGGAAACATTATGTGCATGATGTGACCGTCACCAACAGCATCATAAGCGAAGGACTGTGGAATTCCATCCATCCCAAGGGCAAGCATTCTATGGGGTTTCTGGTGGGGCCGGGAACAAAGAAAATATTTGTCGCCGGCAATCTGTTTGCCCATAACAATAAAAGAAATATGGAGGTGCATGGCAAAACCAGCACCCTGTTTGTTAATAATCTCATTTATAACTGGCACGGCCCCAAAGGCACCGCCAGTCATTATGGATCGTCCCAAGGCCGTTTGGATGCCAGTGTGGTCGGTAATGTGTACATTAAAGGATTGGACGGAACGGGTGGCCCGGAACCCATACTGATAAGAAAAGCGATTATCAAAGGCTCCAGAATATATGTCCATGACAACCAGGCCATCAGCACAACAGGTGATCCCTGGTCCAACGTCCGGGGCCAGGATGGCATTGACATTGAGCCTCTCAAAGCAGATGAATCCCCGAACTGGATACCGAACCTCATCGCCCAAAAAAGCCATACGGTGAAGCATTCAGTTTTAAGCAACGCAGGGGCGCGTCGGGCAGACAAAGACCCGGTGGACCTGCGTATCCTCAAGGATGTAATTAACGGGACGGGCCGGATCATCGACAGCCAGGAAGACGTTGGCGGCTGGCCGCCTCTCCCCAACAATGTCAGAGGCTCTGGAAGTATTCCAGAATTAAACATTCCTTCAAACCCAAACCAAATTCAGGCGAGTGGATACACGAAGATGGAAGAATGGTTGCACCGTCTGGCCAGACAAGTGGAAGTGGCAAGATAAGCCGGAAAATTTAATATTGAAGTAAATTTCAGATCCCACCTTAGCATTCTCTAAAAAGACAACTTATATTGAGAGAATTGCGAATCAATCCTTACGTGGTCTATAATCCAGAGTTGGCAATCACAAATAATTTTTTTGATGTTCACTAAAAACCGCCACCATTTTTGTGGACTTTGCTGGACTTCATAAAGGGTTCAAATGCATTTTTCAGGGGTAAGAATCTCACACAGCCTGGGGAAAATTCTTTTTTTTTCCTTGATCGTTCTTCAATGGAGCCATTTGGCGTATGGTTTCAAACCAGCTGAATCGGGTCCGGCTTATCAAAAAATCCTAAAACAAAAGAACCAAGCACCATGCGTCAATTTAGGCAACCCCGATTGCACACCTTTTCCTCCTGTCATTCCGGGGCTGGTAGGGGCGGGAGTAGGAACTTCGGCGGGCAGTGGCCCGAATCGGGTCGGCGGCGCAATCATTCACGTGACCAACCTAAACGACTCGGGGCCGGGTTCGCTTAGGGAAGCTCTGGAAGCAAGCGGGCCCAGGATCGTCGTTTTTGATGTTTCCGGTTACATAGCGCTTAGAAAGAGGATTTTTATTACCGAACCCTACGTGACCCTTGCAGGTCAGACCGCTCCCTACCCTGGCATTTCGTTAAGAGACTCCGGGCTTCAGATAAAAACTCACGATGTTTTGGTTCAGCATATCCGCATCCGCATTGGAGATGTTCCGACTCAGGAGGGCTATTCGAAGGATGCCATTGTCATCAGGGGAGACGGCGGAGGGGCATATAATATAGTCGTTGACCATATTTCGACGAGCTGGTCCACCGACGAGAATATGAGCACCTATTCCAAGGTTCGCAATGTCACCATTGCAAACAGTATCACCAGTGAAGCGTTATGGCATTCCATCCATCCGCGAGGCCCACATTCCATGGGTTTTCTGGTCGGACAAAAAACCCGAAATTTACTGGTCCTCGGCAATCTTTTCGCCCATAACAACCAAAGAAATATGCGGGGCAAGGGAGGAACCAGCACATTATTCGTCAACAATCTTATTTATAACTGGCGTGGCGCTGGCGGCGACAAAGGCGGCGCAACCGAATTTGGCAGTAATAATGGCCGTTTGGAAACCAGCGTTGTCGGCAATGTATACATCCGAGGTTTGGATTCACGTTCAAAAGAAAATGCCCACCCCATAGTTATAAGGCGCGATGTCCAGGCAGGCTCTAAAGTATATGTCGAAGATACAGAATCGGACACCTCCTCCATCGTCCTGGTAAACACAGGAGAGAATGTTAAAGTGAATACCCCTCCGAACTGGATACCGAACCTCATCGCCAAAAAAAGCCGTGAGGTAAAACATTCGGTTTTAAACAACGCAGGGGCGCGTCGCTCAGACAAGGACCCGGTGGATTTGCGTATCCTCAGGGACGTTCAAAACGGAACAGGCCGGATCATCGACAGCCAGAAAGACGTTGGTGGCTGGCCACACCTTATTAGAAATGTCCGGGGCAAAGGCCGTGTCCCTAAACTGGACATTCCACCCAACCCAAACCAAATTCAACCGAGCGGCTACACTAAAGTAGAGGAATGGTTGCACCGTCTCGCCAGACAAGTGGAAGTGCCTGAATGAATGGAATGAGGGGAGGGAATTATTTTTCCTCTTTCATTAATCTTTTTAATTTTTCGAGGTTTTTCTTTGCCAGAGAATGATCCGAATTCAATTTCAAGGCTTCCTCATATTCCCTTTTTGCAGCCTCCAGCTTCCCTTGGCCAGAATAAAGGGCTCCCAGGTTGTTGTGGGCCCCGGAAAATTTAGGATCAAGCTCGATGGCTAATTTGTATTCCGCCTCCGCCTCCTCAAGCTTCCCTTGATCGCGATAAACGTTTCCCAGCCCATTGCGGGGATTAGCACTTTGGGAGTTAAGCTTGATGGCTAAATTGTATTCCGACTCCGCTTCTTCCAGGTTCCCTTGTTTTTTATAAACGTTGCCCAAGCCAAAGTGGGGATCGGCCTCTTTGGGATCGAGTTCTCTAGCTTCCTCATATTCTCTTTTTGCCTCCTCCAGTTTCCCTTGAGTATAATAAAGGCTCCCCAAGTTGATGTGAGCCAAGAAATTTTTGGAATCAAGCAAAATAGCTTTATTGTATTCAGCCTCTGCCTCTTTCAGCTTTCCTTGATCGTAATAAATGATTCCCAAGTTATTGTGAGGCATAGAAAATTCATGATCAATCTGAATAGCTTTTTTATAGATACCCCCGGCTAAAGCCGGGGTTCTTTGGTTTCGCCGCCGCTTGGCGGCATTACAGCTTCTCACGGAGCTGACCTTCATCCTGGCGTCCTTGATATTCCACATATCTCTTGATCGTCTCTTCATCAACGCCCAC
>JAJDAZ010000030.1 GCA_029261595.1 Nitrospinaceae bacterium | reverse complement strand
CCGCGACCGGACCCAGGCGAATCCGAATCGATCATTGACAAAGTTAATGGTTCCTTCTGTATCCAGATTTTTTATTTTCCTGCCATTGGGTTTTATAAACGAGACATTCAAGCTCTGATTCATTTCTTTAGAATTCAAGGTGGACACGTGCACCCAGTCGGGAAGATTGTCCCAGGCTCGGATGTCTGCCGCAGTTTGGGTTTTCGAAGCGATCGCCTGTTGCCCCAAACCCAAGAGACCTATGATCCCCGCCACGATGGCCACCGCCCCGGCATCGTCCCCAAACCGGGGAGACATGGCGAGGGTGCTGAGCGACAAATTGGTCAACGTCTGGCCCATGACCTGGTTGGTCTCCTGAAAGCGGACTTTGCCAGCGAGTATACTATCCACTTGCCGCCCGCCGCGCGTGCTGGCCTGCCAGTAGATATTTTCCATGGGAAAACCAGGAAATGTCGAACCTCCCATTTCAAAGCGGACATTCTCTTCCCGCCCTCCTCCGGGCGAAAATTGCAATGCGGACTGCCCCGGACCCACGCCAATTTTTCGTGGCGCATTGCCCGTTTCGGCGATTAACAAAACGTTGTGATTGCGTTCGGGAATCACAAAATTGGGACGGTACTTTTTAACTTCTTCAAATGCTTCTGCGGCCATGTCCCAGTCGCCAAGCATTTGCGACGCCCATCCTTCCAAAAAAATCAAGAGAGCAAAGTCGGCCTGGTAAGTCTCTTCTTCCGCAATCGCGTCCTGCAACAGCCCGCCCTTGAAAGAGGCCCTGGCGTTTTCAAAATCGCCTTTACGAAAATACAGCAGGCCCCGGTAGTAATAGGCCATGGCCCGCTCATAGGGCTCGCCCTTGAAATCCTTGCGTCCCTCCTCGTACCAGAGACTGCGGGCCTTGGCGGCATTTTCATCGTCGGTGTACACCGACTCGATATTGAGGAGCGCGGTGTCAAACGACTCTTCCGCAAGATCAAACTCACCCAACTCCATTGCCGCCAACCCGGCTTTCATATGGTTGAGCACCAGGTTGCGTTGCCCTTCACGCAAAACCCGCATGTAATGGTAATGAAGCAGGGAGGGCTTGTTTTCCAGGTAGGCGGACATCACGCTGTCCGGCACCTGGATGATTTCGTAATCGGTGGTCGATGCGCAACCGGACGCCAGCAGGAAAACCAGTATCCAGGGAGCAAATCGTGTGAGAATAGATCGAGTCAAGTGTCTTCCCTTATCTATAGATGATGTCGTCGCGGGCGGATTTCTTGAAATCGTAAATTCCGCTCCATACAATCATTCCCGACTCCAGATCGACCATTTCATAAATGATCTGGTGCGTGCGGCTGGCCATTCCCGTACTCGTCTGGACGGCGTCCAGAGTGGTGATCCGGCCACCCAGACGAAAATCCCCGCCCAGCGTCGAGCGGGAAGCCGGAAGCGTCGCCCGGTCCACAACAGGAGCGCCGTCCGCGCCATCGGTGCCTCTTTTCAAAGCCCGTTCTTTTTCCACCATGTCCGCATAATGCCGGCCCACAAAAACCATGCGTCCCGTGGAAGCTCGGTTCAGATTGACCCGCAACCGGTCGGTGATGATATTTTTGTTGATGCGCGAAGAGCTTTCGTTCCTGAAGTATTCGGAATCAATGATGATCCTAGGCGGCGTGGTCCTATTCGCCAGAACGGGCGTGGCCAGCATATCGCCCACCATCTTGTCCGTCATGCTCGCAACATCCTGACTCTCCAAACCGATGCCCGCCACTCGTCCAGGGGAATTGACATCCTCATATACCGTCGGCCTGCCCGGCGAACTGTCCACCCCCGTTTGTTGCGTGTAAGGCGGCGAAGAGGCACAACCCGACAACAAAAAGAGGGCTGATAAAATTATTCCTGCACTTATTTTCATATTCATTGCCTCCAGAACAGTTGCTGATGATTGAATTTCGTATTCATTACCTCATCTAGTATAAACAGATTTACATAAAAATTTATATGTAATTTTTTAAATTACTGAGCCTTCCGCTTCCCATATCCCCCTCCCCCCGGGGTGAGGATGCGGATGCGTTCGCCGGGCTGGGCGGGGACTTCGTTTTTGCCGCCCAAATCGATTGAAGAACCGTCTTTTTTGAGAAACAGGTTTTGGCCCAGCCTGCCTGGTTCCCCGCCTTCCAGGCCATAAGGCGGATAAACCCGCCTCTCGGAAAGGATCGCGACATTGAGGGGTTGCAGGATTTCGATGTCCCGGATCAACCCGTCGCCGCCATGAAACAACCCCCCGCCGCCGGACCCTGGGCGTATGGAAAATTCTCTTAAAAGAACCGGATACCGGCTTTCGAGGATTTCAGGGTCGGTGATACGGGTGTTGGTCATATGCGTGTGCACTCCCGATTGGCCATGCCATCCGGGACCTGCCCCCGCACCCCCGCCGATGGTTTCATAATAACCGAAATCCGCATTGCCGAATGTCAGATTGTTCATGCATCCCTGTGATCCAGCGCACACGCCAAACGCTTTAAAAATGACATCGGTCAGCCGTTGCGAGGTCAAAACATTGCCTCCGGCCACCGCAGCATGTTCCGACGGCGCAAGTAGAGATCCGTCTTCGATGATAATACGGATTTTATTGAGGCATCCCTGATTGAGGTGAATGTCGCTTTGCACCAGACAGCGCAGGCAATACATGATCGCCGAATAGGTCACAGCGCGCGGCGTGTTCAGGTTGCCCGCGATCTGCCGTCCGGTACCGGAAAAGTCGAACACCGCGCTTCCTTCTTTGGGGTCGATGGTCAATTTGAGATGAATGGGACTGCCGTCGTCTAATAATTCTTCCGCTTCCAGGGTCGCCACCGATCCAGGATGTTTGGATCGCACCAGATCCCGCAAAGCCTGAGCCACCGAGGCCTCGGCGTTTTCCTGCAAATGCCCCATATAAGCCTGGACCACCGGCAGGGAATAACGCCGGATCATTTCGTGAATCAACTCGATGCCCTTTTGATTTGCCGCAACCTGGGCCTTTAGATCCGCGATATTGTCCGCCAACGTCCGGGTCCCGGGGATCGGCAAATTACCTGATTGCGAGTTTCCCTCAGTCGATGCTGTCAACAAATCTGTGATGGCCTGTTCCTGAAATTCGCCCTTTTCGACCAGTTTAAAAGACAGGATGCAGGCCCCTTCTTCTTCAAGTGTTTTAGAAAAGGGCGGCATGGACCCGGGAGAAATGCCGCCTATATCGGCGTGATGGCCCCGGCTGGCGACGAAGAAAATCGGCTGCCCGTCTTTCATTACCGGCGTGATGACCGTGATGTCCGGCAGGTGGCTGCCGCCTGCAATGGGGTGGTTGGTCACCCAGACATCGCCCGGCTGAATGTCATTCCCCTGAATCTCCATCTGCCGTCGGACCGCCTCGCCCATCGCGCCCAAATGGACCGGTTGGTGAGGCGCGTTGGCTACCAGGTCGCCTTGGGCACCGAACAGGGCGCAGGAATAATCGTGACGCTCTTTGATGTTGGTCGATATGGCGGTGCGTTCAAGAGCGCCGCCCATCTGTTCGGCGATGGACATGAAGCGGTTGCCGAAAATGGCCAGTTGAACCGGGTCCACCTCCTTTTTAATGGCCGGATCTTCCAGAGCGGCGACCTCGACCTCCACATCGCCAAACTCCGTGACCCTGGCCTCACAGCCGGGTTCCACCAGCAGGGTGGAGGTTTGATCGATCAGAACGGCAGGGCCGGAAATGGTTTCGCCGGCGCCCAGCGTTTCCTGAAAATACACCGGCGTCCTCACCCACCCTCCGGAAAAATAACATTGCGTGTGCGAAGCCGGAGCGGTCGGTGCGGATTTTTTTTCGATCCTGATTTTTTTCAATCCCTGCGATTTCCCTGTGACCCGCACCCGCAAGCCGTCGATGTGGATGTCGCGTCCTGCAATCTCGAAACCAAACTCCCGTTTGTGAGCCTTTAGAAATTCCGCCTTGAAATCCGTCCCCGGACCTTCAAGAATCATCATCGCCGTATCGGTTCCCTGGTAACGCAGGTTGAGATACCGGCGGATTTCCACCTGCTGAAAATCCCCCTGCCGGTTCAATTCTTCAGTCGCCCGTTCGGACAAATCATCCAGACGCGCCAAAAGCCCGGAAAGAGATTGTTCACCAAGAGTCTCGGAGGCCGGCTCCTGTTTTTCCACCACCACATCCGCCAGCCCCAGTCCATAGGCCGACAAAATACCGGCGAAGCGGTGAATAAACACTTTCCTGATTCCCAGAGATCGAGCTAAAGCGCAGGCGTGCTGCCCCCCTGCCCCGCCGAAACAGGCCAGGACATGCTCCTTGATGTCATGACCGCGGGCGATGGAAATTTCCCGGATCGGACGCGCCATGTTTTCATTGGCCACCGCGAGGAAACCCTCCGCCACTTCCTCAAGTGCCATCAGCGGCCTGCCCTTCTCTTTCAAATGCCGGTTGATTTCATCGGTCAGGTCCCGAAACGCAATTTGCGTGGTGTCGAGGTCTAAAGGCTGGTCTTCCTCAGGTCCAAAAATTTTTGGAAAATATTCCGGGAGCAAGCGCCCCAGCACCAGATTGGCGTCGGTGAGCGACAGCGGACCGCCGTTTCGGTAACAAACCGGGCCGGGATACGCCCCCGATGATTCCGGCCCCACCGCAAACGCGCCGTTTTTAAAAAACAGCCTCGATCCTCCTCCCGCCGCCACGGTGCGGATGGCAAATTGAGGCACCTGCAAATGCACTCCGGCCACTTCCGTTTCGTACAACCATTCGTACTCGCCGTCGAAACGGGAAATGTCGGTGGACGTGCCTCCCATGTCAAACCCGATAACCGGTTCCCGCGATACCTCGTCGAACGTGGTCATGGCATAGCCGACCACGCCTCCCGCAGGGCCGGATAGAATCGCCCGGCTCCCGGTGAACCCATCCGCCCGGCCCAGGCCGCCGTCCGACTGCATGAAAAATAAATCCGGGTCCTGACCTTGACGAAAGCCGGAGCGAAACCCTTCGATGTATTTGCGAATGAGCGGCGTGAGATACGCATCGACGCAACAGGTCTGCCCGCGATCCACAATTTTAATGCGCGGCATGACACGGCTGGACAAGGAAATCTGCTTAAAACCCATCTCCTCCGCCAGGGCGCCTATCTGCAATTCATGCGCCGGATAAGTGAACGCATGCATCAACACAATCGCCAGGCTCTCGAACCCTTCTTCAAGTAGTTTGCCAAGTTCCAGGCGTAATTTGTCCAGATCAGGAGATTTCTGAATCTCAACCGCTTCTCCGGTCAACCCGATGGCAACAGGACGACCCTTCCCGGAGGGAACTCGATTGGCGAGCCTCAACCGTTCATCGACATCCACAATTTTTTCATAGAGAAGATCGGGCTTTTTAATTTCCAGGTCAAAGATGCGGGGCCGGTTTTGCTTGCCAATTTCCAGCAAATCGTGAAACCCTTTGGTGATGACAAGAGCGGTTTTGGCTCCCTTTCTTTCCAGCAAGGCGTTGGTGGCCACCGTGGTTCCCATACGCACCCATTCAATCCGGCTTGCGTCAATGCCCTCTGCTGTCAGGGCGTCCTGCTCTTCAAGGATTCTGCGGATACCTTCCAGAGGAGCGTCGTCATAATGGTCGGGATTTTCGGAGAGCAGTTTCAGGACCCGGTAACCGGTCGCACCAGGGACTTCAGCATAGATATCGGTGAACGTTCCGCCGCGGTCGATGGAAAATCTGAACAATTTTGGATTAGCCATGACCTGAGGATAAACAAGAAAGGTGGGTTTTGGGAAGAGGAAAAACTAAAGCCCGCTCATTTGGAAGAATAATGAGGTTTTTTCGAATCGACCGAAAAACAAAGATTACCTTGCTCCGGAGATTCGTCGTTCATCATTTCCATCGTCAGGTCCTCGTAGGAAATGAACATTTTGAGCTTGGATTCGGGAGCAATGGATTTAAGGTAGGTTTCCGTCAGGGAGAAAATATCGACCAGTTTAAAATCGTCGTATCTGGGATCATGATGGAAAAATGCGATTTGCTTGACGTTCGCGTCCACCGCAAGATCCACCCCGATAAAGGTCGAGCTATGGCCCCAATCCCTTCTTTCCAACCCATCGCTGTAGGTGTACATGGAATCGAAAATGAGCAGGTCCGCGTCCCGGAAAAAATCCACATAGGGTTGCAGTTTTTCTTTGTTCATATCCTTATATTCGGCATCGGTGGCATACACCACCGATTTTCCCGCATACTCGACGCGGTATGAATATGATTTTCCAGGATGACACATTTCCTGCCATTTGACAGTCACGTCACCAATCCTGACTTCAGACTTTCCGTTTAAATCGGCAATGTCCAAAGTAGCCTTGAAGGCATCAAAGGGCACTGGAAAATATTCAGGCGATTGCTGGCCTTCCAATCGTTCTTTAATATTGCTGTGGGGGCTGACGATGGTGAAATGGTTGCCCTTGATGTGAAAAGGCGCAAAAAACGGCAACGCTTGAATGTGGTCCCAGTGGGTATGGGAGAAAAAAAGATGCGCCTTCCCCTGGCCCTCACCAAAGCTTTCCTTTAAAAAATCCTGGCCCAGTTGGCGAATGCCGGTGCCGGCATCGAAAATAAGATTCTCTCCACCAACACGCATCTGGACGCAGGGAGTATTACCTCCAAAACAACCGCGGATCTCCACAGGCAGGTTATCGATGAAGGTCTTTCTGGAAGCAGGGCTCTTTAAATCTTCCGGTCGCGCCCGCTCTAAAGCTTTTAAAAGCTTCTCCTCCATTTGCGCCAGAGTGGTCGGGGTTCCAATCGAGCCCCGCACTCCGCGAAAAGTTACCTGAAAAGAATCATCCATAAATTATCATTCCTTAAAATAACAAGATCAGGCCTTCATCAGCAATTCTGTGCTGTCCAAACCTTCTAAAGTGGTCTCAATAATGTCTTCCAATTCATCCGGGAAAAGGCCTAGTTTTTCACAAACCTCATCACTCAAAGGAATTTCGGGAGGCGTGCCTATACCGTGGGTGATTCCCTCATTGACGACCAACTGGTCAACGATACCGACCAGTTCAGCGATATTTAACCGGGTGTCATTCTCGTCTCCCGCAACATAGTGATTCTTCACCGCTTTAATGACAACAGGAGACACCGGCCAATAATGACGAATGAATCTGGCACCCAGTTCCGGGTGCCCGATACCGAATTCTTCCAGTTCGAGAGATTCCAGAGAGGCCTCATCAGGTCCGATGGATTTCACAAATGCGGAGTATTCATCCGGAATCAAATACTCGAAAACCACAATGCCAAGATCATGCATCAAGCCGCAGACATAGCTTTCCATCTTCTCCTCGGGGGAAAGGTCCACCTTTTGGCTCAAGGCCTGGGTCAAACAGGCAACCGCCATGGAGTGCATCCAGAATTTGTATTGATCGAATGACTTGAACTGGTTGAACATATTGGTCAGCTGGAGGGTGTAAGCCAGGTCGAGAATCATTTTTACGCCCAGTCGCATGACGGTGCTGGAAATGTCATCGGTTTTTTCCCGTCCCCCTCCATATAAAACGCTGTTGGATAATTTGATGAGTCTTCCTGATAAAACCGGTTCTGTTTCTATGAGTCTTGCGATCTCTTCCAGTTCACTATCCGGGTCGTTGATCAGGTTTTGCAGCTTCATCAGAATTTCCGGAAGCGGCGGCAAGTCGCCTTTCTCCGCAAGAATTTTTAAAATTTCGTCTTTTGTCATCGTAGGCCCAAATCTCCAGAGTCCGCTCGCAGTGGATGTAATTCAAACAAATAGGATAATAGGTTGATGTCAATATTATAACCATAAACCTTTATTTTTCAAGTAGTTAAAATAAGTCCCGGTTTTTCAACGCATCACAGGACACAATTTTGAGCCTCCCATCCCGACATACGTCCCGCCCGGTTTTCCCTGCAACCCGGTCTATTTTTGTAATACCTGTTTCCCAAAATGCCTGCGGCCATTTTCACCCTCTGACCCACCGCACCCAAAGGAAGAGGCTTCTTCATAAAAAAGGGTCGCAACATTAACAGGACCGAAGTGAAAATATATCGCAAAGGGAAACTTGAAAACCATTGCTGTCCAGCCTATAGTGATTGGGATAGTTTTGTCCGGATCTATTCCCAACAATTGGGGTTTTTACCGGGCATTGTTTTATTTGCGTCAAATTTTGTATTGCGGAGAACTCAGCATGCGATTACCCATCCTGGATAAACTGGATAAGGAACTTGAAGTCACCAAAGTTGAGTTGAAAGTTGATATCCCGAAAGCATTGAAAACCGCCATGGAGCACGGTGACTTGAGCGAAAACGCTGAGTTCAAAGCCGCCAAGGAACGGCAAATGTATCTGGAAACCCGTTTATCTCAACTGCAAAAAAGAATCAGCGATGTCATGGCGTTAAATGTTGACCGTATTCCAAGGGACCGGTCCGGTCTGGGGAGCACGTTGTTCTTAAAAGATTTGAACACCGGCAATGAAACCCAGTATCACCTCGTTTTCCCGGAGGAGGTCAACCCTGATGAAGGAAAAATTTCAACCGCCTCGCCTGTCGGCAAATCCCTGCTGGGCAAGCAGGAAGGAGATGAGGTCGTGATTGCCCTTCCGGACAATCAGAAAGAATTTGAAGTCTTGAAAATTATCACCATTCATGAAAATGGTGGCGGCTTATGAAGGGTGAAACTTAAAATGTCTTCCAAACCTTTAATTTCTTTTGATGAAATCGCCGAGGAAAGCCCGTTTTTTCTGGACACTGAAATCCCCCCCGATTGGACAACAGTTTTTGAAAACGAGAATCCTCTTGCACTGGATATCGGTTTTGGCAACGGAAAGTTTCTCATCGAAATGGCGGCGCGCGAACCCGATTTTAATTTTGTGGGAATCGATTTTTATCATAAGGGCATTCGCAAAGTCATCACCCGCATCAATAAACTCCAGATAAGAAATATCCGTATCGTTTATGGGGATGCCAAGGAAAAGATTCCCCTGCTATTTCTGGACAATAGTCTGGAACGGATCTACATTAATTTCCCGGACCCCTGGCCGAAGAAACGTCATTATAAGCGCCGAATCATCAAACCGCCCTTTGTGGACCTGGTGACAAGCAAATTGATTCCCGGTGGGGAGGTGCAAATAGCCACCGACAACGAACCTTACGCACTGGAAATCCTGGAGTTTTTTGAAGCCCATGAGCCATTAAAAAATAAAATCGGGAAGGGCGTTTTCCGGGGCGATCGAGGGGATCTCCCAAAATCAAAATACGAAAATAATTTCATCAATGCCGGGGATAAAATCTATTATCTTGATTTCATTAAAGGTTCCTGAATCGGTTCACCAGAAAATGGATCTAAACCACAGACGCTTCGACTCACTTTAGATATTTGGAGGATATATTGGCAGCCGAGCGAGTTTTAATTGTAGACGATGAAAAAAATATAGTCAGCTCCCTAAGAGACATCTTGAATGATGAAGGATACAATGTTTCTATAGCAGAAGACGGGCTGGGGGCTTTGAAGATGATTCAATCCGACCCTCCCGACCTGGTTTTGCTGGACATCTGGCTCCCTGGGATGGACGGCATCGAGGTTTTAAAGACCGTAAAAACCTATCACCCAGAAATTGAAGTCCTGATCATGTCGGGCCACGGCACGATCGACACCGCCGTCCAGGCCACAAAACTCGGCGCCTTTGACTTTATCGAAAAACCATTTTCTCTGGATCAACTGACCGAGTCGGTTGAAAATGTTTTCAAGGAAAAAAATAAAATCCAGGGCGGCCTTGAGAGCAACCTGCTCAACCAGGAAGACCTGCCGCTTTGCTTCGAGATGATGGTGGAGGTGAAAAAAGCCACCCTTCAGGCTTCGCAGAGCAATGAGCCTATTTTCCTGCTGGGTGAAAAAGGCACGGGAAAAGAGTTCATCGCGCACTGCATCCATCGACGAAGCCACGAGAGCGACCATCCGTTTATTAAGTTGAATTGCGCAGTTCGAAAATCCCATGACATTCGATCCCATCTTTTCTCCGAGATGAAAAAGAAACCGGGGCGGTCAAAAAATTCTTCGGGACCCGTTTCCAGAAAACAGGGTTCCGTGATTTACCTCAGCAACGTGGAATCCCTGAGCAAAGACCTGCAGGAAGAACTGGCGCAGGGATTGAAAGGTCAATCGGAACGGAAGTTTCTTCCCGCCCGCTTGATGATTTCATCTTCCAAAAATCTGAAAGTTCTGGCCGCCGGGGGGCAATTCAACCCCGAGTTGCTGGGTTTATTTAAAAACACTATGCTGGAGATCCCCCCTCTTCGAAACTATTCTGAAAATATCCCCATGATGGTCAAAGATTATTTTGAAGAATGCGCCGAAAAGGGCAACTTCCCCGCTCCGGTCGTCGAAGAGGATGCGCTGGCCGCTTTATGCCATTATGAATGGCCCGAAAACGTGAAAGAGCTCCGGTCGGTTCTGGATAAAATTCTGATCACCGGCTCCACCTGCGGGAAAATCACCCCGCAGGAACTGCCGCCTGAAATAAAAAATTCCAAAGGCGCCATCGCCCCCGATGATCTGGGTGACTCTGAAACCTTCCAGGAGGCCGAACTCACATGGGAGAAGGGCTTTATCATCCATCACCTGAGAAAAAACAAATGGGATCTGGAGAAAACCTGTAAGGCGCTAAAAACCGACAATAAACTGTTTCAGGAAAAACTGAAACGTCATGCCATTCGACTTCCAGAGCCCGATGGCAAAAAACCGTCCGCGCCCCTTCCCCTGCAAAGGACCCTCAAGCGAAGCGTGGTGCTCTGCGGAAGCGGGCTCCATTCCGGCATCAAAACCGGGCTCATTCTCCAACCCCTGCCGCCCGGAAGCGGCATTATTTTCGGCGACATATCGACCGGGAAAACCATTCCCGCGCAGCTGGAAAATGTGCAATCCACAGATTACTCCACCTGCCTGAAAAAGGGTCTGGCGTCGGTTGCGACCATTGAACATATCATGGCGGTTTTGCATATGTACCGGATCACCAACCTGCTCATCAAAGTGGGCGATGAAGCCCCGGTGATGGACGGCTCGGCAAAGGACTTCTGCGCTTTGATAGAGGATGGCGAGTTCGAGGAGCAGGACGGGATCTACGATGAAATCGTCATTGACAAAACCTATACGTTTGGCTCGGAAGATGAAAGTGCCCCGGTGATTTCAATCGAACCCGCCGAGACCTTCACCGTGAGCTACTACATGAAGTATCCCGAGCCCATTGGCACCCAGGATTACACATTCAGGTTCAAAGGAGAATCCAGTTTCAAAAATGAAATCGCTCCGGCCAGGACATTCGGTTTCATGGAAGATGTGGCGCAATTGACCAAAATGGGATTTGCTTCCGGCGGGAAACTGGACAACTTCATTCTTCTGGGCGACAAAAAAGTATTGAACACCAAACTCCGGTTCGAGAACGAGTTCGCCCGCCATAAAATCCTGGATATTCTGGGGGATTTTTATCTCCTGGGAAGACCCATCCGCGGCCACATCAAAGCCCACCGGACGGGACACACGCAAAACATCGGCCTGCTGAAAATGATCCAGGAAAACCTTTTACAGACGGCCTGACCAGAGTGACGCTGGACCTAGTCTTCCATCCCCCCAATCCCCTGCACCCCTCCTACCCCTTCGGGGCATGAAAGCTAAAGAAGAGGATTTAACAGGGGCAGGAAGTTAATCGAAGGGATACCACAGGTGCATGAAGTGTTGTGGCTCAGACATGATCTGATAAACAGTGTCATATCTCGAATGACCGGATTCGACTGCGACTTCAACCGGTCGACGCAACACATGCGCTAAATCTCTCTGCCAGTGTTTCATATTCTAAATTGCCATTGACAAATTGCATCCGCATCATTAACTATTTTGCTTGAAATAGAACGTCGAGAGATTGCAATCTCTCGGAACGACAAAAACACCCTTTGGAGGGTAGCAACAATCTTTCGCAAGTAGATTCCTGGCAGTGTAACCTCTCCCTAAAGAGGGTCTAATGCAGGTAAAACTGGTATACTGCAAATTAAATACAACTAATACTAAAAAAGGCCAGGTATATGTTTTACGGATTCGGACACCGCCAGCATGCTTTACTTGAGGCACTTTTATTTCAAAAGAACGGACTCACTATCGACGAGCTGGCAAATAAACTTGGAATCACTCGAACCGCGGTGCAACAACACGCATTGACCCTGGAACAGGGTGGATATATAGAAAAGGGTAACCTGACAAATACAGGGGGCCGTCCGGGCCAAGTCTATATTCTGAGCAAAAATGGGATCGAGCTTTTTCCCAAACAATACTCCTGGTTTGCTGAATTGCTGTTGAAATCTATAAAAGATCAACTAGGAAGCCCTGGCCTTGAAGAAAAATTGAAGGAAATTGGCAAAGGTCTTGCTCAGAATTTGAAACCCAAGCTGCAGGGATTGAGTTTAATTGAAAAAATAAAGGAAGTTTCAAATATAATGCAAACCTTGGGTTATAAGACCGAATTGGAATTGAAGGATGGAGAGGAACTTCCTGTTCTGAAAGCACACAATTGTATCTACCATCATTTGGCGCAAGACTTTGAAGAAGTCTGTCAGCTTGATTGCGCGTTGCTCGAATCACTCCTTGATAAGGAAATAGAACACGAAGAATGCATGGTCCGGGATGGGAATGTTTGTAAATTCAAAATAAAGTAGCGTACATCGGGGGTTGGGCTTTTTATAATTTTCGGCCCAACCCCTCCAGTCAATCTTTCAGTATGACAATACTCGCCTTCATGCTGGGATGAAGCAGGCAAACATAGGAGGTCGAAACCCGTATGGTCTGGCTGAATGAAGCTTCCGGCCCCATATCTTGGGACTCCCATTTCTTCCGGCGTGAATCCGCCACGCGATGCGGAACAATGTCCCGGTTGACCCACCGCACTGAATCTCCAGTATGGATAATCAAGGTCGCGGGCTTGAACCGAAACTTTTTTATTTCCACCTCGTGCACCTGAGGTTGTCGATCAAGATTCTTCTTCACATCAGGGTTCACGCAAGAGACGACTGAAAAGGCACAGAGCATCAAAATAAACTTTGCATACTCTGCCCACCTTTTTTCGATTCGCGGAGAGTACTCCCCCACTATATTTTCCCTTGAACCATCTTACTGTGAGCGAGATGCGCTTCAAACGCCGGTACGACCGAAACCAGCATGTCTTTTAATTCCCCGTTTGTAGCGCTTGGAATGAGTTGATCCTTTATGACACCGATGACCGCTTCGTGGTAGGCAACTTCATGATCGATATAAGCTTTATCGAACGCCCCACCGGATAATGTTTTAAGCTTTGCCTCATGTTCCATGGACTGTCTCCCTAAAGCGTGTACCAGATCATTATTTTGCGGGGTGACGCCCAATCGGGTGACGAGTTTGACAGCCGAATCCAAAACCGCTTGATGATCTGTAGCCATACGCTGGGCAAATTCTTTTATTTCGCCATTGATGGATTGATCCAGAGCAATTTTGGC
>JAJDAZ010000029.1 GCA_029261595.1 Nitrospinaceae bacterium | reverse complement strand
CCAAAATCGCGGCAAAAGTTTTGCTTGCGAACGCCGCTACCTCTTCTTGATCAATTTTTTCACTTGAGACTTTAAGGCAGGCAGTACATCTTTTTCAAACCATTCATTTTTTTTCAGCCAGATATTGTTGCGCGGGCTGGGGTGAGGCAATGGGATCAATCCTTCTCCTGAAAAATCCTTCCAGGCTTTAACGGTTTCCGTCAGGGTTTTTAACTGCCTTCCGGCAAGATGATAGCGATGGGCATATTGCCCGATCACCAGAGTCAGTTGAATTTTGGGCAGACCCGCCAGGAGTTTTTCGCGCCAGGCTTCGGCGCATTCGGGCCTGGGCGGCAGATCGCCCGATTTCCCCGTCCCCGGATAACAAAACCCCATCGGAAGAAGAGCGATTTGCGCGGCATCGTAGAAAATATCCTTATCGATTCCCATCCAATCGCGCAACCGGTCGCCGCTGGGATCATTGAACGGAATTCCCGTTTCGTGCACCTTGCGCCCCGGCGCCTGCCCCACGATGAGGATTCTCGCTTTCGAATCGGCCTGAACCACCGGCCTCGGGCCCAACGGAAGATGCTCCTCACATAATCGGCAATCCCTGACTTCATCAAGCAGAATTTTAAAATGGCTTTTCATAGGATCAAGAGTCTAAAAAAAATCTATCCCAACTCCCCACTATTTATCCTTCCCGCCAGTTCACGGACAAATAATTCCAGGTACTGCGGCGACGCGGCAGATACATGCGGCTGGATGAGGACATTGTCCATGCTCCATAAGGGGGATTCTTCTTTGAGAGGTTCTTGGTCGAACACATCGAGATAGGCTCCGGCGATTTCTCCGTTGGTCAACGCGTCCACCAGATCTTCCTCTTTATAGACATTGCCCCGCCCGACGTTATAGATAATGCTTGATGCAGGCAGAATTTCAAAATGCTCCCGCGTGAGGATGCCCTGGGTAGTGTTTCCGCCGGGCAACACCAAAATAAGATGGTCGGTGGTCTTCAGAACTTCCAGGAGATGATCCACCGTCACCACCCTATCCTCTTTGGAAAAATACTCCGGCGGTTCTGCGGCGACCCGTTTCACGCCGGTGAGCGTGCAACCAAACGGTTTCAGCGCCTGGCCGATGATGGTCCCGATTCTGCCAAACCCCAGGATGGTGACTCTGGCTCCATACAGAGATGTGATCTTGTCGGAGATTTTTATCCTGGCCCACTTCACCTGGGTTTGCATGGCAGAGGAAAGAGCAAACGCCTTGCAGAAATAAAATAGGGCTCCCGCCACCGATTCGGCGATCATCCAGCCGTGAAACCCTCCGTGGGATATCTTCAAATTATCGCTGGCCGGGACCTCGATCCAGTCGGTGCCTGCCGCCGGGGTGGCGATCAGTTTCAACTGAGGGGCACTGTCCAGCCACTCTTTCTTAAAATACCAGACCGCTACCGCCTCAGCATTGGGTAGACGTTCCCGAAACTCTCCAGAATTATAACAAACGGTCACTTTAAGACCGGGAACCTCCGCTTCCATAATTTCCTGATGCTCTGGTTTGAAGTTCCAGGGTTCCACATGAGGATGGGTGAGGTAAACCAGCAAATTATTTATCATTTTCCAATAGTGTTTATTGAGTAGTTGATTAAAAAATTCCAACAATCTCGCAATCGACTTCAATACCCCGATCAAGGGGAATATTGATTTCAGAATATAGCGGGTTTTTGTGCCTCAAAAAAACCATAATTTTCCCAGCAGAATGCCGTTTTCGCCTAAATCCTTGAAAAACCCTAAATATCACACTCCGGCCTAAATTTCCCAAAAATTGTATACTTTTGTTTACACCAGTTAACAAAATACAGAAACATGTTGAAGGTTCGGATGTTATCAAAAATCAATTAACATTTTGAAATATATACATTTACATGATTATTTTCATTTTGGCCTGATTTTTGCTCCCTTAATTTGTCACAATCAAAAAATATCCTAATTTGAGGGGAAGGCAGACAATGACTCGATCCGATTTAACCACAAAACTATCTTTAAGAATGAATGTCTCGAAAAAAGAAGCGGATAAATACCTGACGGCTATTCTGGACACGATCATGTTCAATCTCGAAAAAGAGGGTCGAGTTGTTGTTCAGGGTTTCGGCTCCTTCCGCATCAACGAGCACAAAGCCAGGGTGGCCAAAAAACCAATTACCGGAGAGCCTCTCTATTTGCCGCTTCGGAAAAAACCGGTCTTCCATGCGGGCAAGGAATTGCGGGAATTGATCAATAATGACTCTGAAGATATGATCCTGCAACCAAGGCGTAAAAAAGAAGAACGACAGAACTTCAACTCGGTTCACGGAGTTTCCCAAACCGTTAAATAAAACCCCACCGAACACGCCTTCCTCGACTTATGCTATAATCCAGCGAAAGTCGAGGGGGGCGTTTTATTTTCCTTCATTTTACATAAATCCAGTCACAAAAATCCCGCAAAATTCCAACTTGAGGGGGGTCACCATGTCCAGCACTCCATACGCTTGCGCCAAGTGCGGTGAGCAAAGCATCGTGAAAGGTGAAATCGGTTTACGAACCAGCAGGGACCTTGAGTTGATAATGGTTGTGCGGAAAGACCACGGCGTCGAAAAGAAAATTCCCCTGCAACCGAGAGTATGCGGGAAGTGCGGGTTTGTCGATTTTTTTGTTCAATCGCCTGAAAATCTGAAAATCGTACCCAAAGACAAGCCTATTGACTCCGGTTCTAAAGACCGGCCTATTTTAGAATACGATTTCTAATTCGAGGGATCGTCGCGAGCTTGCGCGAATTCCAAGCTCCTGTTTCTTATCGAAAATTCTTGCCTTGTCGGATACTTTGCTCCAAACTAACCCGGCTTGAGAAACTTCGGGCAATTTAAAAGTCATCAGAAATGAACCGCTGTAGCTATCTTTTTCCGCTCATCATTTATGGCTAAAATCACCCAGGACCAGGCGCATTTTTTCCTCCTCAAGGTCAATTCCCTGATGGGCCTGGTTCCCATCGGCGTTTTCCTGGCATTTCACATCGGCATCAATTCCCTCAGAACCGTCGGTCCCCTGCAATATCAGTTGAGCATCGACCTGATAAACAACCTGCCCTTTTTATTCGGGATCGAAGTTGCCTTCATATATGCTCCCTTATTGCTCCATTCCATGATGGGGTTTTACATTTATTTTTCTGGCAAGCGCAACGTCCGCCATTACGGCTATGCCCGAAACTGGCTGTACACTCTGCAAAGAATCACCGGCGTCATCGTTTTTGCTTTCCTGATCTACCATATGGGAACCACGGTCGCGCCCAAACTGTTTTACGGCAAACACCAATTCCTGGCGGCGCCGTTTTTGATGGATGTTTTGAATGCTGAATTTCAGACCTGGACCGGTAGAATCATTTACCTGATTGGCATCTCCTCCGCGACCTTTCATTTTGCCAACGGATTGTGGGGGTTCTGCGTTTCCTGGGGAATTATTATAGGGCGCAACGCGCAACGCAACGCCAGTATCGTTTTTGCGATGGTGGGTCTCGCCTTGACAGCTCTTGGCTTTGCCACGGTGCTGGAATTTTCAATCGATCCCGTTCCGGTAACTCCAACGGTGGGAGGATAAACAAATGGCCCAACGCAGGAAAAAGATAATCATCATCGGGGGAGGACTGGCAGGGCTGTCCGCCGCCATGAAGATTTGCGAGTCCAATGCCGAAGTCATCCTCATTGCCTACCAGTCCCTGAAGCGGTCCCATTCCGTATGCGCCCAGGGAGGCATCAACGCGGCCATCGACTCCCGGGGAGAAGGCGATTCCCCCGACAACCATTTTTACGACACCATCAAGGGTGGGGATTTCTTAGCCGAGCAACCTCTGGTGCGGGACATGTGCTACAAAGCGCCCTCCATCATTCACTTGATGGACCGTATGGGCGTGGCGTTCAATCGCACCAATGAAGGCCATCTGGCGTTTCGCCGATTCGGCGGAACCCTGTATTCCCGAACGGCTTTTGCCGGAGCGACCACGGGCCAGCAGTTGGTTTATTCGCTGGACGAGCAGATCCGCAAATACGAGCACGACGGGATGGTCCAAAAAATGGAGTGGCACGAATACCTGGGCGCTGTTCTCGACTCCAAGGGAATTTGCCGGGGGGCCATCATCCACAACCTTAGAACCAATGAGATATTTACGCTGGCCGGCGACGCGGTGATCCTGGCCACCGGAGGCCCAAGCCAGGTTTACGCCGGTTCCACCGCGTCCACCGTCAACACGGGGGCGGCGGCCACCATGGCCTATTTGCAGGGAGCCAAATACGCCAACGGCGAGTTTATCCAGATCCACCCCACCGCAATCCCCGGACGCGACAAACTGCGCCTCATGAGCGAATCGGCCCGTGGAGAAGGGGGACGCATCTGGGTGCCCAAAAGGGCGGACGACAATCGCGATCCCCTGGACATCCCGGAAATGGAGCGCTACTACTTCCTCGAAGAAAAGTATCCGTTATTCGGCAACCTGGTCCCCCGGGACGTGGCTTCCAGGGAAATTTACGACGTGGTTTACAATCAAAACCTGGGGATCGGCGGACAAGCCATGGTCTACCTGGACCTCACGCATAAATCCAAGGAATTTTTGCAGGACCGTCTGGGAGGCATCCTCGATATTTACAAAAAATTCACCGGCGACGACCCCAAAGTCACGCCCATGAAAATCTTCCCCGCCGTCCATTATTCCATGGGAGGCCTGTGGACCGATTACGAAACGGACTCGGAAGGCATGATCGAATCCAAGTCGCCGCGCAATCAAATGACTTCTATCCAGGGCCTGTACGCGGCTGGAGAGGCCGACTGCCATTACCACGGAGCCAATCGCCTGGGCGCGAATTCCCTCTTGAGCTGTATTTATACGGGGTTGATGATGGGGCCTGGAGTGTTGAGTTATGCGGAAAACATTGCCAAATCGGCTGACGACGTCCCCTCCAGTATTTTTGAAGACGCAAAATCCTATTGGACGGGGCGGTTCAAAACGATCAACAAGATGCACGGCAGTGAGAACCCCTATAAACTGCACCGGGATCTAGGCGACATGATGATGGCCAACGTGTTGATCGTCCGGGACAATAAAACCCTGGAAAAAGCCTACAACAGCATCAGCGATTTTGAGACCCGGTTCAAAGACGTTAATTGCGTGGATAGCAACGATTGGGCCAATCCAACGCCCAGTTTCATCAATCAACTCTATTGCATGATTCAGTTGTCCAAAATCATCACCAAGGGAGCTTTGATGCGGGACGAATTCCGTGGCGCTCACTTTAAGCCGGAATTTGATTTGAACCAGCCCAAAGATTTTGACCCGCATGAGTATATCCATTACCAGGAACAACAAAACTTTGGCGAGGTTTCAGACGACGCCTTTCCTAAATCGCATCTGGACTATATGAAACGGTTCGAGGCGAACAATAAAAAATGGTTGAAAACTTCTATCGCTCAATTTGAAGGCAATCAACCCAACATCACTTATGCGGACGTGAACACCTCATTAATGATCCCGCGTCCCCGAAAATACGATTGAGTGAACCATGAGCGATAAAACCATAAAACTCAAAATCAAGCGGCAGGACAACCCCCGCTCGAAACCTTACTGGCAGGAATTTGAAATTCCTTACCAGCCCTTGTCCAACGTCATCTCCTGCCTGCAGGATATCCAGAAATCCCCGTCCGCGGCCAATAAGGTTACGGTCAATCCCGTCGTTTGGGATTGCAGTTGTCTTGAGGAGGTTTGCGGTTCCTGCACCATGATTATCAATGGGCGCGTCCGGCAGGCCTGCACCGCCCTGGTGGACCAGATAGAATCCCCCATCGTGTTGGAGCCGATGTCTAAGTTTCCGGTGGTCCGGGACCTCCTGGTGGATCGCAACCGGATGTTCCGCGCGTTGAAAAAAGTCAAAGCCTGGGTGGATATCGACGGCAGTCAGGATCTGGGCGAGGGACCCATCATGGCGGACAGCGTCCGGGCCACACGGTATACCCTTTCAGAATGCATGACTTGCGGGTGTTGTCTTGAAGCCTGTCCCCAGTACACGAAAGACAATGCCTTTCTGGGAGCGGCGGCCTTCAGCCAGGTGCGGTTATTCAACCTGCACCCGACGGGAGACATGCACGCGGATGAGCGCCTGGACGAGGTGATGGGAAAAGGCGGAATCGCGGACTGTGGCAACGCCCAGGCCTGTGTGGAAGCGTGCCCCAAAAATATCCCGTTGACGGATTCCATTGCCGATATCAGCCGACAAACGTCCTTAAAACTATTGAAAGACCTGTTATTGAAGTAAAAAGCAGGCCGGGTTCTGAGTTAAATAAACGACCCTGCCACAAGCGAACGGAATATCTGAAAAAAGTTTCATTTAAAGGACCTGCCAGGCCAGGGGAATAAAACCCACTTGTGGGATTTAAAATCCGATAGCATTTTGCTAATATGTAGACCTGTTGATTGTTATCCGGGGCGATTTCGCACTTGGAATATATTCTATAAAAGGAATGTTCAATGAAAGTTTCACTCGCAAGCGCTTTGGGAACCTGCTTTGGCGTTCAGGACGCCATCAACATGGCGATGGCCCCTGAGTTTCAGGATAATTTAACCATCCTCGGACAATTGGTCCACAACCCGCAAATCAATGAATCCCTTAAGAATAACGGCGTCGCCGTGGTTAAGGGAATTGACGATATTGACAAAATCAAAACCAAAAAGGTGATGATCACCGCTCACGGCGCGGCCGAAAAAACCAAAGAAAAACTGCACGACGCGGGCTTTACGGTTTACGACGCCAGCTGTCCGCTGGTCATGCGGGTGCACAAAACCATCAAGAGTATGGTGGAAAAGAATTTTTTTCCCGTGGTCATCGGTCAGAAGGACCATGTGGAAGTCCGCGGCATCGTGGGCGACCTGGACGATTATCTCGTCATCAATGGAGAAGCTGACCTGGAGAAAATCCGTGAACGAGGAAAGCGCAAACTTGGAATCGTGAGCCAGACAACCCAGCAGGTTGACAAGGTCGAATCGCTGGTGAAGAAAATCAGCGCTATGGATTGTGTGGACGCCATCTCGTTTGTCAACACGATTTGCCAGCCCACCCGTGACCGCCAGGTCGCTGTCTGGGAATTGGCGGACCAGGTGGATCTCATGATCGTGATTGGCGGTTTCAACTCCTCCAACACCAAAAAACTGGTGGCGGTTTGTGAGGAAAAAAAGATCGAAGCCCACCATATCGAATCCACCTCACAATTGGACAAGTCCTGGTTCAAGGATAAGGAGCACGTCGGCATCACGGCGGGAACCAGCACCCCGGAAAATGTCATCAACGAGCTTCATGAAGCGATTTTAGACATCGCCGAGACCATGAAAAAGACTCAGGAGACAGTGAGCTCCTGACCACTCCTTCTTTATTGGCAAAAAATCACATGCTATTCCTACAAGCCCCCTGTTATTACAATCTATTTTCGTGATAAACTGGGGGCTCAACTGACAAAACGGGTTCCTCCGCACTTTCTGGACCGTAGGTTTTGGTTATAGTTTTGTTATTTGAATCGCCATTGCGCGGTTTTTATCCACATAAAATATCCTTATTGATACGATGGTAGACGATTGGCAATATTGTGTGAACGCACTTCCCAAGGTGAGTCGAACCTTCGCCTTGAATATCGCCGTGCTCCGAGGCGAAATGCACCGTAGTGTGCTGATCGCTTACCTGTTCTGCCGGATCGTGGATACCGTTGAGGACGCCGGAGAACTGGATGGCGGAATAAAAATCAAACTCCTGCTGGAATTCGCCCATTTACTGGAAGACCCGGCCCACCGTAAAAACGCTTTGAGCCAATGGGTCCAGGATTGCGACGTGGTGGATGGAAGCGCCAACGATCTGGAACTTCTTTCCGAAACCGCGCGTGTCTTCAATATTTTTGACAGCCTAGATGAAAAATATCAGCAACAAATCATTCCCTCAGTGTCCAAAATGGCACGCGGGATGGCCTATTTTCAAAAACGCTTCGAGCGCGACAAAATGACGCCGCTCGAAGATGAAGAAGAGCTTGAGGAGTATTGTTATTTTGTGGCCGGCCTGGTGGGGGAAATGCTCTGCAATCTATTCTTCCTGGAACTGCCGACCTTGTCGAAAAAGGCGCGGGAAACCATGAAGAACAACGCCGTGTCCTTTGGGCTGGGCCTGCAGATGACCAATATCTCCAAAGACATCGTCGCCGACCGTGAACGCGGATGGTCCTATATTCCGAAAGGGCTCATCAAGGAAAAAGGCCTGACCGTGGAGGAATTTCACTCGGGGGTTTCCATCGAGAAGAACCTTAAAATTCTGGAGAAACTCCTGCAAAAAACCACGGGCCATTTAGAGGACGCCTTGAAATTTTCCATGGCCATCCCGAACCATAAGATGTCGATTCGATTATTTTGTATCTGGCCTTTGTGGATGGCGATGGAAACGGTGGCCGCCCTGCACAACAACCCCGCTCTCCTCACCTCTTCCGCGCCTGTCAAAATTTCCCGTAGCACGGTGAGAAGGATATTGTGGACCACCCCCCTGTTCGCTTACTCAGACTTCTTATTAGAACGTTCTTTTCAAAATATTCTCGAAACCAGGGATTTGCAAAGCCCTTCCCGTTTCAATCTGGAAAATCTTAAGAAACGGCTGGGGAAAATTCCTCTGGCCCCCGTGACTTCCAACACTCAACCTGTATGAGACACTAATGAACTCGGCTGAACGTTTTATCGACAACAATAACGGCACCATCACTGACCAAAAGACAGGGTTGACCTGGAGCAAAGAAGACTCCTGGCAAAGCGACGCAAAATGGGTGTCCTGGGATGAGGCGATGGATCACATCAATCATTTTCGCGATATACGATTCGGCGGAATCACCGACTGGAGGCTCCCCGCACAAGACGAAGTGCTTAGTTTGTATGATCCCGAAGCGGTCAATACCGATAAATACGGCAAGGAAATTCATTTGCACGCAGCTTTCCCGTCCGGGCCCTTGTCCACAATCTGGATTCACGAACACTTTACCGGCAATGAGGGCTATATTCTGGATTTCAAGACAGGGGAAATTCGTTCTCTGTACAAGAGCAAAAGCGGGCGAATGGCCGTGCGACCGGTATTCGGCACTATGAAAAAGGAAACAAATAAGTAACTCACAGGGGATAAATCCTTTTATTGCCAACCACCATCTAATAGACCTTTCAACGGAATCACTGACGGATCGATGCTTTGAGTAAAAACAGTCTCATTTATATAGCGGGCGGATTATGGGGCCTGATCGGAGTTGTATTGATCACCCGGGGGATCGACATGTATCAACTCGCGGTCAATGAACAAAACTCCACTCAAATGGGCATCATTTTTTCCGTGGCTATTGGGATAACCGTCGGTTTTTTCAAAGGACTTTTCGTATTGAGCAAGTCGGCGCGGAAAAATAAATCGCGGATCCAGGGATTGGAATCGCCATTGAAAATACATCATATCTTTTCAAAACCGTTTTATGGCCTGATCGCCGGGATGATGCTTCTGGGCATCCTTCTTAGAAACTTCAACGAATATCTGGGTGGCTATATTGTGGTTGCCGGAGTCTATTGCGGCATCGGCGTCGCTTTGATGGTTGGTAGCCGGGTGTACTGGAAACCGGAAGAAGAGGCTCCCCTCCCCGAATCAACGTCATAAATTTAATAATTTTTTAATACCTTGAATCATGAAAAACTTTTTTCTCACATTACATATGATCTCCATGTGCCTGGTGATCGGAACCCTTTTTTTGCAATCGCTCACCGTGGTGTTTCGTCTCCGGTTAAAAAATGACACCGAGATTCTGGGGCTGAAAAAAACCCAGGCCCGTATTCACAAATTCATCTACTACCCGATTCTGGGGGTGACCCTCATCTCCGGAATTTTTCTGGCCATCAACACGGGCGCGTTCCAGGAGGCCAGTTGGATCAAGGTAAAAATGGTTCTCCTGCTCGTTTTGATCGCCCTGGGAGTCATGAATGGCAAGCAAATTTCTCAGGACGTGTTGCCTAAAAAATACGCCATGATGGTGCACATCCCGATTTTTATTGTCGGCGCAGGAATGATTTATCTGGCAACCATCAAGCCCTTCTAACTCTCCATGGACATCTTTCTCACCGTAATAGCCAGCATCCTGCTCACGGTGGGGTTTTTTGTCATCTGCAAAACCAGCGATGACGACGACGAAGAGGAAGAACCCTCCCCCGACGAAAATAAATCCTGAACCATGCCAGACCGGGCAAAGCAATTCAGCCTTCTGGAAAATCAGGCGGCAAAGTGCAGGGTCTGCCCGAATCTCGCCGATCAGTCCGCAGTTCTAAGTTCCCGTAATGGATCGCTGAGAGCTCAGATGGTTTTTGTGGCCGAAGCGCCGGGAAGATTCGGCGCCGGACGCACCGGGGTTCCCTTTTCGGGCGACCAGTCTGGAAAGAACTTTGAGATTCTCCTCGACCACGCGGGTTGGACCCGCGATCAGGTATTCATCACCAACGCCGCGTTATGCAATCCCTTACAAGACGGCAACAATCGCCGTCCCACAGCCAAAGAAATACAAAACTGCTCTCACTACCTGGAATCCGTCCTCAATATTATTCAGCCTAAAATTGTCGTCACTTTGGGAGGGGTAGGCCTTCAAGGGATCAACTTTCTGTTGGGCACAAAACATCAACTTGGGAAAACCGTCGCCCGCCCGATCAAAACTCCTGGATTTATTCTGGTTCCCCTGTACCACCCAAGCCCCAGGGTCACGCATTGGCGGCGCACCCTGCCCAAGCAAAAAAGAGATTTCAAAAAACTCGTTACGATCCTGAAAACACTGTAATTTTGCAGGTTTGGACTCCCTTGACAAAGGCATTGGGTGATCTTATTTAAATATTAGAAGGAAATTTATTTAAAGGAAGGAGGACGCCATGATGAGTCACTGGGGTCATTCAAACGATATATTCGATCAGGGATACAAGGCCGTTAGAAAAAGCGTCTTGCTCTTTGGGTTATTTTTTACGGCGCTGGGACTTCTGATTTTCCTGTTTCCCAAACTGATCGCGTATATGTTCGCATTTTTCATCCTCACAGTTGGAGTTTCAGGCCTGATTCTGGGCTACCGAATCTGGAAACTCAGGAACCAGGCCCGTCCCTTTGATTGGGTTGACGAACCATTAAAAACCAATATAGAGGTGGAAACCCCCGCAAATTATCGCAGGACCATCACCTTCATCATGAGGTGAAATGCGAACCGTAACCTGCGACGGACTGGAAAAGGACTGGAGCGTTGTCACCTTCGGTTGCTGGCAGATCGCCCCAAGCGGAGGCTGGGGAGACGTGTGCTCCAAACAGGATGCTGAATCAGCGGTGAAGGCGGCCCTTGATCAGGGGATCACCGCCTTCGACACCGCCGAAGGCTATGGGGATGGGGAATCCGAACGCCGTCTCGGCCAGGCCCTCGGACAAAAAAATGATGACGTCATCATCATCTCAAAAGTCTGGCCCGATGCCGAATTGACTCTGCCGGATTACCGCAAGCGACTGGAAGACAGCCTGACCGCCCTGGGCCGCGAATACGTGGATGTTTACCTGATCCACTGGCCAGGCAGTTATTTCAACACTCCCGAAAAAAGCGCCCGGCTTTCAGATATCATGCACGCTTTAAAAGAAAGCGGCAAAGCCCGGATCATCGGGCTGTCTAATTTCCACGAAAAAGACCTCCGCTTGTTGGGCGATGGCATTTCCCGCTTTTCCGTCAATCAGGTTCCCTATAGTATGCTGGAACGACGCTATGAAGGCGATACCCGCCGGATTTGCAAAAACGCTGGCCTCGGCTACATGGCGTTCTCCCCCACCGCTCAGGGGCTTTTGGCCGGTCGGATCAGCTCGGAGGCCAGAAAATTCCCAGCACGGGAAACCAACCGGTTCTATCAGGAGCCGCTTTACACCAAATCATTGAAGGTTCTTCAAACAGTGAAAGACATCGCCGAGGAAACCGGGCGAAAACCGGTCCAGGTAGCTGTGGCTTGGGTGCTGGCCCAGGAAAATATTTTGACCGCCATCGTGGGCTCGCGCAAAACGGAACAAATCCGTGACTTTGCAGGTGCCGCCGAACTTAAACTCAGTCAGGATCAGTTGCAGCTATTGGGCTCCGTGAGTTCCGGCCTATGAGCGAGGAAGAGGAATGGAAAGAACCCTACGAAGATAACGGCGTCACCCTGGGGCCCGAAGAAATTCTGCGCCGGGAAATCGAAAAATCCAAAAATCTGAAGGTGGAGCGTCTTCAATTAAAAGACGATATCGAAAAATTACGGGCAGAAAATAACCGCCTGACCCAAAAAAATCAGACTCTCGAAGACGAAATCAAAACTGCCCGATCCACTTCCGATAAGGACGCCACGCTCCCCCACCCTGAATCCCTTTCAGGCCCTTCCCCGCAGTGGTCAGTATTTCTATTAATTTTTAATATCTGCGCCCTGGGAATTCTGATTTATTTTCTTCTCCAAAAGTGACGCCGTATTTCGAAAATATTGATATCGACTATTTATTTAAATTGGCCTCTTGGAGAAAATTAAACTAAAATGCCCAAAATCGAATAAAAGTTGAATCCATGCTAAATAAAAATCATCAAATTTTTATTGCTGTATGAGTTTAACCACGACTGCGTTAATTCCATCACGGTTTAAAACTGTGATTATTATTTTTAAAGAACAAGAAAGGGATAGGTAAAGTTATTATGTGGGTATACGAATTTCTTCACGTTTTAGTTGGGATTTTATGGATCGGCCTGCTGTATTTTTTCAATCTGGTTCAGGTGCAGTCCATGCCCAAAATGACAGAAGCCGGGGCGGCCAAACCCTACACCCAGATCATTCTTCCGAAGGCGCTTTTCCTATTCAGGCACTCGGCATTGCTGACTGTCATCACCGGCATTGCTTATTACATGGCGGGAAGAGGAACCGTTGAAGGCATTCCCAGTTCAGCAATCATGATCGGCATGCTTTTAGGCATCATCATGGCGGGAAATGTCTGGTTCATTATCTGGCCCAACCAGAAAAAGATTATTGCAGGAGCGTTAGAGGGTGACGCACTGGCAGGCGCAAAGCGCAAAGCTTTCCTGGCCAGCCGGACCAACGCCTGGCTCTCCTTGCCCATGCTGGCCTGTATGGTTGCGGCCAACCACGGGGGCTTCGGTTTCTAGTTAAATTAAAGATACTAGAAAAAAGGCCGTTCCGGGAAACCGGGGCGGCCTTTTTTTGTGTCTTTGGTCTCCCAGGTCACTCCATTGTTTCCCTATATTCTCAGGGGCTCGTGCACCCCTCCTACCCCTTCGGGGCATGAAGTTTTTCCCACCGCGTAGCGGGTCACTCCACGGTCAGAGCGACCATCGGGTCCAGACGGGACGCTTTGATCGCCGGGAAGATTCCGAACACTAAAGCGATCCCCACACAAACCGCTGAGGCCAGAATAATCGCCTTCCCATCCAGAATCAGCGACCAGGGCCCCCAGTGGCTCACTCCCACGGTGATGGCGACGCCGATGCCGACGCCTATGGCACCCCCTAAAACCCCAATCACTGCCGACTCCAATAAAAACTGCTGGATGATGTCCCCTTTGGCGGCACCCACCGCACGGCGGATGCCGATTTCCCGCGTCCGCTCCTTGACGGAGATCAGCATCACCGCCAAAATGCCGATGCCCCCCACCAGCAATGAAATTGAGGCGATGCTCACGATCAGCTTAGTGAACAATTCCGTGGTTTCCAGTTTTATATCTTCTATGTCCAACTGGCTGATGATGGTGAAGTCATCGCTGGCCTCATCGCGGAGTCGATGGCGTTCTCTCAAAGCATCCCGGATGTTTGTAATAGCCGAGTCCATCTTTTGCTTTGAAACCGCTTTGGCATAAATAGTGGAAACAAATGTTTGATTGATAATTCGACGCAGTAAGGTCGTCAAGGGAATCAGCAGAATATCGTCCTGATCCTGTCCGTCCGTGTCCAAACCTTTCGGTGCGAACACTCCGATGACCTCAAACGGAACCGCATTGATACGGATGGTTTTTCCCAACGGGTCTTCTTCGCCAAAAATATTTTCCACCGTGGTTTTGCCGATCACCGCGACCCGCTTGCTGAGTTGCAAGTCCCTTTCGGTGAAAAAATCCCCCTGGCCAACCTCGTACCCTCGAATCGACAAATAATCCTGGGTGGACCCGGAAACCGGTGTCTCCGCCGTGAAGGTCCCATACTTCACTTTCATGGACCGGGACTCAAAGGGTGCGACTTTTTCCAGATCATCCACGTCCTGCAAAAGTTTTTGCGCGTCCCTGGGGGTCAATGTCGTCACATTTCCCGTCAACCGCAATCGCCCGCCCCGGCGCTTCATTTCACCGGCGTTGATCGTTATCAGGTTTTCACCCATGCCCGCGATCACTTCCATCACCTCCGCCTGAGAACCCTTGCCGATCGCCACCATGATGATGACCGCGGCGATTCCGATCATAATGCCCAATGAAGCCAGAAACGTTCGGGTTTTATGGGTCTTGAGGGAGATCCAGGCGATTTTCAGAGAAGGTTTGATTTTCATTTTTCGCCTTCACCCATCTTGGCTATAATCATCGGAGCGACTCCTCCGGGCTGAGCATGGCGGCTTTTCTGGCCGGCTGAATCCCGAACACCAGGCCAATGACAGTTGAAAACGCGAATGCCAACGCAAAGGGTTCCCAGGTAATTTTCGTTGGAAGAATATCGAAGCGTTGAAAAATTATGGCAACAGCCAGCCCAATGGCCGTCCCCAGAATCCCGCCCAATATAGCGACAAATATAGATTCAAATAAAAACTGTTGCGTGATGTCCGATCGTCTGGCGCCAAAGCAACGGCGTATTCCAATTTCACGAACGCGTTCGCGGATGGAAACCAGTAGAATGTTCATGATAACGATGCCGCCGACCAGCAGAGAAACGGTCGATATGAGAACCAGCATCCGGTTTAACGCCTGCGACGATTCGGTGACCCATTGCATGATGCCTTCGGGTGTGATGTAGCGAAAATCATCGTCCGCCAGAGGGGACAGGTTGTGATTCTCCCGGAGAATCAGGCGGACGTCCTCCATCGTCTTTTCCACCAGAGAGGGATCAAGAGCCATGACTTTTGCACTGTGCAGATAGGTCTGGTGAGTCAAACGGGAAATGGACGTTGTCAGAGGAATCAAACTCCGGTCATCGGGATCGTAACCGCTTTCCGTCAGGCCTTTCTCTTCCAGGAGCCCGATCACCTGAAAAAAAACATCGCCCACCCGGACCATCTTTCCAATGGGGTCCTGATCACCAAATAATTTTTTTGCCGGTGTGGAGCCCAGAACAATCACCCGTCGTTTGCGCTCCATATCCTGATCGGTGAAGAAGGCGCCATCCGTCATATCCCAGTCCCGTGCGATCTGCCATTCCGGAGTCACTCCATAAACCCGGGTGGCGGTGAATTCCTTTTTGTAAATGACCCGCGATCGTTTCCTCTGTCGGGGAATCACCAGACGGACGGTCGGCAGGGCGCGAATGTCGTCTACGTCTTGCAGGCTGAGGCTGGTGGTCGCTCCCGACCGGGCGAAAAACAATCGGCCCGAACCGGCATAAACCGAAAAGGAATCAGGACCAAATCCCAGGCTGGAAATCCGATCGAGAACTTTCGCCTTGGTGCCTTCGCCGATCGCGACAATCACCGTCAAGGAGCCGATACCGACAATGATTCCCAGCGTCATCAGAAAGGTGTTGGCTTTATTCAACGCCACTCCGCGCAGGGCCTGCCTGAGATTTCTGAAAATTCTCATTCCATTGATCCGATTCGATTTGCCCGTCTTTTATGGTGAGGATTCTTTGCGCGTGAAGGGCCACTTCCTGATCGTGGGTGATCAGGATGATGGTCGTTCCTTCCTGGTTCAGCCGGTCAAAGGTTTTCATGATTTCCACACCGTTTTTTGAATCCAGGTTTCCCGTGGGCTCATCCGCCAATAATATTTTAGGGTTGTTGATCAGGGACCGGGCGATAGTCACTCGTTGTTGCTCGCCCCCTGAAAGTTGGCCTGGAGTGTGGGTCAACCGATGGCCCAGCATCACTTTTTCAAGCACTGCCTGGGCTCTTTGTTTCGCGTCCTTAGGCACTTTGTCCGAATAAAGCAGAGGCATCATGACGTTATCAATGGCTGTGACGCCCGGCAAAAGATGAAACGCCTGAAACACGAAACCGATTTTTTCGTTGCGGATACGCGACAACTCCCGGTCGCTGACTTGCCCCACTTCCTCCCCATCCAGGATATAAATTCCTTGCGATGGCAATCCGAGACAACCCATGATGGTCATCAAGGTGCTTTTTCCTGCACCGGAGGGGCCGATGATGCTGACATACTCGCCTTCCTTGATACGCAAAGAAACGTTTTTCAGCACTTCAACGTCGAGGCCCGCGCTCTGGTAGGTTTTACCGATGGAACGCAATTCGATCAGGCTCATCTTCGTCTCGGCCTCTTGCCGCCACGTTTACCGCTCTTGGATTTTAAGGGAATGCCCACTTGGTCTTTTTCTTTCAAACCAGTCACCACCTCGATAAAACCGCCATCCCGCCATCCAACGGCAATGGGTTCTTCGATGAGCTTGCTGTTCATTTTCACGATGGCAAACGACTCCTTGCCCTTCTTTTTCACCGCTTCCTTGGGGATGGCCAGGACATTTTTCCGGGTGTCCGTGGTGACCACCACGTTGGCCGTCATTTCCGGCCTTAGATAAGGAATATTTTTTGGATCGATTTCAAGGATCACTTCGTAGTTGACCACGTTGTCCTTGATAACTGCTTTAGGATGAATTTCCCGTACGATGCCATTAAAAAACTTATCCGAATAGGCGTCTACAGTAAACACGGCCTTGTCACCGGTTTTCACCCGGCCAATATCGGTCTCGTCCACAAAAACAGTCACTTCCATTTTGGAGGTATCAATGAGCGTCACAAAGGTCGGGGCGTTCAGGCTCGCCACGACCGTCTCCCCTTCCTGGGTGGAGACGAACGCGACCACGCCATCGATGGTGGCGGTGATATCGGCGTATGAAAGCGATGTCTTCTCCTCTCTCAAATTGGCCTCGGCTTTTGCGACACCCGCCTCAGCCAGCCGGATGTCGTTATCCAGTTTCGCTTCCTGAAGGTTCAATTCTTCCTCGGCCAGTTTGGTTTTTGCTTTTAGAACCTCAACTTTTTCTTCCGCCTCATCCACCGCCGACGCAGAAACAAACCCCTTTTGGCTGAGTTCCAGGTTGCGTTTCAGGGTTTTTTCAGTCAATAGAAGCTGAATACTCAGTTCCTCAAGAGTCGCCTTATCTTTTCTGATTTCGAGTGGACCCTCCGACTGAATTTTTCCCAGCTTGGCCTCCTCCGCCTGCAAATCTGCCTCGAATCGGGACACGCGGGCCAGCAGGTCTTCGTGTTCGATCACCGCGATCAAATCCCCGGCCTTGACCTTGTCTCCGATTTTGACCAACAATTTTTCCAACTGGCCGGAAATCCTGGCGCCGATTTTCACTTCAGCCCCGGTTTTGAGGCTCACCGTTCCCGTTGCCAGCACTTTCTGGTGAATGTCTTTGCGGGACACTTCGGTGAACTTAAAGCTTTCGGCTTTCAGAGGTTCTTTCTTTTCGCCCTTCATCAATTTGGAAACCAGCGGCAGTTTGTCGCCACCGGCCAGCCAGATCAGAATGGCTGAAATGACCAATAGCCAAACAAGGGCGCGAAATTTCCCTGAAAATGCCATGAAACAGTTCTTCCTTTTTAGAGGTTATTTGAATCATAACATATTGAAAATATGAATGTTTACTAAAAAATCAGGGGATTTGACGGGATGGACAGGATAAAACCCTCTTCACCGCCTAGACCTTTGCATACCCGTCTTTGCGAGGAGCGTTAGCGACAAAGCCGTTATATTATTCCTTAGCTTTCGTGCCACGAAGGGGTAAATCCAGAATCTCTGGAAACCCCTGGATCGCCACGCCGCTGATAGCGGCTCGCGAAGACGAGATTTACGTTCTATGGATTTATGGCTTTTCGGAACTCGTGAGCATGTGATATTCGACCTTTGCCTTCATGCCCCGTAGGGGTAAAGCGAACGTCAGCTCACTGCGTAGCAGGCTTTTCCTCCCCGTGTAACGGGGTTAAACCGGTTTGACTTTTAAGTCGGGATGGAGCTGTTGCTTGAGCTGACCCTGGATGAATTGCAGGGTTCCTGTGCTGGAGGTGGCGCAACTTCCGCACGCCCCGTGATACTCGATCAGGACCACATTATCTTCAAAACCCTTGACTTCCACTCCGCCGCCGTCGCGTGCCAGGTTGGCACGGATCGACCGGTCTAAAACCATTTCAATGGCTTTCAACTGATCTTCCTTAGGTAAGGCAGAAAAATTGGTCACATCGATTTTCGCCAGCGCGGCTTTGTCTGCGGTTTGGTAGATGGTCACGGTCTTATCGATGGTTTTCCATATCTGATCTTTGAGCGGGTTCCAGTCGATAGCCGGGTCTTTGGTCACAGTCACAAAATTTTCCATGACATAAACGTTTTTCACGCCGCGCCTCTCGAACAGAGCCTGGCCCATCGGATCGCCTTCACAATCGGATTTAGACGCATAAGATTTATTGCCATGGCCAAGAATCTGAGCGTTCAATACATATTGCAGAGCGTCGTCATTGGGAGTCTCCCGTGTGCGCACCACTTTTAAAGCCGATTTGGTGGATGCAGGTCTCGGAGCAACCGCTGTGGGAGAACTCAAACTTTGTTGTGCTGTTTTTTCCTTGGCTTTTTCCCGCGCCGCCAGAATTTCACTGAGCTTCATGAAAAAAAATCCTTAATCAATTTTAAAAAAGGCTCAAGAGCCGGATTAAACCTGTGGCTGAAAAGATGCCACCATCATAATCTATTCCCATTCAAAAGCCAATAACCGTTCAGGCTTCTGAAGGTGTTGGCTGTAACTCGTTTGCAGGCCGCCCTTTCAACGCCTGCATGCCTTCGCTGGCCACAAATATCGCAAGAGCAATAAGAACCAGCGCCGTAAACCCAAGTACATAACTGGGCTCGGGAGCCGTCAGGAACTTATAACCCTGCCAGGCCAACGCGCCAATAGTGGTGATGATCATGAACACCGCCGGATAAAGCGTGTATTTCGTGGGTTTTCCCGCCGCCATCAGGTAGGTGGAACAGACCATCAGGGCCACTGCGGCAATGAGCTGATTGGTTGCCCCGAAAATCGGCCATATTTTCTGCCAGCCTTCCGTCGCGCCGATCAAATAAGCCAGAAAAACCACCGCGATCGTGGCGATGTATTTGTTCTGAAATACGGGGGCTTTGCGGCCTAATGACTCCTGAATGATAAATCGGGTGATGCGCACTGCCGTATCCAGCGTGGTCAGGACGAAGGTGTTGAGCGCCAGGACCGCGATCATTGAGGCGAAAGTGAAACTCAGCATCGGCATCATCTGATGCACCACGTTGCCGAAGCCGTTGCCGAATGCCAGAATCCATCCGCCCGATTGCAGGGTCTCGCGGAACCCAAGAGTCGCCATATCGACGTTGCCACCCGTGGGCGCGACCCAGTAAAGTCCGCCACCGACCAGCAAAACTGTGACCACCGCGACCACGCCTTCGGTCAGCATGCCACCGTAGCTGATCGGTTTGCCGTGCGTTTCCGTTGCCAGTTGTTTGGAGGTCGTGCCGCCCGCGACCAGCGAATGAAACCCGGAAACCGCACCGCAGGCCACCAGCACAAACAGCATCGGCCACACCGGACCCTGCACGTCGGAAACCGCACCCCGAAACACGGGCGTGTTGATCTCCGGATGCACCCACAAGAGACCCAGGATTCCCAGTGACATGGAACCAAAAAGCACATAAGTGGAAAGATAATCGCGCGGCTGAAGCAAAATCTGGACCGGTAAAACCGAGGCGATTCCGGCATATAACATTAAAATCACAAACCAGAACATCAACGGGGAAAACCCCAACACCCCGTCCTCCGGCAGTGGGATCGGCAATTTGAAACCAATATAAATATTCAGAATCAACACAGCCACCGCAATCAGCGAGGCGATCATCAGGTTGCAGTTCTTTTTGTAAATGAACCATCCAAGAATCATGGACACGGGAATGATGGCGAAGGTGGGAAACACCATCTCAGGCTGGGCGATTAGGGTCTTGGCCGCGACCACGCCAAACACCGCCACCACCAGCAACATAGCCAGCACCAAAAAAATGGCAAACACCGATTTTGCGCGGATGCCCATCGAGCTTTCGGCGATCTCGGCGATGGAACTGCCTCGGTTGCGTACGGAAATCATCAGGGTGATGTAATCGTGCACCGCTCCGATAAAAACATTCCCCACCAGAATCCAGAACAGCGTCAGCCCCCAGCCGAAGTAGTGCATGGCGATGATGGGACCGATGACCGGGCCGGCTCCGGCGATGGAGGCAAAATTATGGCCGAACAACACAAACGGTTGGCTGGGTACGTAATCCACCCCGTCATTCTGGGAAACCGCAGGAGTCACCTGACCGCCGTCCGGCTGAATGACTTCCCGGTCCAACCGGCCCGCGTAATACCTATAGCCGACAAAGTAAAAAAACAGGATGGACCCGATGAGTATTGTGATGGTCAGCATGGTTAAAAAGACAACTTAAATTGAAAGAGAAAATTATCCTGCCTGAATCAGGAATATACATTCATTATAATATAAGATTCACGCCGGAGATTTCGAGTTTTTTGAAGGTGAGGCACATGAAAGCGGGAAGGGAGGAGGATTTTCGTCCTCAACTGCTTGAAAGTTGGGTTAAAACAAAGTCCCATTATGGATGGTGTAGTTTCTTTGCGGTCCGGTTGAGATCATCAGGAACTGGGTTCCTAATAACTTTCCCAGACTCTCAATATACTGCCTGGCCTTTTCGGGCAATTCATCGTAAACGGTGACTCCGACCGTGTTGGCCATCCAGCCTTCGTACTCGGTGTAGACAGGCTCACAATTCTGCAGACAATCCAGATCGGCGGGCATTTTTTCATACACGTTGCCTTTGTGTTTGTAGCCTGTGCAGACCTTGATGATTTCAAATTTATCGAGAACGTCGATCTTGGTCAACACCAGGGCGTCGATGCCGTTGATCCCGATCGCATGACGGGCCACGACCGCGTCGAACCAACCGCACCGCCGGGGACGACCGGTAGTCGCGCCAAATTCGTGGCCTTCGTCGCGTAGCATTTGTCCGTCTCCATCGTGCAACTCCGTTGGGAACGGCCCCTCCCCCACTCGCGTGGTGTACGCCTTGATGACCCCCACCACCCGGTCAATTTTGGTCGGCGGAATTCCAAGTCCCGTGCAGGCCCCTCCCGCCGTTGAGCTGGAAGAGGTCACGAAGGGATAGGTCCCGTGATCCACATCAAGCATGGTCCCCTGAGCACCTTCGCACAATATTTTTTTATTTTCGGCGATGGCCTTTTGCAACAAGGATTGAGTGTCGCCAATGTATTCGAGAATCATTTTCCGGAAACTAAGCAAGTCCCGAAACATGGAATCGAAGTCGGGTAGCTCTAGATCGTACAAATGTTTCAGGATCTTCTTTTTTTCCTGATAGTTGACATGAAACTGTTCGCGCAGGCGGTTCTCATCAAGAAAATCACAGGCACGGATGCCTATCCTGGCTATTTTATCGGAGTAGGAAGGGCCGATCCCGCGTCCGGTCGTACCGATCTTCTGGAATTTGCCTTCTTTCTCGCGGCTTCTGTCTGAAACACTGTGGTAGGGCAGAATGATGTTGGCCCGGTCGCTCAACACCAACCGGTTTTTCAGATCAATCCCCGCCTGATTCAAATCTTCCATTTCCTCAGCCAAAGCCGAGGGGTCGATCACCACGCCGTTGCCGATCACGCATAATTTCCCCTCGTGGAAAATGCCGGACGGAATCAAGTGCAGGACAAATTCCTTGTCGTCAAAACAGATGGTATGGCCAGCGTTGTGCCCGCCCTGATAACGCGCCACAATGTCCGCTTCCTGGGACAGAAGATCGATGATCTTTCCCTTGCCTTCATCTCCCCACTGCATTCCCAAAACGACTGCGACCGGCATGAACTCTCCTGAAAAAAATTGGGCCAAAAAGAAAACCAGGCGGCCCTGTCCAATGGAACAAAATAACTTATTGGAATATCGACGAATGAAATTTTACGGTAATCGGCCAAGCCAGTTGGGCATTATCCTTGCGACCCGGCCCAATGTCAAATTTCTTAAGGGGGGCTTTATTCGACGCGTGTTTACGGCTTGGAATTTTTTTTAATTGAAGAAAATTTACTCTGCCGTCAAACCGGCTCCCTGCAAACTTTCCAGGCGCACCACTTCCGACACGGGCTTGCGATGGGACCGCGGGCGGGGAGCGTCCTTTTGATAGCCGACAACCAACATCATGACGGGAATATAATTGGGTGTTATTTTTAAAATTTTTGCGACTGCATCCGGATCGAACCCGATCATGGGGCAGGTGTCCCACCCGCGGGCTTTGGCGGAATACATCAGCGTCATCGCGGCGAGGGAAGCGTTTCTGATCGCCTCGTCACGGACGAGTTGGGTTTGGTCCGCATAAAATTTTTGTATCATGGGAAGCATCTTTTCCCGGATAGCGGGAGGCGCTTCGGCATAAATTTCAGGCGCGTCTTCATGAGCGTCGAGTTTCCCGCAAACCAGCAGGGTGACCGGAGAGTCCTCGATCTGTTGTTGCCCCCAGGCCGCTTCTTTCAATTTTTTTTTGGTTTCGGGGCCCCTCACCGCGATGAAGGTCCAATGCTGAAGGTTGAAGGAGCTGGGACTCAAGATGACGTCCTCGAATAATTCTTTCAGTTCCGCATCGGTGATGGTTTTCCCCGAATCGTAGGATTTGACGCTTTGCCGCTGGTGCACCAATTGTGAAAACTCCATGAGTCGCCTTCCTTCTGATTAAATTTTTTAATATCAATTTAAAAATAATTGCCAGAATCGCGGTTTATTCCTTATCCAAAATATTTCTTGTGACCCACTGATCCAGTGAAAACGAACCCGCGCCGGAAATAATCAGAGCCGTCGCCATTCCAATCGCCAGAATGTGATACTCGAACCCCTCGCCCGCCTGCTTGCCCGACCAGTTCATGAAAAAACCATTATTCCAATGCGCCATGGCAACCGCACCCGCCATGATGGTGGCCATTGCCGCCGCGCTGAACCGGGTCAGAAAACCGGTGATCAAACCCAGCGCGCCAAAAAATTCTCCGATAATGACCAGAATGGCGATGAAGTAGGGAACCCCCATTTTTGCAGTGAAAAACCCAAGGGTCCCCTCCATACCGTGCCCGCCAAACCATCCTAAAAGTTTTTGTGCGCCATGCGGGAAAATCGCCACTCCGAGTGCCACCCGCAAGATCAGATTTGAAATAGAATCTTCCGTCTTAAAAAAGCATTTTAAATTTTCCATGGTGAATCTCCTCCGATCGGTGTGTAAAGTTCTCAGTTAAAACTTTTTATCAGCCAATTATATTACACTCCAATCCTGTTCCCCGGCCCAGGTTTCAAAACTCTGCCATTGGACTTCTTTAAACTCCCTGTGCAACTTTTGGATGTCTACGTCATAACCCACACGGTTGAACCACGAAAACATTTCTGCGAAATCGGCATTATCCGCCCGCATCATTTCCGGGTTAAAGCCTTCATAGCCGAGGTTGAGGCCACTGACTTTATTCACCGCCTTCATAGTCTCGGTTCCGGACAATTCGTCACCGGCGAAATCGAATCGTTGGCCGAAAACTTTCTCCCGGCGTTCGATCAGGCTGGCGGCAAAGGCGCCAATATTATTTACGGATACTTGTTGGAGGGGACGATCTGCAGGCATACCCATTTTCAGCGTGCCTTCCTTGAGAGAAGGCAAAAACCAAGGGGAGAGCAAGTTGTCCATAAAAGCTACTGGAGCGCTGATAGTGTAGGGAATGTTCAAAGTAGCGATATATTTTTCGACTTCATACTTGCTGTCAAAATGAGGAATGCCGGTTTGTTGATCCGCACTGGCGACCGAGCCAAAAACAAGATGCCTCACCTTGGCCTGTTTTATCGCATCGACCAGGGCAATTCCCTGTTCCACCTCCCTATCAACCCCGACTTCAAAAGGAGTGGTCATCGCATACACGGTGTCCATTCCTTTGGCCGCACTGATTAAAGAATTCGCATCAAAAAAGTCGCCCTTTATAACTTCCACTCCCTGTTCCTGGAGTTGCTTAGCCTTGGGTGAATTGGGGTTTCGGGTCAACGTTCGGATCTGATGTCCTTTTGGCAATAGATGCCTGACCACAGCTCCTCCCTGATTTCCCGTCGCACCCATTACTAAAACTGATAATTTATTAGACATTGTATGACCTTTCTATTTTCTTTTTTAAATTTTTAACTCAGCGGAGTTGTTCTTTATAAAGCGGATAATCCACCTCTGCGGGAACCTCAATGATCGCGAGACGTAACGAAGAATCCCCTTCGGTCTTGAAAGAGACTTGTCCCTCTTCATTTGCGTGAATGACGGCAAAGTATTTCTCCTGCAGATAGATTTTTTGCCCGGATTCCTCATCCACTCCCCTTCCTTTTCCGCTAATGGCAACGATTGCCAGAGTTTGTCCGGCGGCCAGAGTCCGTTGATGCTTAAAACCTGGCTCAATCGTGACATCCTGCATGTTGGCCTGGGTGACCAGAGTCACCGGAGCCCCTTTTCCTACGATGGACTTTATGAGAACTCCTTCATTTTGCTCGCTTGGAAAATCGTCGTGGTCGAATTCCCGGTAAGTGGGAGTTTTTTGCACCGCCGTATTGAGATCCGGTTCGAACCAGAGCTGGAAAAACTCGGTGTGATCGCCAAGGGTTTCTTCCTCATGAGACACGCCCGATCCTGTCTGCATGACCTGCGCCCCCCCGGCTTTGACGCGGCTCTTATTTCCCAGAGTATCGTAATGGCCAATTTCCCCGGTCAGGGCATAACTCATGATCTCGAACCCTTTATGTGGGTGAAGGCCGATTTTTCCGTAACCTTTTGCGGTGGCCCAGGCCCAGTAAAATAGCGGACCTATATGAGGAACACTCGGCCCTTCGTGAGGAAAACCGACGGGTTTGATCTCAGTGATCCGCCCGCCGTCAAACGCTCCCTCGGCCTGAACTTCAGGAGGATACAATTTCATTTCCATTGCGTTTTTGGTTTTCATTTCTATTCCCTCCTTTCCTGAATTTTAATCGTTGATTGTTTGATCTAGTTTTTCTCAACGTGGATTTCAATGACGTGACCATCGGGATCATAAAAATACACCGATTCACCGCCGGGATAGTTACGCGGTTCCCCGTCAAAACGCACGCCATTGTCTTTCAAATGTTGAATGATGGCGGAACTTTTATCTTTGTCGGCTCCGAAAGCAAAATGCAGGTAACCGTCGTCCGTCATGGTTTTTTGAGCGTTTTCAAAATCCAGGTCAGGAGATTCGAACAGAGCCATGACAACATTGCCTGCATCCAATTCGGTGTGTTTCAACCCGGCCTTGGTGGACGTTCTTGTCACCACCTCGAAACCTAAAAGGTCGCTGTAAAAATGTTCCGCCCGATCCATATTTTTTACGTTCAGGGCGATATGATGGATTCCATTGAGTTTGACTTTTGTATCGGTTTTCATTGCTGAACCTCCTTGACGTTTTTGCAAATTTAAAATTACTTGAAATTTATATCTTTTCATTGCATGGGCCATGCCATTTCCAACGCCAAATATAAGCCCTTATATTTAAAGTGATTACGGCATTTATCCAAAAACTTTAAAACTACTAAATATAGTATCTTATGATATATAGTATAATTTATACGTAATCTCGTATATGATGAGGAAAATGATATAGGGTGAAAACTCATGAAATCCAAACGCAATATTGACGAATGTTTTCGCCTCGCTCAATTCACCATCGAGCAGGCCACCGACGGTATTATCTGGCATGACGCAGATGCGCGTATTCATCGCGCCAATCAAGCCGCCTGCAAACTGCTCGGTTACTCGCAAGAAGAATTGCTCGGCCTGACGATTCAGGATATTAACCCCAACTCCAATAAGCAGACCTGGGCCCGTTTCTGGAGGGAAATCAAGCAACAACAAACCGTTACCTTTGAAGATCAACATCTAAAAAAGGATGGCACCCTCGCCTACTTCGAAGTGAAAGCCAGTTTCATTCAGTTTGAGGGTCAGGAATATGTGGTGGGGTTTTCCCGCGATATTTCTGAGCGCAAGCGCATCGAAAAAGAACGGGCCTGCGCGTTTGATGAAATCCAAAGATTGCGCCAGCAACTGGAGCTGGAAAACGAATACCTCATCGAAGAAGTTTCCGAGTTGCAGTCCTTTGGAGGCATTGTCGGGCAGAGCCCGGCGCTTGGCACGATTCTCAAACAAATCGACATGGTCGCGCCGACCGACGCCAGCATTCTCATCGGCGGGGAATCGGGCACCGGCAAGGAACTCATCGCTCATGAAATTCACAGCCGCAGCCTGAGGAACCACCGCCCGATGATTCGCGTCAACTGCGCGTCCATCCCCAGGGAACTCTACGAAAGCGAATTTTTCGGCCATGTGAAGGGCGCCTTCACCGGCGCCGTGAAAGACCGCGCGGGCCGCTTCGAGCTGGCCCACGAAGGCACCCTCTTCCTGGATGAGGCGGGCGAAATCCCGCTGGATCTGCAAAGTAAATTATTGCGCGTCCTTCAGGAGGGGACCTACGAGCGGGTGGGCGATGAGAAAACTCAAAAGGTGGATGTGCGCATCGTCGCCGCCACCAACAAGGATTTAAAAAAAGAAGTGGAACAAGGCCGGTTCCGGGAAGACCTGTTCTATCGATTGAACGTTTTTCCCATTGAGGTGCCGCCCTTAAGAAAAAGAAAGGACGACATTCCCCTTTTGGCCAACCATTTTCTGACCCTGGCGGCGAAAAAGTTTCATTCCCCGCAACCCAAACTCACCAAAGCCCATGTCCTGAAACTGCAAAATTACGACTGGCCGGGAAACGTCCGGGAACTGCAAAACGTCCTCGAACGCGCCGTCATCACGTCACGCTCGGGAACCCTGGACCTGCAAGTAGGATCAAGCAGAGGAAAGTTTAGTTCCCCTCCACCCACCGCGACACCATCGGAAGATCAAAAAATCTTCACCGATCAGGAAATGAAACAACGCGAATGGGAAAATATTCTGGCCGCGCTCAACCAAACCCGATGGAAAATTTTTGGGCCGGGCGGGGCCGCGGAATTGCTCGGCATGAGGCCCACCACCCTCATCTCGCGCATCAAAAAAATGGGGCTCAAAAAACCTGCGTAGGGAGTTTGTTTTATCCAGCGGAGTTTATAACCTGAACTTTTTCAAAAAACCTTTGATGGTTTCCAGAGCGACCATCGGGCCTTTATCGACGCCGGGACAGAACCCGCCCACCATGCGCCACATATTTTTAGACTCCAGATTCTCTTTCCAGAACGGATAAGCCCCACATTGCTTAGGTTTGACTTCGTGAATGCCGCAACCCTCGGCGGTTAAAAAGGTACAGGGGGCATCGCTATCGACTTCCAGTGCCCAATGCCCGTCGTCCCGTTGAAGGTAGGAGGCTTTGAATTCTTTAGGAGTGCAATCTAAAAAGGTAGAAACCTTATTGATATCATCGCGATCGAAGTAAACCAGGCCCGGCTTGCAGCAACACTTGAAGCAATCCGCCTGGCATTCAAATCGAATCGGTTCTTTTTCCCACCATTTGGCCATAATTAATAGAACACCACCATGTCGTCGCGGTGGATCACTTCTTCATAAAAATTATCGCCGAAGAGTTTGCGCACTTCGGAAGTTTTCATGCCCTTGATTTTTTCCAGATCGCTCGTGTTGTAATTGATCAACCCGCGCGCAACCTCTGAGGACGCCTCATCCACCACGGTCACGGAATTGCCGAACTCGAAATTCCCCTTTATAGAAACCACCCCGGCTGGAAGCAGGCTCTTCCCCCTCTCGACCAGGGCCTTTTTAGCGCCGGCATCGATGGTGATGATCCCCGCCGGTTTCAGCGTGTGTGCGATCCAGTGTTTTCGATTGCGGATTTTTTCATTCTCCGGCCAAAACAGGGTACCCACGACATCACCGTTCAACGCTTTTTCCATTGCCCGATCATCCAAGCCACTCAGCAGGAGAGTGGGTATGCCGAAGCTCATGGTCTTTTTCGCCGCCATCACTTTCGTGACCATCCCGCCCACCGTCAACAGGTTGTTGCTTTTTCCTGAAAGTTTCTCCACCTCTTTGGTGACTTTGTTCACCTGATGAATCAACTCCGGCGGCGCTTCATCTTTCTTGCGGGATTTTTGCGACGGGTCGCGCGAGTACAATCCATCCACGTCGGAAAGGATAATCAACAGTTGAGCGTCTACCAGACAGGCGACGGTGGCCGACAGCGTGTCGTTGTCGCCGATCTTGATTTCATCCACCGTGACGGAATCGTTTTCATTGATGATGGGAATGACCTTGTGCTTCAATAGCGCTTCGATAGTGTGCTTGGCGTTAAGATAGCGCTTGCGGTTGCCAAGGTCGGCACTGCTCAATAATATCTGCGCGACTTTCAAGCCCTGCTTCTCGAACTTTTTTTCGTAAGCGTGCATGAGGTGACTCTGACCGCTGGCGGCGCAGGCCTGTTTCTCCGGGATGGTCAGGTGATTTCGCGTCAGCCCCAGGCGTTCCCTTCCCGCCATGATCGCCCCTGACGAGACCAGCACCACCTCGCAGCCCGTGTCCACGATTTTTTTGATCTGCTTTGAATAGTGCCGGACCCGTTCCGGGTTCAGGCCCAGGACCAGCGACGATTTTCCCGGTTCGCGGTGGGAAATAACGCTACTGCCGATTTTGATCACCACCCGTTTTAAAGATTGGGTTAATTTTTTTCTGACCGAATTGTCCATAGTCTGTACAAATAAAATGAAAGTAATTTACGTATGATTCTTCTTCAACGTATCGGTAATGAACCGGTTCAGCGCCGCAAAATATTCCCGGCCTCCGACCTCATAAGTGTCGTTGTGACCGGCGCCCTCAATATCATAAAACTCCTTGGGTTGCGCCGCCGCTTCATACAATTTTCTGCCCAACTTGTAAGGAACGATCTCATCCTCCGTCCCATGCAGAAACAATTTCGGCAGTTTCAAACCAGGAACTTTTTCGATGGCGGAAAATCTGGATCGAATCACCCACCCGATCGGCAACAGGGGAAACACCTTGCCCGCCATGTCTTTGGCCGAGGTGAACACTGACTCCAGAATCAGCCCCGCCGCCTCATTCCGGGAGGCGACCTCGACGGCGCATATCCCTCCTAACGATCTGCCAAAAAGGAACAAATCTTTCAGGGGAGCAACCTTTTTTTCCTGAATCAAAAAATCATATGCGGCCTGGGAATCCTGATAAATACCCGCTTCATCCGGTTTCCCCTCGCTTTTACCATATCCCCGGTAATCAAAAATAAAAATATTGAGATTCAGGTGTTGCAGTCGCTTAATATTTTCCAGCCGGTGGGTCAGGTTACCGGCATTGCCATGAAACCATAACAGCGTGGCCTTGGCGTTGGCCGAAGGAATATACCATCCATGCAATTTGGTTCCATCCTTTGACTGAAAAAAAACATCCTCCACCTGCACATCAAACGAAGAGGGGTTCCAGATTCCTTCGGGATACTTGTAAGGATGGTAAATAATCCTGTCCTCGCAAGCCACCAGGAACACCGCATAAAGCAAAAGGAGGGCCAGCACCCCTCCAAAGGTTTGCAATATAGACATCAAAGTCACCGGAAATTCATATTCGAGCCAGGCACACTCCTGGGGCCTGTTATCGACCGCCCCCTCACTAGGATCGCGAGTCCGGCGCGGGTTTCACCCTGAGCTTGAGACCCTCCACCGCAGAAACAATCACTTTTTCTCCTGCCGATATGTTGCCGTCACCTTCGGCATTCCATACCTCACCATGAATGAGGACACTCCCCGCCGGGTTCAATTCCGCCTTCACCACGCCCTCCGCCCCGATCAACCCTTCGGCGCCGGAAATCGCACGGTGTCGCTGGGACTTCGTTGCCAGATAAAGAATACCCAGAGAAACCGCAATAAAAAACCCCAGGGTTGGAATAAGAACGGTTTTGGAAATCTGCATCGCCGGGTCGTCGCTGTCGATGAGCATGAGAGAACCCAGCAAAATGGAGATCACCCCTCCCGCCGACAAAAGACCAAAACTCATCACATTGACTTCGACGATAAAAAGAATCAGCCCTAAAACGATCAACATCAGGCCAGCGTAGTTGATCGGCAGGGTCTGCATGGCGTAGAGCGCCAGGATCATGCTGATGCCGCCAATGATCCCCGGTAGAATCAGGCCCGGATTGGACAGTTCAAAATAAAGCCCGACCAGCCCCAGCATCATCAGGATATACGCGACATTGGGGTTCGAAATCGTGTCCAGAATCCTCTGCCGCTTGTTCATGGCATGGTAGACGATCTCCCGGTCCCGGGTCTTGAGAACGATGGAGGTGGAGTCGGCTTTGATCTCCCGCCCGTCCAAAGCCAGTACGAGGGCCTCAACATCAGCCGCGATCAGGTCGATGACGTTTAATTTGATCGCTTCCTCGGCGGAAATGGAAACGCTTTTGGCAACCGCCAATTCCGCCCAATGCGCGTTGCGGCCACGTTTTTCCGCCAGCGAGCGAATATAGGCCGAAGCGTCCTGAACGACCTTACTCTCCATGGTCGAGCTTTTTTCCCCGCCACCTCCGCCTCCCATCAGGTTGACCGGATGCGCAGCGCCGATATTGGTGCCCGGCGCCATCGCGGCGATGTGCGAGGCGATGGTGATGAACGTTCCCGCCGAAGCCGCCCGGGAACCGCTGGGAGCGACAAACGTCGCCACCGGCACGGTGGAGTTCAAGATCCCTTTGATGATCAGCCGCATGGAAGTGTCGAGCCCGCCGGGAGTGTCCAGGCGGATCACGATCAATTCTTCTTTGGCCTGATTCGCTTCGCTTATTTCATGGGTAACGAATTCGGCGACCACGGGATTGATCGCTCCCGACACCTCGACGACGACGACTCTTCCTTCGGAGAATGCCTGATAGGGCATGAAAAAAATTACCAGCAATACCAGTGAGGTCATCAATGTCTGCTTCATAGTAGCCCCGTCTGAAATGATCTAAAAGATCCGCATCTCATTTTTTCACAACGTTTTGGACAAAGCAAACCAAAACCCCGATATCCTGGCGGCCTTTTAGGGTTCATCCGCCGCACTTTTGATGATAGACTTCAGATCAAAGAGTTTTTAATTTGCACAGGTGTTTTTCGCCGGTGCCTGACGATGAGACGCAGAATGAAATACAAAACCATTTTTCTGGTCGATCCGGTTCGAAGCGAACGCATCCAGCTTTCAAAGTTTGTGATGCAGGAATTTTTCACGGTGATGAGCTTTATATCCATTGCCGATTGCTTCAAACCCTCGCAGATGCTCCATTGCGATCTGGTGATTTATGTCCTGAGAACAGGCAAATGCGAAACCAAGCATCTGCTGAATATAAAAAAGAAGTTTAAAAAATTGCCTTTCGTTCTCGTGGTCGGGGAAAATGCCCCCGAACCCGATATGACACAATTAAAAGAACAGGGGTTCACCTCCCTGCATAAAGCCACCAATAACGAGAAGGTGCGAGAACTGGTTTTGGGCTTTCTCGCCGCCGATGGTTTGCCGCCACGCACCGAGTTGCCGCATCCCGTTCCCATTGGAATCGACCTCGGTCCGCCACAGCCTCTCAAACAATGAGCCTATCCATTTCCCTCACCAAAGCCGTGAACATCGGCTCCGTGCCCATCGGCGGTGACCACCCACTGGCCCTGATCGCAGGCCCCTGCGTGATCGAATCGGAACAGAAGGCAATGGAGACGGCGGAAAAACTGAAACGCGTCACCGGCGACGCGGGAGTTCCTTTCATCTTCAAAGCTTCCTATGACAAGGCCAACCGGTCCTCCATCGACTCCTTTCGCGGGCCGGGGCTCACCGACGGATTGAAAATCCTGAAAAAAATCCGTAATGAACTGGACCTCCCGGTGCTTTCGGACATTCACAAAGAAGAAGAGATAGGCCCGGCCTCGGAAGTTCTCGACGTATTGCAGATCCCCGCGTTTTTGTGCCGGCAGACGGACCTGCTCGCGGTTGCGGCCCGTTCGGGCAAACCAGTCAATATCAAAAAAGGCCAGTTCATGGCCCCCTGGGATATGAAAAACGTCGTCCGTAAAGTGGAGCAGAGCGGAAGCCAGGAAATTCTATTGACCGAGCGTGGGTTCACCCTCGGCTACAACAATCTGGTGGCGGACATGCGATCAATCGCATTGATGCGGGAATACGGCTATCCGGTGGTGTTCGATGTGACCCACAGCCTGCAATTGCCGGGAGGTCAGGGAACCCAAAGCGGCGGACAGCGGGAACTGATCCCCTATCTCACGCGGGGGGCGGTTGCGGTGGGGTGCGATGCCCTCTTCATGGAAATCCATCCCGATCCGGACAACGCCCTGTCGGACGGACCCAATATGCTGAAACTAGAAAACCTGCCGGCACTGTTGCAACAAGTCGTGCCCATCGACCGGCTGGTACGGGGAAAGTAACAACCGCGCTCCTGATAAACCAACGCAAAAGAAAAAGGGCTCGACCGAATGGCCAAGCCCTTCTACGTAAATATGGAACTGAGAGGACTCCGGCAAAATCAAATTTCTGCCGGATGATGTCCGAAGCTTCTTATTTGGATACCACCTTGGTGGCCTGTGGGCCTTTCTGGCCCATGCCTTCCTCAAATTCGACCGCCTGGCCCTCTGCAAGAGTCTTAAAACCGTCCCCTTGAATTTCCGAAAAATGCACAAAGAGATCTTTGCCACTCTCAGACTCAATGAATCCATAACCCTTGCTCTCGTTAAACCATTTTACTGTTCCTGCTGCCATGATAATACTCTCCTAAAATTGAGCGGGATACACTTCCGGAAACTCCGGATAATATTTTCCCTTTTTTAAATTGGGTTGCATGGATGCAAGAACTTTTAGAGAAACACTTGGAGAAAAAACCAAATTCTCTTTGGTCTAAGGGACCAAATTATTTTTTTAGATTTGCTCTAGGCGAGAAACTATAAAGAATCAACTTACCCTACAACGAAACAACCCTTGTTTACCAGATTAAGGTAGCATGGATATCGGAAATGTCCTAATTTATTGTCCTAATCTGGAAATCCACCTGACAAGCCCTCTTTTGGGCCTCAATCCCCCCGGCATCGTGACACCTTTGTCAAAATCTTAAAGGCTGGTGATGATTCCAATATCCCCTGGTTCCTGAGAAAAATCCCCAAAAAGCCTGTGATCCAGCAATAAGTGGGATTATATTAAGACTGGGTATTAATTCATATTCAGGTTGAAATGCCAGCAATTATTTTATTATTTTTTTCCCGGTAAATCCCAAGCCCCCTGATGAATTATTTGAAGGAGGTTTCATCATGAACCATCAACGCGTTTTCGTCTTCACCATATTTCTTCTGTCATTCCTGACGGCCTCCGTAGGCACCGAATCATTGGGAAGCTGGAAAAAATTACCGCCCGCGCCCACCGTGCGCACCGAAGTGGCGGTGGCTCTTCTGGCCGGGAAAATTTATGTGATCGGAGGGTTCACTCCCAAGGGCATCACAGACAAAGTCGAAGCTTTCGATTTGGCCACGGGAACCTGGCAGGCCCAAAGCCCCCTGCCCCGCCCGCTCCACCACACCACCGCCTCGGTGGTGAACGACAAACTGTACGTCATCGGCGGCTTCGGTTCCGCGACCTGGGCTCCCACCAACGTCAATTTCATGTACGACCCCGATACGCATCACTGGACAGTTAAAGCCCCCATGCCGACCGAACGGGGCGCGCTGGCCACTGCGGTCATTGACGACAAAATCTACGCCATCGGCGGCGCATGGAGAAATATTTTCCGTCTGGTCAATACCGGAGCGAATGAAGTCTACGATCCTGACACCGACCAATGGCAAACACTGGCCCCGGTGCCGACCCCCCGCGATCATTTGGCCGTTTCCTCTTTCCAGGGAAGGCTATTCGCCATCGGCGGACGGGTCAACGTCAATTACCGGAACAATCTGGACGCCAACGAAGCCTACGATCCTGACACCGCAACCTGGACCAAGCTCAAACCTTTGCCCACCGCCCGAAGCGGCATCACCTCCCAAGTACTGAACGGGAAAATTCACGTGCTGGGCGGGGAGTCGGGTGACAAGACGTTCACCGAAAACGAAGCCTACGATCCCTCAAAAGACGATTGGGTCACCATGCACCCCATGCCGGAAGGACGGCACGGTCTGGGAAGCGCGGTTGCGGACGGAAAACTTCATATTTTGACCGGCGGGCCCAAACCCGGCGGCAATGGAAGCGACGCGCATTGGGTTTACTCGCCTTAGGGGCAATGGGTTGAGGCCTAATGTGGTTTCTTCAGTTATGGGGCGTGAAACAAGGTATGTGGGTGGTGAGGAGAAGAAGGAGGTAAGATTTTTACCTGAAAAAAAACCGATGAACCCATCGCATATACACACGCGGGCCAGCGGCAGAGGAGTTAGGCACGCCACGATTTGGGTCTTGGAGGACCCAAATCGTTGGAGGAGGCGATGCCATTTCGAATCTTCATTTACTACTCAGCAAACTTTATGCCAAAAAGAGGACCCTGCCAAACTTACCGGGAAACCTTTTAAACCCAATAAATTAGTGCCTCGTCCCTATTAAATGTATCGTCAAAATCCCGGCTCTTGAATAGCAAAATTTGCCGGACGCGTCAAAATTTGCCGACTAAACTGTGATTGTAAATGGCGGCGAAATTCTTTTTGAACTCTACGCCCTGCAATGGCTGGAGAATGAAGACGCTCTCGGATACGATAAAACCCTGGTGGAAATCCCGCTCATCGAGCAGACATTAAGTTTTTAGGTGAGCGGTATAGTTTGTTAGTGTTTGATAGGCCATTTTCTACACTCCATCTTTTTGCTATAAAGATAAAGTGTTGCGTTGACCGGTTGAAGTCACAACCCAAAGCGGACATTCGGCGAATTTAATTCTGTCTGAAAAACCATACGTTTTTCAAACAGATACTTTCGTATGTTTTGTTAATTCCCGTTTTTTCAATGACTATTTTTAGGCATAAATATTGCATTATCTTCTTAAAAGATGGTTCGGGTTTACAGGGCTTTTTCCTATGAATTTTAATTTTATATGGAAAGTCTCGAAAAATTTATCTCTTGCCAATACAAACTCTCAAAGAGTTCAAAATTTACTATGGAAAAACTAACCTTACCCGCATTGTTACAAACTATAAATGAGAACCCTAGCATAAATGGTTTGATACAGTCCTCGCCAATATGTCACAAAATTTTTGATCCAGATCTGAAATTGCAATTTATGAGTAATAGTGGTGTTTGTGCTCTTCAGATTAAAAATATCGAGGATTTTTATGGACAACCTTTTCCTCCTGATTCAGCCCCAAAAATTACTCGTGAAATCATTATTGAACATATGCACCGCGCCGCCAAGGGGGAAACGACCACAGCTGAATATCATTTTAATGTAGACGGAAAAGCTATATGGTACAGGACTTCTTTTAGTCCATTTTTTTGTCCTGATGGTATTCTCATGTATGTCAGAGCAGATTCTATGGATATCACCAGCATGAAAATAGCTGAGAAAAATATCTTATCTGCCAAGGAAGAGGCCGAAAAGGCAAATGCGGCCAAGTCGGAATTTTTGTCCAGAATGAGCCATGAATTACGAACACCCATGAACGCAATTCTTGGTTTTGGCCAGCTCATGGAGCTTGATGATAGGGAACCTTTAACACAACCCCAGGAAATGCGTTTGAATGAAATATTAAAAGGTGGAAATCACCTTCTAGCACTCATTAATGAAGTACTCGATCTTTCGCGGATTGAGTCAAACCAATTCACGCTATCTATCGAAAATGTCAAACTCCAAGAGGTTTTAGAGGAAACCCTCAATCTCATTTTGCCAATGGCGCAACAAAATAACATTTCAATAGAGAACAAATTACAGGGGGATAATTTCGTACTCGCTGATCGCACCAAGCTCAAGCAAGTACTTCTCAACCTGCTCTCAAATGCGATCAAATACAACAGCGATAACGGTTCTGTCGCCTTGGACTCTTATGCAACCCCTAAGGGTAAAGTCCGTATTTCCGTAAAGGACACCGGTACCGGTCTATCTCTGCAACAACAGAAAAGTATCTTTGAGCCCTTCAACAGACTTGACGTTGATCAAACCGAAATTGAGGGTACTGGCATAGGACTCACGATCACCCAGCGATTGGTGGAACATATGAATGGCTCCATCGAGGTAGAAAGTAAAGAGGGGCAAGGTAGTACCTTCATACTCCAATTTCCAGAGGGAAAGGAAATTAAGCTGATGTCAACTCCTAAAGAATTTGTTGCCATGCCCCCGGAACTAAATTCAAATGGGGATCAATATAAATTGCTTTATGTAGAAGACAATCCCGCCAATCTATCCTTAGTGCAGCAGATCCTAAAGAATAGAGATGACATTTGTTTACTTTCTGCCCCTCAGGCACAAATCGGAATTGATCTAGCCCGCGCTCACTTACCAGATCTTATTTTAATGGATATTAATTTGCCCGAAATGGACGGGATAGAGGCGTTCCGGAGACTGAGCGCATTTGAAGAAACAAGAAATATACCCGTCATCGCTGTAAGTGCGAATGCTATGGAATCTGATGTCAAAAAGGCGCTGAAATCCGGGTTCAAAGCTTACATAAAAAAACCCTTTGATCTGAAGCTATTCATGCAAGAAATCGATGGGTTTTTATTGAAAGAGGAAATGGCAACACAATAAAATCCTTACTGTAAGTCGTCAAAATATTGAGGTATGCCCATTTTCTACACTCCATCTTTTTGCTATAAAGATAAAGTGTTGCGTTGACCGGTTGAAGTCGCAGTCGAAAGCAGAAATCACCTTCTCATAGGAAAAATACCTAATCAATCCACCAATTTCAAAAATACGATCAGAATTTCGGTGAGATTATTCGTGCCTATATAGGCTATTCAGCGCTTCACAAAGTTTCCGGGCGCTTCTTTTATCAAAAACCTGTTCACTTTGTTTGAAATGTTTTTTGATAAAGAGCGATCGAGTCCTGGATGATCATGATCGCATCCTCGCGCCCAAGAAATTTATCCACCACCACCAACTTTTTCTCCAACGCCTTATAATCTTCAAAGAACCGTTTGATCTCTATCATGCGATGCGGAGGAAGCTCTTCCATGGTGTCGTAATGGGCGTATTCCGGGTCATGGGCGTGGACGGCGATGATTTTATCATCGGTCTCCCCCTGATCCACCATTTCCATCACGCCAATGGGTTTCGCCATGACGATTGATAGCGGATACACCGTCTCCTGCCCCAGCACCAGAACATCCAGGGGATCGTTGTCATCGGCGTAGGTGCGCGGGATGAACCCGTAATTGGCCGGATACTGAACGGAACTGTATAAAATCCGGTCCACGCGGATCAATCCGGTGGGCTTGTCCAACTCATATTTGGTTTTCGATCCTTTGGGGACCTCGATAATTGCGGGGAAAAGATCAGGAACTTTATCGCCCAGATCCACGTCGTGCCAGGGATTCATATATTAATTTCGTCTCAAAAAGGTTAAAAAAAAGGCGGGCATCTCGGTCCAGAGCCCGTGGCTGTTAATACGAAAAATTAGACTGCAAAAAAAGACTATGCCTTCACACGAATCAATTCACCAATTTCAATAGATACCCCCGGCTAAAGCCGGGGTTCTTTGGTTTCGCCGCCGCTTGGCGGCATTACAGCTTCTCACGGAGCTGACCTTCATCCTGGCGTCCTTGATATTCCACATATCTCTTGATCGTCTCTTCATCAACGCCC
>JAJDAZ010000028.1 GCA_029261595.1 Nitrospinaceae bacterium | reverse complement strand
AGCAGATTTGATGTCGTAATAATGGCGGCGACTGACGCCTAACTTCCGGCAGGCATCTGATATATTCCCCAGAGTTGAACCCAACTCTAGAATATTCAGCTTTCTTTTGATAACGTATTGAGACTGAGTCATTGGTTTCTCTTTTAATGATTAAGATTCGATAACTTATCTTAACCGAGAAACCATGACTCTTCACTCCAGCGAGTCTTTACCTGTAAACGCTTTTCTCTACTTATCCATATTACGAGAGAGCATTGGCTATTTATGAGAAGGTCAATTTACAGCACTACGTAAAAGTAGTTAAAGACAATATTGCGGCTATGAATAATCAGCGGTGATTTTTTGGGGCCTTCAACCATTCCCTTATCTGCCCTATCAGAAAACCGTATTTCCCGTTATCGCGAGCCGCCAACAGCGGCGTGGCGATCCAGGGTCTTTCAGATTCTCTGGATTGCTTCGCTATGCTCGCAATGACGTTTCCTTCTCTCTCCCTCCTTCGACAGGCTCAGGATGACGAGGGAAAGGAATTTTTAATTTTAGTTTTCTCTGCGTCCTTTGCGCCTCTGCGGTAAATTTTGATCTTCTCTTTTTTTATTCAATCTTAATCAACTCCCGCGATTCGGGATCGAACTTAAAGCGGTTCATGCCTGAATGACTGCCCATCCACAGGGACTGATCGTCGGCGAACTCGATGCTGAACACGAACGCGCCGATCAATCCATTCATGGGCGAATAATTTAAAAACGATTTTCCGTCGAACCGACTCAACCCGCCGTTGGACCCGATCCACAAGTCCCCAAACGGTCCTTCCTCAATGGACAGGATGTAATTGCCCGGCAGTCCGTCACTAACCGTGAAGTTGCGGAAGGTTTCCGTTTCGGTGTCGAACACGCTCAATCCTCCGCCCCAGGTGCCGACCCACAACCGTCCATTTTCGTCCAGCACCATGGAGACCACGTAGTTCGGGCGGTAGTCCGCGTTTTTCACATTGGGCAGGTCCTGGGCGTGTCCGGCATGATGGCTTCCCTTGAACTGCGACATGGAGCCGGCGTTGTCCTCTTTCACCTGTTCAATGTCAGCGCCCAGTCCGTTGGCATGATCCCATGACTTCCATTGCTTGCCGTCATAAACCGAAATCCCTGATTCGGTGCCGAACCACACCCGCCCGTCAGGGCCAATTTCGATATCGTACACCCAGTCGTCGATCAATCCGCCCTGGGTATTTTCTTTGGTGAAGGCTGTCCACGACTTTCGATCGAACAGATCCCCGCGCACGCGATTGACGCCGCTCCAGGTGGCGATCCATAGCGTGTCTTTATCGTCGAACTTGAGGTCGTAGACGAAAGAATCGCACAGTCCCTGCGGGGTATTGATGTTGTGCCATTGCTCGCCGTCGAAATGACTGAGGCCGCCGCCGTAGGTCATTATCCAGGGATTGTCGTCGCCGTCCAGGACGATGCCGAAGATGCCGTTGCTGAGCAGGACGTTTTGATTGTCATAAATGTCATATTTGTTGGCCGTGGTGGTGTCGTAGCGTAAAACTCCATTGGCGGTGCCGATCCACAGATACTTGCCTGCCGACCGGATGACTTTGACGTTGCGCGTGTTCATGGAAAACTCATCGGCTTTCAGAATATCCGGGGAAGCGTTGCCCTTTGTTTTGGCTGACAGGGGTTTGTCGAAGCAAAGGGCGGGACCGGGCGCGAACCCTGCGATTAATGAAAGTATTAGGAGAATGCGGAATTTTTTCATAAACTCTTGGGATTGTGCAGGCTGGAAGGCCGGTGTTGTTTGTTAACTAAAAATTTCAGGATTTATTGTTCATGACCGTTTTACTTCGATTTAAAAAATATACCGCAATCTTTTTGCTTTGTCTTTTGATTTTCCCGACCGGCTGTGACGAGCGGCAGGAAACGGTGGAACTGGTGAAAATTTCTCCAATGGATGGCAAGGAGATGGTTTTGATTCCCGCCGGGGAGTTCATCATGGGGACCGATAAAACCGATCCCGACAACACCCAGCAAAAAATTGGCACAGTGAAACCTTTGTATCTTGACCAGCACCCGGAGCGCAAGGTCACGCTCGACGCCTACTACATCGACCGCTATGAAGTGACAAATAAGGAATACAAGCTCTTTATGGAGGATACCCTGTACCCGGACCCGCCCGCGCACTGGGCGAATGGAACCTATCCTGAAGGCAAGGGAGATCATCCCGTAACCAGTATCTTCTGGCAGGAGGCCCTGGCTTATGCGCTGTGGGCAGGAAAGCGTCTGCCCACGGAGGCCCAATGGGAAAAGGCGGCGCGTGGCCCGAACGGGCTTTCCTACCCCTGGGGCGACGAATATGTGAAGGGCAAGGCTAATGTGGGGGTCGAGGGCGCCAAGGCGACGGTTGCTATCGGCAGTCATCCCGAAGATGTCAGCCCCTATCAGGTATATGATATGGCGGGCAACGTGATGGAATGGACCCTCGACTGGTATGAGTCCTATCCGGGAAGCACCCATAAAGACCCGCGTTTTGGGAAAAAGTTTAAAGTCCTCAGAGGCAATGCGTTTCAAAAATCCGGGCATTATTTTCTCGATGCCTACCGCTATGCCTTCAATCGAACCGAAGTCCCGGCAGATGAGTTTTTTGAAAACGTCGGCTTCCGTTGCGTGCTTCCCATTCCGAAGAAAAAATAGCGTTTTCCCCTCAAAAGCATTGATTTTCCCCCGCTAATAATCGAGCTTCCCCATCCCCCGTCAGCCTCTTTAGGTTTGTCTGCCGACATTCCTTGAAAATACGTAACTTATTGAAAATATTGATATAAAATTATATTTATATGATAAAATAGGTTAATCCTATATAAAAAACACACTAATTTTCTAATGCCCAGGGGGGGATATTTTCGCATGCTCCCAGGGAGGGAATGAACTCGAGGTGAGACGATGAGCATGGGGAGTATTGTATTTTTTGGAATGCTGATTTTTGGGGGGCTGGCGATTCTCGGATATATTCTGGTCATCTACAATGGCCTGATTTCTTTGAAAGAGAATTACAAAAAATCATGGTCCAACATAGATGTTATTTTGAAGCAACGCTACGACGAATTGCCTAAGCTGGTGTCCGTTTGCGAGAGTTACGCGGAATTCGAAAAATCCGTCCTCGATCGTTTGATGCAGGCCCGGGAAGGATATTTGCACGCCCGATCAGTGAGTCAAAAAGCCGAGGTCAGCGATAAAATCAGTGCGGCTCTTAGCGGCCTGTTTGCGCTGGTGGAAAACTACCCGGAGCTTAAGTCCAACATAAATTTCATGCAGTTGCAGAACCGCATTTCTCATTTGGAAGAAAGTCTGGCCGACCGGCGGGAATTTTATAACGATAGTGTGAACAACTATAATATTAGAATTCAGCAGATCCCCGATCTGTTTGTCGCCAGTTTCCTCAGACTGGAACGTGAAGATCTGTTCCAGGTTCCAGAAATTGAGCGTCAGGACGTAAAAATCAAATTCAATATTTCCAGGCACAATGCGGCATGAATATAGTGGGTTTTTACATGCCATCCCTGATGATAGGAAGTGGGGTTTACTGGTTTATTACCGGCTTTCGTACGCTAAAATCCTCGCGCACTATCCAGAATATTCCGACGTCTCGAATTTCCACCGGAGCGGTGGGAACTCATGTGGAGGTTAAAGGGAGGGTCCTTCCGGAAGCGGACAAGGTTCTTAAGGGCCCCATCAGCGGCAAAACCTGCGCATTTTATTCGGTTGAAATTCAGATATTGGTCGAAACGAGTAAGAACAGTCATTGGAAGACCATTGATCATTTTTACTCCAACCCGGAAATTTTGTTGGATGATAACAGCGGTGCAGTGGCAAAAGTTTTCGTTGCCGGGGCCACGATCCAGCGGAAGGGAATAAGCAGGGATTTTGAAATCAGCTCAAAAGATTTTTCCAGGATGCCGGGGGAATTAAACCAGGCCATCCGGCAGAATGTGGACCAGTTGCAAAATTTTAAGTTCAAGGATACTTCATGGGTATTTCATCAACAACACCGGTTTGTGGAATGGTGCTTTGCCCCCAAGGAGGAGGTGTATGTTCTGGGATTCGCTGAATCGGGAATCAAACAACCGAAGCGGAAAAAATTGTCATTCGACCACTTCATGAAAGCCAAAAAATCAATTGAAGCCGACCCGGCTCTGCAAAACCGTTTTGACAACAATCAAGACGGATTTCTAGGCGCGGAGGAGTTGGAACTGGGCGCCAAGATCATGGGCCACGGTTTGCAGGTGGAGTCTCCACCGGTTCAGGAAAAAACAGACGCGCCAAAAATTAAAATGGTTTTCCGAAAACGAAAAGGCGTCCCCTACATTCTCAGTAATATGAAGGAAGAGGATCTGGTCAAACGCCTTTCCTGGAAAGCGGCTCTGAAAGTCTGGGGCGGTCCCGTGGTGGCCATCGCCGGGGCCACTTATTTATTTTACATGCAATATAATTTCTAATACGCTCCCCACTCCTGCTTGCCGGGAATGTAATAAGAAGGCGTGATGAATTTAAACATATTGGCAAAACGTCGGGCCTGGGCGACTTTCTCATCACTTGCCTCGCGGACTTTAAGCAGATCGCTGTCAAAAACATCGCAAAAATAATCTTCCGCCGCCTGCACCCGTTCTTCCTCGGTGTTGAACAGGTTCCTGATTTGCCCCAGTTCTCCCGCATCCAGCCAGACGCCGCCGCATTGAGGACATTCGTCGATTTCAACTTTTCGCTTCACGCTCATGAAATGCCGGGACAGGACGATGTCAGAACACTTGGGGCAACTGTGCCGGGATTCGGTGTCTATGTTTCCGGATTTCATTTCGATTTCAAGAAAAGCTTCCCCCGCCGATTCGTGGGGCTCGTCGAATTTCTTGAATTCATAATTGTCAAACCAGATGCCGCCGCATCCGCCTTTGCAGATTTCGACTGTGACGCCACCGGCTTCAATTTGAGTGAACGGTTTTTCACACGCTGGACATTGCATGGTATTTCCTCCTTTATCTGTCACGGTCGTAATGATTGCTTTGAATGGTTTCCCTGAAGGTTTGGGGTTCCGGGGACAAACCATCGCTTTCTTATAAGATAAGGCAAAGCAGGATCAATGTAAATTATTGATTTATTTAATTTTATGCTGGAATAAGTGAGCGATTTATCAATCGTTTTCAGCCTCCGAACCTGGACCATTCCGGTGAGGTCGATCCTTTTTTTTCGGCTTTTTTACCGGGCGCCAGATAAAGGATGTGAACACCAGCAGGGCGAAACAAACATCCAGAATCAAGACATGTTTTGGATCAAACCATTCCAGGTAAACGATCCGCTTCAGCCAGTAGGCGATGAACGATCCTTCATGAGATACATCGCTAAAGCTTTCCTCCCAAACGGTGAGGGGGCAGGGGATGCCAAGCACCATCAGCAGGGTCACCCCGGCCAGCGCCGCACAGTGAATATACCGCAAGCCGCGGTGATTGAGAATGAGCCCCGCAGGAAACCCAAAAACAAAAAACAGAATAACCAGAAAGTGAAGGGCTAAAATTTCAGTGGCCATACATTGATCCTGCGGCAGGCAGTTCTTTTTCAGGCGCCGTTCGGAAAAACCCGGAACCGCCTCGTTTTATTTCTCCCTCTATGATAAGGACAGAAGCGATTAAAATTCAACCTGGAATGAGGAACCTTTATTGCAATATAGTGTTTGCCAGGTCGGCCCCCTCGGTGATGACCTTGGTGACATTGGCATCGACAAAATTGGCGTCTTTTAGATTTGCGTTGGAAAGGTTGGCTCCATGCAGATTGGCTTCAAGGAAAAATACGTTTTCCAGATTGGCTCCCTCGAGGTTGGCGTAGGTCAGGTCCACCCCTTCCATATTAGTTTCCTTTGCCATGACTTCGGTCCAATGAGCGTCTTTAATTTCCGCTCCCGTCAGATTGGCATTGGCCAGATCCACTTTATTGAAAGTGGATGAATTGAGGTCCACATACTTCAAAGTGGACCCGCGCATGTCCACATCCGTGATTTTGCTGAAACTCAAATCCGAACCCCTGATATTGGCTCCGTTTATCCGGGAACCGTCGATTTCGGCCTGTCTCAAGTAGCCATACATCATTTTTACAAATGAAAGATCGCATTTGGAAAGTCGCGCCCCTTGAAGGTTGATGTGATTGAGGTTGCTGCCATCAAAGGTGCAGTTTTTTAAGGATGCTGAATTTAAATTTCCATTTTCAAAGCTCGAATTTTTGAAATTACAGTTGATGAGAACAGCATCCTGAAAATTGGCTCCCTGAAGTTGTGCTCCGGTGAAATTAACTTCCTTGAGCTTGGTTTTTTGAAATGAGGAGTTTGCGAGATTGGCCCCGGAAAAATCGATCGCCAGGAGTTCTGAAAGTCCGAGATCCGCTTCCTCAAAGTTGGCATTGGAAAAAATTCCTTCGTTTAAACTGATGCCATTGAGTTTGGAACCATTGAAGTTGCCCCCTTGGTGATTTTTTTCTCCTCGCATGATTGCAAGGAATTCATCTATATCTACCATGATTCATTTACCTTTGTTGATCCGGCGGAAGTAAAGAGTTCATTATTTTTCTGATTTTTTGAGGATGTGCCTTTTCATGAATACCCAGAATTCCCACGCGGATGGCTTTATAGAGCATCGTTTCACTTTCCGTCCGGGTGTTTAATTTGGAAACGATGGGGGTGACCACGAGATTGGCCAGGATGAGACCATAAAACGTGGTGATCAACGCCGTCGCCAGTGAAGGCCCTATGGTGGAAGGATTGTCCACATGCATGAGCATTTGAATGAGTCCGATGAGGGTTCCGCACATCCCGAATACCGGGGCCTGAACCGCAATAAAACGGAGTATTTTTTGTCCGGAATTGTGCCTTTCAATCATGGAGAATAGTTCCCGGTCCATGATTTCGTGCATTTCCCGCGAACTGTAGCCATCCACCACCATTGAAATTCCGTTGCGCAGGAACCTGTGATTCAGATACTCCTCCTCGGTTTCCAGCTTTTTGGTTCCTCCGGACCGGTAAAGGGTGGAAAGATCGACAATTTCTTCCACATATTCAGTGGGTTGGTAGACCTCCGGTTTGAAGGCATTGATGATGACGGGGATCATCATAAATATTCTTTTTGACGGAAAAGCGATAAAGGTGGTGGCGGTGGTACCCCCCAGAACAATGAGCGCACTGTTCAGGTTGAGAAATACATCGGGAGAGCCTCCCCCGATGATGGCGATAACGATCAAAAGGACTCCCGACAGGACCCCCAGCAGGGTGCCAATGTCCATGCCCGATTTTTTTTTAGGGGCATCGCGGGAAATTTGCGGACTGTATTCCGCTTCTTTTTCTAATGTGTTTTCCATAGACGGTATTAGCTTGCCACTTTTTGAGTGAGAGCCACCTTTTTGGTTCTCAAGGTACGGACCACGTATCGGTTCAACCAAGGAATTTGTAGGGCTTCCCTCGTTCTATTGGGAAAATAAACTTTCAGGAAATCCTTTTCCGCGGCATTTTCATTGGTGATGATGCGGCTGAGTTCATCCATGCAACGTTTTATGCAATTAAATCCGAAAAATGTTTTGCAGAACAACTCACCCCAGGAACTGAGATAAATCGCCGTCATGTTTTGAATTTTGCTGGTCCGTTTTTCGATGAACCGGTTCAGCTCAGCACTGGTTTTATGATCGTGAATGACTCCTGAAAAAACTTCTATCGGAACAGAAGTTCCGAAGTCGACAATGAGATAGAGTTTTCTGATCCTGGCTGTTGACAATAAATCCGTGTTGGTGATCGCGGCTATATTTAACTGGCCAAAAAAGCTTGTCATCTGGCCGAGAATGTCTTTCAAATTGGAGTGCGTTATAGAAAGATTGTCCGGCCTGATGAGAAGGTCGGTGGAGCTTTTAAAGAACTGGTTGAACGCTGTGAATGCGAGTAAAAATGGCAACGTTTCGGAGCTCTTGATGATGCTCTCCGGATCTATTTCATCGATATTGGCCAATGTGGTTCCCCGGATAAGGTACCAGATGGACTTGCCCTTCAAACCCCTCCTTTCCAGAAAGAATGTCAAAGCATCCTCCGCCGTGGCGCCCTCAACCAGGGAGTATAGATTTTCGACCTTGTCAGCCGCCTTGCCGTAAAAGGAGAACAGTTTTCGGCCCAGAAGATGAGTGTCTGTTTTTGTAATGATGCTTTGTCCGGGGTCGAGAGTCTTGCCCTGCTCGGAGATATTTTTATAGGAGTTCATGAGAATCTTGTTGATGCGGGTGGCCAAAGCCGCTTTTTGCTTCATTTGCCAGGAGGAGTAGCTGTTGAGGTCTCTTAGCTTGAGGAGAGACCAGTCCCAACTCTCAATCATACTTAAAAGGGTTGATTGTTGAGCGTCATTGGAGTGCTGGTATGGCCTGGATGAATCGATCTCGCTTCCTATTTTCATGTAGAAGGAAATGCGCAGGGCGTCTATTTCGTGGTCGGACTTTGAATTCCGGAAAAATTGCTCCACTCGCTCAAACATCAGAAGATAGGGATCAATGAGATCGGTTTCATCATTGGAAAAGACCTTCTTCTTTATCTGATGGCAGAGAAGATTGAATGGAATTTTATTGAACATGTATTCTTCCAGCAGTCCCATCTTCATGAGTGTTTTAAACGGAGATTTGAAAGATTTGATCAGCGCCCAGATCGACCCGCCAAAAAACTCACCATGTGAAATTTCCGCCACATTGCCAATATCAATAAAATCATTCTTATCGAGAAGGGTCTGTCCCGCGTTGACCTGTTCCAGCAGATCTTCATAATCTTCGTCGTTCGTTTCTACAGGAACGATCCACCAGAATGGAATTTTCCCGGCTACCAGAATCAAGGTGCGGTATATTTCTTCTTTCAGCAGCTTTGCTAGGGCGGAACCCGTGCTTTCGCTATTGCTTTCACCAAAGATATTATTTTTTACTTCCTGGATATCATTAATGAAAAAATGTGTTTCCAAACCATACTCTTCCCAGGCCCAGGTTTCTATCAAGCGAAGTTTTTCCTGGAAGCGTTCCAGCTCAATTTCCGATAGGCGGGACTTGTCCACAAGCAGGGTGTAATCCAGATCGGATTTTTCATTTTGTGCGATGGACCCCATGCTTCCCACCAGCAGAAGAGAATGTATTACCGGATTCAAGTTTGCGTTTCTACGAATGGCCTGGTTCGGGAATAAAATTTCTCCGAACATCTGTGATTGAACGTCGATGGTGTAGTTGTAGATTCCGCAGGGAACTCCCCCCTCCACATAACCGGGCAACCCTGGCTGATTGGTATGCAGGAGCCGGGGAATGGTAAAGAAAACGCTTCTGCGGGACTCGGAAAAAACTTTCTGCGCCCGATGGATTTTGTGTGCATTGAATCGGAGAAATTTATTGCGGTTCTCAACGAGACGACGGGCGGAGTTGTTTTGTTGCGAAAAATCCATATATTCAATGAAAATGGTGAAATTCCGAGGTTGAGCCGGATTCGAATAAATAGTTATAAATCTTTATATTTCAATAGTATAAGGGACTTTTGGATAAAGTAAAAAATTTTTCTCAGGGGGTGAAATTTCTTTCGGTTTTAGAACGGTTTTGCCTGGGGGAAGGTTTTCGGGAGGAGTCAGGGTTGTAGTAAATTTTTGTTAATCGGGCTCTGACCATTGAATTTTTTGGGACTTTTTTCTGTTTCACTGCCCGGAATCTTTTTGTCCTTGAGGATCTTGATTTCCACCCGCCGGTTCAAATCTCGATTCTCATCGCTGTTGTTTGGTTTGAAGGGGCGGTATTCCCCATATCCTGTAACCACCATGCGGTCGGGAGAGATGCGGGCCTTGTCAATGATGACCCGTGCCACATGAGAGGCGCGGACCGAAGACAGTTCCCAATTGGTGGGAAATTGTCCTTTGCCGGCCATGGGAACGTTGTCGGTATGGCCGTCTACCTGAATCTGTTTCACGCCATCCTGTATTTCGCTGTTTATCGAATTAAGAATCAAATCTTCCGCGCCTTCTTTCAAGTCCGCGCTTCCGGGGGCAAACAAGTCCGCAGATTTAAGCCGGATGAGGATGGTGCGCACGTCACTGCGGACCAGGCTTTCGGGATCGACGTTGTCCTTCACCAATTCCCGGACGCGCTTTAACATTTCGAATTCTTTTGGGTCCAGTCGAACATTCCTGTGAGTCAGCAGGATGTCTTTATCCTGGATAGAGGAAAACACTTCGGTAAACTTTCCGCTATCGACTTTGGAAACGGAATATAAGAGTACAAAAATTACCAGGATGAGGGTGATCATGTCCGAATAGGTGACAAGAAAACTTTCCAGCCCATTGGAAAACTCTGTTGTCACCGCGACCCTGGTTTCTGAATTTGGCTTGAACTCCTGGGCGTCGACGATCTCATTTTCTTCAGCCAACAAAATTTTGGATTCCAATTCATCATTTTCTCTCTGGAGGAATTCCATGTCATTGGTTAAGGATTTATTTTCAATTGCCAGGTCATCGACCTCGGCCTTTAGCTCCTTGATGATGACGGCGGGTGATGTTCCTTTTTTGACGGGAATGTCACCGCCATAAAGAAATGCTTCGTATTTTTCCAGCATCAAATCCTTCTTACGAAGGATTTTTTGGGCGACCTGTTTGTAATTCAATATGGAGGCTCTGGCCTGTTTGAGCTGGGATTGAAGCCATTGCACCTTGTCCAATAATATTTTTGAATTCCCGCTATTTTTTTGTAGCCGCTTCAGCTTCTTATCGAGGATTTCATTTTCTTTACGGATATGTTCATTGCGTTGTTTCTCACGCGTCATTTGCTCTTTCAGTAATCGGGCCTGATTTTTCAAGAGCTCCAAATTTTTCTGCAAATCCAGGTTTAAAGAAGAATCATTTTGCGATTGACCTTCTTCATCAGCCGTCGTTTCTTTTTTTGAACCTTCAATACTGCCGTTTGTTTCAGCCTGAGCGGTTGCATCTTGAGATGCCAGACGCTCTAACCTTTGAAGACTGATTTTTTCGTCTTTTTCTTTGATGACTGCCTTGAGGGCTTTGATTTCACTTTGGCTGTTTTCAATCAGGGCTCTCAGCTTTTCGGAGGTTTTTCCGCTTTCCAGTTTGCTTTTCTTCAGCTCCAGGGACTTGACCTTAACCTGTTCCTTTAATTGCTGTAGATACCCCTGGTTCTGCATTCGCCTGGACTCCGCCCTTTGATTGTCCGGATACTTTCGCGAAAAATGAAAACATCGCGGAAATCCGGCAATATAAATTAATTTTAGGTTTACTATTGATTTTATTAGACTTATCGTGATTTTGTCAACGTACATTGTACCGAATCGTCCTTCGGTGTCTGTAAGCGCTGGATTATCAATAAAACTCAGGAAATTCAAAAGGTTAGAAAAAATAAAATAACTTTTGGATTAGCTGAAATTTGGCGGAATTTGTTAAAAAATCTATATAAACTATTGAAAATAAAGGAATTGGTGTTATCCTTGAATTGTGACCACAGATAATCGGCTTTCACAATTTAATTCCCTGGCCAACATTCGGATTGGCACGATTCTGATGCTGGGTTTTTCCTCCGGCCTGCCGCTGGCTCTGACCGGAGGGACTCTTCAGGCCTGGATGACGGTAGAAGGCGTGGATTTGAAGACTATCGGGATATTCACCCTGGTTGGGGTACCTTATACCTTTAAATTCCTTTGGTCGCCTTTTCTCGATCGATTTGTTCCGCCGATGCTGGGAAGACGGCGGGGATGGATATTGATATTTCAGCTGGCTCTCATGGCCCTTATTGTGACCATGAGCGGATTTTCGCCCAAATCTTTCCCCTGGGTGGTGGCTTTACTAGCCGTGATGATCACCACCATGTCGGCATCCCAGGATATCGTCATCGACGCCTATCGGACGGATGTCTTAAGGGAAAGGGAACGCGGCCTGGGGGCCGGGGTTTTTGTGACCGGATATCGAATCGCTATGCTGGTCTCAGGGGCGTTGGCCTTGATTTTTTCAGAGATCATCGGCTGGCGGTTGACCTATCTCCTGATGGCGGGAGTGATGACTCTTGGGGTGCTGGCCACTCTTTTTGGGCCGGAACCGGAGGTGAAGGTAGTTCCTCCCCGTACGTTGGCGGAAGCCGTTGGAGGGCCACTCAAAGAGTTTTTTTCAAGGCCGGGGGCCTGGGCCTTACTGGCTTTGATCGTTCTTTATAAAATAGGAGATGCCTTTGCGGGGAGCCTGACCACGGCGTTTTTGATCCGTGGAGTGGAATTTTCTGTGGGCGAGGTCGGAGCCATCAACAAGGGCATGGGTTTGATCGCCACCATTGTCGGAGCCCTGTTTGGCGGTTTGATCATGTCCCGCCTGGGGATGTTCCGCTCCCTCATGGCTTTTGGAATTCTACAGGCGATATCAAATCTTTCGTTCATGATTTTAGCCGTGGTGGGCAAAAGCTATCCCATGATGGTGTTTGCGGTGGCGTTCGAGAATCTGGCTGGAGGCATGGGGACTGCCTCGTTTGTCGGATTCCTCATGGCACTGTGCAATCCTAAATTTACAGCCACCCAATTCGCTTTATTGTCGGCCCTGGCGGCATTGGGCCGGGTATTTGTGGGGCCGCCATCCGGATTCCTGGTCGAAATCACAGGTTGGGCGGTGTTCTTTTTCATCACATTTCTGGCAGCGCTACCTGGTCTTGGGCTTTTATGGATCATGAGAGAAAATGTCGGTGGTCTCGATAATAAGGAAGAATGGGGGGAGGGCGCCCCGATGGGCACAAATAAAAATTAGCAAATACAGGCGATGTTATTGTGACGCAGTTTATTTATTTGCATGGATTTGCCTCGAGCCCGGGATCAAAAAAGGCAACCGAATTTAAAAAACGTTTCGAATCTTCGTCCATTTCACTGTCTGTTCCTGATCTGGAAGAAGGGGATTTTCAACGGTTATCGTTGTCGAAACAGATCAAAATCATCAATGACAGAATGGACCAATTTCCCGGCGAGCGGTTCGGTTTGATCGGGAGCAGTATGGGAGGATATCTTGCAGCTCTCGTTGCTCAATTGCGCGAAGAGGTGGCAGGCATCTATCTCATGGCGCCGGGTTTTAATTTTATAAAAAGATGGCGGGAGCGGGTTCAAGGCCATTTAAAGGGTCTAAACGACATTCCAGACTTGATACCGGTGTATCATTATCGGTATAATAAAGATATGCTTTTGAGTACGGATATTTTCCGCGATGCGGAAAAATGGGATCGTCTGGCACTGGATAGACTTTTGCCCACGCGTATTGTTCATGGAATTCATGATGACACGGTGGGCATTTCCGAATCCAGGGAATTCGCGGCGGCGCACCCTCATTGCCGGTTTGAGGAGTTGGATTCCGACCATCAATTGCTTTCTCATATCGACTGGATTGTTGAGGATGCTTTGAAATTTTTTCGGAACGAGAGAATGCTTTGAAAGGCAAATGACCATTTCAAATATTAGAAAAATTGGGCAAATCAGACATGCGGTGCGTCTGGCGAAAAAATTTCACGCCGGGCAGGTTCGGAAAGGACCCAAAGGCGAAGAATTCTACAATCATCCCAGAAGAGTTTGCAAAAACTATTTGGTCTTTAAAAATAAATCGATCTCAGGGATGATCGCGGCGCTTTGTCATGATCTGGTAGAAGATACGCCTTTATCCCTTGACGAACTGGAAAATATTTTTGGGGTCGAGGTTCAAATGATCGTATTCAATTTGACCAAACCTGAGGATATTTCGAGTGCGGAATATGCGAAGAAAATCAACCACTGGGGTCTGGAATCAAAAAAAATTAAATTGTGCGATATCGAAGATAATATTTTGGACTCACGTGAAATTCCTTTGGAGCAGAGGACCCGAATGCTGGTTCGTTGGAAAAAATATCTGGATCGACTGGAGAATGATTCCCCGCTGAACGGGCAAGAAGCGGAGATTGAATTTGTTAATAAATGGAATGCTGTGAATAAATTACATACTGAAGAATGGAATCGTCTGAAACCTGACATTAATTAATTAAGGAAAGACTAAATGAATAACAATATTTTATTAGTCGATGATGATAAAGAATTATTGACGGCGCTTGAGTTGAAAATGACGAAAGAGGGGTTCAAGGTAGAGACGGCCTCGGATGGTGAAGGAGGCATAAAAAAAATCCGCTTTAAGGTTCCCGACTTGCTGGTTCTGGATGTGAACATGCCGGGAATGAGTGGAATGGATGTCGTGAAAATTTTACGGTCTGAAAACCGGACCGCAGATGTTCCGATTATCATGCTGACCGCCCGGGATGACGAAGTCGATCGCGTATTGGGTTTTGAATTTGGCGCCGACGATTATGTCACCAAACCCTGCAATCCGCGTGAACTGATTCTTCGTATCAAAAGTGTTTTAAAGCGGGTCTATGCTCCCCCGGAACCGAAAGATCAATTCAGCTATGGTTGTTTGAACGTGAATCTGGCCAACCACGCGGTCAAAGTGAAAAACATAGATGTTGATTTGACCCTCACCGAGTTCAAACTTCTGGCGCGATTGATAGAAAGTCCGGGGAAAATAAAACCCCGCGATGTTCTTCTTGAACAGATTTGGGAATATGGCGACGGGGTTTTTTCCCGGACCATCGACACCCACATCCAACGGCTTCGCTCCAAACTGAAGGACGCGGGAGGGTATATCGAAACCGTCCGGGGCGTGGGTTACCGTTTTCAGGACGAGGCATAGAGGAGGGGGGTGTTTCCCCTCCGAGCTCCCGGCTCCTGACATTCCTTCCTTATCTTTGGGGCCACCTTTCGTAAAGATTATTCTACATTAGCCTTTTCAGGCTTTCCCCATATTCTTGGGGCATTCTCCTTACAATTTCAGCCGTAACATCGAATTCGTTGCACAACCGTGACTTTTGCTTAACGATATCGCCATACCCCCCACATATCCTTGGGAAACGTTGATGGGAAATATAGTGTTCCCTCCCCAAAATTCAGGGTTTTCAGCGCACAACCAAAATTTACCCGAATATTAACTTTTCTGAAGGGATATCGAAGATGAGGGAAGCTATGACGAACGAAAATAACAGTTCACAAGAAACCATCACCATCACGACGGTGGGAAAACGGCTGAAGGGATGGCGCAAGCATTCCGCGCTTAAATTGGTTGAATTGTCAAAAAAAATCAGAGTTTCCCAGGGTTCTCTTTCCGATCTGGAAAATGACAAATCCTTGCCTTCAGCCACGACTCTGGCAAATCTATGCATGTTTTCCGATATCAACATTTACTGGTTACTCACCGGCCGCGGTCCCATGATTCGTCAGGAACCGGAGCATGGCGGTGAAGTGAACTTTCCCGCGGAATATGCGGACCTGATGCAGGATCGATTATTGAAAGAATTGATCGAAAAAGTCATCCGCGTTTATCGAAGAGGCGACGCCGGGAAACGGGCTCATCTGGAAGGTTTTCTGGTAGGCGCTGATCCGGACAATTCCTGATTTTGGAAAACGGTATTTATTCTGGAAAGGCGGGAAGTTTTTCTCCCTTTCCAGATACCTGGGGTGCCGCAAAATGATGAATAAAATTAAACTTAAGAATACGCGACCTTTCTTGCTCCCGACGATGCTGATGCTGGGGTTTCTGTTTGCAACAAACCTCACGGTATATGCAAATTCCACGCTACCCGATCATTCAGAACTTGAAGCCAAACAAAAAATAAGCCAGATTTATCATCTTTCCCTTGAAAATAATTTCCAGGCTCAATGCATGAAATCCTGCGCTGTCAGTTCGCGCCCCTGTTTTGCCAAATTATGGCTGAGGCATAAAGAGCGGAAAAATGCATTTCGCATGGTGAATTGGGAAGCGATCTGCAAAAAGGAAAAATCTATTTGCGAGAAAAAATGTTCACGCGAAAAAGGGAATTTCCCGAACTAAGGAAGTTTTGAAAATTAATTTGGCGGTAAAAATGCCAGTTGATGGGAGCCGGAACAAACATTGAAAGTTGGCTGACGGCTATTCTGTTACCAAATGTCTCCCATCCCAATTTACATAATAAAAATGAAATTCTCTGATAATGACCGACGAAAATGAACGGACGTATATTTTAATTGTAGAAGACTGTGATGAGCAGGGGGCCCTTCTTCGTCATACCCTGATGAAGCATAATTATATTGTCAAGGTTGCGAAGAATGGCAGGGAAGCTATGGGGCTGATTCAGGAGGAGATCCCGAACATGGTCTTCACTGATATTCTAATGCCGGAAATGGATGGTTTTGAACTGTGCAATGAAATAAAAAATAACCCGGACCTGCTTCACGTTCCGGTTGTTTTGTTGACGGCGTCGTGGGACATGGAAACTCTCCTGCAAGGTTTGGAATCAGGAGCGGATTTATACTTTTTCAAACCCTGGGATAAGGGCCATTTACTGTCCCGTACTGAGGAAATATTCAAAGCCGGCGTTTTTCGAATTGAAGAAAAAGGGGATCAACCGTTAAAGGTACAGTTTGGGGGGAAGCAGCATTCCATCCCTCTAAACCGGCAACAGATTTTGCGCCAGTTGCTTTCCACTTATGAATCCATGGTCAACGAAAAAAAGAAAAATTTTAAAAATCAGTTGCACCCCAAATAACACCTGTTACTCACTCTTCCCCCCAAAGCACCACATCAATTGACTTGAAAGAAGGCGTTTTGGATTGCGCGTCGTGTTGTCTCGGAACCAGAACGTTGGCCTCCGGGTAATACATCAGGATATTCCCTGACCGTATGGGAAAAGGGTGGATTATCAAACCGGCCATCTCACCCGTATCATTATGAACCGTGATTTTTTGGCCTTCGCGAAAACCGTGAGACTGAATATCTTCCGGATTCATCAACACCACATTTCTTGATGAAATTCCCCGATACCGGTCCTTCAAGTCATAGACCACCGTGTTGAACTGTCCCTCCGATCGGACGGTCATGAGTTTGAAGCAGTTCCCCTTATTTTCCATCTGCGGATTAGCCGGGAGCGGGCACACGGTGAAACTTGCCTTCCCGCTTTCTGTGGGAAATTGCGGGGAATGCAGGGTCCTGCCGGCGATATGAAATTCACTCCTGGTTTCGTCAATGGTCTGCATTTTTTCAAAACCGGGAACGATGGAACCGATCATTTTGCGGATATTTTGATGTTCCGTAAGGTCCTTCCAGGCGATGGGTTGCGGCGGTAGAATCTTTTCGGCGATTTCGGCGATCACGCTCACTTCACTCCTCGGCCCAATGTGACGTGGCTTGCCGCCATCGCTCATGCGGATGTAGCTGAACATGCTTTCCTGGGTCGTGGGCTGGGGTTCTTCATCGCGCGCCAGGACAGGGAGAATCAGCGTGGTTTTGCCCCGGCCCAGTATATGACTCTGGTTGAGCGTCGTGTTCAGATACATGACAAAATCAATTTTACTCAACGCTTCCGTGGTGAAGCGGGAATCCGGATTGGACCCATAAAGATTTCCTCCCAGGTTCCAGGCGAAATCGAAATTGCCTTTTTGACTGTCTTCCATGCAGGCCAGGGTGTCCAGTCCCTTCCGTGTGGGAAGGGAAATTTGGCAGGTGGACTCCAGGTTGTCAAAAAACTTTTTCTTCAATTGCGGAGTGAACCCGATGGACCCGATCCCCTGCACATTGCTATGCCCTCTGAGCGGAAGCAGACCGGCATTTTTTCTCCCGATCATGCCGCGCAGCAGAGCGAGGTTGACAATGGAGTGGACGTTATTGACTCCGTGCGTATGATGCGTGATTCCCATTGCCCAGGCAAACACGACATTCTGGGCCTTGGAGTAATGATGGGCCAGGTCCCTAAGGGTATCCCGATTCACGCCGGAATTTTTTTCCAAATCATCCCAGGAAGTTTGTTCCAGGTCATTTTTGTAAGCGATGAAATCTTCGGTATGGTTTTCGATGAATCCTGGAGAAAGCACCTGTGGGTCGTTATCTGAAATTTCGATAAGCGCTTTGGCAATTCCCTTTAACAGTCCGATATCGCCTCCGATATGGGGCTGAATATAATCACTGGCAATTTCTGAACCGAAGAGCAGGCTCCTGATATCCGACGGCACCCCGAAATTTAACAATCCGGGTTCCCGTACCGGATTGATGACGATGACCCGGCCCCCCCGCCTGCGGATTTCCATGAGGGTGCGCATGAAGCGTGGGTGATTGGATGCAGGGTTGGCTCCGATTAAAAACATCAAATCGGTGCTGTCCAGATCTTCCAGTTGAACCGTGGCGGTTCCCGTTCCCAGGCTTTTGGTCAAGCCAACCCCTGAAGCCTGATGGCAGTAATAGGAACAGTTGTTCACATTGTTTGTCCCGAAGGATCTTGCGAATAGCTGAAGGAGGAACCCGGCTTCATTGGAGGAACGGCCGCTGGAGTAAAAAAAAGTACGATCAGGGGAAGTGGCTTTAATTTTTTCGACCACCCGGTCAATCGCCTCACTCCACGATATGGCGCGGTAATGGGTGTCGCCCGGTTCGCACAGAACCGGTTGAGTCAGGCGTCCGCTTAATTCCAGTTGGAGAGGCGTCCAGTGTGAGAGCGCAGAAACATCGTTCTTATTAAAGAAATCGGCGGGCAAGGCGTTCTGCATGTCCGCCGCCTGTGCCAGAATAGACTTGTTGCACACTTCCGGAAAACTTTTCCTTTCATTGCGCATGCCGCCTTCCTGGCCGCCCATCCCCAAAGCGCAACTCTTGCAACTGTTTTTAGTGGCCAATGCCCGTAACATGGCCCACAAACCTCCGGCCCGCTGCGCCCATTTCAAAGAGAATAGTATGGCTCCCCACCCTCCTGCGGAGCGAGGCGTCTTAACTGGCATTCTTTGCCTCTTAAAAAAATATTAGTTCAAGTGCCGATGAAACTTTTTTGCGCCCAGCCTTTTTTCCCATCATTCAATTGGATTTGGAACCAGTCCTTTTCTTTTTTGATGACCGAGACCACAGATCCCTCGTACAATTGAAACAAAGTCACGTTTCCTGCGCCCATATCAGACTTTACGTCAATTTTAGGAGCAAGGATAACTCCAGGTTGGTTGCCGGATTCCAATCCTATTTTTACCCCAGCGGATAATGCCGAGATGAAAAGAAGGGCCAACATGGAATTTCGAGCCATGTTCCAAAATCCCGAACGGCGCACATGCCAGACAGCGAGGACCGACCAAAAAACCAGGTTAATGATTCCCAAAAACACAAGATGTTCCGTCTGTGTGAAATTTTCCGTCCAGAAAAACAGGGCACCCGCTCCGCTCGGTGAGGGCGGTTCCAGTTGATCTTCTGTTTTTAAAATAGCGTGTCTTAGGTTGGCGTCCAGGGATTCATCGCGCGGGAGGAATCTTTTAGCCCGAACGTAATTCAAAATAGCAGGGCCGGTTTTCCCCAGCCGCAGATACGCATTCCCCAGATTATAGTAGAGATAGCCATTTTCACTACCTCCATCGACCAATTGTTGATAGATTTGTGCCGCTTCATTATATTGGGTCTTTACGTAATAATCGTTTGCCAGGGCAACTTTTGAAAGCATCCTCTCTCCCCAGGCGGCTCGGGGAACCAATACACTCAGCGATATAAATAATAAAACTAATGGATACCCGACCGTTCGCCAAATCATGCCTGTTTCTCCAATTGGTTCAACAGGGACAAAGATTCATCGATCAGGCCGTTGTTTTGCCTGCTATCGCCTGGAGGGGCGTATTGCAGAGATTCGTATTTTTCCAATAGAGCGCGGGTTGAAACAGCTTGTTCCTGAGGATAATCACAGTCAATGAGCTTGCGTTCGACTTCGAGAGATGTGATGGCCTTTCCCTGAAGATTTAATTTATTACCGATATATTCTCGAAATATTTCCGACAAACTTTTTACCAATTCCTTTGGATTTGACTCCGCAGAGCCAGAGAGTGATTTTAGTTTATGATGCGCGACCTTGAATGCTTTGCGGTTGCGAACAAATGCGGTGTCGTATTTTAGCCGCCGATGGTAACGCGTGTAAGCGGTAAAAAGAAAAAATATGAATGGAGGAACGAGCGTGGCTCCCGCGAAAACAAAATATCTTGCTTCCGGGGCCTGGCTTTTTTCAAAATCTGAAAGTTGGGTGTGGATCGGTAAGATATCTTCTCCCATCATTTGCACGGAATTTTTTGTGCCCGGCACCTGCGAAGGAGATGATCCTGTAAAATTTAAATTTTCGGAATCTCCTGCCGGGTGGACGGTGAGGGCAACGGGTTTGGTTTGGGCGGTGATGTATTTTTTCGTGCCGGGATCAAAATAGGGCAGGGGGATGCTGGGCAGTATATTATTTCCATCTTTTAGCGGCACCAGTGCAAACTTGAATATTTTTTCTCCCTTCAAGTTATTTCCCTGAATCGTCAATTTAGATTCCGGCTGGTCCGGGTAAATTTTAAACCTGTCTTTCATCTCGGGAAGGGATAGTGAAAGATTTTTCACGCTTCCGGGTCCCTTCACAGTGACGGTCAGGGTGGTGGTGTCCCCAACCTTCAATTCCTTCTTTCCAATATCAGCCGAGAGGGTCAGGGAGCCTGCAATATTGGAAAAATTATATGGCTTTCCCGTCTTCGGGAGCGGGCGGACCTGGACTTGTATTGGTTTTGAACGAATCGTTTTGTGAACCAGAGTTGCGCGTGAGCCAAAAAAAGGATCGTTAAAAAATCCGGAAAACCGATTTCGCCTCGAAGAATTTCGCGCAAGGTTGATGAGATCCAGGTCCAGAATGGCCGGCGGAATTTCTACGGTCCCGGAATGGATGGGATAGAGAGCGGTTGACAGTTCATGGACCTTGTACTGCACGCCATTAATAGTACGTGGATAAGTTTTGGCGTCCCCCATATCTTCCTTGCGAAAATCATTGTCCTCGTAGGACATTTTTAAATTAAAATTTTTCGCCTCCACCCTTCGAAATAATTTAAAAGTGTAGATCACCTGTTCGTTTACGTAGGGGTTGGCATTGGAAATCGAAGTTTCTACATAAGCGGGAGAACGGGTTGCCTGGAGGTTGGGGTCCGGTTTAGATACGGAAACCGTGATCGGGTCGGACCGGTAAGCCACCCCGGCCAGCATAAGTATCGCAGGTTTGATGATCAAGGACCCCGTTTTCAATGGTGCCAGCTGATAGTTATAAGTGACGGCCACACTCCTTTTTCCATTGATGATTTGCGTCGAGGAAGATTGGGTCGAGGATCGCACCTTAAAGTCCGGAAGAGGTGGCAACTGAGGTTCCGGTGCGTTCATCACCCCGTTCACGGTGAGGGATAGCTGGATGCTGTCTTCCAAAGTGACATTATTATTATCCACCCGCGCCGTGAGACCGATTTCCCCGGCGATGGCAGGAGAGGCCAAACCAGAAACGATGAGAAGCGCAAGGCCGGTAATTAAAAAACCGGCAAAGGTTGTGACGGGTCGTGTTTTCATTGAAAGGTCAGGATCACCAATCCCTGCTGGCGACGGGGGCATTGGCTCCTTCCTCATGGGCCTGTTTTTGACTGAATTTTTTGAGATCCTCGTCGAGGCCGCTCAACCACTGTTCGGCCTGGTCCTTTGAAATGGAACTCTCGGAATCCTGCGCCAGTTCCGACGGGTTGGATTCCTGTTGCTCCGATGGGTCGTCTTCCGGTTCCTTTGGAGGAGCGGGCTCCTGATTGTCCTTTTGGGCCGTGTCCTCCTGGTTGTTGTCGCCCTGATTGTCCGCGTTTTCTCCCGAATTTTCCCTGTTGTCGGGATTCTCTTCCTGCGGTTGGTTTTGTTTCTGTTCCTGCTTATTTTGTTCTCTTAATTTCAGCCGGGCAAACTCCAGGTTGAACTTGGCGTCCATGTCTCCCGGATTCATTTCCAAAACTTTTTTATACGCCTCGATCGATTCTTCAAGTTTTCCCATGCGAAAAAGGGCGTTGCCGGAATTGTATAAGGAATTTTGTTTCAAGTCCGGCGTGGTTTCACTGGAAGCCGCATCGGAATAGGACTTGAGAGCTTCCTCGAACTTGCCGGTTTTATAATGACTGTTGGCGAGGTTGTAATTCAGTTCGGGACTATCGGGTTTTTCCTTCAAAGCATTGGAAAAATTAATTTCCGCCTGATCAAAGTTTTGTTGCCGGTATTCTGTGATCCCTGTCTGGATATTGGAATCGACCGATTCTGCGAGAACCATTTCTGTTTGCAAGACCGTTAGGATGGTGATTAGGATGAGTTGTAGGGCGGAGAGGGGAAAAAAAGTCCTGAAAAATTTTACGAGGTGGTGAAACCTGAGCATGAGAAAGGTCAGAACTGTTGGGTTATTTTGGGAGAAGCCCCTGCAGTTTCCTACAGGGGCTTAAGTCAATGTTTCCCTTTTTAAAAACTTACCGCCTGTCTCCCATGATTCGAAGCAGCATCAGGAAGAGGTTGATGAAATCCAGATACAACGTCAACGCTCCGATGATGGCCTCTTTGGTGTCCTCATCCGTGCCTTCATTTCCCAGAATATTCATGTTCTTGATTTTCTGGGTGTCGTAAGCGGTCAGGCCGACAAAAATGAGCACACCGGCGTAGGTGATGATCCAATGCATCATCTCATTTTGCAAAAACATATTGACCAGTGAAGCGATGATGATTCCGATCAACCCCATAAAAAGGAAACTTCCCATGGAGGTCAGGTCTTTTTTGGTGGTGTAGCCGTAAAAACTCATGGCGGCGAACGTACCGGCGGTGACCAGAAAGGCTGAGGTGATCGAAGACGTTGTGTAGGCGATGAAAATAAAAGAAAACGTCAATCCCGTAAGGCCGGCGTATAACATGAAGATGCCGGTAGCTTGACTGGCGGACATTTTTTGAATCCACCCGGAAAGGTAAACCACCAGACCCAGTTGCGCGACAATCAACACGATAGGAACGACTGGGTTGCCGTGCACTATATTCATCATCGTCTCACTGTTGGAGACATAAAATGCGAGAACCCCGGTAACGGCCAAACCCGCCGTCATCCAGTTGTATACCCGAACCATGAACCGTTGTTGCTCACCTGCTACGGCATCCGTACTCATTGTTCGTGAAATGTCTGTCATAATAAAGGTAATCCTTTCAATAAGTTAGAGCAAAACTTCCACATTGCAAAATTTTACCAACGTTAAATAAATGGGATCGGAATCACCGATTGTCAAGGAATGCTGATCGGGAAGTGTTCCATCTATTAAGTAATATTTTAACAAATTTTACCGGTCCGGTTGAAGTTTTTATTGATCCCTGCCCGGGCGGTGTGCGGGACTTTCCCGGATTAAAAACTCCAGTCCCAGGCAAATAAGGGCCATAAATATCGGCCATTGGAACCGCTCTCGCCAGAGTTTGCGCCTTTGAGATTTTAACTCCTTTTTCTCCATTTTCGGTTTTATGTTCTCCAAATAGATTTTATTGAGATCCAGATCGCCGGTTACCGAGCGGACGTAAGTTCCTCCGGTTTCCAGGGCGATTTGTTGCAAGGTGGTCTCATCCAGCCGGGTCAGCACGATTTCCCCGTCTACATCTTTTTTAAACCCCCCCGCCGCATCAGGGATGGGAGCGCCACTGTTTTGCCCAATGCCTATCGTGAATATTTTTATCCCCTGTTCTGCCGCCCACCGGGCCGTTTTGACAGGATCGCCGCGATGATTTTCACCATCAGTAATCAGGATGATCGCCTTGGACTTATCGTCTTCCGTCCGAAAGGCCGCGACGCTTTTTTGAATGGCATCCACAAGTGCCGTTCCCTGGGCGGAGATCAATTCGGTGTCGGTGGCGTCCAGAAACAATTTTGCGGCGGAATAATCAAGAGTCAGGGGACATTGGACAAAAGCCGTCCCGGCAAAGGCCACCAGTCCAACCCGGTCCCCGTCCAGCATTTCCAGGAGATCGGAAATCTTGCGTTTGGCCCGGCTCAGCCGATTGGGTTGGATGTCTTCCGCCAGCATGCTGGTGGACACGTCGATTGCAACGATGATGTCTACCCCTTCCTGGGTGAGGTCTTTCCATTCATAACCCCACCTGGGTTGCGCCAGGGCCAGCACCATGAATAAAATTGCGAGGATAACAAAAAAAGCTTTGGTGTTTTGCCGGAGCCGGATTTCTTCATATATGGTCTTTGTTGCAAAAGGGAGACTGCAGAACTTACTGGTCAGTTCGCGCTTTTTATTCAAACCCCATCTCAGGAACAGGATCATTACTGGCAGGAGCCAAAGCAGGTAGAAGTAATGGGAATCGCCGAATGCCATGTCAGGGAATTTTTCTCAATCTGGTATGTGATAACAGGGTTTCAAGGATAATAATGATCAAACCGGGAACAAGGAAATAAACAAACAGCTCGCGGTATTGAGAGCGGTCAAGAATTTTTACTTCCGATTTTTCGAGATTGTCAATTTGCTGATAAATGTTTTTCAAAGATTCACGGTCGGTGGCGCGGAAATATTTTGCGCCTGTGGTTTCTGCGATTTCCTGTAAGGTTTTTTCATCGATTTCTACATTCTGGTAGATGTATTGTTTCCCGAAGAGGGAATCCACCAGAAAGGGAGCTTTTCCGCGCGTGCCGACGCCGATGGTGTAAATTTTTATCCCGAAAGTTTTGCCGATCTGGGCGGCTTGAGCCGGAGACAAACTGCCGGCATTGTTGCGCCCGTCGGTCAATAGAATGATGACCTTCGATTTGGATTTTAAATCTTTGAGGCGCTTGACGGCGATTCCGATGGCGGACCCGATGGCGGTGGAATCTCCGGCCACGCCGATTTTCAGGTCGTCGAGAAAAGAAAGCAGGATGTCATGGTCCAAAGTCAACGGACACTGGGTGAACGCCTCCTGACCAAAAACCACCATGCCCATGCGGTCGTTTTCACGGTTTTCAATGAATTCCGCCACCACATCCTTGACCACTTCCAGTCGGTCGATGGGTTTGTCCTCCTTTTTAAAATCCAGGGCCTGCATACTGCCGGAGGTGTCGATGGCCAGAACGATATCGACTCCGGCAGATAAAATCTGGGAACGTCTGTGGCCTTCCTGGGGCCGGGCCAGAGCAAGGATCAAAAGGACAAACGCCAGAGCTTTTAAAAATCTGGGAATCGATGCAACAAGACCCATCCTGTCGGGCCGAACCGTTTTGAGTCGACCTATGGATGAATACGAGAGGACCGCGTTGCGGTTACTTCGGACCATGAAAGCGGCAACCGGAAGCAATAATATGAGCAGTAATAGCCAGGGGTCTTCGAAGCGGAAAAATGTCATGAGGGAATCGCGCTGTTGTTGGTTTCCGGTTCGGTGCGCTCGGGCCGGGAAGTTTCCCGAATAAAAATAATGATTTTCTCCGTCATATTTTCTTCACCCGTTCCCTGGGCTTTGGCAAATTTCACCAGATCGGTTTGTTCGAGAATCAAGCGGATTTTCTCTCCGACCCCTGGGTCAGGTAATGATGAGCTTTCGAGGAAATGCATGATTTCCTCAGTGGTCCAGTCGAGCGCCGGAAATTGGAATGTGGCACCGAGGTAACGCCGGAATATCTCCGACAATTCAAAATAATATTCCCGGATGAGGCCTTTTTCCAGCAGTCCTTTATTTTTTAAAATTTCCAAATCGCGCAGAGCGGCCTCATTGGGAGGCAGGATTTCCTGTTCCAACGCGGACTTCTGTAGCGGGCTTTTTCTGCGCTTAAGAAAAAGGTAAATTCCGAGAGCGATGACCAGAAGGGCGGCCAACACAGCCAGGGCGATAGGAAGCCAATTCCTGCCGATATCTTCCAAAGGCTTGATGTCGCGGATGTCCGTGGGTTCACCTTCCAGATGCAGGATGGACTGGACTTCCAGTTGAGCTTTTGGAGATGCTATTTGTCCGGGTACTTTTTCGTTCCCGGCATTGGCAACCGTGAAAGGGATTGTGAGCGCAGGAAACTCGTGGGTTCCCACAAGATCGGCCCGCAATCGAAACCAAAACTCCTTATGGGTCTGAGTGCTTTTTCGCGGCAGTTTGTTCGTTCCCTGATCGACCGCTTCCAGTCCACCCGGGGGAGTGAATTCGGGTTGCGCGGGTTCAATATTGGCATCGTGCCGCACTCGGATGGAATAGGTGATCAAATCGCCCACGGTGGCTTGTCGGGGCGTGACTTCCACTTCTACTGATATTGGCGAATGCGTCTCCGGTTGAGGCTCCTGGGTAAGTCCCGTCAGGGGATTCAGGAGGAAGACCACAAAAGCGAATCCGGCCGGAAATCGAGAAATTTTTTTTTTCAATTCAATTGCCACGGATATCATTTTCAAGGCCGTCCGGGTTTGACCTCTTGAAGGCAGGTTGCAATATGAGAATCCAAAACATCTTTGTCGGCAGGGTCGGGTCCTGCCACCTCGGCCTGATAAAACCACACCAGAGCCTCGCCGCAATCACCGAGCGTTGCATGAAGCTCTCCTAAAGTCTGCGAAACCTTGGCCCTGGTTTTCAGGTCGATGTCTTCATGTTCGAGGAACCTGGTGTACGGTGCGACAGCCTGTTTGTAGAGTCCTTCAGATTTCAGTTTGTCGCCCACCGCTCGCAATTTGAGAGACCAGGATTGTTCCTTAGGCGAAGTAGTCACTTTGCCGGTCAGTTTGAAGAAAAACACGCCGAATGCCACAAACGTGAGGATCGTTAAAATGATTACAGAAAATTTGATGGCCGGGCTGACCCCGCTACTGGGAAGAGGGCTCATATTCCGCGCCTTTTTTCTCTCACTTTAAAATAGCGAATGATGGGTTCGACCAGGGGCCGGTCCGTGCGTATTTCAATGATGTCGATGCCCATGGAATTAAAGAGTGTCTTCATTTTTATAAATTCTTTTTTTCCAAGCTCCATAAATTGTTTGACCATTTCCCGGTCGGAGGTGTCGATCAGGATCGATTCGCCGGTTTCAGCGTCCTGCAAGTGGGCCAGCCCCACATTGGGGAGATCCTGTTCACGGGGATCGACGATCCTGAGAGCGATGATGTCGTGTTTCTGCTTGGCGAGTTTCAGGGTGTTCTCATAACCCCGCGCCTGAAAATCCGATATCAAAAATGTCACGGTCCTGCGTTTTTGAATATTGACCAAATATTCCAGGGGAAGGTTCAGGTTGGTGCCTTTGCCTTCCGGGTTAAAATCCAAAATGGTGCGGATGATATTCCACACATGAGCCTTGCCCTTTTTTGGCGGAATATAATGCTCAATGATATCAGAAAAAACGATCAGCCCTATTTTGTCATTATTTTTTATGGCCGCGAATGCCAGGATGGATGCGATTTCAGCGGCAATCTCGTTTTTCAGTTTTCCAATAGAGCCAAATTCACCTGATGAACTGACATCAACCAAAAGCATGGAGGTCAATTCCCGCTCTTCCTTGAACTCCTTGATATAGGGTTGACCCATGCGGGCGGTGACGTTCCATTCGATGAGGCGAATATCGTCCCCCGGCTGATATTCCCGCACCTCGCTGAACTCCATGCCGCTTCCCTTAAAGGCCGAAACATATTCCCCGGTCATGATGTCATTGGCCAGATAATTGGTCTTGACCTGAATGGCCCGGACTTTTTTCAGCAGTTCGGGGGAAATGTCATGATCAGGGACTTCCGGCGAAGGGGGGTGAAACCAGTCCAGAAAGTTTTTGACGAAATTCAAACTCATTCGTGAAGTTGCTTCTTCAATAGATACCCCCGGCTAAAGCCGGGGTTCTTTGGTTTCGCCGCCGCTTGGCGGCATTACAGCTTCTCACGGAGCTGACCTTCATCCTGGCGTCCTTGATATTCCACATATCTCTTGATCGTCTCTTCATCAACGCCC
>JAJDAZ010000027.1 GCA_029261595.1 Nitrospinaceae bacterium | reverse complement strand
AAACACTCCGCCATAAATCCGTCAGGTAGGCCTCTTCTGGATACTCTCGACAGGGCTCATATTCTTTCAGGGTGTGTTCAATGATATGTTTCCGGGACTCCTCGGGAAGATCTGGCCGAAACTGTTTTGTAGCTCCACCACCGTTTAACTCCCATTCCAGGAGGGGTAGTGGCAATTCTTCGATGCCAAAAAGTATGTGCAATTGCCATATAGCTTTTTGGGTAACCGTTCGATTTCCAATTTCAATTGAAGCATGCCCCTCTGAGCGAGGCCCAACCCTGGAAAAAGCGCGATTAAAGCTTTCTTTGGTAATGCGGCCATTTCGGTAAAACTGACGATATTCCTCATTCGCGAGGTACCCATTGGCACCAAGGAGGTCCTTGCCTTTTCGAACAGCCTGATCAAACGGCAGATATTCCAATCCATGAAGGGGATTCTGCGCGACCATGGTCCGCATGGGCCAAAACGGCGCAATTGACTCACTGGCGTTCAATACAATTTGTCGAACCTGATCCCGATCTTTTGGGGAACGGGACTTCACTGAAATAGTACTCATATTGAACGACTTATTCCTGTCTCAGAAACAAAAAGAAAACAGAAGTCTAGTCTTGATATGACAAAAAAACAATCGCTTTTACCATTTTTATCAAGAATTTCCGGTAGGTCAACTGAGGGGGAATCGAACCCCTGACCTCTTGAATGCCCTTTTTGTGGGCTAAATTTTCCATATTTCAAAAAACAGTTTTTAGCATCCTTGTAAACATTTACAAGTAAACGTATTATTCGTTTCTTTGGCCACTATCTTTTTTACCTCTCCAAACCCCACTTTCCCATATTTTCCGGCATTTTCCTCTCAATTCTGAGAATTTTGGCTACAGTTTGGCTACAGTGAAAAGATGAAAGGGAACTTTCAAGGTAGTGGTTTATGAAGGATAGTTGTCAGAGTTGACTTTACTTGAGGGGGGTGACTTTCATCGCTTAAAAAGTCTTCTATGGGTACCTGAAATGGACGGTCAAAGCGGTATCCCATTGGGGGAATATCGGGGTAGTCTGAATCAATCAATCCACAATAGCTTGCACTATTCTCTTCGCTTACATTTCCCGACTATTCCCCGTCAGCCAAAAGTGTAACGTTTGAGGTGAAAAGCTACCGGAGCCCCGATGGCCGGAGAAATGAGCGGACATATTTGTTTCGCAGATAACTGTTTTGGTTATGATGACGAGATGTTCGCCGCCTGCCAGCTGTTGCAAATCGTCTCCGCATCCTCCCTGAGATTAGGGGAAATGGTTCAGCAACTTCTGAAGGCCGGTTCAACTCCCGAGATCAGGAATTTTTGTGAGGATGAAAAAATAATTTGGAACCGTTGGTGATCGAACCACTGGATGCGGGGTCGGATTTTCAATGATTGAGTGCGGCCACCAATTGACCTCGGTTGTGAACGTTCAGTTTTTGATGCATGCTCTTAATATGGTTTTTCACGGTATGTATACTGATGTAAAGGCAGCGTCCTATTTCCTGATCGGCCAACCCGTCGCGGATCAGCGATGCTATTTCCATTTCTCGCTTTGTCAGGCTTCCTTTCTCCATCCAGAAATTCATCTTTGAATGCGGTTCAAGCGCCGGCGCTAAATACAGAAGCAGGAAGGAATCTCCTAGCTCAACATCCTGCCTTAAGAATGACACGGTCATTCGATATAACCCCTGGGGCAAACTCACCAAAGACCGGCCCATGAGGGTGGAAACAGGGCCATCCGTGGGAATGTATTGAGAGGTTTTCCTCTTTAGCGGTTCATCAATTTCCGGGGGCAACCCATGACCTATATGCGGCGGCAAAATTTTGAAAAACTCCCGGCTGCGGAAAATGATCCGATGGTCCATGCTGACAAGAGCGATGGCTGTGGGAACCTCCACCAAATTTTCGAATAATAAATTATTTTCAATGATATCGTTTCCTACATCCATAAGGTCCTCCCTGAATAAAGCTGATATTCCAAGGATAAAACTGCCCGGAAATTTTTAATACTCCACCTTCCATGCGGTTTTGATGCCCGCATCAAGATCAATTCATCCCTTGCACCCAATCATTAATCCCCCAACTAATTTGTCAGAAAGGAAACTCGGAAATGAAAATCGCCCTTCCCCCCTTGGAATTGCTTTTTCCAAATCCGAGCCAATTGGTATTTTATTTCCATCCATCAAAATCGCTCAGCGGAAATTTTAAGAGCATATAAAAATTTTGCAGTTGCATATTTTTTGATTACATTTTGATCATTAAAATTATCACCACCGAAAAATAAATAAGCGGCACCCCTATAATAAATGCGGCTTCGAGATTCATCGTTTACCTCCTGATAAATTTTTAGCGCCCTATGAAAAGATCTACCGGAACCCTGAGCATGATTTAATTAATTCTTTTAAAATATCGTTCAGGAAAGATAACTCTTTGATAAGTTATGGTAAATAGAAGGAAACATGCTTTTTGTGTAGAACCACGGATATATTCCCATCATATTTTGTATGATGGCGCCTGTGGGGGGCGAGATGAATTGAGGAGGAAGGGACGTGGTTTATTTTACAATATTATTTTTGAAAGCGTAATGGGTGAGTCTGGCGTTCGTTTTTAAATTCATTTTTTCGAGAATGTGCGCCCGGTGGGTGCTGATAGTGGGTATGCTCAATGAAAGTTCAAGTGCAATTTCTTTTACCGTTTTTCCGGAAGCGATCATGGTAAAAATCTGAAACTCCCTGGCCGTCAATTTTTCATGAGGTTTGTTTTCAGTTTCCCTGCCCAATTCAAAAGCCAGCAATTCGGTCAGGGTGGGGCTGATGAATCTTCCACCAGAAGCAACTTTCCTGATAGCCTCCACCAATAACTCGGGGGCGCTTGTTTTAGTCAGATAGCCAGAAGCCCCCGCTTTAAAAAATTTAATTGCATAATCTTCTTCTGAAAATACACTTAAAATCACCACAGGCAGTTTGGACTTTTCAGCTTTTAATTGCAGCATGACGTCCCACCCGCTTTTTTTAGGCATTTCCACATCCATGACCACAACATCCAGATCTGTGGCGCGGATTTTTTCAAGCAAATCCTCTCCGTCATCTGCTTCTGCGACCACGGCCAAATCGGGTGTTTCGGAAATAATTTGAATCAGGCCCTTACGCAGAAACACATGATCGTCCGCAATAATTACTTTTATTTTATTTTTTGTCATTTGAGTTTGGATCATCCAGAGGAATATTAATTGTCAGAGTCGTGCCCTTTCCCTGGGCGCTTCGAAGGTCGAACTTTCCTCTCCAAATCAAAACACGCTCGCGAATCCCTATTAAACCCAATGAGTGGGGATTGTCTACAATTTTTTCATCCATACCGACCCCGTCATCCTGAATTTCAAGCACCAGATGGTTCAATTCCTTTTTTAAGGAAGTGTGGACCCTGCCTGCTTTTGCATGGCGGGCTACGTTGGTCAAAGCTTCCTGATAAATCCGAAACAAAGCCGTCGATCGTTCCGGGTCCACAATGATCTCATCCGGATCAATGGTCAGCTCACAGATGACCCCGGTGCGTTTTTGAAACTCCTTGTTCTGCCACTTCAACGTTTCGCTAAGACCCATAATATCCAACATCTGGGGTCTCAGTTCCGTAGCAATCCTTTGCACAACCTTGATGGTATTTTCGATGAGTTCTTTCATCGACCTGGTTTTTTCGATGACCATGGGGTCCTCATTGGAATATTTTTTCCCCACCCAGCTGATATCAAATTTCAGCGCAGTCAATGCCTGACCCAGTTCATCGTGGATCTCTCTGGCAATCCGGGTCTTTTCCTCTTCACGGACCGATTGGAGCTGATTATTCAAATTGCGCAAGCGCTCCCGGGATCCTATTAATTCTCTTTCTGCCTGTTTTCTCTGGGTGATGTCGCGGATAATGCCGGTGAACACATAGGATTCGTCCATTTTGATTTCAGAGACGGAAATTTCTACCGGGAAACTATGTCCATCGCGGTGAATACCCGAAATCTCGATTTGCTGGTTCAAAATTTCGTGTTCACCGGTGGACAGAAACCTGGCCATGCCTCTCGTATGGGCGTCCCGAAACTGATCAGGAATTATCAAATTTGACAGTTTTTTCCCGATGGCATCAATTGCCTGCCAACCAAAAATCGACGACGCCCGCTGGTTCCAATTCGTGATCACTCCTTCGGCATCTATGGTAATTATGGCATCGAAGGCATTGTCCAGAATGGTGCGAACCGAGGCCTCACTTTTTTCCAATTGATCCTGGTTGGTCGCCAGTTCTTTTTCCCTTTTCTCAATTTGTGACAGCATTTCATTGAAGCCCGACACCAGTGTCCCAATTTCGGCATCGCCTTCCTCCTCCACGCGAATGGAAAAATCGGAAGTTTGGGAGATTTTTTTTGCGAGGTTTGCCAGGTTTAATATGGGCCTGGAAATAATACTTTGAAGTTTCACCGTGAAACCAAATGCAAGCGCAAGAATGCTCATCAGAGTCAAGCCTGCATAAAGTATATAGCTTTTTATTTTCGCATCGAATTCACGCAAATGCGCGTTCAAGTAAATTTTCCCGACTTCCTCACCATCGAGGGAAACAGGCAGGACGATTTCAATATGGTCTGTAAAAATATGCTTTCCCTGCTCCAATAGCGCTGGAGGTTCAAAAGAAGCTGATACATCGGGTGTGAAAACCACAAACACCTTGTCATTCGAATCATAGAGAGCGGCGGAGACGATTTGATTTTCTTCCTTCAATGAGGAGAGGATTTCTTCGGCGGCCGTATCATCCTCGAAAATCAAAGCGGCGCGACTGGTGGAACCAACGGCGCTTGCCAGGATCGTGAGGTTGCGAACCATTTCTTCCCTGGATGTCTTCAAATTGTTATAGATAAAAAAACTGCCGGATAAAAACAAGGTGGGAATAATTATCGCCAGGATGATGAATATCAACTTTTTTTGAATGGGAAGTGTCCGAAATTTATTCATCTCATTTTTCTCCCCGGCACAATTCTTCCAAGGTTGAGAAGTTCGGAACTGACGGCCAAACCGGCTTTTTTCAGGGCTTCCCGATTGATTTCAAAGCGGATTTTATTTTTCTGAAGATAGAAATTTATACCGACCCCTTTTTCTGCATAACCTGGAGTGTCCCCTATCACAAGAACGGGGTATTCTTTCACACGAAAAAGAATTTGATCGAGGCGGGATTCTTCTGATTGACTGACGAAAAGAATATGACATTGAGCCATTTTCTTAATAGAAACTCGCGGAATGATCAGCAGTTTGTTCTTTTTCTTTTTTAGCTTTTGAGCAAGTTTACTCAAAATATTCCCAAAGGGGTCTTCCCCCGCGGAGCATAAGTTCAACCCTTTTTTTTCAATTTCCCCATTAGCTCTATCAGGCCATTTGATGAACTTGGTAAAATTATAAATGTATCCGGCTTTGAGGACGTATTCCCGGGAATCCGGGCCGGCGGCAAAGGAAGGTGCAAGGCAAAATACGGAGATCGATAGAAGGACGATGAGGGGGAAAGTACTTGCCCTGATGAATTTCATAGAAAAAGATTCAAACATAATAATCCATTAAAACAATTCCAAGGGGGGAAAACTACTGGTCGCATGAAGCTATTAATGGCTTACAGGGCTCATTTTAAGAATAATTTGATTGGTAAAAAAATTTCATTTTTATTTTTTGCAAGTGTGATGTTTAATTTAACTGGAAAAATTTTCAACCAAACAGAGACGAAGGATTCAATGAAATATTACCTTTCAAAAAAAATCTATTTGAAGCGGAAAGTGGCTTTGGCAATAAAACTGCGTTCCACTTCCGACCTGAATTGTATATCGTTTCCAAACTCTGGATGCTGGTCTTCAAGCAGGTTTTGTCCTATTAACGATAGTTCAAATTGTGGTGTGGGTTTCCAGCCCAGGCGCAGGTCCAACCGGGTGTAACCATCGACTTCTCTCTCAGTGTATTCACTCACATAATACAATAGCGTATCGAATTCCAGGTCATGAGGCAATTCCAGGTACGAACGAATGTTGAAAATGTGATTCGGTTCCCCCTCTGGATTCTCGGCAGATGAGACCGCGGAAGGGTTGGTCAGTCGAAGATCAATGGTGTTATAACTGTAGCCTAAGGCAAGTCGCCAGGAGTCATAAGGTCTCCACTCGGCACTGAGTTCCATTCCGAAGACTTCGCCTTTCAATGCATTATCAAAAGTGAGAGGAGTCACCGCGTGGGTGGGACTGGGGGTGGTTTCGATGAATGTTGTGCCCGTGGTAAGATCAATCAAATTATCGTACTGGAACACGTACCCAGCAATATCAAGGGAAAAATTCTCCTGAATCTGTGCCCGGTAACCCGCTTCATACGCTAAAAGCTCCTCCGCCTCGGTCCTTCCGTCGCCAATGATGCGCACGACAAAGGGCGGTCCGGCACTGGCCCCTGAGCTGTTGAACTGAAGGCCATCTTCAGAGGCTCCCGGGATCCGGACAGCGCGAGAGACCGCCGCCCAGTAGGTGTGTTTAGGGTTAGGGGTCCAAACCGTGCGGATGTTGGGTTGAATTTCCAAACCAGAAAATTCATTGTGCTCAAATTTTGAGCCAAGAATAACAGACCAGGTTTTGGGAATCAGAGTGATTTCGTCGTGGATGAAAAGACCAAAGGAATAGGTATCCTGACTCCCACGAAGAACTTGAATGGCTGTATCGGTGTCGAAACCAGAAAAATGATAGTTCAAACCCCAGGAGATATCCTGGCGCTCACCCAACCGGAAGTCATACTGAAATTCCATATCCAACTGATGAACAGTGGTATTTATTCTATTTGAGTTCCGTGAGACGCGGTCGTAATAGGCTTGCAATTTAAAAGCCGAATCATTCTCCAAAGCCCGGTTCCATCGAGCAATAAAATTAGCCCCGGTATCCGTTTCCTCATTTCTTATGAGGATTGTGCTGGGTGGAGCAAAAGAGACAAACTCGCTTCTTAAATCATTTTCCAACTGGGTTTCATAATAATCTCCTTGCAGTGTGAGATGGTCTTTGGTACTTACCTGCCAATCGCTCCGAAAACCGCTTTGGAACATCTGTTTTTCATCAAAGGCTTCCCTGCCATCAGAATTTTTCCCATCATCTCGGTCACGGTATTTGCCATAAACCCGGTAATGAAACTTCTCACCGATTTTTCCACCATAACGCAGGGAGCCAAACCCCTTTTCCTCGGTACCGGCACCTCCAGCGAGCAAGGTGCCCTGAGTCTCACGCGAGGTTTTCGTGATGATATTGATCACGCCGTTTACTGCGTTCGAACCCCACAAGGCGGCGCCCGGACCCCGAATGACTTCGATGCGATCAATATCTTCCAGCATGGTGTCTTGCACCACCCATCTCACACCGGAAACGCCAGGACCATAGACCGTACGTCCGTCAATGAGGACCAGTAATTTGTTCGAGGTCGTTTGTCGGTTGAACCCCCGCGATGAGATGGCGTAATTGTTCTGATCGACTTTGGCAACCAGCAGACCGGGAACCATGCGCAAGGTTTCGGGGATATTGGTCGCTCCTGATCGTCGAATATCTTCCTGGGACACCACATAAATTGCCGATGCCGCTTCATGCAGTTTTTGCGGCCGTTTGCTGACAGAGGTCACCAGCACATCCATCTGCATCAATTGCTTCAAATCCATCTCCAGGACGTCATCCAATTCCTCAGAAAACCCCCGGTCCGCTAAAACAGACAGCTGGTAAAAAAGAAGAAGGAAAATAAAAACAAATCTATGGGCCCTGGTTTCCATATAACTGCCACGTGGATCCTGTGCAAATATTTTGGGGGGAAAGAGCGGGTCAAATATAGCGACAAAGGGTCATGAATGCAATTTTAAAACCGGGATTGAGAAAATATATTGTCAAAAATGGGCTATTTTATTTCCATTCGGATATTCGGTTCGGTGAGGGCCAAAACTTTCTGGCAAAGGAAGAGTTTCGCAATGGCACTGCTACAGGGTTTAAAATTCTAGCCTGAATATTCTGGCTTTTTTTGGCTGTTTTCTTTCGAATGCCGGATGATGTTTCCATCCACCAGATAGATCACGTCCTCGGCAATATTGGTGGCATGATCGGCGACGCGCTCCAAATAGCGGGCCGCAGAAAGGAACTGGATCATGCTGTTCAACTGATCGGGATTTTGTCGAATCCTTTTCTCGACCAGAGAATACGCTTCCCGGTTCATTGCGTCCACCTCGTCATCCGCATTGCACACTTTTTGCGCCAGGTCCGTATCCAGGTTGATCATGGCATCCAGACTTCCATTAAACATTTCCTGGGCTTTTTCTGCCATGTCCTGCAGATCAAAGGGAAATTCTATTTTATCGTGGGTGGAAAGATACACCGCACGCTCGGCAATATTCACCGCCAGATCCCCCAGCAACATGAAGCCAGTGAAGTCGGCAATTCTTGCGGCTTGCGGCATGTTGTGCGTCACAATCACGATGGTGTAATTTTCCTTCAATCCTACCGCCAACTCTTCGATCTTCCCTGTGGATAGGGGGGATCGAGAGCTGAACAAGGCTCGTCCATGAGAAGCACCTCCGGCGCGATCAGGAGGGCCGCATAAAACCCCAAGATCACGCTGGGAAGCACTGCCATCAATTCGATGGTCGGTTTGATGACTACTTTCAGCCGGGACCTTGTTTGGAGGAAGAAGGAGTATCATTCAAGCAAAGGCCTGCGTCGCCCTAGAACAAGGTCAGCACCAGGTCGGCATGCAGGAGTTGAAGTTTGGTCGAAGGCCCGATGATCGACTCGGTATCCATGTAGGTCAAGCCCAGATGAATCCCGTCAAAAAGACCTACCTTCAGACCCACCTCACTGCCCTCAGAGTTCGTGCCGCCTTCAAAAAAATCCGAATCGTTGATCGCATCCACAACCGCATCTTTACCCGTACTGCGAAATATGTATTTGGCCTGCCAGTCGCCAAATTTTTTGACCTTTTTGCCGACTTTGACACCGGCTTCCCAGCCCTCGTTTTCAAGATCATCGGCGTCATTCGCTACATTCTTCACGTAGCCGCCAAATACCTTGACGGGAACGCCCATCACCAAGTCGGTTCCGAATTCCGCCAGTACATTAAAAATATCGAAGTTGCTGGCGATATCTCCGTCTGCATCGACAGAATTGGCTCCCGGTCCAAAGGTCAGGTTGTTTCCCTGCACATTCTGGAAGTCATACATCGCAACGCCCACTTTGGCCTTGCCAATGCTACCCAATTTCTGGCTGACCACGCCCTGGTAAGAAAACAAATGCACGTCGTCACTGCCGCCATCGGTCGCTGAATTGCCGAATTCCTCGACCACAAACTGACCAAGAATCAATTCCAGCCTGGTGTCGCCGAATTTATGAGTCAGCTTTTCCGCCGCCCCTTCCACGGTGACGTCGCTGTCCCAGATCTGCTCCGATTTCATGAAGGGAACGCCAAACTTACCGCCGCGTAATTGCGCACTGCTTTTACCACCCAGGGGAATTTTCCAGTCCGCATAGACCTTGTCCAGGTTGATGTTTTTAGTGGAAAACGTGTTGTCAAGCGTCTGGTTGGCGGAGGTGGGAGAGGAATCGCCGGTGCCTGAATCCTCAGGACCTGTGGCCAGACGGAAACCCGCTTTGATATTTTTGGTGAAAAAATATTCCCCGCCAATCCTAAAACGGATCCTCTGCCGACTGCGGTCAAACCGTTTACTGGAACTGGCGTTTTCACCCTGACGGAACAGGCTCTCATGCCTCAGTCTCACGTCCCCTTTTGGCTTGAATTTCTTCAACCAGGAAAAGGCTTTCGCCTGAGTTTCCCATTTCTCTTCCAGCGCCTGCAGTCTCAACTCACTGGTGGACATGACGGCAGATGCTTGAAGGGGGATATTCGCCGCCCAAAAAATCCCAGCAAACAAAACAGTGCTTTTGAACGAAAACCTTTTCTCTTGCATCTTCTTCCCCTCAATAAATTTCTGAAGTAAGTATGTTATTGAGTGAAGTGTAGGAAAGGATTGTTAGGAAATCATTAGGGCCAAATTAGGATTGGGTGTTGTTTTCAAATGAACCAGGAAAACACTTGAAAAATGGCTCTATCAAGCCAAATCACTTTAAATAAGGTGAGGTCTAAAAAAGGTGGATCACAATGACCTGCTGGAGGGAAAAATCCGGGTCACTTTGTAAGGCTACAGTTCTGAAAACGTATCGGGAGGTTCAGGGAAATATTTTAAACTTATGAAATGTTCGACCTTGGTAGACAGTTTTACTAATTTATAACTTCTTACAAGGGAGGACGGAGATGAGTAAAGCCAGGCGAAACCGCAGTGTAAACCCCACAGATGGCATAGGCGAAGAACGGTTTTTTATAAATATCTGAAATTTTATTCATGGATAAATTTATCCACAGTTCCAATGCCGATCGCAATAGCCCGATTGGGTTATAAAAAAAACTTAGAATACTATTTTGATCTGGGCAAAAGGTTCTAACAATTCCCTTAACGCTATTTTCAGGCTCCCTGACTTTCAATTAAGAAGCCCCTTGAATTTGAAATAGTCCACCGGCCCCGGTGGTTTTCGTTCAAATAAGTTTGCATTATATTCGGGATGGTCTATAGTCAAAAATTGTCGCTCTTTAATTCTTCCTCTGAGTGGTTCATTTGGCATATTTGTAGCAGAAGTCATTTATTTATGCAGAGTTCTAATAGCGAATGATGAGGTCTGCGGACCCATGGCAACAAACAAAAGAAAAAAACCCAACGACTCTTTTTATTCTAAAAAATACAATCCCTCCCGTCAGACTCCTCCCTTAGCAAAATTTGCCACTGTTGCATGTTTATCGCTATTGGTCCTATTTTTTCTGGATTCATATATTGGCACTGCTTATTTAAGCACGGCGGGCCCGTTATCTTCCTCCCATTCCATTTGGGAAAACAAATGTGATTCCTGCCATTCCCCTCAATTGGCAGAATTTCGATCCTCGATGGAGAATCGCTGTTTGAATTGTCACCCCGCCGATAAGCAGTTCAATCTCCATATTTCAGGCCCCACCCCTCAAGCATCCGAACAAAATCTGAAAAAGAATTTATCGTGCGTACAGTGCCATAAGGAGCATCGTGGGAGAGATTTCAGGGTGCGTGAAACCGCGGACTTGCAGTGCAAAAACTGCCATGGTTTTATTCGCGCCTCAACGGGCCACCCGGAGTTTGATTCCAATAAAATGGAATCGCCTGAACTGAAACAAATTGGCTTAAAATACAGCCACAGTTCCCATCTGGAAATTATCATTGAAACGGGTTGTCCCTTTTGTCATCAGCTGGACTCCGAAAAAGGATTCTCCGATATCAGGAAAATCTCATTTAATGAAAATTGCAAAGCGTGCCATCCCTTGCAGGAGTTGACGATCACCGAAATCTTTCCTGAAGAAGACCTCGAAAGTTTGGTTCAATCCGTCAAGGTTTTGGAAAAATCTCTTGGACTGGAATCGTCTGACACATTTCTTTCCAGGTTCAGCTCAACAGAAAATGAATCACCGTCTTCAAAGACAGCCGCTTTAAATTACCAGCCCGCTCATAAGGATTCCTACCTGAACATATGGTTCACCAATAAAAATTTTTCCGGGAAACAGGTTGCGGCGGCCCTTTCAAAGGGACCTGAAGGTCTCGTTCTCAATTGCCTCAAATGTCATGTCCGTCAACCCAATATAGATCAGGCGGGTCCGGAAACCCAATTCGGGCCGGATTTTGCCATCGTTGCTTTGTCGGAATTCAACGAAAACAAAAAGTCGGTTCAGTTTCCGCATAAAAAACACGCCAACGAAAGTTGCGATCTTTGTCACGATAATATTTTTTCCAGCGAATCTCTGGTGGATCACAATTTAACCTTTGATAAAAAAACCTGCTTTACCTGCCATAATAATCTGACAGTAAAAAGTGATTGTGTGATGTGCCATCAATTCCATTGAGGAAAGAATAAAATGTCCAGGGAAATTACATTGATCGACATAGAGCCTGCATCCTGCAGGGAATCGTTGAAACTTCAGGGTCGGACCCATGCCGCATAAAGTCACATTTCAGGACATCAATCGAAGCATAGAGGTTCCGGAAGGCGTCAGTATTTTAGAAGCCGCGGAGGAGGCGGGAATCGACATTCTCTCCAGTTGCCGCAAAGGGCAATGCGGCACCTGTGCGATCCAAAAGGTTCAGGGAGAAATATCGGTTGTAGAAGGGGTCGAGGTGGCCCCTGAAATGGCCAAAAAAGGGATGGTGCTATCCTGTGCGTCTCGCCCCTTGACCGACCTGGTTTGTAAAACCACTTTTCAGGAAGATGAATATCCTGCGAAAGTGACCGCCATTATTGACCGCACGCCGGACACCAAGTCTTTTCATTTGCAGATGGATACTCGGGATGGCCACGGGTTTGAACCGGGACAATTTTTGACCGTCGGCCCGGTAATTGACGGGAAAAAACAGTTCCGCTGTTATTCCACATCATCCTCCTGTTTCAACAAAGACTATATTGAGATCACAATAAAGCGGCAAAAGAAGGGGTTGGTCAGCAATTTCTTTCACGATTTTGTTGAACTGGGAAAAACCATTCATGTCAAAAAGCCAAAGGGAAATTTTAAACTGGACCTCAACGCCACGACCAATCTGTTACTCATAGGTTCCGGCTCTGGCATCACACCCTTGATCAGCATGATTCGTTCATTGACAGAAAAAAAATCTTCCCGGAAAATCAATTTACTTTATGGCAACCGCTCCCTCGATGAAATTATCTTTCACAAAGAATTACTGGAGCTGGAAGTGGCCAATCCCAATTTCCAAATGGAAATTTTTCTAAGCCGACCGGATTCCGAATGGCAGGGCAGGAAGGGACGCATCGACCCCAAGGCCATAAAAGATGCGGTCAAAGCCTGTGAAGGAAAACTTTCCCTTTACACTTGCGGGCCAGGCCCCGTCATGGAAATGGCCGTCGAAAGCGGCAAGGCCAACGGCATCCCAAAAAATGATTGCCATATGGAGGCCTTTGCCCCCCCGAAAGAAAAATTACCGGATAATTGTCTCCCCCTCGAACGAATGAAGGAAATAGATATCCTGGGAGGGTTGAGCGACAAGGTTCTGGAAAGACTGCAACCCCACATCATGATCCGCAAGTTCAGGCCCCGGGAGGTGATCGTCCGCGAAGGCGATTTTGGCAACTCAGCTTTTTATATTCTTGACGGGCAGGTAGCGGTTCATAAAACCTCGGTGGACCTGATAGACCAACCGAAAAAGAAACCCCGGTCGGCCTGGGAACGATTCAAGCGCCTGTTGCGAAAAAACCCGCGCGGCAACGAGTTCATCGCCCCCCACCATTTTAAAGTGACGCACACAAGCATCAATACTGAGGGCCATATTTGCGACCATGAAGGCAAAACGCTGGTCCCATTTTTTATCCCTGAAAACCCGCGCGACCTGGAGGGGAACCCTATCCCCGAATCGAAGATCATTTCCCTCCCCAGGGGAGAAATATTTGGCGAACTGGCCGCTTTGTTTCGCTACAAACGCAACGCTACCGTAACTGCGGGCAAGGACTATTGTCAAACCCTGGAACTAAAAATTCAGGCGCTTCGGATACTTTCCACCAGCAACAAGGAATTTGGCAGATTCATCGAGGATCGGTTCCGCCAAAGAAGTTTATCGCGCTTCCTGAAGGATGCAACCCTTCTCAAGGATTGTGAATTCGGCCTTTTGGAGATGATCACTCAAAAGGCCAAATTCCATTCCTTCAAACCTCAGCAGATTATTTTGGAGGAAGGAGATAGCAACCACGAAATATATTTCATTCTTTCCGGGTACGTGAAGTTATCGCAGAAGTTTGACAGCAGCGAGTTGAATTTTCAAACTTTGAAAAAGGGAGACTTCTTTGGAGAATTTTCACTTTTAAGTGACGGCCCTTCGATATGTTCGATAACCGCCATCAACAACGTTCAGGTGGTGGGCTTGGAAAAGGAAATTTTTAACAAAATCATGGAAGTGGAAACATCCCGGGAAATAATTGAGCAGACGGTGAAAGAACGCACACACAATAGAAATGAATTGCGCACGCGGATGCCGAGCTTGTCGCTGTTGAGTTTTGGAATCGACCATGAGTTGGTCAATGGCCAGAGCATCATGGTGATAAATTTGGATCGTTGCACCCGTTGCGACGATTGCGTCAAGGCCTGCGCTGATTCCCACGAGGGTTACCCCAGATTCGCCAGGGAAGGAAAAAAAATCGGCAACACGCTTTTTCCGCATTCCTGCATGCACTGCATGGACCCGTTGTGCATGGATGGCTGCCCCAGCGGGGCACTTCACCGGTCCAGGGAACACGGCGAAGTGCTGATCGATATCGACGTTTGCATCGGCTGCACGATGTGCGTGACCAATTGCATTTACGACAATATTGTTGCGCTTCCTGTCGCAGAAAACGTCGGTTCAAACGGAGACGTGGAATTTAAAAAGAACCCTTCCAACAACAAACCGATACTGAAATCCATGAAATGCGACCTATGCGTCGAAACGGGCGACCCTGCCTGTGTTCGGAGCTGTCCGCAGGACGCCATGAAGCGTTTATCGTTCAACGATATTTTTCAAACACAGATTTGATATGCCCGATCAAGAACTGCATTTGAACCGAGGAACCGGCAATCCACCCAATCCCTGGGTCGTCCATTTACAATCCAGGCCCCTGCCCTGGTTTTATAGCCCCGTAAAATTGAGGGTCTGGAGTTTGTTGCTATTTCTCTTTCTGGTGGGGGCGCTTTGGATAAAAACTCAGAATTTATTTTTACCCAACGCGGGGCATTACCTGGCACTTTTGTCGGCATTTATGGTTCCCCTTGCCTTTTTCAACTTAAGAAAAACCGCAATCGGCCATTGCATGGGCCTGACTGTCACGGCGCTCACCGGGCTTGGTCTAGCGGCATATTTGATCAATGGCCATCGCCTGGACGGCGATTTGGAAAAAATTATTTCTGGAGCATCGATATTAGCGCTGATCCTTCTCGCCGCAGGCTTTAAAATGAAGAAGTTTCTTTCTCCTTTTAAAGTTTTTGGGACCGGGAGAGCCTGGAAACACATTCATATCTATTCTGGGGTCATAGCTCTCCTTTTATTAATCTTCCATATCAATTTCCGCTTTCCTGTGGGTTTGTTTTCCAACGCAATGTTTTATCTGTTTGGATCATTCATCGTGGTCGGTTTTTTCGGCATTTACCTGCAACACGTCATTCCTATGAAATTAGCCGATCTAGAGATTGAGGTGGTGTATGAAAAAATCCCGCAAATCATTGCCGAATTGCAAGAGAGGGTCCAGGGGCTTTTGAAGAAACCTGACGAGAGCAATGTCTCTCCCCTTCTATCCAGTTTTTGCAAACAGGAAGTGCTCCCTTTTTTCAAGGGCGCCCTACCAAATATTCAATATGCGTTCAGTGTTTCATCGGGGCTCATAGACAAACTGCACAAATTTGACAATTGCCATCAATTTCTCGGTGAAGAGGAGCAACAAATTCTCGATGAAATAAAAAAATATTATAAGTATAAGCAGAAGCTGGATGTCCATGCCAGCCTGCAATGGCTGCTCAGAAGGTGGTTGTGGCTCCATGTCTTTCTGGCCTGCCTGGTTACAGTCTTTGTGACCCACCACCTGATATTGATCTTAATGTATTGATGGAATTTTCACGAAAGTCAAAAAATATAATCCCGGTAGTAACTCTCCTTATCCGCGCGGATTTTCATAAAATATATAGCTCGTGGAATAATCGCTGAACTCAAAATAAACTTTCTTTTCTCCTGGGTCCTTTTCCATGTTTTTATTTTCATCTAGGATGCCGTAGCCGTAACGATACGGCCTGGAATCCTTTCCGCTGGTGCTGGTGGCGGTGGAAATCTTGTCAATTTTGATAAATCGTTTGACGAGGACGCCTCCCGCGTAGATATCCAGAACCCCATCCGTTCCGGTGTAGTTTTGCACGGCCCGGCCAATTTTGTTTTGTGCCTCCTGGGTGCATGCGGATGAAAAGAAAAAAGCAACCATTGCCAGGCCGACAAAAATAAATCTCCCGAACCTGGCCTTTTGATATTGAGAGCTTCTCCGGGATATTTTCAATTTCGAACGATTCATAATTTACCCTTCATTATGGTTTTAGGATTTAGAATTTGCATTACCAGTCTCTAGAGATTCCATTGAGGGCCAATCGATCTGTCCCACTCTGGCTCTGTGGTCATCCGGATTTTCATAATAACAACTCACCCTCAAAACCCTTGCTCAAGATTCAGAGCGTGGCGGAACCTGAACCAAGGATGGTGATTGACTTAAGGTTCTTCTATTGTAATAGTCTTTCGGATAATATTTCCCAATGTTTAGTTTAGCGACCCTGATTTTTCTGCACCGTGTTTTACATGATTCTCCAACACTCCGGCTGGATCCTATTTATTGCGGGCTGTGAAGAATCCGGTCGCGCAGAATCAGGATTAATGGATTCACATCGTTTATAAATTGATAATGGTTGTTGTCAAAGGTCCACTCATTTTGCTAAGGTTTATCCCTGTAATTCATTTTCCTCTGCAAGAAACATTTGATGAACGATTCCACTCCCCCTCAAGCAAAAGCCTACTGGAAAGAAAATATCCGTCTTGTCCTTTCCCTATTATCCATTTGGTTCCTGGTTTCTTTTGGAATGGCGATCCTGTTTGTCGATGTTCTCGACAACTTCCGTTTTTTTGGATTTAAATTCGGTTTCTGGATGGCACAGCAAGGTTCTATTTTCTGTTTCGTTATTCTCATATTTATCTATGTGGTTAAGATGAATAAGCTCGACCATAAATATAAAGTGGACGAGGACCGGGATGGATAACCAGACATTGATCTACATTTTTGTGGGAGTCACCTTCACTCTTTATATCGGGATCGCCATCTGGTCGCGGGCTGGAAACACGGACGATTTTTATGTCGCCGGGGGAGGCGTTCCCCCTCTCGCAAACGGCATGGCCACTGCGGCGGATTGGATGTCCGCCGCTTCCTTCATCTCCATGGCGGGCATCATCTCTTTCGTGGGCCGGGATGGCGCGGTTTACCTGATGGGATGGACAGGCGGTTATGTCCTGCTGGCATTGCTCATCGCGCCCTATTTGCGCAAGTTCGGGAAATACACCATTCCTGATTTTGTGGGCGATCGTTATTATTCCAACCTCGCCCGTCTGGTGGCGGTGGTGTGCGTTTTATTTGTTTCCTTCACCTACGTGGCGGGTCAGATGCGGGGAGTGGGAATCGTTTTTTCCCGCTTTCTGGAAGTCGATATCACCACAGGCGTTTTGATCGGGATGGCCATTGTTTTCTTTTATGCGGTGCTGGGCGGCATGAAGGGCATCACCTACACCCAGGTGGCACAGTATTGCGTTTTGATTTTTGCTTTTCTGGTTCCGGCCATTTTCATTTCCCTGCAGATGACGGGAAACCCCGTCCCGCAATTTGGGTTCGGAAGTACCCTGACCGATGGGTCCAATGTCCACCTGCTCGACAAACTCGATCAATTGTCTGAGGAGCTTGGGTTTGGGGCCTATACGGAGGGTAAAAAATCCACCATCGACATGTTTTTTATCACGGCGGCGCTCATGGTCGGTACGGCAGGCTTGCCGCACGTCATCGTCCGGTTTTTCACGGTGCCGAAAGTTCGCGATGCCCGCCTTTCAGCAGGATACGCGCTGGTTTTCATTGCCCTGCTCTATACCACCGCTCCCGCCCTGGCCTCATTTGCCAGAGTCAACCTCATCGACACCGTGAACCAGGCAGAATATAAAACCACCCCCCTGTGGTTTAAAAACTGGGAGAATACCAATCTCATCGCATGGGTCGATAAAAATCAGGATGGGAAAATCCAGTATTCCGCCGGCAAGGCCTTCACGGGGAAACCTCAATTTCTAATGATACGAGGTCCAGAGGGCGAAAGAAAAATTTCCAATCCTCCCACCAAAAATTCCAATGAACTTTATATCGACCGGGACATCATGGTTCTGGCCAACCCGGAAATCGCCAACCTGCCGGGTTGGGTGATCGCCCTGGTCGCCGCAGGAGGACTTGCCGCCGCCTTGTCCACCGCCGCAGGACTCCTGCTGGTCATCTCGACTTCCATCTCGCACGACTGTTTAAAGAAAATGTTTTTGAAGGATATCACCGACCGGCAGGAACTGTTTTTTGCCCGGATGTCAGCGGCGCTGGCCGTCAGCCTGGCCGGTTATTTTGGCATCCATCCGCCTGGGTTCGTCGCGCAGGTGGTGGCGTTTGCGTTTGGTCTGGCGGCTTCGTCATTTTTTCCAGTCATCATGATGGGAATTTTTTCCAAACGCATGAATCGGGAAGGCGCCATTTCAGGCATGATCACCGGCCTCCTGTTCACCGCAGGCTACATCATTTACTTTAAATTCATCAACCCGTCGGCCAATACCGCGGATAACTGGTGGTTCGGAATTTCCCCGGAAGGCATCGGAACTTTGGGAATGGTTTTTAATTTCATGGTGTCAGGGTTGGTCAGCCAAATGACGGCACCGCCTCCCAAGGAGATTCAGGAGATGGTGGAGGACATACGCATCCCCCAGGGGGCGGGGGCCTCCTACCATCATTAAAAGCCCGGGAAACCACCGGATTCCCATCACGGGGAATCATCTATATACCGTTTCAGGGTGGCCGATCCTTCATATTTTTGGGTGGCAGGGGTTGGAGATTCTCCGGTAACTTCGCCCTTTTCTTGGACCCCTCTGTTTTCTACCTTTTTTGTTTCGGTCCTTGGTACCGGGGGGGATACTTTTTTTTCAGTAACAGGTGCGGCAACCGGTTTTTTCTCTTTGGGTGGGGGTTTCGTTTTTTCGCATCCGGGCAAAAAAACAAACATTGAAAGTATCGCCAGAATCGAAATCAAAAAGTGTTTTCTCATGATTTTGTTTTCCTGATATTTATTTCCTGAATGCGTTGCAGTTTTAATTGGGCAACCCATCCTTCCCAAATTAAAGGAACGACCGGTATTAAATTTTAAAGCCCTCCGCGACCCACATTATGACGGAGTATATCACCCACACCAGTGCAACCACTCCTATAACTGTAGCAACACCGGAATTGAACGGGCTGAAATGGTGGATTTTCAGGATAGGAATGAGGAAGCCGATCATTAAAATCGACATCAGTACAATCGCCAGCCGAATGAAACCCACTCTCCTCATACTAACGCCTCACATTCTGGGTAACCTTTAACGGGGAGGGCTCAGGACTATTTTAAGGCCTTCCCATGGCTTTGAAGACGGTGCTGTATTTCCTCTTTCAAAGAAACTTGGATCTAAAAACGATCATCTTCTCCTCGGTCATTTCCATCATGGTGGGGACAATGCCGCCCACTCCCAGGCCAGAGGCTTTGCGCCCGGCAAAGGGCATCCAGTCGACGCGAAAGGCGGTGTGGTCATTGACCATGACCGCCGATGCGTTGAGACGTTTGGCGGTGTCCAGAGCGGCATCCATATTTTTGGTGAAGACGGCGGCTTGAAATGAAAAAGGAACCTTGTTCGCCCGCTCAATGGCTTCTCTGCGATCCTTGAAGGAGTACACACAGATGACCGGACCGAAAATTTCCGCTGAAGAGACTTTCGCCTGATCGGGCGGATTTAATATGACGGTCGGAGCGTAACAGGTTGCGCCGATCTTTTTGCCTCCAGTAAGGATTTTTGCCTTTAAGGATCGGGCTTCTTTCACCCACTCGTGCACCCTGTCCACTTCTCGTTCCGTTATCAGAGGGCCGACTTCGGTTTTTTCATCGAGGGGATCGCCCACCACGAGTTTTTCGGCCAACCCCACCAGGGCTTTGGAAAATTTATCGACGATTTTTTCATGCACAAACACTTTTTGTACGGAGACGCAAACCTGACCGGCATGATAAAAACCGCCTTTGGCCAAGAGGGGCAGAGCGTCCTTGATGTCGGCATCTTTATCGATGATGACAGGAGCCGTACCGCCATGTTCCAGGGAGCACCGGGTGCCCGGCGCTAATTTGGATTTGAGGCCCCAGCCCACGTCGGCGGAACCGATGAAGGTGAAAAAAGACACTCTGGGGTCGGTCACCAGTTTTTCGGACGATTTCCGGTCGGTCAGGGCGACCCGACACCAGTCCTCTGGCAATCCTGCTTCGCAGAGACACTTCACCAGATTGAAACAGGAAATGGGCGTGGCCGACGCCGGCTTGACTATAACCGGGCAACCCACGGCGACGGCGGGAATTACCTGATGCACGATCAGGTTGAAGGGATGGTTGAATGCGCTGACAGCCACGACCACTCCAATAGGCTCCCGGATGGTGAACGCCATTCGATTCGTAGAAGAAGGTGTCAAGCCCATGGGGATCTCATGCCCCACCATTTGATTGATGGAGCGTGCGGATTCCCGAACTCCCTGGACCGCCCGGGCCAATTCAATTCTTGAGTCGATCAGCGGTTTGCCGCCCTCTTCCGCAGCCTGCCTTGCAAATTCCTCCGCCCTCTCTTCCACGAGGTCCGCAGTCTTTTCCAAAATGCGAATGCGTTCATGAACTGGAATCACGCTGTCTGGATTGTTAGCCAATTGATGGGATTTTTCGAGAGCGCTCTCCACTTCTTTCCCACTGTTGAGTTTCAATTCTGAGATCAAATGACCATCGAATGGTGAAATGACTTTCAGCTTATTTTTCATTAAGAGATCCTCATTATTTTAGGTAATTATAATACCCGTATTTTCTTTTTGAGTTCTTCGATCAGCACGCGTTCATTTTCGGAATAGTCCACGGGAACCTCCACCAGGTGAACTCCGGACGAATCCAAACAATCCCTCAGGAGAGCGCTCAATTGATCCATACTGCCCACCCGGTGCCCCTGGGCGCCATAAGCCTCGGCATATTTTACAAAATCGGGGTTGCCGTAGTCCAAACCAAAATTCTGAAATCCCATTCCCGCCTGCTTCCATTTGATCATCCCGTAAGCGTTGTCGCGAAGGATAACAATGACGAGGTCCAGCTTCAACCGGACGGCGGTTTCCAGTTCCTGAGAGTTCATCATAAACCCCCCATCGCCGCAAATGGCCATCACTTTTCTTTTCGGGTGAACGATCTTGGCCGCTATGGCCGATGGAAATCCTGCGCCCATAGTGGCTAACGCATTATCCAGCAATACAGTATTGGGGCAATACGCCTTGTAATTTCTGGCAAACCAGATTTTATAAACGCCATTGTCCAGAGCAATGATCCCGTTATCGGGCATGATTCTCCGAACTTCAGCCACCAGATGCTGAGGAATGACGGGAAACCGGCTGTCTTCACTTTTTTCGTGGATATGAAATTCCACTTGTTCCCGGACGCGTTCAAAATAGCTGAAGTCCCAATGGTCTAGTTTTTCCAAACGCGCAGAAAGGGCCTCGATGCTGCTTGCGATATCGCCCACGACATCCAGTTGGGGAAAATATACTTCATCCAGGCTGGCGGAAAAATAATTGACATGAATGACCCTGGCCCCTCCCTTCTCCATGAAAAAAGGAGGTTTCTCGATCACATCGTGGCCCACATTAATGATCAGGTCGGCTTTGTCGATGGCATAATGCAAATAGTCTTCGCTGGATAAAGCCGCGGTGCCCAGAAAAGAAGGATGCCGTTCATCCACCACCCCTTTTCCCATCTGGGTATTGAAAAAATAAATTCCGGTTCGATCGATCAAATTACGCAACGCACCGGAAGTGCGGTTTCGGTTGGCTCCCGCCCCAATGAGAAGGAGCGGCATTTTGGCTTCGCGTATCATGTTGACCGCTTTTTCAATGGCCAAAGCATCGGGGTGCGGACGCCGGGGATGAAAAATTTCGAAAAGCTCAGTGGAACACTGTTCTGCGGCAATGTCCTCCGGTAACTCAATGTGAACTGCTCCGGGGCGTTCCTCCTGAGAGAGTCGCACGGCCTCGCGGACGATCTGCGGGATGCTGTTTCCGTGCACCACTTGTTTGGTGTATTTTGTCAGAGGACGCATCATCTCCACAACATCTATGATCTGAAAACGCCCCTGTTTGCTTTTCTTGATGGGTTTCTGACCGGATATCATCATGATCGGCATCGCGCCTAACTGGGCGTATGCGCTTGCGGTCACGAAATTGGTCACTCCCGGCCCAAGAGTTGAAAGGCAGACTCCCACCTTTCCGGTCAAACGCCCAAAAGTGGCGGCTATGAATCCTGCCGCTTGTTCATGGCGAGTCAGGACGAGCTTGATTTTCGATTCCCGCAAGGATTCGAGGAAATCCAGGTTTTCTTCTCCGGGAATGCCAAAAATATATTCCACTCCCTCATTTTCAAGAGACCGTACCAAAAGATCTGACGCTTTCATGAATCACCCCTTAGAATTTTTACCAATAGTATTGGAACATGAACCGTTCGGTGAATGGCAAACTTCAGGTTTGTCGATTATAACCCAAATCCCTTACACGGCCTTGTCTCGATTATTATGGTCTGCCCGACCGGTTTTTAGGGAAAAGCGATTTTACGAGTAGCGGAAAAAAATAAAGGCTTCAGCGAGAGGGTGCAAAGGGGTTGATACATCGTCCCTAATAATCAATCGTCTGGATCCATGGGAAAATCACTTGCTTTTTTCTTTACCGGGGCTCGATAATATATTGTTGGCTTTGTCATAAACATACGCTGGTGGTCTTATTTTTCAGGAGCTTTTCCCTTGACGGTGAACGAATTGAAAAAATTTAAATATCTTTTTCCGTTTTTATTTTTCCTGGTTTTGGGATGTTTGCCGCAAGGGCGCATTGGGCCGGGGCCAAATACGGAGATTGTCGTCCTGGATCCGGAGTTGTCAAACCAACAAACCATTTCCGAGTGTCGTGTCAAGGCTAACAGGAAAGCGTTGAATAGTGAATTGAGTGATAGTGAAATTTTCGTCGGTTTCCAGAAGCAGGAACATTTCGGTGAATGCCTGAACTCCAAAGGATTTGTCTGGGGCCTCCAATAACCTGCCCCACGCGG
>JAJDAZ010000026.1 GCA_029261595.1 Nitrospinaceae bacterium | reverse complement strand
GACAAACACCGGACGAGGTTTACAATAAGACGAAAATTTATCAGGGGCATGCCCCTGATAACAGAAAGCACGCGGCATAATATCAATCAATCTGTAGCTTAACTTCGCCGAAAAACTGTCCAACAAAACAGGACCACTTCTGATATTCAGGCAGGCCGAGCCGTGGCGGTTATTGATCCGCATGGAGACCTTGCGGAAAGCCTTTTAGACTATATCCCAAACTGGCGAATCTATGACCTGGTTTATTTCAACCCCGCCGATAGAGAAAAACCTTTAGGCTTTAACTTACTCGAAGATGTCGCCTTGGAAAAAAGGCCCCTGGTCACCTCAGGGATTATCAGTGCTTTTAAAAATATTTGGTCGAGCTCATGGGGTCCCCGGATGGAATACTACCTTTCCAACACGGTGGCCACTCTTTTGGATTATGAAAGACCAGCTACACTACTGGGAATTTACAAGCTTCTGGTTGATGAAAGATTCAGATCCAAGGTAACTAAGAATCTCAAGGATCCAATGATAAGGATGTTTTGGCAAAAAGAATTCGCCAAAAAAGATAAGAGATTTATTCAGGAGGCCATTGCTCCGATTCAAAACAAAGTCGGCCAGTTTCTAATGAGTCCCACCATAAGAAACATTGTTGGCCAACCCAAAACTACTTTTTCACCCCAGCGCATAATGGATAATCACGGGATCTTTATAGCTAACCTAAGCAAAGGCCAAATTGGAGAAGACAAAGCCTTTTTATTGGGATCCCTGCTTGTCACCAAATTTCAGCTTTCAGCCATAGAAAGAGCCAAAATCCCGGAGGAAGAAAGGAAGGATTTTTTCCTTCATATCGATGAGGTTCAAAATTTTATCAACGAAGGGTTTTTATCAATCCTTTCAGAATCCAGAAAATACCGCTTAGGGCTTTCTCTATCCCACCAATACCTTGACCAGCTTGGCGAGGAAACAAGAAAAGCTATTTTGGGCAATGTAGGAACTCTTATTTCCTTCCGTGTAGGTAGTGAAGATGCGGAGGTTTTAGCCAAGGAGTTTGATTATAATTTAAACCCAGAAACTCTAATGGATTTAGATAAATTCAATATCTACTTAAAAGTTATGGTTGATGGCGTACCCTCCGGTTCTCATTCTGCTCATACCTATGAGGAATTGGGAGAGAGATACGGTCAGGGAGACAAAATGAAAAGAGTGGCCAGAGCCAGATTAGGAAGGCCCAGGGCAAAGGTAGAAGCAACAATCAACAGGTGGTTAGGGTAATATATAACATTCCTCACGCTAGGTGGAACGCAATATTCCGAAAATTCCTATGAGGTTAAAAATTAACCTTGAATCTAGAAATTATCCGTATGATTTGATGGTTTAACCTTTTATAGGATTATATCTCAGAGGAAATTTCCTCGAACCCTCTGAACGCACTATTTTAGGCCATTGGTTTTATCTTCAAAATAATTTAGAGATGAATTTAAAAAAACAAAATCGAACCGATTCTTGTTGAGTAAAATTTTAGAAGTAAAACCATCATTTCTTTTCTGTTGGTCCTAAATCAACCAATTTTCTTAATGAGGACCAACAGAAAAGAAATAGGAATGTGTCTAAATTGACTTTTTTACCTGCAAATGCTCTAATTATTCTAGATTAAATAAAGTACAACAACAATTAAAAAAAGGTAACCTCTTCCCTTAAAACTAGCATAATTTTAGAGGACACTTCAGATAAATATTGGTAATAACCCAGATGGCAATCAAAAAGCACAAACAAGATAATGATTTTTGTGACCCGCAACACAGTTTCTTTCGCAATTTTGAAAAACACGTCGGGTCAGGGGTAATTGATGACGAGTTGCTGTTAAGCAATCAAATAATTTTAGAAGATAGTTTAAGTTTAACTCCAGAATTTGACGCTATATACATTATTACACTTGGCCGAAATAATAATCTGATACACCAACATGCCCTATTAAAGAACCACACAAAAAATTTACTTGTGCTCACAACGAAGACAACAACAATGACTGAACAGATTGCCTCGGCTGGCGGAAGAGTTATTGAATTACCTAAAATGGAACATAGTAAGTTATTGAGGCGAAAGTCATCATGTAACCCGTCTCTAGATGTAAACAAGAAATATGATATCCCATCTAAACGAAACTATGCTTTGGCAGAGAGCAAGCGCCTAGGTCTCAAGCATGTTTGTTTCTTCGATGATGACCTGATTCTTAATGAAAGCCACCTTAGACGAGGAAAAAAAGCTTTACTCAATGGTTTTGACATAGGGTCAATGTACTCTTTAGATTTTCCAGATGTATCCATAATCGACCTTATTGAAAGTTTATTCAAGAAGCAGAGACCAAAAGTGACAATTAGTGGTAATGCGCTCTTTCTCAACGTAGGTTCTGTTTGCGGGTTCTTTCCCTATGTATACAATGAGGATTGGCTTTTCTTTTTGCAAAATATGGCTTCTGGTCGATCTGTTGTAGGAATATCTTCAGTAAGACAGCAGCGGAAGACCGGCGACCCGTTGGATAGGTTAAGATTTGAGCAATTCGGTGAGGTAATTGCGTACGGGGTTGCATTAATAAGAGGAAACGGTCTTTTCCAATTACCTTGTGTGGAGTCTTTTTGGCAAAAGGTATTCGATGATTATCTCATGCAATTAGATTGTTTGATTAAATATGGCTGTAATTGCAAGCAAAGTAGCCTATTGTTGAATGCCGCGATTAATGAAGTTTCAAAGTTTAGTGTCCGCGATCTACTAGACTTTTCAAAAAATTTAAATTCAGAGCTTAACGATGTTATTAAAAACTAAAACAATCGAAAGTAAGTTTGATGAAACATTAATTCCTGTCAAGATCAAAAGTCCTGATGGAAGGGAGCCGACCACGTGGTTTATACTGATCCATGGGCTAACCACATCAAAATCGGAGTATCTTGATTTTTATGAGATGGTTTCTGATGGACTGATACATAAGGGGATTGGATGTCTAAGTTTTGATTGCCGTGCTCACGGTGAAAGCCAGAAAAGTGGCAATGAATTCAATCTTATAAACTGTATTAAGGACACGTTGTCATGTGTTCGATGGCTTCAAGAAAACTACGGAAATTGTGAAATCAATTTATTTGGCACTAGTTTTGGTGCTTCTATAGCAATTTGTACGGCGCAAATTATCCAGGAAATGATAAAAAGTGTCTTCCTTTTGGCACCAGTTCTCGATTTCACAACACTGTATTTAGATCCACCCGAGGGTGACCGTCGCGATAAATATGATAATTTTATTAAACGTACATTGTTTCAGGATGAGGTGATTGATTTAGACGGTAGAGTTTTTTTAGACTACCAGAATGCAATTGAGTTCTCTCTTATTAACCTTGGCGAGATTATTTCGAAATTAAGGATTCCACTTTCTGTAATGCATGGCACGCATGATACGATGGTGCCCTATAAAACGACACAACGTGTAATAAATGGGTGTCCGAATGCAAAACTCTTCACCTTCGAAAAAATGGACCACGGATTCACGGACATTGATGATGAAACTGGAGCTAGTCAAAGGAGTCAAGAAAACCTAACACGAATCCTAGAGGTTTTGAGCAGTGACAAATGACAAGAATTTCTTCATACATGAGACAGCAATCATTGGGGATGGACCAAGGTTTCTACAAAGTGCAGTTCCGTGGGATTTGGAAAATATAAAAGAAGGAGTTGACCTACCAAAGAGCATTTACATAGGTCCATTTGCAATTATTGGCCATTCCGTAATTTTGGGTGAAGGTGTCGTTATCGATGCGTATTGTAGGATCGAACCACTAGCAGAAATTGGCGATAATTCGTTGGTCCTTTACAGAGCAACTGTGGGAGTGATGGCGAAGATTGGGCGTGAATGCGTTATCGGAGGATCCGTGTCTGAAAACACGGTTGTTGAGGATCGAAGTCGTTCGTTTGGAAAACTTATCCATAGGCACGAAGACTCAACCAGGTCGTGGGATTTTTGCGATCATCCGGAAGCCAGTCCGATCATAAAGCAAGATTCTTTTGTAGGCCACGACGCCACAATTATTGGAGGAATAAAAATTGGCCCTTTTGCGTACGTTTGTGCAGGCGCAACAGTTACTCGAGATGTTCCTCCCTACCACATCGCACGTGGAAACAACGAAATCATTCACAAGAACGACTGGTCTGGAAAGCTCAAGAATAATCCAATTTTCAAGCGTGTGCGATGAAATATTTTCTTTCTACCTTCGGGATAGACAATCCCTTTATTGAATGTGATCTTCCAGATCATGCGATCTACCCCGTAGGTACGGAGATAGGACAGTCCATTGATCTCGAATATACCTCACTGTTACTTGGTGAGAAGTTCGTTATTGATCAAAATGCTATCAACTATATTAATGAAAATCTATCGCGCCTTCCTTTTCTTAAGATGATGTTAGAAAGTATCAATAAGTTGCAACGGGAAGGAATGCTAGAAACAATAGATACCCGATCCCTTATCCAATCTCACAGGGATGAGATTATTAGGAAGACAGAGCTATTGTCTAATGATTTAGATTCTTGGTTGAATGCTGTGCGGCTTCAGTGGGATGTTTTGCAAGATGATAGAGAGGAATTTGTAAAAAAATTCGGCACTACTGAGAAAACAGATATTAACTCCGTTCACTTCACTGTAGCCAATGCAGTTAAAAAATTGGACGGGTCGCTTGATAAACAGCTTATTGCTCAAATCTCAAAAATAATCTCGTCTAAACGAAATAATTTCACACTTAAAGAAAAACAATATCTAATCGAGACAACAAAGCCACTCATCGCGCATACTATTATCCAAGACCTAATTAGATATAAGACCGGATGTTTAATTTTAGATTGGGACGATAGCGCCCCATTTTATTCTAACCTTTACAAAGCAAGATGGGATGAAGGCGAACGAGAAGGTCGATTATTATTCGCGGCCAAAAACTTATTTGAAGTTTTTCTCCCCCATTTAAAACCGAATAATATAGACGCTGTCATTCGCTTTATTCGCGACAACAAGAATGTAACATCCTTGAGAAATGACATTATTGCATCATTAGAAAATGGTAATATGGTCAATAATGAATGGATATCGCGATATCTGACCCAAATTCTCAAGGAAAATCTTTCGCAACAAAAATTAATGAGGAAGGTCCGCTTTGGGGGATCTTTGTTCGGAATTCTGATACCTGGCTCCTCACTTGTAACCGAAGCACTGGTAGAGACCGGGATATCCGGTACGGAGAGCTTGATTGATGGTATGAGTAGTCCATCGCATCGCTGGCTTTATGCACTGCTTGGTGACGCGTAGCATTGATTGGGAGACCAGAAGCAGGAAAATGAAGCGAATATCTTAGGGTAAAACACAAAGAACATCTTTTTGAAATTTGTGGAGCCCATTCTGGAAATGGCTATTTTATTGCAGGAGGTTTTTTTTGAGGCATGAAATAATTTATTCCTTCATAAACTATCCCTATAACAAATCCTCAGGCTCTCCAAGCTCAAAACCATCTACGCCTTTTTCCTCAGAGGGTTTTATTGCCCCCCCTTTTTTAATAGTCCCACTGTACAGAGACCGGTTTTTATCAATTAATTTTTGATATTCGGGCTTTTCCATAACAGGAAGCTTCTCGATTGCTCCAAGAGGTACGGAAATTTTAATGGCTCGGTCAGTGAGATTTCTAACCCAACAGGCAAACTCTGTTTGATCTTTTCGTTTTCTGGCACTTTGGATAAATTCAGGACTACAATTCATTTCTTTGGCAAAAATCCCAGCGTCTTTATAACTCACTCCACCGGCAATTTTCACACTGGTACTGGCTAAGATAGTGGCTTTAAGCTTTTGGCTTAATTGTTCCAGGTTTTGATGAGCGAGGACCATTCCCACTTTGTATTTTCTGGCCTGATTGAGCAGGTCCCCAATGTTTTCATCAAAATAATCGTGTGCTTCATCGATGTAAACAAAAAACGATCGCCTACGATCAGCGGGAATGGTTGACCTCTCTAAGGCAGATTGGGCAATCATGGCAATAAAGAAACGACCAAGGATTTGGCACCCGTCCTTTTTTAAAAGGTCTTTAGCCGTATTGATTAAAACGATTTTTCCGCTATTCATGGCCTCAAAGAGATCAATCTTGTTTCTTTCCTGGGTGAACATCATTTCAAAAGTTCGATTGCTTAAAACTCCCCATAATCTATTTAAGATTTGTTTTTTGGTATCGTTGAAGGTGCTGGAAAAGAATTGAACTTCAAAAAATTTCCGGGCAGTGCCTTCAAGCTTGTAGATATAGGGCCGGAAGGGTTCGGCATCTTCCATGAGCTCCCTTAAGGTGTGAATATTGGCCCCTGGAATGACCATCATAATTTGGGCCAGGTACTTGAAAATAACACCCTGCTTTTGGGTGAGCTCCGCCCCTAAAAGAGCCCCGAAAATATACTCATAAAGGGCAATAGTACCGTTTAAAATTTTCTCCCGTTCAACAGGTTTATAACCCCGGATCCTTTCAAGGTTAAGATCAAACATATTAAGACAAACCGGATACTCAATATCATTGGGATCAACAAGAATGAATTTATCAGCCAAGCTCTCGGAAATCTGGGGACTGAAAATCTTTAGGTGAGAAATGGTGTTAATGAGATCCCCTTGGGAATCAATAATACAAAGACCGCCCTTGCCCTCCAGGGCTTTGAGGAGGTCCTGATAGATTAAAGTTTGAAGTAATTGGGTTTTCCCGTGACCGGTCCCGCCGACAATATGGCAATGCTCAAAGCGGGTGGCGAAAGGAATTTTAAAGGGAAACTTAAATTCAAAAAGGTCTCTAAAGGGTGTTCCGGCCAGGTATATTTCAACGAGCTCCTGAGGGCTCTTATTTTTGACCTTTGAGGGAGCAATAAACTCTTTTTTTGAATTAACATCTTTTGGGTTTATGCCGGAAGCCAAAAGAATATTTTTATCCAACTGTATTTTTAGCTTTTCGTAGAGATGTAAATTTTCAACATCTTCATCTATTATTGTGCCAATCAGTCGCTCTATTAAAATGGCCGGATTCTCGACCAGATCAATCAAAGAAACAGTGAAATTCTCTTCCTGGAAACCAATTTCCTCGATGTTCTGCAAAGCTCCAGATGGCAGAGCCTTTAAAATGCCTCCAAGGATACTTGATGGAAGCCAAAAGCCAATATCTTTGGTTTTTTCCACATCCTCTAATTGGACTTCTTTAGTTTTTAAATATTTTCTAACTCTTACCCCTTCCTCAAGCCCTAATCCTTTGGAAATATCAATATCATTGAATTGGAAAAATCCATCATCTTCAATAATGCCTTGGGCAATTTCCCGCAGGACTTTGCGAAGAAGGCCCTGAGTTTCCAAGCGGTCAGCCTTTTGGAGAGCGTCATAAGCTATGGTGTCCGCGAAATTCTCAATATCAGTGGAATGGAGATCGGAGGCGTAAAACGCCTTCCGAACTCTCTCATAAAGCTCAATGGTTTCTCTCTGATCTTTGGAAACTGGAGATTCAGAGAAGAAGTTTTTAAGATTTAATTTAAAGCTCAATGATTTCTTCTCCACCAAAGTTTTTACACGCTTCCAAAACATTCTTGAAAGTGGCGGAGGCTTCTTTAATTTGCTCCTCAACCGCCAGCATTTCTAAGATATTTTTGCATTCAATATGTTTTCCGTTGTAAAGATCATTCACAGTCACACTGATATTCATAGCATTAAAAGCGAACCTGGAGGCCACCCCAAGTAAACCGGCCCCACGGTCAGTCATTTCCATTTTTTCATATAAAACGGTATCACCCATCTTATATTTCCTCATGGATTCTCCCTCTTCCTCAGTGAGCACCGCCGAGCATTCGAGCATAAAATTAACTTTTCCCATACCCATCATGCCCTTTTTCTGATCCCTCTTAATTTTCAGCTTCATTTCCAAACCCTCCTTTTTATCCCATAATTTTATATCCCCGGTCGTCCTCGATTGATCGGGTTTTCCACTGATTGTTAAAAAAATCAGCCTCTACCACATCAAAAGAATTAAAACGGTAGTATTTATGAAATTTGGATGGAAGATCGAGCATTTCCTTCCTGATGTTGTCCACTCGGTTTTTTAAGGTGGTGACAAAAAGCAGAGTAAAATATTTAAAATCACCGAATTCTTCATAGGTCTGGGCAAAGAGGCCACTTCTCAAATACCGGTCATATTGCTCCATTTTGTAATGGAGGGTGATCCTCTTATCTTTGGTAATTGTTGAAACTATACGCTCGGTGGCCATGTCCATCTCGATAAAGAAAAGGGCTCTTTTTCCGCTCTCAATGTTTTCAATAACGAATCCGGCATCCGGGATAATTCGGTTTTCTGGGATTTTTTCTTTGGCCACAAAATCGGTTGTTTCCCGCCTTACCCGGCCATTTTCTTTTACCCGGCGATACTCAAGGAAAGTTTGAACCAAGCTTAATTGAGGATGATTTCTTACCCCAATCTCAAGGGATATTAGAAGGTCCACCAGGCGGAGCCTGTGATACATCTGTGGAGACCATTTGGCCTCCACAAAGGTTTCCTTGAAGGGGCCTATCATTTCCTCAGGAATGTCACTCTCTCTTTTTAAGAGCTCATGACCCTTCCGCTTCAGGTAATAGACTTTTGGTGTTTTGCCATGCCCCCTAAGGCCCACGTTTCCAAAGTGGCCTAGGAAACCTCTTGCTTCAAAATTGCGCAAAACCTCAGAGGATGAGGAGCCCTTCAACTCGCTTACTTTGGCGAATTGGGCAATGGCTAGAAACCGATACCTCTGAATAAAAAAGAGGCCCGTTACGGTTTTTTTAGAAAGAGTGACCGGACGCAATTTAACCTCCGTCTAACTTTTGATTGGATTTTAGAACCAATTATACACAGGAAATAGGATCATTTTTCCACCATTTATGAATGAAGAAAGTATCTATTTATATTTCAATTAGTTAATTAATACTTTTAGCCGCAATATATAACCCTATTTAGTCTTATTTGTGGACCCCACTGCGTTTGCTATAATTATTAAACCAATATGTCCTCCGCTCAATTAACCCAAAAGCGCAAGCCAATATTCCAAAGAGTCCCTCTAACAGAAAATGTCAGACTCACTCCAAGAGACCTAGAAATCTTCAAACTGCTTTTAGAATATCGATTCCTGAATCTCAGTCAGATTGCTACTCTCCTCAATGCAGGAAAAAAAGGCATGGGAAACCGATTGCCTTCTCTCTTTCATACTGGATACATTGATCGGATTTACTCGGAAAAATACAAAGTGGTCTATGCTTTGGGGAATAAAGGGGCGGACCAACTCTCTCTCAATTTTGGGATTCCCAGGGGGAAAAGGATCGATTGGACGGAGAAAAATAACTCCCTTCAAAGTGATTTTTATTTGCCCCACAAGCTCCTGATTGGAGAAATAAGGGCATCCTTTGAGCAATCATGCAGGAATAGACCAAATGTTCGCTTAATACCCAAAAAAGAGCTTCTGGAGGCCATGCCTGAAACAACCCGGAGGAGGAATAATCCTTTCAGTATGGAGGCCTCAATTATTTACAATGGCGAATTTTTAACTATGGGCGTAAATCCCGATGATGTCATCGGCCTGGAATTTTTGGATCAGCCGGAAGGGAGAAACAAAAAGTATTTTTTGATCGAGGCCGACCGGGAAAGGATGCCGGTAAGGAGAGGAAGCATCAAAAGCAAACAAAGCCATTTTTACAAAAAATTGGTGGTTTATTATTGGGCCTGGAAACAAGGCCATCATATTGATCTTTTCAATTTTGATAATTTCCGGGTTCTCACGGTGATTGAACCGAGAAGGAATCCAGACCAGGGAGCCCAAAAAAGAATCAACACCATGATTGAGGAAAACAAGAATTTGAATGATGGCAAGGGGTCTGGGCTTTTCCTTTTTGCCTCAAAGAAAAATATAAAAGAACAGGATATTTTAGAGATGCAATGGCAAACCGGCCAGGGTGAGCTTTCCCGCCTCCTTTTTAAAGCAAACTAAACACACCGCCTCTTAGGTGATTGGTCAAGATTGACAGATCTTCTAATTTTTTTAGGGTTGAGATAGTTCTTTGAAAACCTTAAAAAAAGGAAACTGTCATGGACAAATCCGTCAAAAAACCTCCTCCTACTATTGCTGAATTAAACGACCTCTTTCGCAAAAACCCCACTCCGATTATTGGTAAACCGCCCGTACAGGGAAAACTTCTTATAACCCAGGGAATTTCGGCTTTATCTCAGGAAGACCAGGCCAGTATCTTGGCCAAGGTTCGGGATTTTAGAGATTTCACCGCCGATAACGATCCATACGGTGAACATGATTTTGGTTCGTTTGAACATCAGGACCAGAAAATTTTCTGGAAGATAGACTATTACGCACCAGACATGAACTCCGGGAGTGAAGATCCCGCCGATCCGGGGAAAACGAATCGTGTCCTTACTGTCATGCTGGCCGAGGAGTATTGAACCAAAAAAAATTAAGGAGGGCTTATCATGGGACAACCGGCGAAAAAATTTGTTGTCTTTTCAGAAATCAAAAAAGCTGTTTCAATCAAAGATATTTTAGATCACTACGAGGTTTTAGATACATTCACCCCAAAAAACGGTGGGGCTTTATTTGGCCCTTGTCCAATACACAAGGGAGAGAGCAAGACTCAGTTTAAGGTAGATACGGAAAAGAATTGTTGGTACTGCTTTGGAACTTGTAAGCAGGGCGGGAATATTCTTGACCTGGTGGCCAAAATGGAGAAAGTCTCTATCAGGGAGGGAGCTATATTAATTTCAGGTTGGTTTGATTTAAACGGACAAAAAAAGAAAGCAGAGGGTCCACCGCCTAAAGAGCCGGACCCGGAGCAACAAGCATCAGAACGGCCATACAATCCACCCTTAAAATTTAAAGGATTAACAAACCTAAACCCGGAACACGATAGCCTTTCTCAAAGGGGTTTCTGCAAAGAAACTATTGGGACCTTTGAGGCAGGCTTCTTTCCGGGCAAAGGAATCATGGCCGGTAGGATTGCTATTCCCATTCACAACGCAGACGGTGTATTGGTCGGCTATGCCGGACGGCCAGTTGAGGATGGAAAGGAACCCTACAAATATGCAAAAGGCTTTAGACCGGAGCTTGAGGTTTATAACCTCCACCGTGTTCAGGAGAGCTCCCAAAAATTAGACTTTTTGTTTTTGGTCCCCGATTTTCTCGATGTTTGGCGTATGCACCAGGCCGGATTTGAAAATACGGTTTGCTGTTTGGGTGAGGTTCCGAGTGAAATCCAAATTAATTTATTACTTCCGCCACAGGTTGAGGAGGGAGAACGGGAACAGAGAGCCCTTTGGCTTCTCACTTATAACGACCTGGACAGCGAGGAGGAGTTAGAGGTTTTAACTTCTCTTTCAAAAAAGTTTTTTGTCAAAATCATGCAGTTTGAAAATTCTATTTCCGAGATGGACCCGGAGGAAATACGAAAGGTTATTGACCGCTCCTGAAAAGGGGCGGTTTTTTATGTATTAGAGATTTTTCCGGTAGAATCAAAAAAACAGCTTAACCACAGCCTCTATTTTAGGACTTTCCCGATAGGTTAATGGTACTATACCTCCCAATTTAGGAGGAAATCGCCTTTGACAGAACACAAAGGATATTCAAAATTGGCAGAGAAGGTCTTGTAAAACTCCTTTAGTGTGATAGCCTTAGACTATATGAGACTTAAAAGTACCAACAAGAAAAAAGGGGTTATCTCGGTGAAATCTTATATTTTCCAAGTTGAGCTAATTCAAGAAGAAGACGGGCGATGGAGTGCCGGTGTACCCACTTTGCCCGGCTGTTCCACTTGGGGAAACTCTAAAGAGGAAGCCCTTGATAATATCCATGACGCAGTTGAAGCATACCTCCACGCTGTTAAGAACGCAGGTAAAAGAATTCCTAAAGATACCACAACTCAAGTTTCAGATAATCCAGTAGTGGCCGTTACTGTATGAGCTTGGAGCACCCTCCAATTGGGCTTCTTCGTAATGTTTCAACAAAAAGAATTGTCCAGGCCCTGGAGCGTGACGGCTTCCAATTCGTGGAACGCAAAGGCAGTCAACGTGTTTACCACCATGAGAATGGCCGGTTTGTCGTAGTTCACTATCACAGAGCAAGCGACACTCTCCCTCCATATGTAATCCGTAATCTCCTTATTGGAACTCGCTGGACTATGGATGATCTTAAACGCCTAAAGATTATAAAATAAAAAAACATCACCCCAACACCTTCCTACAATAAAACCTGCTAAATAGCGGGTTTTTTGCTTTGGTATGTTGAATATCGCTATTGCCACGTAGTTGACCTGCCATTAAAGTTTGTGACTCGATTTTAGGCTTTTCGAGTTTTTCCTTGTCTGAGGGGATCAAGACACTCTTGCTAAATCCAAAAAGCCTTGAAATTCCCACTTTTAGGTGTAGGCCATAAAAAGCAAAATAAATAACATCCTGTAAAATAAAAAAACCTTGGATAAAATGAATTGAACTTGGACAAATAAGCCTAAATTTTCACAATTTTCTTTTAAATTTCTGGAAATACACTAAACTATTAATATCAATAAATTCAATAGGTTATTCGTAGTCAGTGCCTGGTGATTGAGATTTTTTTTCGGGTTCTCTGTTTTCAATTTAAAAAATTAAAAACATGGCTTTAAAAGAGTTTCTAACAGTTTCAGAGCTAGCTTCTTTTTTATCAATAAGCCCGAAAACTATTTATTTATGGGTTAACAAAAAATCAATTCCTTGTTATAGGTTTGGATCATCCATTCGGTTTGAGGGAAAAGAAATAAAAAAGTGGATTGAATCCCATAAAAAAGAAGGGGATAGAATTTAAATACGAAAGAGCCACATTTTGTCGTCCTAATAGAAGTGACAATATGCTAAGTTTCCGCTCAAAGGAAAACCAGACCTAAGATTGAGCATTCAGAAAGGAGGTTGAATATGGCTCTTTATAGGCAGAATGGAAGTACGGTCTGGTGGATGAGTTATTCCTTTCGAGGACGACAAGTCCGTAAATCCACGGGAACGACCAGTAAAAAAGTGGCTGAAACCATCTATTATAAAGTCAAGACCACGATTGCGGAGGGAAAGTATCTAGAGAATACACAGGGTAAAAATAAATTCTTAAGTGAATTATTCTCCAGATATCTTGAGGAAGTAACACCAAACAAAAATCCAATCACTCAATCAGATGAGAAGCGGTTTGCTAAAAACTTCCTCATTTTTTTTGGGGACCGGAAATTAATTGAGATTACTTCAAATCAAGTATCCCAATATGTTGTTCAACGAAAGAAAGTAGTGGCACCTGGCACTGTTAACCGTGAGTTGGCTTTTTTATCTGCCACCTTCAACCAGGCTATAAAAATCTGGAACTGGTGCCAGTACAATCCAGTCTCGCGAATTAAACGGGAGAAGGAAAACAAACGGGTGAAATATTTTTCAGATCATGAGTTTTCTGAGATATTCCGCCGTTTGCCCGGTTGGGTTCAACCCATTGTCCTTCTGGGGAAAAATACAGGGCTCAGACTTTCCAATTTAACCCATTTGCAATGGTCTGAGGTTAATCTCAAAAAAAAGTTGATTGTAGTGGATGCTGAAAAGGTGAAAAACTCATATTCTTTAGGTATTCCATTAAACAAACAAGCTTTTGAGGTTTTGAAGAAGCAAGGTAAACAAAGAAAGCTTCACATTTCTTACGTATTTCCCAACCAGAAAGGCAATACTTATACAAAATGGGGTGTTTACAGGGCGTTTAAGAAAGCCTGTATTGACGCTGGATTCCCCGACTATCGGTTCCATGATCTTCGACACGATTTTTGTTCCAAACTCGTTCAGGCGGGCGTGGACATATATACCGTGAAGGAGCTTGCGGGTCATAAGGATGTCGCCACTACCCAACGGTATGCTCACTTAAATCCGGAAAGGTTAAAGCAAGGCGTGTCAGTCCTCGATTATCATAGTTTTATCATAGTCGATAAAAAAGGGACACCATCGAAATAAGGTAACCCCTTGTTTTATAAAGTGCCCCTGAGACGACTCGAACGTCCGACCTACGGATTAGGAATCCGTTGCTCTATCCAACTGAGCTACAGGGGCAAATCCTTCTAAAACAATATACTATGACGATTTATAAGGAGAGTTAAAAGCTGAAAATAATTATCTGTCCCGATATAGTCCCGGTTTTTGCGAGATTCCGATTATTTCCAGCATTTTCTGGCCAGGATTGTAATCGTTTTTACCCGGACAATCAACACGGCAAACCTTCCTACAAATATGGATGGTTTCTCTCTTTGCCGAAAGCTCAAGGAGGATCCTAGATATAAAGAGATACCCATTATATTTTATGCAGGCACCTATTTTCGAAAAGGGATGAGGAACTGGCCCTGTCGATGGGGGGAACCCTGTTCATGGTGAAACCTCAACCTCCGGAAGTTCTCATTTATTCGATCCAGCAAGCTATCGAATCCATTAATGAGGGCAAGGTTTCATATCCCATGAAAGACGGCGAAGCTCTGAATGACATGCATTTCAGGGTTTTATCGGATAAGCTTCAACAAAAAATTCAGGAGTTGGAAAGGACCAACGAGGAACTGCGGGATTTCGTCCATATCATATCGCATGACTTTCAAGAGCCATTGCGAAAAATTTCAATTTTCAGTCATCGCCTGGATGGGCATAAAAATGGTTTGGGCGAAAAGGGGTTATTTTTCCTGGACCGTTTGCAACGTTCGGCAATACGAATGCAGGATTTATTTAACGACCTCGCTGGCTATTTAAAAGTTGTTTCTACAAACACCAAAACGATCCAAACGGTCAACCTTGAAGATATTATTCAAAAAGTATTGATAGACCTGGAAATTCCGCTGACTGAAACCAAGGGTAAGGTAGAAGTTGAATCCATTTCTACCGTCCAGGCCGATCCTTTTCAAATGAGGGGATTATTCCAAAACCTGATTGCCAATGCCCTGAAATACCACCAAAAAGACAATCCCCCGCTGATAAAAATCCGAGGCCAAAACTCTCCCGAGAATAATGGATTCTACGAAATCCGCGTTCAAGATAACGGAATTGGTTTCGATGAAATCTATAAATCACGCATCTTTAAACCCTTTGAACGCCTGCACAGGGAAGGTGAATACAAAGGTACGGGGATGGGTCTCACGCTCTGCAAAAAAATTGTTGAGCGTCATGGTGGCAGTATCAAGGTTGAAAGCAAAACCAATGAGGGGACGACTTTTATAATCAATTTTCCGACTGATCATAAGTGATGTGAAGCCGACCCCGGCTGGCCGGAATGAGGGCGTCATCCAGCTATAATTTTAAAACATTCGGTGGGTGGGTGAGAAAACTTCGTCTGGGGTATCTTTTGTTTTGTACCTGAGAAAACCCCCGGCATGCCCGCGGTATTTATTTTCAATAGGTTAACAGTTTTCTTCCGCATCGGATAATATCTATCTTCCATGGGGCCAACATGGCTTTGACTTCTTTGTTGGGGAATATTAAGATATTTGCAGATCACAATATTTAACAAGAGGTTGTTTTTTTATGTTTAAGGTCCGAGCGAGTCAAATTTTTTCCCACTCCATGGAGGATGTGGTCGCCGCAAAAAAAGAACTGGATGCTGGAACTCCATTTTTGGAACTGGTTGAAAAATACAGCACCTGCCCGTCCAAGGAAAACGGCGGGGATTTGGGGTGGATGCCTGAAGATGCCCTGCAATCTTTGATGGGGAAATCCATCTCGGAAAAAGACAAGGGGAATATTTTCGGCCCGGTGCATTCTCAATATGGTTATCATATTTTGTCGATTTCGGAAATTGAATTTCAAAAGGTGGAAGGCCCCTTCAACGCGGACACCTCCATGAAAGAATTGAATATTAAATGGCCGGAAGCGCATTCCCTTTTATTCAAGCAATTTCATATGGGACTTCCGGTGAATGGACATGATCCGGGAGAAACCATAGGCTCTGTCTGCACAAGCCAGGGTAAAAATGAACTGGAAATCCTCAACTTTTTAAACGAGGAATATTCCGACAAACATATCGCTGTCATTACACCCGAAGAGCTCGACCTGAGAATCCAATCCGGTACGACCGATCTTGTTTTGCTGGATATTAGAGAAAGCTGGGAGCGCGATATTTCCAAAATAGATGGTTCTATTTTTATTACCCAGGAAAACTGCGAGGCGACCATTCAATCTCTCAACAAAGAAAAGGAAGTGGTGCTGATCGACTGGAAACAGGACAGGAGCCCCAGTTTTCTAAAATGGTTGCGCCAGAAGGGCTTGAATAATGTGAAATGCCTGGAAGGCGGAATCGACGCCTGGACCGAAAAGGTCAACTCGCATCTCAATCGGTATGACATTGATGAAGACGATGGCTACCGTTATGAAGATATCATTGAGGAGCCGGACCACACGCATTGAGACCTGATTTCTTTTTGAAGAATTCTTTACCTGCCGAGGGTCACCCCTGAATCCCCTATTGCATATCGAAAACCTGAGCACGCTTTTTCACACGGATGAAGGCGTGGTCCCTGCTGTGCGCAATGTGAACCTGAAAATGGAGCGCGGGAAAACCCTGGCCCTGGTTGGGGAGTCCGGGTGTGGAAAATCCGTCACCGCCCTCAGCGTATTGCGTCTTATAAACACCCCGCCTGGCGAGTATGCTTCCGGAAAAGTGGTGTTTGAAGATGAAGATCTGTTGAAAGTCCCCGAGCAGAAAATGGAAGCGATTCGGGGGAACGAGATCAGCATGATTTTTCAGGAGCCGATGACCTCGCTCAATCCGATTTTTACCATCGGCAACCAGGTGGCCGACCCCATCGTCCTGCATCAGGGGAAAACCTCTGAAGAAGCGCGGGCGCTTGCATTAGACGCTTTGAAACAAGTCGGCCTCCCCTCCCCTGCACAACGCATCGATCAATATCCGCATGAACTGTCCGGTGGAATGAAACAGAGGGTCATGATCGCCATGGCGGTGGCCTGCAAGCCAAAATTGCTGATCGCGGACGAACCCACCACCGCCCTCGACGCCACGGTACAGGCGCAAATCCTGGAGCTTCTGGATTCACTCCAGAAGAAGACGGACATGGCGATTTTGTTGATCACACATAACCTTGGGATTGTGGCGCAATACGCCGACCGGGTGGCGGTCATGTACGCCGGAAAAGTCATTGAAGAAGCGCCTGTCGAAATTCTTTTTGAAACTCCATCGCATCCTTACACCCGTGGGCTTCTAAATTCCCTGCCCCAGGATGACCCCGGAAAAAAACTGGAAGCCATTCCGGGATCGGTCCCCCATCCCGGATACATTCCCGAGGGGTGTGCCTTTCATCCCCGTTGTTCTAAGGTCATGCCGCATTGTAAGACCCTATTGCCCCCTCAATTCCCCATTCCTGAATCAAAAGACCACAAGGCCGCCTGTTGGCTTTATGGGGAACCCGAAGAGGGAACGCCATGAAACCTCTGGTTCAGATAAAAGGTTTGAAAAAGTATTTTCCTGTTTTTGGAGGCCTTTTATCCAAGGTGGTGGGTCAGGTGAAAGCAGTGGAGAATGTTTCCCTGGATATTGCAAAGGGGGAAACTCTGGGCCTGGTTGGAGAATCCGGGTGCGGCAAAACCACGGTGGGAAGAATGTCCATTCGTCTGCTTGAACCCACAGAGGGTCATGTCTGGTTTGACGGAATGGAAATCATTCAATTGAACAAAAAAAAAATGACCTCACTGCGTCCCCGGATGCAAATTATTTTTCAAGACCCTTACAGTTCGCTCAATCCAAGGTTCACCGTCGAGAGAATCATCGGCGAGGCCATGCTCACGCATAAAATTGCTCATAGAAGCAATCTGGATCAGATGGTTGGAGAAGTCATGGAAAAGGTAGGCTTGTCTCCCCATTATAAAAAACGTTACCCGCACGAATTTTCCGGAGGGCAGAGGCAAAGAATCGGGATCGCCCGCGCCCTTGCCCTTAACCCCGATTACATCGTGTGTGACGAACCGGTTTCGGCGCTGGACGTATCCATTCAGGCACAGATCATCAATCTGTTGCAGGACTTGCAGGAAAATTCGGATATCTCCATGCTGTTCATTTCTCATGATTTGAACGTGGTGAAACATTTGTCTCAAAGGACGGCGGTGATGTATTTGGGTAGGATTGTGGAAATTTCGCCTACCCCCCTGCTGAATAGTGAGCCCGCCCACCCCTACACGAAAGCCCTGCTGGCCTCGAAGCCTTCATTGAACCCGAGGGAACGAACCCGGCAGATTATTTTGGGGGGCGATGTCCCCTCCCCTTTAAACCCTCCTTCCGGTTGTCATTTTCATCCCCGTTGTCCTGAGGTGATGGACCGTTGCCGCACCGAAGAGCCCAAATACACAAACCTCGGGAAAGACCATCAGGTCCATTGTCACCTTTACGGCTAAAACAGATTTCTAAGTTTTACCCCCATAAAAGATCCATTTTTCATCCAGGATCCCCCGATTAGCCCGATTTCATCATTTTGAGCAAAAGTTGTCACTTTTCCCGATCCCAGCAGGATCAAATTGGGCAATTAAAGAAAAGATACTCAAAGAATCCTTGTAAAACCGTCAAATAACCCAATTACCAAAATGTGGATTTGCTTGTCAAAAATGGCACTGGTCTTGCGTCAAACCCATCACACTATAATTAACACATTGAATTTATTGCGGTAATCTGATCATTGCGTTAATATAATATAAACCCCAACTGTAAAACTAAACTTAAGGTGCCCATTGGATTTTGCGTCCTTTATAGGAATTATATCTGGTATTACGTTAATTGTTGCGGCCATAAATATGGGCAGTGGGTTCGATATTTTCTTCAATGGACCCGGCTTGATGATCGTGGTGGGCGGAACCGTCGCCGCAACATTGATCACTTTTCAAATGAAGGATGTTTTTACCGCCTTCAATGCCGCCCTTTTTGTATTCTCAGAAGAGAAAAAGGACCCAAACGATATGGTATTCACGATGGTGGATTTATCGAGTCTCACCCGTCGTCAGGGAATCATTTCACTCAGCCGTCTCAACGTGGAATCCAATTTTTTGAAAAAGGTCTGTAATCTCATCGCCGACGGAACCAAAGAAGAGTTGATGCGGGACACCCTGAATATTGAAATCGAATCAATGAAAAAAAGACATTTCATCATTCAGGATATATTCAAAAAAATGGCTCTTTACGCGCCGGCTTTCGGCATGCTGGGAACGTTGATCGGATTGATTCAAATGTTGACTCAATTGTCGGACCCGGAATCTGTTGGACCTTCCATGGCGGTGGCCCTGCTGACAACATTTTATGGGATGCTCCTCTCAACCCTCATTTTTAACCCGATAGCGGGAAAGTTGCGCGCGAGGACCATGCTGGAGGTGATAAACCTGGAGATAATTTTTGAAGGTGCCATTTCAATATTGCAGGATAACAATCCTCTATTGGTATATGAAAAATTATCTTCTTTTGTGCCGACCACTCTTCGGCGGCCCATGAAACAAAAAGTTTTAACCAATAAATATGCCTGAATACCGGGAAACCAAATGATGAATGAAAATTCCAATTTATTCCCGGCGAAGGTCTGGATAATCGCCGTCAATAAAATTCGAATGGAAAAGCAGGAATAATGAATAAACCCCGGGAATTTGACAATCTAAGAACGGAAATCGCGACCAACGCCGGTTTGATTTTGAAAGAATTTCCGGAGAATCCCCCGCCGCAAAAGGAGGAACTCCAGGACTCACCGGGTTTGTTATCCAGTTTTTCAAAGAATCATCAATACTACAAACTCTTAAAAATTCTCAAAAAATTAAAGCTTGAAATTGCTTCTTTGACCCAACGCATTGAGGTGTTACAGAAAGAACGTCATACCATTTTCAGAGAAAAATCCTTACTAATAAAGGAAATAAAAAGGCTTCGCGGTGAGGATGAAAAAATAAAACCCCTTAAGGAAAGAATCCAGGTTCTTGAAGAAGAGTCCAAAATCAACGAAGAAAGTATCGAAATACATATTAAAGAAAAAAATAACCTTGTTAAAGCTTATGAAAAAACTCTCAAGGAAATTTCTCGCGAAAAAGAAAATTCAGTGGAGGCCAAAAGAAAATATGACGAGCTATATTCAGACCTTACAGTTCTTGAAATTGAGAAAGCAAATCTACAAATAGATTTGAATAAAGTCAAACATACCTTTAAGGAAAAATTAACAGAAAAAGTTAAAAAGATTGAAATTGAATATGATAAGAAAGTCGGGTATCTGAGTAAGCAGAAAGCGCGGATCTCCGATTTTTCCAATGAGGTGATGGAAGATTCCGACACACCCGCATGGATGGTCACCTACGGAGATATGGTCACCCTGCTGTTAACATTTTTCATTCTGTATTATTCCATTGCCGCCCAAAATTTGATGAAATTCAAGGACGTCATTTTTGGCGATGCGAAAAACAATATTGGTTTGATCGAATTGGTCGACACCATGGAGATAAAGACCTCTCTGAATGAATGGACGGGTTTTCAAAAAAATTCCCTGTTGAGTGATATAGATAAAATATCCTCAGATAATGTCAGCTTAAATAGCGGTCAAAATAAATCAAGGGTGGTAGTACGAATTCCGGGAAGAACGTTATTTAAACCAGGTTCCGCTGATCTGGATAAGGCAGGCTGGCCTTCATTGACAGAAATTGCTGATGTTTTTAAGAAATATCCCCACTACACTATAAATATTCAAGGACACACGGATGATTATCCAATTTCTTCCGAAAAATTTGCAACTAATTGGGAGCTTTCGGCAGTACGAGCGACCGCGGTACTTCGTTTTCTCAATGATAAAGGCATTGACCCAATACGAATGACGGCCACTGGATATGCTGACACTTTTCCTCTTGGTCCAAATACGACACCAGAGGAAAAAGCCAAAAACAGGAGAGTGGAATTTGTTTTGGAAAAAATCAAAAAATAAAACCGATAGATCCGAAATACTTCACTCAATCCCAAGTGATGCCCGCAGTTCCTTTCGAGTCACTCCATCGCTCAATTCTCCATTGGAGGCCACTTTAAATGATCAACCCATTTCAATCATTGACATTAGCTCCGGCGGGTTTCGTTGCAAAATAAATGATTTAATAGTGGGAAACACTTATTCAGCCAAAATTACTTTACCTCCCGATTATGAATTAATTTCAGTTGTGGTGGAAATACTTGGAAACAACGAGGAACAAAACTGCAGGTGCCGGTTCATGGAATTGCCCCAGGATTTTGAGAACCATATCCACCGCTATGTTTTGTACCGACAAAAGGAAGAGCAGGAACATTTAAAAGATACGATTCTTGAAAAATAGAGCACCGGGATCAATAAGATTTCCTTCCCGCCTTTGCCGTGCTATTTTAATTCCTGTCATTTCCGACCATTCTCTCCCACAAGCTTTGCTTGCCGAACAGGTTTCTGAATCGTGAAACGCCCATTTGAAAAAAACCCCAATTGGAATTTCCATGAAATGGAAATGCTCAACCATGTTGAGGTTTTTCTGCATAAACCGGGCATCATGAAAAAGGGGGAGGACTTATTAAACGCCCTGGGCGAAGGGATAATGGATGAACTCACCCGGAGTAAAGTTCCGTTCCCACCCGGAACCAAACTGGATAAGCCCCAATTGGCGCGAGGTGAGAACAATAAAGGGTTTCCTTTTTTATCGCTGGATGTCCCTCAAATGTTTACCAAAACCGAAATGTTTACCTTCCGGACATTGTTCTGGTGGGGCCATTACCTGGGTTTTTCTCTGATTTTAAAGGGAGAACTTCTGCCGCGTTATACAGACAAACTCATCGAGAATATGAGTGATCCCGCCTGGTCAGATGTTTATCTGGCCAGCACACCCACCGCCTGGGAATGGAGCCTTACGGATTCTAATTTCAAAAGAGTTTCTGAGTCATCAGGTGAAGAACTCAAGAAAACTATTCAGTCCATCGACCACATCAAGGTAATGCGGTTTTTCCCAATGAATGGTTCCGGATTTTCCTCCCTCGACTGGACAGCCCAGGGAATTTCCGCATGGAAGGATTTATCGAGACTTGCAGAGGATTGAGAACAGGTTACGAGTTTATTACCTGGGGACGAGCATTTATCTGCAAATCACCTGAACGCTTAACTGGGCGGTTCATCACTCCTTTTTAACTTTCCGAACCACCTTTCGGACCACTTTTTTCCGGGTTTGCTTTTTTTCTTTGGCCGCCTCGGTTGCATTTTTCGCTGCTTGTTTGGCCGCCATTTGGTCTTCGATGTCCTCGCGAACCTTTTGCCGACTTTTGGGGTCTTCAAAAAACATGGAAACCACGACCCCAAATTCATACAAACCATAAAGAGGAACAGCCAGTAAAACCTGGGTGATGACATCGGGCGGGGTGAGAACGGCCGCAAGCAAAAACGTTCCCATGAATGCCCATTTTCTATACATCCGCATCTTAACCGTGCTGGCAACGCCAAACTTGGTCAACAACACCATCAATAAGGGGGTTTGGAATGCAAAGGCAAAAGCCAGGATCAGTTTGACCACAAAGGAAAAATAAAATCCGATGGTCACCTGCATTTTCCACCAGTTGGCGCCATAATTAAGCAGAAACTTCAGGCCCAGGGGCAGAACCAGAAAATAACAAAATACCCCGCCGAGGATAAAGAAAAACGTTCCGAACCCGACAAACATGGAGGTGATCTTTTTTTCCGATATTTTAAGGCCAGGAGCAATGAAACCCCATATATGATATAAAATCACCGGCATGGAGAGAAAAAGGGACCCCATGAACGAGACTTTCATGGCCGTAAAAAATGGTTCCGTAGGCGTGATGAAGGTGAGTTCCGAGTAAGCGCGCGGGAGAGGGGATTCCAGCCACAAAAGTAAAAAGTCGATGAAATAAAAGCAACAGCCAAAAAAGAAGGCGACGACAATCGCGACGACGATGAAGCGATCCTTCAATTCGATCAAATGATGACTGATGGGTACTTTTTCGGTAAAATTGACAGCCTTCGGCACGTTCATTCCTATTAAATAGGGGGTTTCCCCCCAATTGATTGTTTGGATATTGAAATGTTTGGATATATTGGGAATTTATCATACTGAATTGCTTCAGGAAATACAATGGTGATTTAAAATTTTAGATAGCCTTTCATCCTCAATTTCAATTAGTTCCGCTGAGTCATCCATTCCATGAAAGTGCTCTACCGGGTTCCTTATCTTTTCATTTGTGTCTCAAACGAATTTACAATCCAGATTGCGAATTTGGAATAGTCATTGATAACTCCAGGAAAATATTGGATAATGCCCCGACAAAAGGCGGATCGCTTAACTTTTAGTGGTTTACATGTTTTTTGAAGCTATATTGGGCAGGACGAGTTCTTTTATCAGGGTGTCTCTGGAGGTTTAAATGGGACTGGAATCGCATATAATATCCGGAGTCCGGGTATTGAATATTGCTGAAGAAAATGGAGAAGCCATTGAAAAAATGGTCAATAGAGCTATTGCAGAAATCAACAACGACAAAATAAAAATTCTGGAAATTCAAACAACCGGAGACAATCTGATCCTAATCCTTGGAAGCAAAGAGAACTAACTGAAATTTCAGTGTCTTGGCAAACCTGGCAGGCGAACCCCTGGCCAGAGGCCCTTTTCGAGCGGCATGCCCCTTGACTTTCCAAGGATAGAAAAAAGCCATTGTCGGGATAACGATGCACCGGATTAATTTTTAAACACCTGCGGGAGTAGCTCAGTTGGTAGAGTGTCAGCTTCCCAAGCTGAATGTCGCGGGTTCGAATCCCGTCTCCCGCTTAGATTCCAGGGGGGGGTATTCAGAGACAGGAAATTCCTCTAAAATTTCAATTTAATGCCAAATAAAAAAATATGAGAATTCAAAAGGAAATGGTGGAAAAAATTTCTAAAACAGTTGTTCGTTCCTTGATCGATAAGGATCTTATTATCTGGGACGAGCAACCGGACAAACTGCAAGCCATTATCGCAGGCGTCATTGTTGACGACCTTATGGTGGAAGATAAACTGAACGAAGAAGTTAAAATGCTTCTGGAATCAAAAACCGATGAATACGAACGCGACATGATGGACTTTGGCCGCGTCTTTCAGATGGTAAAATCGAAATTGGTCCGTGAGCGCAACCTAATTTTATAATTTTAATCAGGCAAACATGAAAATCAGCAGAGACAAAATAAACCACATCAGCAGTCTGGTCGTACGTGATTTTAAGAACAGGGAAGAAATCGATTACAAGGTGGATCTCAACGACGTGCGTCTTGAGATCACCCGAGTCATGACGCAAGAATTGATGAAAGATGAAAAGGCCGATCAATTAGCCCGAAAGATTATCGAATCCTACAGTAAATCCCTGCGCGAGGGCAGCCCTGAGTGGGAGATCATGTATCAGAAACATTACGAGGAAGAACTGCATAAGCTCGGGATGAGCTAGGTCTTCAAGGTCAGTGAATGAGTCTTCTTCCCTTGCTGGTGGTGGCATCGTTGGCACCGAGATCGCGGGGGAACTCCATCTTTTTAAATTCTTCCCAGTCGTCCCGACACAAATTGAACCCTACATAATCCAGGGCTTGCATAACTTCTGAGTCCGAAAATTTTTCCCCGCCTTCATTTGCTTCGTGAATGGCTTCTTCGATGGATTCGCAAAGTTTAACGAATCGTTCGTCATCGTCGTACATCATGAAGTTTTTCATAAAATCAAATGCCATGTCTCCTCCAGGATTACCTTTAAAACGACCAGTCTTTTACTTTCAATTTATATTAGAATAAAAATTTCTTACTGCCAACAAAAAAACTTCGATTTCTTTTTGGATTAAAGCAAATTCTTTTTTGCGCATTCGGGACTGGGATATGATTGACCCGCCGAGAGCAACCGCATCGGCTCCCGCCGAAAGGTACTCCGAAATATTTTTAGGTCCGATTCCCCCCACAGCCAGCAATCGAACCTTCTCAAAGGGTCCTTTGATGACGCGAAAATATTCCGCACCCATTTGGGAAGCCGGAAAAACTTTCACCATGGTCGCCCCTGCATTCCAGGCACTTTCAATTTCAGTTGGAGTGAGTGCTCCGGGGAAGTAGGGAAGCCTTTTATCCTTGCAGAAGGTTGCGACTTCCTCATTCAAGGTGGGTGAAACAATAAATTTTGCACCGGCGGTCACCGCCATTTGTGCATCCGCATGGGTGAGCACCGTTCCCGCTCCAATACACAATGAGTCAGAAAATGATTTTGCAGCGGATTCTATGAGGTGGAACGCATCCGGTGTGTTCAGGGTCACTTCCGCAAAACGAAGGCCCCCGGAAATCAGCGCTGAGAAGACTCCCGTGAGGGATTCTTCGGTAACGCCCCGAATAATTCCTAAAACAGGTTCTTCCTGGAACAGCGCCAGGTTGAAATCGGAGGCGGACATGGACAGTTAAATATTCGCCTCATGGGTCAAATTTTCATAGAAACCCAGATACTCGTCTTTTTTATCTGAATTTCTCACTTTCATGGCCGCCCTTGGATGCAGATCCAGGATCCCGGTAATCATATAGGGAATGGTGTAGCCCCATTCGATTTCCTGATTCAGTTTCACAAAATCAGATTCCAGCACACTCAGTATGGGACGGATATCGTATTTTGGATTTTTCAGAAAACCCAAAATCAGTTCCAGGGGGCAGTTTCCCGCCGCACGTCCGATTCCCAAAATGGTTCCATCGAGATAATTGATATTATTGATGATGGATTCAATCGTATTGGCAAACGCCAGTTGCTGATTATTGTGGGCGTGAATTCCAACTTCCCTGGTTTTTAAAATATCTTTGTATTTCTTAGCCAGATAGGAAATTTGCTCCGAATAGAGGGCGCCAAAACTATCGACGAGATAAACCACATCCACGCCGCTTTCTTTTTCCACCTGTTCCAGCGCTTCGTCCAGCTCTTTCTCCCGGGCGTGAGATACGGCCATGATGTTGATGGTCGTTTCATAGCCCTTCCCTTTGAGAGTATTCACAAGATTGATGGCCTTGTCGATGTCTTTGATATAGGATGCCACTCGCATCATGTCCACATAACTTTCTCCGGCGGGCAATATGTCGGCGGGATCAAACCTGCCAATATCGGCCATCACAGAAAGTTTGCATTTTTTTTCAGTGTCGCCCACAACCCGCTCAAGATCTTTCTCAGAGCAAAACTTCATGGGGCCAAATTCTTTTCGGTCGAATTGCTTTTCGTCCGCTTTATAACCAAGCTCGATATAATCCACACCCGACTCATTCACCGCTTGATAAACCCGGCGGACGGTGTCGTTTTCGAATTGGTGATTATTCATCAAACCACCATCACGGATGGTACAATCCAATACTTTGATTTCTTTACGATACATAGATCCCCAACTTCCCAGAGGTCAACCCCCAAGATAAATTTTTAATGATAAAATAGGACAGAGTTTGTTGATTTCTTTGATTATATTTAGATTCAATATAATGGTCAATCACATTATTAAAAAATTACATAATAGTTCCTTTTATTGTTCGAGATTTGAAATCAGCTTCATTCAACACAAAATGGAATTAATGGTTCCCAATAATTAACCGGGAAGCCATTGATTTTTAAAACCATCAGAGGAAATTATGAACTATTGGCTCGTCAAGCAGGAACCGACAAAATACAGCTGGGACCAATTTATTCAGGACAAGGAAACTTTCTGGGATGGAGTGAGGAACTATCAGGCCAGGAATAATTTGAAAGAAATGAAAAAGGGCGATCAGGTGCTTTTTTACCACAGCGTGGTCGGAAAGGAAATCATGGGGGTCGCAAAAGTTACAAAAGAAGCTTATCCCGACCCAACCACAGATGATGATCGTTGGGTCGTGGTAAATTTAAAAACTGTGGTTGCCATGAAAAACACCGTTACCCTGGAAGACATAAAAGCCCATCCTGAGTTGCAATCCATCGCTCTGGTCAAGCAGTCGCGGCTATCGGTTTCTCCGCTGACCAAAAAAGAGTTTCAAACTATTCTGAAAATGGGCGAAACCAAAATCAAATGATAGGAAACTCTTAGAATGGAGGCTACTCGTTCGGGAAAATCCAATTGACTAATCCATCTATGCGGTATAAATTGAAGAAAATTCTCTCTCCCGGGTTGAAATGAAAAAATTACTCTTTCCCTTAATAATGTCTACCGTTTTATTCCTGGTTTCAGGTTGTTCGGACAAACCGAAAAACCAGCCTGCATCGGGTGCTTCATCCGAGAGTCAAAACCTCAGCGGAAATGAAACCCCACCCGTTCCGGAACCACCCGCAGACGCCGACCATGTTTCTGGAAAATCCTCGCCTTCAGGTGCAAATATTAGTGGGAACTAAGAAGGTGCGGGCTTCTACGTTTTTCGTTATTGGCCTGGCAACTTTTTTCATTATGTTCTTCATTGGCAATGCCAATGGTGAGCCCGCGAATTGTCTGAGCCCTGTAAAATCTTTGGATCAAAAAAGAAAAGAGGTGGACGCCGCCGGTGGTATCTGGGGAGTTTTTGCCCGATCGTCTGCGTTGGACAATCATTCCAAGGATGCCGTTAAGCTGGATTCCAATATCAGTCAATTGATAGAGACGCTGGTGTATTTGTGTGAAACAAAATCGGGAGTCCCGTTCAATGAACTTGCCCTTTTTGTCACGCGAAAAATTCATGAGTTGGGGGAGGAGCCCTTCAAGCGCGAACAAATTTTTCTGGGCAAACCAAAAAAGTATGTTGAGGAATGGCTCAAGTATTCCAAAATTGCCGAGGCCAATAATAAAAGAGCCCTGGACACAGATAAAATAAAAACTTCCATCCAGGGGGCCAGCATTTTTATTAATAAATATTGGAATTTATTTCACGATTTTAATAACAGGGATGAAGTTCATGCAATTCTACCCGCCACCGTCGCCTTGAATCAGGAAATCATAGATTTCATGAGGTCCGATCCCTATACGGCCCAGGCCTTGTTTGAGAATTCTCAAATTCCATTCTGGGATATAGACGAAAATTATGGTGGGTCATGAAGTCCTGTATGGTGACAGCAACAATTAGGAAGCTATTAAAAATTTTTCGCAATTAATTATTCAGCGGAGGCAAAGATGGGGAAATTTTTGGTCATTGGTGGAACCGGCGTGATGGGAACCGCGGCCATTCAGGCTGTCCGGAAAGTCTATGGGAAAGAAGCCAAAATCATAGCCAATTGGTATGGCAAGGAAATCCCCGGATTCGAAATTGAGGATGCCGATCATACCATTTTTGGGGACATCACCGATCAAAACTGCATTGACGCCATTAAAGGTATTGATTCAGATAAATTTGACACCATGTTTTACGCGACGGCGCTTGGTGACGTCGGAACTCCCATCGTTGATGCCACTCAGGAGCAGATCGACAAATCCAACACCTTGTCTTACCTCCCCATTCTGAATCTGGAGGAACAGCTGGACATCGACACCATTGTCGCCTATTCCACCTTTTATGTAATCCGCCATCAACTGGCGACTTACGGGGCAATGGGCTATTCCAAGGAAGCGATCGAAAAGTGGACCGTGGAACCGGGAAAATCCCGTCACACCTGCATTCGGGCAGGCCTGTTTGAATCGACCTCTTCTCGTGGCATCAAACTGCTTCTCAGAAAAGCGGCCAAAAATCCGGAAAACTTAAAAGATCCTCTGCTCAAGGGATATTTTGAAGGCAAAAGTTCCAAGGAAGGGATCAAAAATTTCGAAGAAGGAATTTTTGAGGAAGAAAAAGAGGCTTACGGAGACGCCCGCACCAAACAGGAAGATCTTTATGAAGCGCACCTTGAACTGTTCCGGTCGGAAAATCCCGTTTTCGTCAATGTGTGTGGAAAGAAAATCTGGCACACGAAGGAACCTCTCCTCCTAAAGGATTATTTCTAAAAGGGCGGTCCATTCAAACCTGCTATTTTTAGGCCTCCATAACCGGAATTTTAACTCTTCCGATGCCATCCCCATTCTTGCATCCCGCGCTCCTGAAGGGGGATTCCTCGCCTGCCCATCGCCCCTCCACGAAAACTCAACTCAGCAAATAGCCCACAATACGGCATTCAATTCAAACCCGGCTAGAAAAAATTGTTCCGGTTTGTCAAATAACTGTCGATTACTCAGACCTTCTCAAAAGGCCCGAAATTTGCATTAACCATTATAAATAAAGGAGTTATAGCTTTATTAGACATTATGTTCTATAATTCATAACACACTTGTTAAATTTCCCTGGATTATTGAGTTGACGAAAAAAACAAATCAAACTGATTTGCGTTCACCTATTGCCTTGTCTTTCGATGAAAGACTGAACAGTTTGCTTGGGACTGTGGTCCAGGACGTCAAGAATTACGCGGATCGTCTGCACTCTCAAATAAAGAAACTGTCTGAAATTGGGCGGGCCATGTCCAGCGTCACCGATATCAACGTTTTGTTGGAAATGATCGTTGATCTGGCGCGGAATTTTACCAATGCGGATGCAGGGGTGCTTTATATTCTTGAAGACCAGTGCCTCCGCTACGAAATCGTTCAAAACGATAGCCTGAATATTCGCATGGGCGGAAAAGACGGAGAAACCATTCCCTTCCCTCCTATCGAACTAAATGAGACCAATATTTCCGCGTTTGCCGCTTTGAATGGAATTTCCGTCAATATTCCCGATGTGTACGACACGGCGCTGTTTGATTTCACCGATCCCAAGAACTTCGACCGGGCCACGGGTTACCGGACCAAATCCATGTTGGTGGTGCTGCTGAGAAACCATGAAAATGACGTGATAGGCGTTCTCCAATTGTTAAACGCAAAAGATCAGGACACAGGAGAGGTCAAGTCCTTTTCAGCAGATTATGAAGATCTCATCGAGGGTCTGGCCTCTCAAGCCGCCATTGCCATATCCAAAATCAATCTCATCAGTGATATGGAAAAGCTGTTTGAGGCTTTTGTAAAAGTCATGGCAACGGCCATTGACGAAAAGTCCCCAAATACCGGAGGACACATTCGTCGCGTGGCCAATTTGACCCTGACGATGGCGGAAACCATCCACCAGAAAAAAGATGGCACTTTCAAGGAAGTCTTCTTCTCGGAGGATTCCATGCATGAGTTGAGGATTGCCGCCTGGATGCATGATATCGGCAAAGTCACGACTCCTGTTGAAATCATGGAAAAAGCCACCAAACTGCAAACCATATTCGACAGGATTCACCATATTGATTTAAGAATGTCGCTGTTGTTGGAAAAAGCAGAAAAGGAAGGTTTAGAGAAAAAGATCGCTCTGATGGAAAGCGGAGCGGGGGGAGTGGAACTGAGCATTTGCGTGGAAGAGACAAAGATACGAATCAAGGAAATCATGGAAATTCGTCAGTTCATCCGGGAATGCAACCAGCCTACAGAATGCTTGCCCGATGAAAAAATTGAGCGGCTCAAATCCATAGCCAAAATGACTTATCAGGGTTGGGATGGAACCACAAAGCCCTTCATAACCGGGAATGAACTGGAAAATTTATCGGTCCGTAAAGGCACCATCACGAGGGCCGAGCGAAATAAAATCAAGGAGCATGCTTACGTAACCTTAAGGATGCTAAAGCAAATTCCGTTCACCAAGAAAATTAAAAATATTCCTCATTTTGCGGCGGCCCATCATGAATGTATGGATGGCAGTGGCTATCCCCTGGGCTTGAAAGGCGATGAAATTCCTTTTGAAGGAAAATTAATGGCTGTGGCGGATATCGCGGAAGCCCTGACGGCGGACGACCGCCCCTACAAAAAGGCGCTTAACCTGGGTGAAGTTCACAAGATTCTGCGAAAACTGGCCAAAGACGGGAAGCTCGATGAGGACCTGGTGGAACTGTTTATTGAAGGAAGGGTCTATGAAACCTACTTGAAAAATTATGTGTCAGGATCTTGTAAGCAAGCTAAAAAGAAAACACCCGCTCCAAGAACGCAACCAACCCAAAAAAACGACAAGCCCAATAACGACCCCGAAGAAACCATTCAAGTCATTAAGGCAACGCTGAAGCCGCATTTACAAAAAAACCTGGCATAACTTTTTAAGAGCAAGAATGATCCCTTTCCAGGAAAGGGCTTTATTTTTTCTTCGGACGGTACGGCCCGGTGCGCATAAAGTTGTCGTTCATTTTTACATGAACATCGATTTCCGGCTCAGATTTCGTTTCATTCCCCGTCATTTTATCGTACTTCTTGAAAGCTTTATCTTTCGTTTTATCTGAAAGAAGGGCGGTCCTGTTTTTCCGAACCCGCGTCTTACGATTTTCGGTTAACTTTTTATATTTTTCTTTGTCAGCATGCGAAATATTTATAACCATATTTCCTCATCAAAATAAAATATTATTCCTGCGTTTAATCCCTAGAAGTATTATAAACTATCTTATTTTGAATACGGATTATATATAAAAACATGCCTGTCGAGAATATTAAATTATTTTTAGATGACCCTACCCTCACCAAGGATGATATCCACTCCCGGATAAATGGGATGGACCATTTTGAAATAGCCCGCCGGCTCTCCGAATTCAACCGGGAAGAAAAAATTCAGATACTCAATTTGCTGGATACGGATCTAAAACGTCAGGAATTGCTTTACGAAACCGATCTAGATTCACGACTGGAGATTCAGGATTCTCTCGATCCGGATCTATTGGCCAGTCTGTTAAGGGACATGCCAGAGGATGAAGCCACTGACATCCTCATGGAGCATCCTGAAGAAACGCGCGATGAAATCCTGGAGAAAATTCCTCAAAAAGAAGCAAATATCATCAAGGATTTGATTTCATATGGGGAAGAAACCGCCGGGGGGCTGATGCAAACCACCTTCAACCGGGTGCATGAGGATCAAACCGCCGCCGAAATTCTGATCAAACTCAAGCAGGACAAGAGCCACGAACCGGCGCCTTATTTTTATGTCGTGAATAACAAAGATGAATTACTGGGTTATTTTAAACTGAGGGATCTATTGAATATTCCCGCCATCGCCCGCCCCACGGAGTTCATGCGCAAGAGGGGTCCAAAGGTTTTATTGACCGACCCTTGCGACAAAGTGGCCTCTCTCATGGACCACGAACACATGAGCTGCATCCCTGTGACCGACGAGAATAATATCATCCAGGGGGTGGTGACGTTTGACGATGTCATTCGCGCCATTCAGGATATCGCCAGCGAAGATATTTTTACGATGGTTGGAACCGCCACCGTGGACCCGTTTGCTAAAAAAATCCGCAAAAAAATCCTGTCGCGGGCTCCGTGGCTGTTTGTGACTTTTATCGGCGGATTGTTCAGCGCGTACGTTATCAGCGCTTATCAGGATTCGCTGGTCGAATTTTCGACCATCATACTTTTTATTCCCTTTGTTATCGGGCTGGCGGGCAATGTGGCGATACAGGGGGCCACCGTCATCGTTCGCGGGATGGCCACCGGGAACATCAAGCCGGACAACCTGAAACGGGTGGTGAAAAGCGAACTGGCCGTGGGGCTCATCAATGGAGTTATTTTTGGAGTGCTGTGCGGCGGGATCATTGCGGCGGCCACGGGAACCCTGATTCAGGTCAACCCGCTACTGGGGCCGACCGTTGGCGTCGGCATCATCATGGCGGTGGGGGTTTCCAGCCTGCTCGGATCCTTGACGCCGATATTTTTTATCAAAGCGGGAATCGATCCGGCCATCAGCACCGGCCCCATGGTCATTGTGCTGAATGATATTCTGGGACTGGTGATTTATCTCGTCACCGCCGGGGCTATTTTTTCCATGTTTTGAGATCGGGATGCCCCTTAGCCCTCCTTTACTTCCACCTCGATCAGCGGCGTATCGATTTCAACGTAGTCGCCTTCCATCACATAAAATTCTTTGACGATTCCATCCACCTCGGATAAAAGCGTGAAATAGCCTTCGGCGATGATTTCCGCCACGGCGGAGCCTTTGATCACTTTATCGCCCTGGCCCACCAGGTATTTATCGATTTTTCCTGAAGTCATGGTCGGGTACATGGGCGACATGACGATATATTCCAGCATAATACTCTCCATCAAAATATTTTCCATACGGAAGTTCCCTTAAAGAAACTTCGTTTTATTCAAAATCAAGGGTAAGATAGTAATTGATTCAGCCACATTAATATTCGGTCCTGCGCCACACCGGGAGAAAAGCTGTGAAATTACAAATCGGAGATGTCCTGTTTGAACCCATGTCGGAAAATACCGGTGAAGTCACAAAAATATTCGATCACCCCGATGGAAAAATTGTCAATATCCGCTGGCGGGTGCAGGACCATCTTCATCACGATACCGAGCTTTTTCACAAAAAAGTGGTCCGCAGTATTAAAAACGGTCTCTATGAATACACTCCAAATGAAACCCCCGGAGAATAATCCTCTTTATTTCTTATAAACCGTGTGCGAGGGCCGACCCGCCAGAATGTTTTCTTTTCCCCAGTTGACCACGTTTTTAAACTTGTCCGATGCAATGAATCCGTTAAAAGCCTCCTCCGAGCTCCAGTCCGAAACGATCAGGTAAGATTGCGGATCATTCACGTCTTTATACAAAAAAGATTCGGAATGCCCTTCCATTTCGTTCATGACTTTTAAAACATTGTTGAAGGCATCTTCGAATATGGATTCCTTGCCGGGAATCATTTTATAGTTCATTCCAATTGTAACCATCGAGAGAGTGTCCTTTCTTAAAAACGAATAATTATATTTTAAATTTTGCCAATCGCATCATGCGGTCAGTTGCAGGCGGTCACAGTTTGTTTCCGGTTTCAGGGTGACATTTTCAAAGCCGAATAGGGTTTTCAACGTTTGAATGTTTTCCCGTTTATGGCCAATATAAACAGAAATCCGGTTTGAGGGAACTTTAAAATAAATGTTCCCGTTCAAAATTTTCTGGTCACGGATATTCTCGATCATCTCATCCAGACCGATCCGGCAATCCACCAGGTAACGCAGGGAAGGATGATACGGACCGGCCACAAAATTTTCAAGCAAAGAAGGGTCGGGATGCAGGCCAAGGCGAATCACCGGAATATTTTCAGCGCGGAATTTCAGAACCGCTGTTTTCAGATTATCCACCGTGCGCTCCAAACTCCAGGGAGTGTATTTTCCCCCTTGATACATCTCGAATAATTCCGTGTGCCGCACCACCAGCGTGGGGTACAGCCGGACAAAATCCGGTTTCCAGGACAATACATCGTCCACAGATTTTGCAAACGTCTGATCCGAGTCGCCCGGCAAACCCGGCATCAATTGCAATCCCAGCCGGAACCCATTTTTCCGAATCAGGTCCACGGCATTTTCCATGACTTCCCACGAGCAGGGACGACCGGAAAGTTCCAGAACATTTGGGTCCGTAGATTGTATGCCAAGCTCGACCGTGCTCACACCATATTTCTTCAACAACTCCAACCGTTCCGCGTCAATAAACAACGGATGCGTGGACAGGCGGATGGCGTTCACCAAACCCTTCTTCACCCAGGGTTGGACCTGTTTGAGCAGGTTCTCCTGCCTCCCGGCAGGCAAGCCGGTAAAACTGCCGCCATAAAATGCCACTTCCCGGTGGGGCGGGAGTTGGTCGAGAGGTTTATCATCCAGATAAGTCGCCAGCGTTTCCTGAAGCTTTTTCTCGTCCGCCCTCCCCTGTTGGCCCGTGATGTCCGTCTGATTGCAAAACACGCAACGGTAAGGGCATCCCAAATGGGGGATGAACACCGGCACGATCATGTGAGTTTTGGTTTTCATGATTTCATAAATTTAAACAAAATCCGAGTTCTTAGTGAATAGTTTATCCGTTTACTTTTTCAACCTACGGAAAGATTGAAACAGGCCGACAAAATGGGTGAACCCAATTAGAAATATTAAACAAAAAGAAAAGATCATCAACAACGAATAATTCTGGGAAACTAGGAGCTTATATGCAACATATACTTCGGCAACCATCGGGAAAAGTATTAAAACCCCCGCATAAAGTATGATAAAAGGGGAATGTGCTTTCCCAAGACTACGCTTACTAGCGCTTATTGTAAGAACTCCAGGGTACTCCAAAGTATTTTCCGAGTGACTCTCCATGCTTTCATCCGAAAATCCAATACTTCTGTACAACCGTATAACTACTTTATAAAGCCAATTTTCATGATTAATTAAGCCAAGAAAACTCCCGTAAAAAAAAATAAGTATCCAAGCTCCAACATAGGAAATTACCCAAGAGGGTATACTAATACTGAGACCTGAAATAGAAATGGTTTTCCCGACGTCCAAGAGACCAGTTCCTAGCGCCATTAATAGTAAACTAGTTGTCACCACATACATCGCGTATCGATTAATCGCCTTCCCGGTTTCAAGCAGAGACATATGAACTTTGTCTATGTAATGTAGAGCCAATTCTTTTTCACTGCTCATACAATGTCCTTAGGAAACATCCAATATTGTTCATATGGATCGGAAAATACCCTCGATCCTACGTAGATTACCGAATGAAAATTCTGCTAAAAATTGAAATTATTTTGATGCGATTGTTAAGTGGCCCTTCCCGCTTGACTGGGAAACGAGACTTCCATGACCAGGCATTCTTCTTCACAGATAAAGGGTCCATGCACTTCACCCGGTGGTCGGCTGGCATAATGACCCGCTTCCAACCACATATCGAAAGCTTCATCATAGAGTCGGCCTTTTATAATATAAATCTCTTCAGGGTAATCGTGCGACTTACTGCCGAATTTTTTCGTATCCGCCCCGGCTTTGAAACGAGTCAGCCGGGTGTAATCACCGGTCACTTCATCCATAGCCAGTGTCAATTGCTCAAGCATCCCATCCGATCCTTCAATGGGCTCCCATTTGCCGGCGTTTTCTGCGCTCAATACATTCCAATAGGTGGTGGTGCTTTTGCTCATTCGTTTCCTTTTGACGCTTTGATAAAATTAAAAATCAAAAGCCTATTTTTACCGCAAAGGCGCAGAGGACGCAAAGAAACCAAAATCCCTTACTACCCTCACCTAATCCTTGTGATATTTCACCTTTGCCTTCATGCCCGGCACGGGTACTTCGCGGAATGGGGAGCCTGCTTTTCCCCTCATCTGTGTTTATCTGTGTCCATCTGTGGTTAAGCGTCTGAAAGGATTTATTTTCATCCCGTTGATCCTGTTAATCTTCTCCAATTTTTTCTTACGGTTTTCTTTGCGTCCTCTGCGCCTTTGCGGTTACAAAGTTTTTATCTGTGCCATTTATTCTATTCATACTCTTCCAGTTCAAACACTTCCAGCTCTTGTGCTAAATTATAAAATTCCGGGTCACGGATGATACTGTTTTTAACCGCTTGCGAGGCGGAGTTTTTCATGAGGAAAGGAATTCCTGCGGCAAGGACGAAGAGGACCGCTCCCCACCAGGAAACCCCAATCTCCACAGGGCTCAACTCAAATTCGGCTTTGGTCATGATCCAGATTCCAATGCCCATAAGGGTCAGGGTATAAAGGCCTCCTCGAATCAACTTGCGTTTTTTGCCCTTGCCCAGATGTCCCTGCCAGACGGCAACGACCGCCTTTTTATCGTCAACGGATATTCTTACGTTTCCTAAAAACCATAGATTTTCAAATTGAGCGCGGTCCATTTTTCCTCGTGTACATTTCTTCGCGATTATGAATAAAAATATCAGTGGGTTTGAAACGACAAAGGCTCCGGTAGTCACCGGAGCCTGAATACTCATGTGCCGTTTATGGCAAAATTATTGAACCCACTAGACTGCCCAATTCATCCGTCAGTTTAAAACCACCTGATCGATTTCCAGATTCCGCTCGGCCACATAGGTATAATTTGCGCCGTTATGGACACGGACGTGGTACCAGGGCTGGTCCTTGGGAGGATTGCTTTTAGCGACCTTCTCATACCATTCATCGGAGTTGTTGAATTCGAGGTCCACGCCCACGATGATGCCCCGATAATCGAATATTTTATGATGAATCAGATGACCGATACAAAATTTGGCTTTTGTTGCACTCATAAAAGCTGATCTCCTGTCTTGCAGTAAAGAATGATGACCCGGTTAAGTTTTAACAAATTCTTCCCACGCTATTTTTGCCGCCGTCTGTTCGGCTTCTTTTTTGCTCCGCCCCTTTCCGGTTCCCCACTTCATGTCTTTCACCGTGACGACAACCTCAAACTGCTTTTCGTGGTCGGGTCCGGTTTCTTTGGCAACCTTGTAAGACGGAATGCACGTCAGTTTGTTTTGCGTGTATTCCTGCAAATCGCTTTTATAATCCCTGGACTCTGGGGTTTCTATGAACCGGTTCACTTCTGCTTTGATGCTGGGAAGCAATATTTTCGTCGCCGTGTCCAAATCACTGTCGTAATAGATCGCCCCTGCCAGTGCCTCGAAAGCATTTGCCAAAAGCGACGGTTTGCTTCTGCCGCCCGACATATCCTCGCCCCTGCCGAGCAGAAGATAAGTGCCCAAATCAATATTTCCGGCAAGTTTGGCCAGGCAGGACTCATTCACCACCCCGGCTCTGATTTTTGACAGCACGCCTTCATTAAAATCGCTGTAGGTGCGAACCATGTATTCGCTGACAATCAGGTCGAGAACGGAATCTCCAAGAAACTCAAAGCGTTCGTTATGTTTGAGGTCCTCTCCCGTTTCATTCACAAATGATTTGTGCGTCAGGGCTTTATTGAGAAGCTTGACGTCTTTGAAAAAATAGCCAAGCGTTTCCTGTAATTTGGCCAGTTCTTCCTGGCGTTCCTTTATTACCATGTAACCCGAAAAAAATCAGTTCATCCATTTCTTAAATATCAGAACCCCGTTGGTTCCTCCAAAGCCGAAGGAATTTGACAGGGAATAATTTATCTTTTTCTCCCGCGCCTGATTGGGGACATAATCCAGGTCACACTCAGGATCAGGAGTGGCGTAATTTATTGTAGGGGGGATCACCCCCTTGTGCAAGGCCATGAGACTAAAAATAGCCTCCACCCCGCCTGCGGCTCCCAAAAGATGCCCGGTCATGGATTTCGTGGAGCTGACCGCCAGTTTCCGCGCATGGTCTCCGAATACCGATTTGATGGCGGTGGTTTCTGTGGCGTCTGCGCCAGTGGAAGTACCGTGAGCATTAATATAATCAATATCTTCCGCATTGATTTCGCCGCTTTTTAACGCGAGATTCAGACACCGGGCCGCGCCTTTTCCTTCCGGGTCTGTGGCGGTGATATGATAGGCGTCGCTGTTGAGGCCATATCCGGCAATTTCCCCATAGATTTTTGCGCCCCTTTTCTTCGCCATCTCCAATTCCTCAAGTACCACCACTCCACACCCTTCGCCGATCACAAAACCATCGCGGTCTTTGTCAAAGGGCCGACTGGCTCCCTGGGGATCGTCATTTCGGGTGGACAGGGCTTTCGCTGCGGCGAAGCCACCTACACCGAGGGGCGTGATCACAGCCTCGGTTCCGCCGGCGATCATCGCATCGGCTTCCCCGTATTGAATCAGTTTGGCCGCATCACCTATGGAATGAGTCCCTGTGGCACAGGCTGTCGAAACGCAGGTGTTGGGACCCTTAGCGCCGGTATGGATCGAAATCTGCCCGGAGGCCAGATTCGTGATCAACATGGGGATAAAGAAGGGAGTGATTTTGCGGACGCCCTTTTCTTTATAAATGTCGTGATATTTTTCGATGGCAGGAAGCCCCCCCAGACCGACTCCGACCAGAACCCCGGTTCTTTCGGCGTTCTGTTCGGTGACCTCGTATCCGGAATCCTTCAGGGCAAGTTGGCTGCTGACAAGAGCAAAATGGATAAAGGTATCCATTTTTTTCACATCTTTATGACCGATGTAATCTTCCGGGGTGAAATCTTTGACCTCACCGGCAATTTTAACGGGGAAAGAATCGGTATCAAACTTACTGATAAGTCCTACCCCCGACCTGCCTTCGGTAATCGCCGCCCAATTATCTTTAAGCCCGATTCCCAATGGGGAGATGATTCCCATCCCGGTGACTACAACGCGTCTTTTCATGGAGCCCAAAATAATTCGGAGGTGATGAAATCAATTGGTGTGATTCTTAATATAATCAATGGCATTTTCAACCGAAGCGATTTTCTCCGCTTCCTCATCGGGAATCTCGATATCAAATTCCTCTTCAAGAGCCATTACCAGTTCGACCGTGTCCAGCGAATCCGCTCCCAGATCATCAATAAAGGAAGCTTGCGGCGATACTTGTTTTTCATCAACGCCCAGCTGGTCAACGATTATCTCTTTAACTTTTTCTTCAACGGACATAATTTTAAAACTCCTGAAAGGTGTTACATCAACATACCACCATTAACATTAATTACCTGACCGGTAATATAATTTGCCCGGTCTGAGACTAAGAAACCAACACAACGAGCTATATCTTCAGGCAAACCCAAACGAGCCAGGGGAATTTGTTCGATGAGCTTTTCTTTAACTGTCTCTTCCAGAACACGGGTCATCTCGGTGTCAATAAACCCCGGAGCCACCGCATTCACCGTGATACCTCGTGCGGCGGATTCACGAGCCGTCGTTTTGGTGAGCCCGATGATCCCTGCTTTGGAAGCGGAATAGTTTGCCTGGCCAAAATTTCCCATCACGCCAACGATGGAAGCTATATTAACAATAGTTCCTTTCTTTTGCTTCATCATTTGTTTGATGGCCTGCTGGCTACAGAGAAAACTTCCTTTAAGGTTGATCGCCAGAACCAGATCCCAATCCGACTCCTTCATGCGAACCATCAACCCATCGCGGGTGATACCGGCATTGTTCACCAGAATATCCAGCGGTTTGTGTTCTTTTGAAATGGAATTGAAAATTTCCTGAACCTGCTCCGCGTTGGACACATCCAGGCGAACCGCCGAGGCGTTCCCGCCTTTTTCCTTGATGCTGTCTGCGGCCTTTTGCGCTCCCTCCTGATTCACATCGCCAAGAATCACATGCGCCCCTTCTCCGGCGAGTTCTTCGGCAATGGTCAGGCCAATTCCCTGGGCGCCTCCTGTGATTAAAGCCAAACGATCCTTAAGTTCCATCCAAAATTACCTTCGAGTCATACTAAATTTGTTTGAGCGCAGATACCGTTTTTTCCAATGATTCAGGATCGTGTACTTGATGACAATTTATGCTTTTATCAAACCGCCTCATCAGGCCGGAAAGAACTTTTCCAGGACCCAATTCAACCACCGTATGAATTCCCTGGTCCACAATGCACTGCATGGTTTCCACCCATCTCACCGAACCGCACACTTGCTTCCTTAAAGCAATTTTAGCCTCTTCACCGCTGGTGTTGGGTTTCGCATCGACATTGGTGATGACAGGAAAGGACAGATCCTGAATACTCGTTGTTTCAAGTTCCTTTTGCAACTTGATTTCGGCTGGCTTCATCAGGGAACAATGAAAAGGTGCGCTGACGGGCAAAATGATTGACTTTTTCGCTCCCGACTCTTTAGCTCGACTGGCGACCTTTTCGACCGGCTCCTTATGCCCGGCAATGACCGTCTGCTCGGGGCTGTTCAAGTTGGCCAGTTGAACCTGACTGTCATCGGTAGAAGCCTCTTCACAAAGCGTCTGAATAGCGTCCGCCGACATTCCAATGATGGCGGCCATGGAACCCACGCCGACAGGAACCGCCTCCTGCATAAAGCGCCCACGAAGCTGAACAAGCCGCGCAGCATCGAGAAAACTTATTGCCCCCGCCGCTACCAGTGCGGAGAATTCTCCCAAACTATGACCCGCCGCCAGTATGCAATTAGTATCATGTTCCCTCAGCATTTTCAAGGCTATTATACTGTGGATGAGGATGGCGGGCTGGGTGTTTTCAGTGAGATTCAATACTTCTTCCGGGCCATTAAAACAAATGGATTTTATATCCACCCCGAGAGCATCGCTGGCCTGATCATACATGTCGCGGGCCACCGGAACGGTGTCGTAAAATTCTTTTCCCATTCCTACAAACTGGGAGCCCTGCCCCGGAAAAATATAAGCGATGCCTACCATCGGACCACCGCCGCTCCCCAGGTCAGGCCTGCGCCAACCACCATGACCAGCATCAGGCATCCGGGCTGTATGCGCCCTGCCCTTTTGGCTTCATCCAGCGCGATGGGTATGGAAGCCGCTGACGTGTTGCCGTATTTGTGAATGTTGATGAAGACTTTCTCTGATGAAATTTCCAGTTTCTTTAAAACCGCGTCGATGATTCTCTGGTTGGCCTGATGAGGAACGATCAGATCGACATCCTCTTTGCTGAGCCCGTTATATTCCAGGGCTTCCAGGCAGACTTCGGTCATTCGTTTCACAGCGACTTTAAACGTGGCATTGCCGGACATTCTAATATGAAATTTATCCGGATTGTCGTTGTCCCCCAAACCATTGGAGCGTCCTATCGCTTTAGGTACTTCAATCAGGCTGGATAAATTTCCATCGGAATAGATGTGGGAAGACAGGAGACCACACGATTCGGTGGATTCTTTTCGTTTCAGGACGACTGCTCCGGCCCCATCTCCGAACAAAATGCAGGTGCTTCGGTCGGTCCAATCGACGATTCGTGAGTTGACTTCACTGCCTATCACCAGAACATTCCGGTAACGGCCGCTTTTAATGTATTGCTCGGCAATGGACAAACCGTATACAAATCCGGAGCACACGGCAGAAATATCAAAAGCCGCCGAACGGGTCGCACCGATTTCTTTTTGCACAAAACAGGCGGTGGAGGGGAAAAGAATGTCTGGCGTGGAGGTGCAGACAATGATGATATCCACCTCCTCCGGCTTTATGTTTGCCGATTCCAAAGCTTTGCGGGCCGCATGCGCCGCCAAAACCGAAGACGACTCCTCTTTACCGGCAATCCGCCTTTCGACGATCCCCGTTCGGGTGCGTATCCATTCATCGGACGTGTTCAACTTTTTTTCCAGGTCGAAGTTGGTCAAAATAGTCTCAGGCAGATAGGAGCCCGTTCCGGCTATTTCAGCCTGGCACATGGAGTGTTCTGGCATGGATTAAGAAGTGTGATGTGTTAAGAGTCCGGGTCGGACGTTTCTTTTTTACTTTCTGCTGGTTCTTGAAGTTCCGGAGTGGCGTTGCCATTGTCCTTGTCTTCTTCGCCAAAAGCGATGTGTTTGATCGAATTCCATAATCCTCCCTTGCGCTCTTCAAGGTTGAATTCAATGTCATCCTGAATGTGTTGATTGATTTTTTTATCGATCAGATCCTTTGCCCCTTTAATGGCGTTTTTGATCGCCTTGGACGAAGAACTCCCGTGGGCAATGATGCATACCCCGTTGATTCCTAAAAGTGGAGCGCCTCCTGTTTCGGAATAGTCGACTTTTTTTTTGAACTCTTCCAGGTGAGATTTCAGAAAAAAGTAGCCCAGCTTACTTGCCCAGTTTGTCTTAAATATACTTTTCAAGTTAGCACCGATCATTTCGGCCAGGCTTTCGCTGATCTTGAGGGCCACGTTGCCGGTGAAGCCGTCACAGACAATTACATCGGCATTGCCCCGGTAGACTTCCTTGCCTTCCAGGTTGCCAATAAAGTTAATGTGACTGCTCTTCAACATCTGAAAAACTTCTTTGGTTATTTCGTTGCCCTTGCTGTCCTCTTCACCAATGCTCAACAAGCCAACCTCGGGGTTTTCTTTTTCGAGGATGTATTTGGCAAAAACATGCCCCATGATTCCAAACTGAAACAGTTGCGTGGTTTTACAATCCACGTTTGCTCCTGCATCCAAAAGAATGGACGTGCCCTTAAGGGTCGGGAGCTGTATGGCGATGGCGGGTCGGTCCACGCCTTTCAAGGGGCGTAAAATAATGGTGCAATATGCGAGAACGGCTCCTGTATTCCCGGCACTGACAAAAGCGGCAGCTTCCCCGGATTTCACCAGGTCCACGCCGATTTTCATGGAGGACTTCTTTTTATTCCTTAACACCTTGCCGGGAGCTTCATCCATTCCCACGACTTGCTCGGCGTGTTCCACCCGAATGGGTAAACTGGAATGATCTTTGTGTTTTTCCAACTCTTCCTGAACCCGGTCAGCGGGGCCGGTCAGAATGATTTCTGTACCATACTCTCTTGCGGCAAGGACAGCCCCCTCCACAATGGCTTCCGGAGCATGATCGCCTCCCATAGCATCGACAGCTATTTTCATTTTTGTTGAGGCTCCCCGCTTTTAAAGACACGAACCAACCGAGAAATTTTAATGATTTGCCGGGGCAATGAAATTGCCTGGAAAAAAGGGTGGTTCAATTCAGGACGAGCAACGGCTTGCCGGGCTCTTTTGTAAACCCAACATAAAATGCCGCTATTTTTATTGAAACGGCATTGATAACAACGTCAGCGTCACTGCCGGAGCTCAAGTCAGGCTTCCACCACTTCCATGATTTCTCTTCCTTTGTAATAACCGCAATGAGCACAAATATGGTGTGGCCGTTTGATCTCATGACATTGAGGGCATTCACTGAAGGACGGCATGCTGAGTTTGTCATGCGACCGCCTCATTCCCCGTCTTGATTTTGACATTTTTTTCTTTGGTACTGCCATTTTTCCTCCTTAGCTTTAATCAGGCGCAGACTTGAAAACCTGCACCACCAAAACTCACTTTAACTTTTCTTTTAAAGACCGTAAAACATCCAACCGGAGATCCACCGGACCGTCCGGGCTACAGCCGCAAGGACCCTTGTTCAAATTGGCCCCGCATTCACTACACAACCCCTTGCAATCTTTTCGGCAAGCCGCCACAAAGGGCAGTGCCAGCAATATTTGATCATGGACCGGTTGATGGATATCAACCCGGTTCCCGTCGTAATATTCGATATCGATATCAGAAGTGGACAGCTCCACTTCCGGATGCTCGACAGAGTCTTTATCAGGTTCTTCTCGGGGAACAAAATGAGCCGTCACTTTGCTTTCCACCGGAAACTGAAAAGGCTCCAGACAACGGGAGCAATTTAATTTCAACTCTGTTTTTATCGCACCCGATAAATAAACATCCTTTCCACTCAAACTAAGAGTTCCCGCAACCTCTATATCCCCGACCAGAGAATACTCCAGGGGATCAATAGCAAACTCCTCCTTTTTCTTTACCACCGAGAAATTCAAACCTGCTGTGGGAATTTCGTCAATGACAAAAAGCATACGTCGATCAGGAAGAACGGAATTTTAAGAACTCTTTAAATATCCGTGGGTTCAAGGGAAGGATATTCAGGTAGGTGGATGTTAGCTGTAAATAAAATACCAGTCAAGAAAAATGTATTTAACCAAACTATTCAGCCTGCCTTCATCCGGCGCGGGGGTGAAATTTATCATGCACCGCCCGCATCCTGTCCTGAAGGATATGGGTGTAAATCTGTGTGGTGGAAATATCCGAATGACCCAGCATTTCCTGAACCGAGCGCAAATCGGCCCCCCGCTCCAGAAGATGGGTGGCAAATGCATGCCGCAAGGTGTGCGGAGAAACGCTTGATTTGAGATTGGCTTTCAGGGCATAGGTTTTAAGCGTTTTCCAGAAACACTGACGGGTCATTTTGCGCCCCAGTCGGGTGATAAATAGCTCGTGAGCCGTTTTCCCATTCAACAGGCTCCGGCGGGCGACGTCCAAATAATCCTGCACCGCTTCCTGGGCGACCGCTCCTAAAGGAACCACCCGCTCTTTCGATCCCTTCCCCAGCGATCTCAAAAACCCGACCTGAAGGTCCACATCGCTCACTTTTAAGGAAACCAACTCGGAAACCCGGAGCCCTGTGGCATAAAGCACCTCCAGCATGGCTTTATCGCGGATTCCGTTGAGGGTTTTCGGATCGGGACAGGCAAGAAGCGCTTCCACCTCATCCAGACTGATGACGTTGGGGAGCTTGCGCCACAATTTGGGGGATTCCAGGATTTTAGCCGGATTATCCTTGAGGTAATCCTCCGCGCACAAAAAATTGAAGAATGATTTCAACGATGACAAATACCGGGCGGTTGATCTGGAATTGCGCCCCTCTTCCAGGCATTTCAATAAATAGGAGCGTATCTGCGTTGAGTCAAATGCTTCCACCGGACCCTCCCCTGCAAATTGCAGAAATCGGGAAATATCCCGACGATATGCTTCCACCGTATTGGCAGAATATCGTTTTTCAATTTTTAAGAAATTTGTATAGTTTTTGAGGATATTTTCCATGAAAAATTAATCCGATTAATATTTAACCATTGCTATTATACTTAAACTTAAGGTAAATTCTATTTTTTCAATAATATAACTGCACACCAAAAGAGAGGTCCGGTGGAAGTTGTTTAATCCCTCCAATGTAAGACAACCGTTTTGAAAATGGTCTCTAAGTGTGAAAAATTGATACATCGTCGTCCGGTTTTTGTCAAAAAATTTATGTAATATCAATGAGTTATTAGCCTACCTCCTGAAGTGTCCTTAAAAAAACGCTGGTTACGCAGAATCCCTTTCCAGGTCATATATTGGCATAAGGAGTGCATATTAGATCGGCTCTACCTGAATCCGGTAGGAACAAGCCTATGAAAACATAGCAAATATTAATATTTCGAAAAGGTGACAGAATTCATGAAGCACGAGACTTTTTTCAAGTTTGCCGGTTTTTTTAAAGGTGCGGTGAGGACCGTTTCCGTAGTAACCATGTTACTGTTTAGCGCCAATGCAAACGCATTGACCGGCTACAAGCAGTTCAGTGACTTGCCGGAACCCAAACCAACTTCCAAAGGCGAACTGATTTATCAGGAAATGGGTTGCGTGATGTGCCACGGCATTCAGGGAGACGGCAACGGGTTTCTTGCGGAAGGGCTCGACCCCAAACCGCGGGACTTTACCGATGCCAAAGTGATGAGCCGCATTTCCGACCATTCGATTCGGTCAGCCATCCACAATGGAATTTCCGAAACCGGCATGCCCAGCTTCGAACTCAGCGAAACTCAGGTCGAAGAAGTGACTGCTTATTTGCGTTCGTTTCTGGCCAAAAATTATCTCACTGTCAATGCCTGCCTCATGGACACCCAGATAGTGGACACCAAAATGAGCGGCGCCAAATTTAAGGTAGAAGTGGAAAATCCCGAGCTGATCGAAGTTAAAAAGAAAGGGAGCCTGCTTTATATCATCCCCAAATCATGGAAAGTCAAAAAGGCCTTGTCTTCCCGCAAAGTCACCCGCACCCTCATTCGATTGGCGCAAAACGAGGTGAGCCCGGAGGATACCGAAAAATACCTGTCCCTCATTTCCGTGAGGGTGCACAAATGCTTCAGGTAATTTTCGTTTGATCAAACTTTTCCTTCTGCCGATTAAATCATCCGCATCCTTCCATTCAAGGTAAACGCGTGCCACGCGTTTACCTGCGTTGAACAGGATTAAATATGAATACCTTCTCAATCCAGGATTTTTCCCATATCCAGGGCAATTTTTCGTAACGCTTTCGGATTGTCCGTCACAATCCCATCGACCCCCAGATTGATCAGACAGCGCATTTTTTTCTCGTCATTAAATGTCCAGCTAATAATTTTAATATAATTGGATGTGCTTTTTTTGTAGTTATCGCGAATCCTGAAGTCCAGAGTTAAAATAAATTTATAGACCAACCATGGGTCCGGGGTCGGGTTTTCGGGAATAGTTTCAGCAAGCGGGAACCCGATACTCGCATAACTGTTTTCTAAATCCATGGCGCTGGGAACGGTGGTGAAGCCATGATAATTGACCACCCCGACAGGAGGAATTTCCCGGTCAAAGGAAAATAAAAATTCATCGAATTTTTTTCTCACCCTGTTTAAAACTTCTTTATAGGGGGTCAATAATATCACTTGAAAACGCGGCGCAGGATTCATGCCGCCGACAATTCTTCTGATTTCTTCGAGCATGACCGGAGCCAAGCGACTTTCATCCTCCGGAACCTTCAACTTCAACAGCACCAGCTTGAGTTTATCCTGACTCGCCGCCCAGCCCATAAAATCCTGCAGAGTCGGGATTTCAACCTTTGCTCTGGTATGGGTGATTTTATCCTGATATCCGAAATGATCCCTGAATTCCGCCAAGGTGAGTTCACTGACTTTTTTTCTCCACCTTGGCTCCCCTGAAGGAGGACCAAAAGGCTTGTACTTTTCAACCGCCTCCCCTCTCTTCTGGCGGATCAGGGCCATCGGGCTGTCCGGGTCCCAATCGTGCCAGAGAATAACCTTGCCATCCTTTGTCATGGATAGATCGACTTCCAGAGAGTTGGCTCCATCCACAGCCAAAGCCTCCTGAAAAGCAGGAAGGGTGTTTTCAGGGAATTTGGTGACCGAGCCTCTACGTGCAATCACTGAAAAATGCTCCGAGGTATAAACAGAGCCCATCCTTGTGGGGCATTTCGCCAGGCCATAGTTGCTGGTACTGTCCAAAAGGATCAATACCACCCAGAAGCAGACGAAGACCTTCATTCCCTTTTTCCTTTTACTTGTCATGATCAGACCAGGGGGGAGTCGCAGGAAAAATCGAGCCTTCGCCATTATACTGGAACTTACTGTAGTTGGTATTATTTCAAGAGGATGGGTTAAAACCTTAAGTGGGATTCGGAGGAGTGGTTTTAATCTGAGGGGATGGGCAAGGTGGTTTATTTTTATAACGGGGAAGAAAAAATATTTTCTTCAAAGGTAATATGAACTTATTGTAAAAGGATTGTTTCCATCCTTCGTTTGAATTTTGATATTCAATTCTTACAATTTTCGTGAATGGAATTGCCGTTATTGGCGGAGCTGTTTCTTCAAAACAGCTCCTTTGCCTCATTCGGGAAATTTCATCGGAGAAGGGAATTCCAAAAATAAATTTCTCTGTTGTTCCTATCGGAATAAGCCGGATTTTTTGCTGCTTATCGGACTCGGAACTAATTTTGACAATGGTATTTGATATATGTAAAAGGTTTTGGGCTTCAAGGCCTACCAAGACGACATAGAAATAGAAAAAATATACTACCCCTAAAGGCAAAAGAACCTCACGTCGAAACAAGCCCAACCAGCAAAACAAAAGCAGAAAAATACGTAGATAAATGTTATTTTGTTGACTTGCAAAATTAGCAAGGACTCGATAAAAAAGGAAACTACCGGAAATTATAAAAGATAACAAAAATATGTCGGGGTGTTTGAAGGCTGCAAGAAAAAAATCCGCAGCTTCGGAGTAATCCAAAATATTGACTCCAAATTTACTAAAGAGCACATATTCGTACAAAAGCCCTAGCCCACTGACAATTACATACAAGGTTGTAAGTAGAAAAGCTGGATTAGCCACTAAATAAGCCCACACTTTAGAACCTATCCAGTCTTGCTTGTCCACGAAGAAGAGTTGTCTTATGGGTTCCATGTCACCTCTTGGTTGGGCAATCCTGATTTTTTATATAGATCAGCATAAATTACCCTGTTAGGCCTATAGTTCGTTTATCCCCAGTTTAATGATGACCAAATCATAACACCCCAAAATTTTCCAGGAACAGAAATGCCCATCGCGTTTCAAAGCTTACTTCCATAATCAAAGCCAATAACGGAAATAATAACCTATTCAATAACTTATACAACAATGAAAAACTGATTTGGGGAATTCCCAATAATCTGATATCATTGTTAACGTTGGTCCATCCTGTATCATTATGCATCCCATGGAAAACCATCAATTTTTCTGCTGACAGCGTTTCCTCCCTGAGGCCGTTAACACCCAGCTTTAATGTTTAGCAAGTAATGGGTTGGGTAAATATGAATTGCATATGGCATTCTGAGACGACCCAAAACGTCATCGCGAGCCGCTTTAAGCGGTGTGGCGATCCAGGGGTTCTGGATTGCTTCGCTTTGCTCGCAATGACGGGGTAGACGGTTATCGTAAATTAATGGTTCGTAAAACAGCCGATAGAATATTAGTCTAATTGTTCACTCCCTGATTAGGAAGCGTATTAAGGTAAGCTCCATTTATTGAAGGTAAAGGATTATTAAAATATGAACCAAGAGAAAATTAGAAATGTTGGCATCATCGCCCACGTCGATCACGGGAAAACCACACTGGTCGATACCCTCCTGCGCCAAAGCGGCATGTTCCGGGACAATGAAGTCACTGGCGACCTTATCATGGACAGCAACGAGCTGGAGCGCGAGCGCGGAATCACCATTTTTTCCAAAAACGCCGCGATCCGTTACAACGGCTACAAAATAAATATCGTCGACACTCCCGGCCATGCGGATTTTGGCGGCGAGGTGGAACGTATCCTAAAAATGGTAAATGGAGTTCTCCTTTTAGTCGATGCCGTGGAAGGGCCGATGCCGCAAACCCGCTTTGTTCTCAAAAAATCTCTGGATCTAGGTCTCAAGCCTATTCTGGTCGTCAATAAAATCGACAGAAATGGCGCCGATCCGGAACGGGTCGTCAATCAGGTGTTCGATCTGTTCGTGAGCTTGAACGCCACCGATGAGCAGTTGGACTTTTCCATCATCTACACGTCCGCCAAGAATGGAATTTCCCGTCTGGAACCCAATGACCCGGACGGGGACATGCGCCCGGTACTCGATCTCATCATCGATAAAGTGGCCGAGGATGAGGGAGATGTCGAGGGTTCCTTTCAAATGCTGGTGTCTTCCATTGATTACAGCGATTATCTGGGACGAATGGCCATCGGAAAAATTTCTCGTGGCACCATTCACCTGAAAGACAGTTACACGTTGATCAAGCGTTCGGGGGATATGGAGCAGTTCAAGATTTCAAAGTTACTGGCTTTTGAGGGTCTTCAAAAAGTGGAAGCTACCAGCGCGGTCATGGGCGACATCATTTGCATCGCCGGGATGAAGGACGTGGACATCGGTGAAACTATTGCCGAAAGCGCCAATCCGGAAGCGCTTCCCCTTATTGAAATTGATGAGCCTACACTTTCAATTAATTTCATGGCCAACACCTCCCCTTTCGCTGGCAAGGAAGGGAAATTTGTGACTTCCCGGCAATTGCGGGAACGTTTGTTCAGGGAAGTAAAATCGAATGTCTCTCTTAGGGTGAGTACCACGGAGGCCCAGGACACTTTCAAAGTTTCCGGCAGAGGAGAGTTACATCTGACGATTCTCATTGAAACCATGCGCCGAGAAGGTTTCGAGTTTTCCATTTCCCGGCCCGAGGTGGTCATGAAAGAGGAAGATGGGAAAAAACTGGAACCGGAAGAGTTTATCACCCTTGATCTGGAAGAAGCCTTTATGGGAACTGTGATGGAGACCATGGGCAAGAGAAAAGCCACTCTCAAAAACATGGCCCCCATGGGAGAAGGTTCCCTCAGGCTCGAGTTTGTCGTGCCCACTCGCGGGTTGTTCGGTTTCACTTCTGAATTCCTGACCCTGACAAAAGGCACGGGAATCATCAATCGAAATTTTCATAACTTTATCCCTTACTGCGGAGAAATCGCTTCCAGAATTAATGGCGTTCTAATTTCAATGGATACCGGCAAAACCACCGGATTCTCCCTGTTCAATCTACAGGAAAGAGGGAGTTTACTGGTAGGACCGGGAACGCAGGTCTATCTTGGTCAAATAGTGGGCGAGAACAATAAAGACAACGATCTTGTGGTCAATGTCTGCAAGGAAAAAAAATTGACCAATATGCGAGCTTCGGGATCGGATGTAAATGTTATACTCACGCCTCCAAAAAACATGAGTCTCGAGCAAATACTGGGATTCCTCAATGAGGACGAACTGGCGGAAATCACGCCGACCAGCATTCGCTTGCGCAAAAGATTGCTTGATGAAAACGACCGGAAGCGCAATTCCCGGTCAAGTAAGGCTTCGGTTGCATAACCTGGCTTTTCAGGGGGTAAATTTAGTGGGTGTCTAATTCATTGCTGTACTTATTAAAATAAGGTAAAATCTCCCAAATTTTCCTTCGACTTTAAGAGTGGTCGATTCGATCCACTATCTTCAAATTTCAAAATTAAAAGAGTTCGATCTAAATGCAAAGAACCACGTTAGTCCAACATGTCCGCCAGCAGGAAAAAATGAATCCCGGCGCCACCGGAGAATTCACCAGCCTGATGAACGAGATCATGGTGGCTTCTAAAATAGTCTCGCTCGAAGTAAACAAGGCGGGCATCGGCGAAGACATTCTTGGATTGACCGGGAAAATCAATGTCCAGGGAGAAGAGGTTCAGAAACTGGACGAGTTTGCCGACATGACCTTCACCAAAATCATCGGCCAGTCGGAAACGGTTTGCGCGATCACATCGGAAGAGTTGGAATATCCGGTTATCATCCCTCCCGACAGAAATCCCGGAAAATATATTTTTATGATGGACCCGCTGGATGGTTCTTCCAACATCGATGTCAACGTGGGCATCGGAACAATATTTTCAGTATACAAAAAGAAGACCCCAGGCGATAAAGTGGAGGATGAGGACTTATTGCAAAAGGGAGATCAACAGGTCGCCGCAGGATATGTCATATATGGGTCCAGCACCATGTTTGTGTATACTTCCGGACGGGGCGTACACGGCTTCACGCTTGATCCCTCTCTGGGAGAGTTCTTCCTTTCCCATCCGGATATCAAGATTCCCTCACAGGGTTCCACTTACAGCATCAACGAGGGGAACACTGAAATTTGGTGCGAGGAACAGAAAAATTTAATCAACTATTTAAAAGATAAAGATGAGGCCACGAACCGGCCCTACCGATTGCGCTATATTGGCACTCTTGTTTCCGATTTCCACCGGACTTTGCTGAAGGGCGGAATTTTCATGTATCCCCGGGACAAAAATAATCCGAACGGGAAATTGCGCTTCGCATTCGAGGCCGCTCCTTTGGCGTTCATCGTCAATGACGCTGGAGGCCGGGCAACCACCGGGGAACAAAATATTCTGGATATGGTTCCGACAGAAATTCATCAACGCGTTCCCCTTTATATTGGCAGTACGGAAATTATAGATATGGCTGAGAAACACCTGGCCACACCTTCTGATTGTGGAAAATCAGCCTGACCCGCTACGCGGGGGGAAATATTAACGTGCTATGAGTTTATGGTTTACTGAACCCTGCTTTGTATAAAATTATTCCTCCTTCCAGCAAGCGTGACCCTGACTCCTACGCGGAGAACGAGTTTGCTCACGGCGTGAAACATTTTTTTGGGGCTCGTGAGCAAAGCGAACGTCAGCCTTAAACTTTTCCTCCTCGCGTTGCGGGGAGTCCATCAGACCCACTATGAAAATTCAGAGCATTCGCGGCGTCAAGGACATCCTCCCCGGAGACATTGAAAAATGGCAGTGGGTCGAGGAAATAGCCCGAAACGTCTTCAGTAAATACGGGTTTAAGGAAATCCGCCTGCCCATTTTTGAAAAGACCGCACTGTTTTCCAAAAGCATCGGCGAGACCACAGACATCGTGGAAAAAGAGATGTACACCTTCACCGACCGGAGCGACGAGCAAATCACCCTGCGTCCGGAAGGCACCGCGTCCGTGGTGCGGGCTTATATAGAACATAAAATGTACAACCCGCCGTCCGTCGTCAAACTGTACTATATGGGCCCCATGTTTCGCTACGAACGCCCGCAGGCCGGGCGGTTCCGTCAGTTTTATCAGATCGGTATAGAAGCGATGGGAACCGACAATCCCGCAGTCGATGTCGAAGTCATGACCCTGCTGATAGAATTTTTCCGGGAATTGGGTTTGATGGAACTGGAACTGCAAATCAATAGTCTGGGATGCGCCGAATGCCGGCCCAAATACCGGGAAACTCTGAAAGACGCCATTCGCGCCCATTTGGACGATCTTTGCCAAAACTGCAACCAACGTTATGAGCGAAATCCGTTGCGGGTTCTCGACTGCAAGGTCGAACGCGATCGGGAAATCGCCAAAGAATTGCCAAAGACCAAAGATCACCTGTGCGAACCCTGCCAGACCAACTTCAAACAGGTGCAGAACCTGCTGGATACGACTGGAACTCCTTATTCTCTGAACTCACTGCTGGTGCGCGGGTTGGATTATTACTCCCGCACCACGTTTGAAGTGGTGTCCACCGGGCTGGGAGCGCAAAACGCAATCTGCGGAGGGGGTCGCTACGATTCCCTGGTGGAGGAGTTTGAAGGCCCCCCTACCCCCTGTTTCGGATTTGCGCTGGGAATGGAACGGTTGATATCCGTCATACCTTTTGGCAAGGAAGTGGACCTTGAATCCCGGCCCGATATTTTTGTGGTCAGCCTGGGGGATGAGGCCAAAGAACCCACCTTCAAATTAATTCACGATTTGCGCAAAGAAGGCTTTTCCGTGGATCAGGATTATGCGGGAGGCAGTATGAAAAGCCAGATGCGAAAAGCCAACAAATCCGCTGCACGGTTTTCCCTGATCGTCGGTGAAAATGAACTGAAATCCGGAAAATATTTATTGAAGGACATGGAAACCGGTTCCCAACAGGAACTTCCCGCCAATGATTTACCGAAAGCCGTCCGGGAACAATTGGCAAACTCCTGATCCGCCGGCAAAGCCCGACCCGGTTTTCCGTAAAACAAAATCCAATCCACAAGCGTTGACCTCTGAAAAGCCTCGTGTTAAATTGTCGCACGCATTACCTTAATCAATCTTTGAGTATTTTTGAATGGCCAGCAAGGAACTAGAGGTTCTGGAAGATTTTATCGCCCAGAACAATTTAAAGATCACCCGACAACGGCGGGCGGTGCTGAAGGCGTTTCTGGAACATGAGGAACATGTCAGCGCTGAAGAATTATATAAGCTGGTCACGGCCGCAGAACCCAAGGTCGGTCTGGCAACCGTGTACCGGACCCTGGCTCTGCTGACCCAGAGCGGTCTCGCTTCCGAGCTGGATTTTGGAGATGGGCAAAAACGCTACGAGCATAAATACATGCACAGCCATCACGATCACATGATCTGCACCGAATGCGGAAAGATCATCGAATTCAATCATCCTTTGATTGAAAAATTCCAGGAAGAAGTCGCCGCCCGCAATGGCTTCACCATCACTTCCCACAAATTAGACATGTTCGGCATCTGCAACGAATGCCGTTGACTCTTCCGCAGAGGGCGCCAGCGTGACGCTGGACCGAGTACTAACTTTCGATGGGTTTTTAACCGACTAAGTCCTGCTTGTTGCGAAGATAATTTAATCGTCATCACGATCCGCGACCACTATCTAAAAAATGTAGTCAAGAAGGGGCTTGACCCCTTTTTTCAATTACAATCTTCCTATATACTTGTCAAGTTTCTCGCCCCAATTACCCCTATGAAAACTATTGAGCTATGGGAGAAGAATCAAAAAATCCTAAAGAAGAGTATTTCCATAACCTTTTTAATAACATCATCCCATCTCTTTATGGGCAGGCTGTTGGATTAGTAACCACTTTTTTGGTATTTACTGGGTTCTTTTTCATAATGGGTTGTCTATATACCTCAGGTTATTTAAGTCAATTTGATGCTCTCTATTTATTTCCGGAGGTCCCGACTAAGCTTATTTTTCATAAGTCTGTTTTCCCCAGCCTTTTCCTAATTTTTTTTACATGTGTTTCCTTGTGGTTTCTTGTTTCAAAATATCCTGTAAAAACCATACTTTCGGAAACAATAGTTAAATGGGCTGTTATTTTCACGGTTTTAATTTTGATTTTTGACGCTATAAATTTTATTTGGTGGAAATGGGATTGGACAGAAAAAGAATTAACTTTAAAATTCCTAATTTCAATTATGTCTTTGTCCCTAACCGTTGCATGTATAAAAACCCTAATTATGGCTCAGTCTAAGAAGCCAGAATTAAGTTCATTTAGATTAATACTCTTCGTAGGTTTAATCTATGGGCTTACATTATTTTCCTACAATATGGGAGGATTTATTGGAGCGGTAGATACATATAAAAAAATTTCAACTTTGCCTTATGTATTTTTGAATAAATATCAGAAATCCACAAACCTTCGCTATATTTTTCAAAATAACAGTTATGCATATACCGTAGATTTTCAGGATGAAACACACAGTATTAGAATTATTCCGATAAAGAAGATAGACAGAATTTCTACAAAATCCTTACTGTTAAAAAAACAAAAAATCCTGGAGATGCAAACTCCTCCCAAATGAGGAGGAAGGGGTCAGGTCCTTTCTTGACTACATATTTTTATCAATGAGGAAGTTTTGAAGAACAATTATTCTTCAGAAGTTTTCTTAGGCTGACTGGAGATGGATTGAGCGCAACGAAAGCCGATGTAATTATAAACTTCGTTGATGGCCTGACCATAGGTGGTTACTTTTGGGAAGACCCGGTTTTTGGGATGAAGCCAGATGCGATTGGTGATGCGTAAGGCCCCTGCCGAAGAATCGAACGCGCCGCCACGGATCACCCTGTATTCGCCGGTTGCAGGCCCTTTGGGATTTTTCTTTTCCCGTATCTGGTAGTAGGGCTCGTACCAGTCGTTCGTCCACTCCCAGACATTGCCCATCATGTCATAGAGACCGTATTGATTGGGTTTTTTCTGCCCCACGGGATGCGTGGTTTCGCCTGACCCGTCCTTATACCAGGCGTAGGCTTCGTCCATCATATTGCCCCAGAAATAACGAGCGTCCGCCCCTCCCCTCGCGGCATACTCCCATTCCGCTTCGGTCGGCAGACGGCACTGGCCGTTGGATTTTTCCAGGAACTCCTGTACTTCAACATAATTGACCTGCTCGACCGGATGATCGGGACCAATGAGCTTGGAGGGATTGAAACCGAGCAGTTTTTCCCAGCGCCCCTGGGTCACCTCGTATTTATCCAGGTAAAAATCATCGAGGCAGACTTCATGTTCCGGTTTTTCGTCTTCCTGGGCATAATCATTGCCCATGACATAACACCCGCCTTTAATAAAGACCATGCCCTCCGGCGCGAGTTTGGCTTTTTCCTGATCTTCCGGGGACAATTGGACGGGAACCACCTTTTCCGCCGTTTCTGCAGGAGATGTTAAATCCGGGGAGGATTCTTCCGATTCTGAAGGGAACAATTCACCCTTTTCGGAGGTTTCTTCCCGATCGTCGTTACCGGAGCATCCCGCTCCTAAAACCAGAAGCAGGCTCAATATAAAAAAAATTAGAAAACGCATTGTTTTAAGTGACATTAGATAAGCGAGAGATATTAACACGTTGCAGTTTGTTTACAAAAAATTTTAATTGCGGGAATCCGGTTTTATGATTCCTCCCGGAGGATGGCAAATCCTCAAAAAATACGGGTAAATCCTTAAATATATTGGATTTGCGCTCAAAAATCCGGATTTTGTGCCGATAGAGAACAGAATATAGATTTTGGACTCCTCGATAAGGTATGCGAATTTTCTATTCAGGTAAATTGACAAAATGGCAACTTTCACTGGGGACGGCTCTGGTTCTGGCCTTCTTATCGGGGTGCGCCTCGTCCCCTCCCAAAATTGAAAAAAAACCCAAACCAAAAATAGAAAAATCCGTCTCTCCTGAAAAAGAGAAAAGTCAAAAAACATCCCTTCTCAAGAAGGCCACCTCCTACTTCATTCCGAAGCCCGAGGCTCCCCCGCTCCAACCCTATCAAAAAGATTTGCAGGCCGCCCGGTACCGTTACCATCTACAGGAATATCCTGAAACGGAGTTTTATTTAAAAAAAGTGCTCCTGCAATTTCCCGATGAGCCCTCTGCCCTCAAACTATTGCCCTGGACCTATTTTTTTCAAGGCAGATACGATAAAGCCCTGCGGTCCTTTGAGCGCAATCACGCCATCCACCCAAGAGACCCGTCCACGATTGCCGGAATGGGCTGGTGTTATCTGAGCATGAACAATCACAAAAAAGCGTTGGACACGTTCGCCAGTGCGGAAAAATATTCTCCCGTCAATTTATACGATATTCACAAGGGCCGGGCGGTGATTTATCTCAAGCAGAAAAACACCGAAAAAGCCTTGCCCCATCTCCAAAAAATATACAACTCTCAGGAAATTGAACACCTACTGGTCTTCTGGCAAACAGACGGAGACAAACTATCTGAAAGCTCCTTCCCTGTTCTTCCGGAAACGCCCGACACCCTATCACTTTTCACCCTGTCGGTGGACGGTCCCCGATATTTGAGCATGCAATGGGGTTTGGGCCGGACCGAAAATGCGTCCCCGGAATTGGAGGAAGCCTGGAGGTTTTACCGCCAGAGATTGTACCGAAGGGCGTTGCAGGCGTTTCAAAATTTGCCTGAAAATTTGAATCAGTCCCTGGACGCCCAAAACGGCCTGGCCTGGAGCTATCTCAAAAATAAGGAGATTCAAAAAGCAGACGAGGTTTTTGAGCGGATGGCGCAAATTTATCCCAAGTTTCCTGGGGTGGTGAAGGGCTTGCAGGAATCTGAAAATTTTAAAATGCAGAAAGCGTCTTTCGCCCGGTATTATTTCGACAGGAACAAATTAAGGATTGCAGAAGAAAAGTATGAAGCCTTGAGAAAAGAGTTTCCCAAATGGGCGCGCTCGCATGTACAGCTCGGAATGATTGCCCTGAGATATAACAACTTTGAATCGGCCAGAAACTTTCTAGATAAAGCCCGGGAACTGGCCCCGGAAAACGAAGTCGTGCTTGCAGGCGGTGAGGCGTTGGAAGAAAGCATGGACCCTGAGCTGTACCGGGCCAATCAGGCATTCAAACATAAAAACCATAAAGAGTCCGCGCGCCTGTATCACGATTATATCGAATATAGAAAGCCGGTGGCCGAACTGACCGGGTCACTTGCCCGCGCATACAATGGCCTGGGATGGAGTCAATATCATAAAGGACAATTCGACCTGGCCCTCGAAAATTTCAAGCGGTCCCGCAAGCATGCCGACTTTGAATCTGATTCCATCCGTGGAATGGGCCTGTCCTATTTTCAGCAAAAAAGGTATCAGGACGCCGTCACTTATCTGAAATTCATCCAAGACCATCGTCCCGATGAAAAACAGGAAAATCAGGAACTGGACTGGAGCATCCTGCACAGTTGGAAACCGGATCGGGCGCGCCGGTATTTTGAGGGCGAGGTGCAGGTGGACCCGTTACGGGTCTCCTTGTATATGGGGATGGGATGGATTCACTATAAAAACAGTAAGCCCGACCTTGCTGTGGAATATTTTCTAAAAGCGATCTCCATGGACCCCGACTCGGTGGTTTCGGACGAGTTTTTTAACTTTCTGGAAAACCAGCGCTTTGGCTGGCAAGTTTATGACCGCCTGGGGTGGGCTTATTACCACAAAAACAAATTTTCCAGGTCCATTGAGATGTTTCAGATCTCGCTTGCGGAAAGACCGGAAAAGGCCGAGGCGCATAAGGGAATCGGTTATAATTTTTACCAAATGAAGGAATATGCCCAGGCCATAAAATATTTGGAACAGGCACTGGCTTTCGACCCGGCTTCTCCACCCGTGATGGAAACCGCTATGGAGGGCGCCGGAAAGGATTCCTTGAAGATCAGCACCACCGCCAGGACAAAGCTTGCAAGAGCCTATTACCATTCAGGGAATTATCTGCAAGCCGTCAGCCATTTTCAAAAAGATTTAACCTTTCATCCAGAGCTTGCGGAAGCTCACGCCGGTTTGGGTTGGGCCTATTTGAAATTGCGCCGACTGACCGAATCCAGAGCGGCATTCACGGAATCGCTGAAGCTGGAGCCCCTCATAACCCGATCGCATAAAGGGTTAAAAGCAGTGAAACAATTGCTGGCCACTCAAAACATCCGGGTAAAAAATCCGGACTTTCCAAAAACCTCGCTGACCTCCTCCCAATAAAGTTAGTCCAAAATATCTCAAAAACCGATATGCTGAGCAAAATCAAATCTTTTGAGTTGACAGATTTTAAAAAGATGGTATCATTTACATTAACCTAAGAAATTAGATTCCCATTTTGAATATTTGACGCTCATTGGGGGGGGAGGGGTTCCTTTCTCTTTTCACTGTGGAGTGAGAAATCATGGGGTTGAACAAACGTTCAACCCCATGATCCTTATAATGTTCGGTCTTTTATTGCCTGCCTGTCGGAATTTTAAAAACTTCCCGGTCTTTTCGTTCTAACCTTTCTTCAATTTCAAATAAGAACTCTTTAATTCTTCAACCACCGAAGGGTCCGCCAAGGTTGAGACATCGCCCAATTGGTCCGCTTCATTGGCGGCGATTTTTCGAAGAATTCTCCGCATGATTTTACCGGAACGGGTTTTTGGCAATGCGGGCGCCCACTGAATCATATCGGGGGACGCGATGGGACCGATCTCTTTGCGCACAAACTGTTTTAGCTCGGTTGCAAGATCCGCGTTATATTCCACGCCATCCATCAGGGAAACGTAGGCATAAATCCCCTGCCCTTTTATTTCATGGGGAAAACCGACCACAGCGGCCTCCGATATGAAATTATGCAGAACCAGTGCGGATTCGACCTCGGCGGTGCCGATACGATGTCCGGACACATTGATCACGTCGTCCACCCGGCCCGTGATCCAATAATAACCATCCTCGTCCCGCCTGCAACCGTCCCCGGTAAAATAATACCCAGGATAAAGCTTGAAATAGGTTTCCTCAAACCGATCGTGGTCCCCGTAAATGGTTCGCGCCTGTCCGGGCCATGGTTCGGAAAGCGCCAGGACCCCTGTCACCCCGTTGCCTTCGAGAACTTTGCCGGTTTCGGCCTCGATGACCGTCGGTTTGACGCCAAAGAAGGGGAAGGTCGCCGAGCCGGGTTTTAAAGGCGTACAACCCGGCAGGGGGGTGATTAAAATTCCCCCGGTTTCGGTCTGCCACCAGGTATCGACGATGGGGCATTTTTCACGCCCGATATGTTTGTGATACCAGCGCCACGCTTCCGGGTTGATCGGCTCTCCCACCGAACCCAACACTTTGATGGAAGATAAATCGTATTTCGCCGGAATCTCTTCACCATGGGCCATCAGGGCGCGAATCGCCGTGGGGGCCGTATAAAACTGGGTGACTTTGTGTTTATCGACCACTTCCCAGAAGCGGCCCGCGTCCGGATAGGTTGGCACTCCTTCAAACATGAGGGTGGTCGCTCCATTGGCCAGAGGACCGTAAATAATATAGGAGTGCCCGGTGACCCAGCCAATGTCGGCGGTGCACCACCAGATATCACCATCATGATAATCAAAAATATATTTTTGCGTGAGCGCGGCAAATATCATGTAGCCGCCCACGTTGTGCTGGACGCCCTTGGGCTTGCCGGTGGAACCGGAAGTGTAAAGAAGAAACAGGGAATCCTCCGCATCCATCGGCTCGGCCTGGCAATCGGGAGAAGCGTCCTTCATTTCATCGTGCCACCAGAAATCCCGGCCTTCCATCATGGTGACCGGCATTGCGGACCCGACTCGCTCCACCACAATGCAGGTTTCAACTTTCAAACCACCTTTTTGGGCAATTTCAATCGCGTCATCCGCGCTGGCCTTCAAGGGAACGGGTTTGGTTCCGCGAAAAGCGCCGTCTGTGGTGACCAACAGTTTTGAAGTCGAGTCGTGGATTCTCTCGCCAAGGGCTGTTGCGGAAAACCCGCCGAACACGATGGAATGCACCGCGCCGATCCGGGCGCAAGCCAGCATGGCCACCGCAAGTTCAACGACCATCGGCATATAGATGGTGACACGGTCGCCTTTTTGGATGCCTCGCTTCTTGAGCACGTTGGCGAATTTGCAAACCTGCCCGTGTAATTCCCGGTAGGTGAGCGTTCTGTTTGTTCCCGGTTCATTGCCTTCCCAGAGGATCGCGGTTTGATCGGCCCTGGTATCCAGATGCCGGTCCAGGCAATTGGTGGTGATGTTGGTCTTGCCTCCCTTGAACCATTCGATGGATATCGGACCGTTTTCTACATTGTAATTATACTTTCGCACCTGATCCCATTTTTTGAACCAGACAAACTTATTAGCCTCTTCGGCCCAGAATTTTTCTGGATCTTCTATGGACCGGCGATACATTTCCGTGTACTGATCCATATTTTGAAAATACGCCTTGTCACTGATAGCCGCAGGCGGATTGTATATTTCACGATCACTCATTCAATGATCTCCCTTTAAATAGGCTGTTCATTTTGCATCATCCGCATGAATCGTCCTTACGGCCCTGGCGGATTCCGCAAGCGTCCAGAGTCCATCCGGTTGGGTGAATTCTCCTTCGCGGATATTAAAAACCCAGGTCCGCATTCGACCTGAAACCTGCTGAGCGATCATGGAAAATCCTCCTCCCGGAGCAAAACATTCATGGATATGAATATCTTTTCCAAACCTGTCTTTAATGGTCCAGGTTTTATCATAAATGGTGGTTATTTCATCCCGGGTCGGCAAACGCCAATTATCAAATCCGGCGAAATTTTTTTCACTCAGGCTTCGGGCATAATCCGCACCGTCCTGATAATTGACCCATTTTTTCATATCCTGCATGGAATCGGTTTTATTCCACATGAGGTTTTTTTCCGTATCCGTTACGGTTCCATCGCCATTATCGATAAATCGGTTGGTATCATTCACGGGTCATATAAAGGTGTCAAAAGGGTTAGTCAGCAAGTTTCAATCTAAACTTCAAAAAAGAACACTTTTTAAAAAATTATTCATAGTATCATTTTTTCTTACGCGCCAAAAGCATGATGCAACATTAATCCCCGTGAATGGGGTATCATGGTTCAGGCAATATTTTATTCATCCACCGTCAGATTTAAGGTCAGGGAATCCCAAATACAATGAACTCTCCTAAATCTTCGGAACCGTCTCTTGAAATCCTGCTGACCCATTTTAAATGGACGATTGAGCGTTTTGAAGAAATTTTGAAAAATGAAAAAACCGATTATTACCGGGACGCCGCGTTACAACGGTTCAGTTTCACCTGTGAAATGGCTTTAAAATGTATCCGGTTCCAGGCAAATGGTCAGGGTGGTTCCTGCGAAAATTTTGAACAATGCCTCCAATGGATCGAAGAGAAAAACTGGCTGGATGATAATACCCCCTGGAATGAAGTTTTAGAGTCCTACCGGCTCGCCTCGGAAAAGCAACCCGGCGAATCGGCGGATTTGGAATACGAAAAACTGGAGACTCATTGCGTGGTGTTAAAAAATATATATAAAAATTTAGAGATCAATTAACCCGCACCCTTTTAAAGAATGTGAATGGACGGATGGAATATTGGAAAACCGAAAATTAAATATTGACAAATTGTCCGTAATTTAAATACTATTCGAAATCCAATAAAACTCAACCCATCAATATTCCAGTTTTGATTGAAGAAATTATTGCTTTTGATTTTGAAGGATAGTCTTTGTTTTTTTACTTCAATGGGAAAGGATAAAATATGAAAAAATTGATCAATCATTCACTCGTAAAATTAGGGGTTCTGTTTCTGGCGGCATTATTTTTTCAAGCGACGTTTGCTCAGGCATCGGAAGCTGGAGAAATGACTCCGTTTTACAAATCCTGGTTAAAAGAACGTTCCTACACCCATCCCGGTTTAAGGCCAAAGACATCCACTCCAGCGGCAACAAAAATGGCCCAGCCCAAAGCAATGGCCAGCGTTAAAGCGTCCCCATCCAAAATCACAAAAACGCCTTTTTATAAATCCTGGTTACAAGAACGTTCTTACGCGCATCCTGGATTATCCTCCAGTTCTGCGGCGGCTTCCACCCCGGCAAAAATCGCCGTGAAGGCGGGTCCCGAAAAAAAAGCAAAAAGCCCGGCCGCCGAATATAAAAAACGGCCTGAATTCAACGTTTGTAATTTTGTTTGCTTGTCGACCTGTAAAACCTGTAGCAAATCCTCATCCAGTAATTATTTAATGTCCCGAGAGTAATTACTTTGGCTATTTGGAAATCATATGCCAACCCCTTTAACGAGGGGTTGGCTTTGTCTCAGCGGTTTCGGTTGCGGCCAAATAGGCCATTCACCTTCTGAGATATCAGTACCGAAGCCGATCTTATTCCCCGTTAGCCTTCAACAACAGAATTCCAACTCTTAAATCATCTCCTTGAGCGCCTCGAAGGCCCTCCTCCGGTGAGATATTGAGTTCTTTTCATCAGGGGACATTTCAGCATAAGTCCGGTCATGGCCATCGGGAATGAAAATCGTGTCCCAGCCGAAGCCGTTATTCCCTTGCAACCGGTCCGCCACCCTGCCCTTCACCCTGCCTCTGGCGGTTTTGATTTCCTTTCCATCATGAAAACCCACGTGACAAAGAGCAAACGCTTCCCGGTTGTCGAACGGTTCCAGCATTTTCAGCAAGCCGTCGCATCCCACCGTGGTTTCGAACCATTTGACGAGGGCGCCTGGAAGACCATTCCAGGCTGTAAATATCAGACCCGAATCTTCCACCAGCACAGGACCGTTCACCGCCACATGGGCTTGAACCGTTTTATCCTGAATTATTTCTGCCAGGTCATGAGTCTGTATTTCATGCAAATGCGGCAGATTCACCTGCTGTAAGGTCACTCCGAGGATTTCGCCCGCCTCCCGGACTTTGTTTGAGTTGCCTGTTACAAATTGGATATTCTCAAATACAATGTTGGAATTCATGATATTTTTAAATAATTAATGGATGGATATTACGGGAACTCAACGGGAAGCCTTGCGCCACCCCAATGACTGTGCTATACATCTAAACCTTTAAACAAATCAATAAATTATGGTTCCGTTAATTCATGACGAAGTTTAACATCCCCGCTTTAATTTTTTCATTTTTCCTGCTTATTTTCACGGCTTCCTGCGCGCAATTGTTTGAAACCACAGAGGACGTTCAGGCAAGGAAGGCCCTGACGGACTTTATGGAGATTCAGGAAGCCTTTCATGCAGAAAATAAGCGTTACGCCCGCAACTTCATTGAAGTTGAAAAATATGGGCTAAAATACCACACTGGAATTGTCTACATGGAAATTCAATCCGCCGACAATGATCAGTACCGTGCTATTTCTCTTCCAGCCGAATCCACCAGCGCCCGGGTCTTTGCCTTTGATACGGTAAAGGGAGGGTTTTATGAAATGGAGGACCTGGAAGTTTCGCAATATGTTCTTGGAGCCTTAAACCATATCCGGTTGGAGCAGAGAAATAAGTCCATCAGTGATTTTGCCTTTTTTGTACTTCTGGCGGCCATATTCGTGCTGGGAATCCGGTTCAACCTTCGGCACCGGGAGACGGACAACCGACTTGTGTTCGTGGCGTTTTACCTGAGTTTGATCCCGCTTGGCTGGTCCTTTTCCGTACTCAACTATATGGAGTCCAAGATCGTGTTCAGCACGACTTTAACGGGAATTTGTGGAGGAGCGCTGGTGGCCGCCGTTCTGGGAATTTTGATGACCGCGTTCTGGGGAAAAGCCAGGCCCGCGATGGGAACCGCTTCTTCTTTATGGAGTCTGGCTGGCATGACCGTGTTCATGTCCCTGTTCAGCGGGGTGGTGATGATTTACACGTTCATGGAGTATTAGGGCAAAACATGAATCTTCACCACATGATCCGGTGAAGACGACGCAGTGGCTTTGGCCTGGTATTTCAGGACAAATGTCTGCCCGTCCCGGGTGCTTCGGGGAAGAACGAACTTGATCGGGCCTTGTACGGAGTCGAGAGTCTGCACTCTGGAAGAATTTATTTTGTCCTGGGAAACGTTAAGCGCATAAAAAAACTTTGAATTCCCGGCCTTCAATTGTTCGGGCTGGATCACTTGAATATTTAAAACGAGATCGCCTCTCTTTTTTCCCAACAGGCTGGATTCCCCTTTTTCCGGAACCCGGAGTGACATGCGGTTCCAGCCGCCGGAGGGAATTTTAACCTGAAAGGTTTCTTTTCTGGTTTGCAGACGGATGAAGCCACCTTGTTCCGCCGTACGCGGAGCCACCCGGATGTTTTTCTGAGTGTCCAGCAGAAAAACTTTCCGCTCCAATTGGTTGAACCTCTCTTTAAGACTTTGTGCCCAACGATTCCAGCCGATCTTTTTTCCATTTGGGTCGACCGGAACATCCGCTGAACCGGATGGAAATTCTTCCTTAATTACCTCGGCGGAAAGAAGCGAATCCTCCACATACAGGGAGGAGGACCCGGGCCGCATTTTGACCAGGGAGGAAACCTTTTTCCAACGATTCTTTTTGGGGGTTTTGTAATGCGATTCAAGAATCTTAAATGCGTTGTTGAGCTCCTTAAACTTGTTTTCACAAGCCAGACTGCGTGGGTTGAGATCCGGATGGTATCGCTTGGCCAACTGATGATAGGATTTTTTTACGCCCTCCCAGGTCATTTTGGGAGACACATTTAAAATCATGAAGCATTGAGAAAGCTTCATTGTGGTAAGATGATTCATTATTTTCTATCCAGGAAAAATGTTAAAAACTTTCCTCAACGGTCACCAAATAAATGCGGTTGGCAAACAAAACTTTTTTCAAAAAAATTCGGATTTTTACGCAGACTGGATTCACGCACGGATAATAAAAGCAGAATTCCGCTTATAATAAGCGAAGGCTGTATGGGTCGCGGATGCAAAAAGGAAGGGTGGACATCAAGAAAAATCAACCTGTGGCCTCCTCCAAAGCCGCAACAGTTTAAAGATCCATGGTCCCGCATAAAAAAATTAATTTTCGTTTTGATAGTACTCCTTTTTTTGCAGAAATAAAATGGAAAACTTTTTAGGAACATCAGAAAAAACTCTGAAGGAATATTTTGCGCAATGGGATGTTAAACCTTTCCGCACAAATCAGATTTTCAGCTGGGTTTATCATAAGGAGGTCAGAGATTTTGATCTCATGACCAACCTTTCAAAATCATTACGTGAACGGTTGAAGGAAAAATTTTATTTTTCACTTCCCAGTCTGGTTGAAAAATTTCAATCTCAGGACGGTTCCGTCAAATACCTTTTTGAACTGGAGGACGGCTCCACAATCGAGAGCGTGTGGATGCCTTCCGACGATAGAAAAACCATTTGCATATCAACCCAGGTGGGGTGCCGGCTGGCCTGCTCCTTCTGCATGACGGCGACTCTGGGGCTGAAGCGTAATTTAACCGCCGGAGAAATCATCGGACAAATTTTAAAGGTGAACGATGAACTTCCGGAAACCGACCGCATCACCAATGTCGTTATCATGGGGATGGGAGAACCCCTGGACAATTATCAACCACTGGTCGATGCCTTACGCCTGATGGTGGCTCCAGAGGCCATGAAAATCTCCACCCGGAAAATCACTCTTTCAACTTCAGGACTGGTCGATAAGATCAAAGCGTTTCAGGAGGAAAATATTCACGTGAATCTGGCCATCTCCTTAAACGCCACGCTCGACGAAGTTCGGGACCAGATCATGCCCATCAACAAAAAATATCCGATCGAAGTTTTATTGGAAACATTGCGAGGATATCCCTTAAAACCCAACCGCAAGCTCACGTTTGAATATGTTCTGCTTGCGGGGATCAATGACACCGATGACGATGCCAAGCGGCTGGCCAAGTTATTGAGAGGAATCCCCAGTAAAATAAATTTAATTTCTTTCAACCGCATTGAACCGAGTGATTACCAACCTCCTCCCGAGTCCAGGCTTTTATCTTTTCAAAACTATTTGATATCCAAAAATTATTCTGTTTTCATACGGAAAAACCGGGGGACCGATGTTCTCGGTGCTTGCGGGCAACTCGCGGCCCAACCCATATCCTGAATCCATCTCCTTAACCCACCAACAAATAATTAAATGAACGCATCGCAAACCAAAACCTCCCTCGACCTCTCCGTGGTGATTCCCATTTTTAACGAGAGAGAGAACCTGGTTCCTCTGGAAGAAAAATTAAACGCATCCCTTGGCAAACTGAACCTGGAATACGAAATCGTTCTGGTCGATGACGGCAGTCAGGACGGGAGCGGCGAATTGATCAGTAAATTGCAAAAGCACAATCCCTATCTTCGCTTGATCCGGTTGGCGGGAAATTTTGGACAATCGGCCGCTTTTATGGCAGGATTTCGCGTCGCTCGCGGTCAAACCATCGTCACCATGGATGCCGACCTGCAAAATGATCCGGGGGACATCCCTCTTCTTCTGGAAAAAACCGATGATTTCGATGTGGTTTGCGGCTGGCGGCATGAACGCAACGATCCGTGGATCAAAAAAATATCATCCAAAATCGCCAATGCCGTACGCAACCAATTGAGTGAGGAAACCATCGCCGATACCGGATGCTCGCTCAAGGCGTTTCGCAGGGAATGCTTTGACCATATTATTTTATTCAACGGGATGCACCGGTTTTTCCCCACGCTGATGAAAATGGAGGGTTTCACCGTCACCGAAGTGAAGGTCAGCCACCATTCCCGACTGCACGGAAAGTCCAAGTACAACATCCGCAATCGTCTGTGGGCTTCATGGAATGACCTCATGGGTGTGCGGTGGTTAAAAAAAAGGAGATTGAAATATCATGTTATGGAGGAGGATTAGATGACTTCAACGTATTGGCTGGTGGTCGGTTTTGTTGGGCAGGCCCTTTTTGGCATGCGGTTTCTAATCCAATGGATCATTTCCGAGAAAAAGGGAGAAAGCATCATTCCCCTGCCTTTCTGGTACTTCAGCATTGGCGGCAGTTTGATTTTACTGACCTACGCGATCCATAAGCAGGACCCTGTTTTTATCCTGGGGCAAAGTCTGGGTTCCATTATTTATATCCGCAACCTGATTCTTATTTCCCGCAAGAAAAAAACCCTGGCGCTTGCCAGCCTTGAAAATGAATAGATGGAGCATTCGACTTGGCGGCCTCATCTGTATGGTATTGGGCGGCTTGCTGTTTGTTTATTCGGTCAAATACATCTCTGTGGAATGGCCGCAGATTTTTGTGGGCCTGCTCTCGGTATTTTTCTCCGCGATGGGGTTCGGCCTACTCCTCATGCCCCTGGATTCTCTCGAAAAAACCTCCACAGAAGATGACCCCAGGGCGGGTTGATGGACCCTATTCCATATCCTCACCCATTTTCATGCAAACCCTTTAAAATCCATCAAATAACCATTTTCATGGGTTTTGAATTTTCTTGACTTTGCAAAACCCCTATGATATTTCTCTACACTATTTTAAAATGCCTTCATTATTTTGGGGCATAAATAGCACTTAGTTGTCAATAGGTTAGCTATATTATATTTATTTGAACCGTTGTAACCAGGTCATTTCAGTCATTAATCTGGTTGATTTCGTCAGTTTCTAAACGTCTCTTGAATTTTTGTTTTTTTGGGTGCGTTTTTTATCTTCCAACGTTTGGCAGTAAAGGGAGTTCTGATGCCTAGTTCTCGTCACCATCAGCATAAACCATCCTTCTATAAATTTATTTTCGCCGTGCTGTTTGTTTTCAGCCTGGTCCACCTTGCGCCAGAACCATTTTCCTCATCATCTCCATTTTCCTTACTAGGTGATTCTTCCATCGCCTATGCGCAGGAAGAAGGGGATGACGAGTTTGCTGAAGATGATGAGTTCGCCGAGGATGACGAGTTCGAAGAAGAAGGTGAGGGTGAAGAAGCTTCCGCTGAGGGCGAAGAAGGCGCCGAAGAAGAGGACGACTCCTGGAAAACAGATATTGGTCCCGCCAAGGATCAGGTCATCGAGCCTTTTAGTTTCATGGGATTGAGCAACCGCAAATTCACCTGGGCGGCGGCGCAGTTACACATTCTTTTCGCCTCGTTCATTCTGGGTTGTCCCATGTTCGTGGTCATCATGGAAGTGATGGGAGCCCGACGGACCCAGGGCGTTCGAAAAGCCATCATTCTATCCAACGTGTTTCTGGGCGTCCTGATCGGGGTAGTTATTGGAATTACCGGAGAAATCATAGTAGGAATCCATCATGGCGTTCTCTATGGTCTATGGGCCTGTGCTTTTGCCGCTCTCATTGTCAGTTTCCTTAATTATTTTCACCGTCTGCTGGATGTCAAAGTATCCGCGGCGGTTGGCGCGGTTTTCGGAACCCTGATCTCCATTCCACTGACTCCTGTCGAACATATTGAGACCTCAGGCATCATCCTGGCCATTATCAATGGTGCGGTCGGTGGCGTGCTGGCAAACATGATCATGTTCGCCAAGTCGGATTTCAAATTCGAGCGGCTGGCGCACGAGATCACCAAAGTCATCGGCATGTGTTACAGCTTCACAGCACTCACCGGCGGATTGTTCCTGCTGGTCATGATTGTGGTGTACAACGACTTCATCAGCTACCTGTTGGGTAACTTCCCGGTTCTGTTCATGGTCGTCTACCCGACATTATTTATTCTTGAAACCATCGTGATGTACATTTACGTGTACTCATGGGACCCACTCAACCAGCAGAACAAAAAGGGACGGCACATTGTCTGCGGCGTTGTTTTAAATATTCTGGGGCTTACCCTGTTATGCGCCCTGGACGGTCCGGCGACGTTCATGCAAACGCCGCCCGTACCACTTGATAAGCTTGGTGAGATCAGCGAATGGTCAAAAATTGCCACTTCCACGTGGATGCCGCTCAACTACCACCGCCTGGTGGGTAACGGAACTTTCGGCGGATACATGGTCGGAATCATCGGTGCGTACATGTATCTCTGGTCCACTAAAAAGGAAGAAAAGGAATATTACGACTGGGTTGGCTACATGGGCAACATCATCGGTGTGGGTATTATGATTCCCCTGCCCGCGATGGGTTATATCTTCGTCGCCGAAATTTATCAATACGACGCCACCATCGGCATGTACATCATGTCCGATCGGGAATCCATGTTCATGCTGGTGCAGGGATTGCTTGTGGGAACCATGTTCAGCGCCAGTAATATCTATATGTGGGTGAGTATGAAGCGCATCGAGAATGCGCAACGGTTCTTTCCGGCAATGAAATTCGGGTTTATTCTGATCGTCATTTCGGCGACCATCTGGTTCACCCCGCGCCGCTTTTTTGCCACCATGATGCCCGAACCGGGAATGAATCCGGATATGGTTCTGCCGGATAACCTGGCGTTCATGGCGTTGATGATTTCGAAAAATACCGCCGCGTTCGCTTTGGTCACGGTGACGTTTATCAATTATGTCTTTTACACCATCGCCACGAAAACGGGCAAGGTACATTACGGTAAAATCAATCCATTGGGAGTTTACGTTTTGATCTTCCTTGGTTTCGCCGATATCTGGCTGATGAGCTGGATGGGAACCATTCGAGAATTATCGAGAATGAACTGGCACGTGTACAAGGTGTTTAAAGATGTCACTCCGGAAAAATTCGCTCCAACATTGGCGGAATCGGGTTTCCACGTCACCACCATTGTATGGACATTCTTTATCATCATGACGGCAACCATCTGGCTTGCTATTAAATATCCGAAAACCAGTAAAAAACCGGCGATTCCAGCCTCAACTGCGCCTCAAATGGCGGAATAAACGTTTAGGAGCTTAAAAGGGATGCAGGAAAAAACTTTCTTACAAAAAGCAATGAAAATTGTCCCCATTTCTCTGGGGCTGGTAGCCATCTTCTGGTTTGGAAGCGCGGCCCTGGGTCTTTCCTCTGCGGTGCAACAGCGCCTGTGTGGAATCGTTCTGGTGGCCATGATTTACGCCCTTCTTCTCGCAATACCAAAAACGGAATTTAAAGAGAAGACCTTTTTGCAGAATTTAAAAATCAAAATTCCGGTAATTACCATTCTGGGAATAGTCATATGGTTTCTGGCTGGGAGTTTTGGTTTTCCAGTCTGGTGGCAAATACAATTTGTGGCGTTTGCCTTGGTCGGTTTGACCTTCTTCATCCTTCTCGATTTAAGGACGATGAAACCCGAAAAAGGCCAGGTCCATTCGGTCCGTCGCCTGCTCGCGACTTATGCGCTCGCCTCTATTATTTTTATAACAGTTACCGCCCAACTTCCGCAGTTTGATCCAGAGTTTGAACTCGAGAAACTCAACAAACCACCCATGAAATTGACCGGCCTGGCCGGACCTGAGGTGATTGCGGCGGGACGGGAGATTTTTGAGGCCAATAAATGCTTCAACTGTCATAAAGTGTTCTGGGAAGGCAACTCCGACCGAGGACCCAACCTTGGATCAAAACAAATCGGGCTTTATTCGGATGATTATATTAAAAGTCAAATCCTCGATCCGAGGAAGGATCAGGCTCCTGGATTTGAGGATAAAAAATCCAAGAAAGCCATGCCGACCTATTATGGGGACGATATCAGTGACGATGAAATGGTTGCACTGGTCGCCTATTTAAAAACCATGCGAGATCCCACTAACATTCCGGTTGAAGGAAAATTTCCCAACCAATGGACCTGGTGGGACGACCCAAAAATAATCGAAGAAGGAAAAGTAGTGTTTGAAGGAAAAGAAGCCGCAACTGAGGGATTGAACTGCGCGGTTTGTCATGGAGCGGCAGGCATTCCCATGATGACCGGAGCGCTCGATTTCAGGAACGAAAACCAGCCCGATACGGATAAAATGCCGGATCATCTACCCGGTGTTATGCTCAAGGATTGGCCCGATGAATTGTGGTACAAGCGGGTCACCCGGGGCGTGGTCGGAACCCCCATGGCTCCCTGGGGCATGATATTCCCGCATCTCTATTTGTGGAAAGCTGAAGCCTACGCCCGCACCTTCCATGATCCTCTGGACAAGCGGACCGCTAAAAGGCCGGTCCCTCCTGTTCCCACTAAAGAAGAAATTGAGGCTTGGAAAACAAACGAATTGTTTCTCGATCCACTTCTATAAGTTTCACGATTCGTTGAACCTATAAAAAAGCCGGCCTGATTTTCAGGTCGGCTTTTCTTTTTCTAGATAGAAACGCTTTCAATTACCAGATCTGATATAATCTCCCTATCAAATAAAAGTTACCCGCAAGCATTTAATAGGAGTTCGGGATGGCAAATATAGACGATATTATCAAAGAAAATATCACTCCTGATGGAGAGGTGCTGACTCTCCGGGAAAAATTTCTGGGCGTTCGCGGGCTCATGCGCCTTGCGGACAATCCGGCTCTGGCCACGGTCAAGAAACTGGTTCTACCCTCTAATCAGGCGAGCGATGAAGGAGCGGAAGCTTTGGCAAACTCACCGTATCTTGGAAACCTGGAACATTTGAATTTAAACCACAATGAAATTGGCGACGATGGCGCTATAGCCTTGGCAAATTCAGAAAAACTTCCCAAGCTAAATGATTTGACGATGTTTGGAAACGCCGTTGGGGATGTGGGAGCTAAAGCCTTTGCAGATTCTCCCCATAGTAAAAAGTACGTCAAACTGGACCTTTACAAAAACCAGTTCGGCAACGTGGGATACAAAGCGTTGACGGAATCTGAAAACCTCAAAAACTGCGAGGAATTGGAAATCTACCGGGATTAAAAGATTAGGACCAAAGTTATAATTTTCAGCTTTTCTCGGCTTCAGCCCACTGGCTGGGGGTGAGGGTTTTGATTTGTAACGCGTGAATGAGCTTGGGAGAGCCGGTGATCTGATCGTCCAGGGCGCTATACACAAGTCTTCTTTGGTCCACTAAGTTGACGTTTTCAAATTGTGACGAGACCACGGTCACATGGTAATGCCCTCCCCCGCCTGCGGCCTTGTGGCCTCTATGTTTATGGCTCTCATCAATGATGGCCACATGCTGGGCGTTTAGTTTTTCCTTTAACAGGGTGTCAATTATTTCTGGCGTATTATCCATTAAACTGATTTCCTTTATGGTAAAATTTATTTATCGGTATCGGATCGCAACCCAAGGCCCGGTAAACTTTGAAAGTTTTTAATGGATTGACCGTATTTGGCGTGGACGTCATTTTCATCCGGTTTGATCAGCGGCCCTTTGCATTTGGCGCACACGGGAGTTTGATTCGAATCGTAACTCTTGATGCGGTTTTTCACCTGGCAATTGGGGCAGGGTAAAATAATAAACGGTAAATTTTCCATGGCCTATTTTAGCAAATATTTATAACAACCCTTCAGAAATTTTTGGAAATTTCATGCGTAATCATCAGTCAATTAATTTCGGCTCTCAAATACCCCTCAAAACAAAAATAACGCTGGCCCTGGGTGTCATTCTGGTTCTGGCTCTGCTGTTCTTCTTTGCATTCACATTTTTCCTGATAACCCTTGCTTCCGGGATTGTCCTGTTTTTTTTCAAGCTATTCCAGAAAACCAAGGAAAGCCTCAACCTTGGCGGACAATCCGCACCCCCACCACCCAAAAACTACCAGCGGCCCCGGAAAAACGACGACGATATCATTGATATTTGACGGAAAGTTGGGCAGCTTATCGAACGGTGGGTTTTTTGTAAATATGAGGTGATTTTCCCAGATAGGCTTCTGCGGCTTCTTTTAGCGTTTCGGAAAGGGTGGGATGAGGGTGGATGGCCAAAGCCAGATCTTTTGCCGTCGCTCCCAATTCGATGGCCATTACCGCCTCGGCGATCAATTCTCCGGCTCCGGCTCCCACAATTCCTACCCCCAGAATTTTATCCGTTCCAGGTTCCAGGATCAGTTTGGTCATCCCGTCCGGTCTTCCGAAAGTTTGCGCCCTTCCCGAAGCGCCCCAGGGAAATTTGGAAATATTGACGTCCTCTTCATTTTCCAGGCATTCGGTTTCATTGACGCCGCACCAGGCAATTTCGGGATCGGTGAAAACGACAGCTGGCATGACCCCCATACCCGGTTTGACCGATTGACCGGAAATGCTTTCTACAGCAAGGTGAGCATCCCGGGCAGCCTTATGCGCCAGCATGGCGCCGCCGGCGACGTCGCCGATCGCCCAGATGGAAGGGTCCGCTGTCTGATGGTGAGAATTGACCTGTACATGCCCCTTTTCATCGACTTCCACTTTGGTATTTTCCAGCCCCAGACCGCCTGAATTGGGTTGCCTTCCCACAGAAACCAATAGCCGGTCAAATGTCTCTTCGGTAACTCCGCTGGCTGATTCCAGTTTCACTCGCACTCCACCGGAATCCTCCTTGACGCTTGTTACTTTGGTATTCAATAAAATTTTATCGAACCCTTTTCTCAATCGCGCCTGCAGGGTGCGGACCAGATCCCGGTCCACTCCCGGAAGAAGCCCATCGGTCATTTCCACCACAGTGACCTGGCTTCCCAGAGCCTCATAGACACTGCCCATTTCCAGCCCAATATAGCCTCCGCCAACCACCAGTAATTTTTTGGGGATATCATTCAGCTCCAGAGCGGAGGTGGAGTCCATAGCCAGCGGACCCAGCCCGGAAAATAACTCCGGCATCACCGGGCGCGATCCTACTGCAAGAATACATTGGTCGAAAGCGATCTCTCCATGGCCGGCACTCACCAGAGTGTTGGAATCCTTGAACACACCCTGACCGTTGATGAAGTTGACGCCCCGTTGTTTGGAAAGCTGAGTCAATCCATGGGACATCTTTTGGACGACCTCATTTTTCCAACTCTTCAGTTTTTTGAGGTCGATATGGGGCTCACCAAAATCGACGCCAAAAGAATTTGCCTGGCGAGTTTCATTGATGAGTTTTGCAATGTGAAGGAGCGCTTTGGAGGGAATGCAACCGCGATGCAGGCAAACGCCGCCCGGTTTTGGATCGGCATCGACCAGGGTCACCTTCATCCCCAGGTCCGCCGCCAGAAAGGCCGCAGTATAGCCTCCCGGGCCGGCCCCTAAAACCAACAGATGTTTGCAGTTCATTTATGGCGTTTTCGGCTGAGCTGTTCCCATTTTTTGGGTTCGGCTTTGGTTTTTGTATGGCGGAGGATGTAATTGAAAATCACTCGGGCCTCTTTTGTTTGCGTATAGGTTCCTAGCAAGCGGGAAACCGTTTCCTTTTCAAATTCCAGAAAAGGTTGCAGTTGCCTACCCACTTTTTTTACGATTTGCAGGTTGCTCAAATCTGACGCGACTTCACGGTTGGGGGCTGTGGGCTTGTCTCTCGCCTCAAACCGCTTAACCGGTGCCGATGGGGGCGTTGCCTTACCCTCCGCAGAGAATCCGGCTGAACGTCCCAAAAAATAATTGACGGCAAACCCTGCTGAGGTGCGACTCAAGGTTTCAAGTCGGTCTAAAACCTGTTGGCGGATGTTATCAGGGTCAGACTCAAAATTAATTCCGGAAAGTTGCCATTTTCCATTGGGACCCACTGTTTCCAGAATTCCCAGATCCCCAAAATGATGCATGTATGCTAATACCCCACCCGCATCCAGATCAGATGGCGCGAACTTCTTTTTAAACCAGACGGCCCATTGGTCCAGCGGATGGGATTGTTCCAGATTTATTTCCGGGCTCATTGAGCTACTCAAACCCCTGCAACCGCAATTGTTCATTCCCGGCGGAGGATCCAGATGCCAACCTTTTATCAAACGTTTTCCGCCAACTGGCCGACAAGCCTTCCACAGAAAGAATTTCGCGTATTCTCTCCCAGTCCTTTTTATTCTTGTGCATCAGGTCGTTGGCGGTGTCCACGGAAATCCGTTTTGGATCTTCCTGAACCCGGCTTATTTCAACGCCCGGTGTCACCCACCCGGGCTGAGTCACCCGAAAATACCAGCCGCTGAACCCGGTGGTCTGCACCCGGCAGGCCATGGGCTGAAAATCAAACACCTTGTTGAGCTTGTGGCAGGGCTGGCGGGGCTGGGTGCATTGCACCTGGGCTTCGCCGACTTGAAATACATCGCCAATATGGACGCTTTTTTCCGTCCATCCTGAAACGCTTAAATTCTCCCCGAAAGCTCCGGGAAGCATTTCCCGGGTCAGCTCCTTTGCCCAAAAAGGAAAATGCTCCACACAATATACGCAAACGGCTTTATCCCGGCCCCCATGATGATTCGGGTCGGCCACGCTGTCTCCACGAAAGCCCAGGTTGTCCAGAAATATTTTGTCATGGACCGGCTTTTTATGAATTCCGGTAAACATTTTACGGTTTCCGGAAACGGTTACATTTTCGGGTTTTCCAATATTGATTGATTTCAGCGTAGCCATTATCTTAAAAAAACTCTCATGATTTTAACGTAACGATTCCCCACAAAAACCCATATGCAATATACTTTATCAAATTTTGGCGGGCAGGCGCTGGAAAAAGGAAACAAAAATTTCTTAATCTGATCGAGGAATACTCAAACGGGGCTGGAAGTAAACAGGAGAATTACCTGGCGGCTCAACCATCTAAACTGTGGAAACAGAGCGTCCTTTTCAATGCGACCTAAAAACCATTTGCTGGATTTGCTTTGGAATTGAAAAATTGATAACAATTTTTCCCCCGGTTTTTGGCAAGATACAAGGCTTCATCGGCGTGTTTCATTAATTCCGTGCTGGTTTCCCCATCGCGAGGATACAGGGAAACGCCAATGCTCAAAGTAATGCTCAATTCATGCTCATGGATAATGAGAGGCTTGCGGGTCACATGCAGGAGTTTTTTTGCAAGGTTATCGGCGTCCAGAGGAGAATTGATTTCCGACAGCAGAAGAATAAACTCGTCTCCTCCCAGCCGGGCGACGGTGTCCTGATTTCTAAGACATTTTTTCAGCCGGGACGCGATTCCCTTCAAAACCTGATCTCCCACATCATGGCCCAGGTTATCGTTGACCATCTTAAAATGATCGAAGTCCAAAAAGAGAACCGCGAGTAAACTCTGGCTTCGCTGGGCCTGGGCCAGCGCCATTTCCAGGCGGTCGTTTAATAGGATGCGATTGGGAAGTCCGGTCAGGGCATCGTGATACGCCATATTTCGAATCAGGCTTTCATTTCGCTTTCTTTCAAGTTCCGCGCCGGCTCTGGCGGCAAAAATTTTCAGTACGGACAGGGTTCTTTGCCGGTCAAGCATCGGTTTGTCATCCATGACCGATAAATGCCCGATGATTTTAAAATGGGAATCGAAGCAGGGAACCGCCGCAAAACTTTTAATATTCTCTCTGCCAGGAAATGCATGCCCATTGCTACTTTCCTGATCAAAGTCCGAGTTGAAGGAAACCATTCCGGCAATGACTTCTTCATAGGGCGTATTTTTAACACTGAACATATGTTCGTTGGTTATTTCACCTTTATCCCAGCCTGCAAGTACAGAGCACTCGGATGTGTTGTAACTAACCATCTCGGAAACATAGGCTTTACTGACGGGAAGCGCGGAGGTCAGATTGAATACCAGAGAGCTGAAAAAATCATCCCCCACCTGGGACGAGGTTCCCTCCACTATGGAGTGAAAGGCCATCTCATCGTTATGCTGACGAATTTTACTGCCAATATTGGCCGCTACGGTTTGCAATAGGGATTCTTCGTTCTTGGACCATTGCCGTTTAGGTTGAGAATCGCCAAATCTAATGAACCCCCAAAACGCATCTTCGATGGTGATTGGAACCAGCGTGAAGGATGCGATTCCCCGCTTTTGAAAAAATTCTCTTTCCGGCAAGGGCATATCCCCGATAGTGATTTGAGAAAAAATATTTTCATCCGGGGGGGAAATATGGCTTTGGGGTTTGATATCCTCTCCGGACGGATTTTGAGAAGGATCTCCAATATTTTCTGAGCTGGCAGAATCCAGATTCCAACTGAAACACTGAGAAAATTTTCTTGGACCGTTGGCTCTGTCCCGGTTCTGAAAAATCTCGGCAGACTCCACTTTCAGGGCTTTGCATAGAATCCCCAGGGCCTTGACGATCGACTCTTTATGGTTCTTTCCCGTCAACAGGCAATTGGAGGCATCGGACACCGCCTGGAGCAGGATGTCCTGGTCGTTCAGCGCCTTTTCGGCCTTTCGCCGCTGGTCTTCTTCCTCGTATAATTTAAGTGACTGGTTGATTGCGTGAGAAAGGGTTTTCCCGGATAAGCTGGCTTTGCCAAGGTAGTCCGATGCCCCGGATTTCATGGCTTCCACGGCGGTGACCTCATCGCCCTGACCGGTCAGAAAGATAATCGGCAGGGCATAACCGGATTTCCTGACGGTGCGCAATAAATCCAGTCCATTGGGCTCTCCCAGCCTGAAATCGAACAGGCACACGGTGTACTGGGTTTTGTCCAGGCAGGACAAAGCATCTGAACAGGAACGCGCCCAATCCAGTTGAAGATTTTTATCCGGAAAACCATCATGAAGAAACTCCTTGATTAAAATGAAGTCGTCCTCATCGTCATCGGCAATTAAAATTTTCAAATCCTGGTTCAACATTTCTTGCAATTTTTAACCTGAAAGACCCTATATCTCAATGTTAGATATTATTGAGGATAAAAGCAATCAAATCCCTTGGCATCAGGGACTCTAAATGCCCAAAACTATTGAATATTCCAACCTTGTGAGGGGAAATTTTGTTTTTTTCAGGGCATCCATAAATACATGAAATGGGGGGAAATTTTATCCAAACGGAGGCCCAGGTCAATATTCAGCATATTGATGGCAGTGGGAGGGGGAATGGAGGAGTACAAATTGGACTTATACTCGCCCGGACGGTGATATGTGACCACTTTCGGGTCGGTTATCCCAAGATCTTTTCCTATAAGCTCAAGAGTGTCATCCAGGTAGCCGATTTTGTCTATTAATTTTGCTTCCAGAGCTTGTTCGGAATTATAAATCCGGCCATCCGCCAGGTTTTGCACCGCTTTCAAATCCAGCTCGGGGCGATTTTTCAAAATGGTGTCAACAAACCGGTTGTGAAAACTGTCGATGGTATTTTGAAATAATATTTTTTCTTCGGCCGTCAGCGGCCTGAGCGGCGAGAGAAAATCCTTTTTGTCCCCCGACTTGACAACTTCCCAATCGACCCCGATTTTATCCATCAACCCGGCCACGTTGACTTTGACGGCTATGACGCCGATGCTCCCTGTGAGAGAAGTGGGATGCGCCATGAGCGTGTCCCCCGCCATGGCTATATAATAGCCACCGGAGGCGGCAAGGTCCACGATGGACACATAAACTTTTATTTTTCTTTTTTCTTTGAAGGACATGATCTCGTGATAAATAATGTCACTCGAGGTCACGGTCCCGCCGGGGCTGTTGATGCGCAAAAGCACGGCCTTGATTTTGTCATCCTCTTCGGCCATCATCAGGATTTCACGCACCGTTTGGACCATTCCTTTTTCAATGGAAAACCCGGTGATGGAGCGTTTGTCCTGATTGCTGATGAGGCCCTGGATATCCAACATGAGAACCTTTTCGGAACCTTTTCCCATCAGGGTTTTTTCCTTCAGCGGCTTTATCGAAGGACCCAGATTAAATGAGGCGCACCCTGAGAAAGCGATCAGGACTGCACTGATAATGGCCATTCTGAAAACAGGTTTCATCGGGATTCTCTGTGGTTAGTTCCTGGATTCCAAAAGGTGATAATAGGGTTTTAGTTTGGAAATAACGATCTCGGCTTTTTCCTCGGGAATTTCATCGAAGGTTTCTTCAATGCGGCCCCAGTGTTTTTCGATGACCTCAAAATTGCGTTGTTCCTGAGGTTTTTGAATATGTTCCGCCAGCGAATGGATGGATAATATCATCTCTTTCAATTTGACCGATTCCTTGGCCACCCGCATCCTCCATTCCTTTCGCGCCTGCACCTGATGCGTGGGCGGAAGCATCCCCTCCAACTCCTTTCCCAATTTAATTCGCAGGACGATGGCTTCATGAACTGCGTTTAAAACCTCTTCATCTATCCCGCTATTTTTAAAGGTGATGAATATGGAGTTCATGCCCTGCAATACCTTTACCAGGTGCAACTGATGAAGAGACTCCTGGTCCAGGCCATACCGTTTTTCCAATTGTGCAGGAGTGATGGATGTTGACGCCTGCAATTGGTATTGGAGAAATTGGATCGTTTTTTCCATGGCCTTCTCGGCATTTTCCTTACAGCGGGACCGGTTGAGAACAATTCTGGCCATGAATTGTTCCTCCTGGCTCAGCACTTTATACAGGTCCTGAAACTTGGTCACCATTTGTTCCAGAATCAAATCCATATCTTCATAGAGGCTGGACATGATTTTGGTGATTCGGTTTTGATTCAGTGGTTCCAAAAATTTCAGCCGGATGGCCTGCTCGATTTTCATAAACTCTCTGGGCATGGACCGCAACAATTTTTCATAGGAAGACACCAGTTCATCCAAATGCTCCAAAGAGTTTTTATTGTTATTCCTCGTTTGCCGGATATTAATTTTCTTGAATCGAACGGAGTTTTCCGCAATCAGAGAAAATATTTTTTCCCGTTCAAGCGCATCCAGTTTTGCATCCAGGTCCTGCATATTAAAACCCTTTTGTTGAATATATAAAATTCCGATGGGTCAAAGCTTATTGCTCAGCCGATTTGGCGCAACGACAACCTATTCCATAAAAATCCTTGGCGTCACTATACCCGTACCGGGCGCTCGATCTGAGGTATCCGGGTAAGCTGTTCCAGGCGCCGCCGCGAATCGTGTGGTACTTTCCTTTTTCGGGACCTTGAGGGTTGTTGCGTGGACTCACCTTGTAGTAATTTTTATCATACCAATCGAATACCCATTCGGCAACATTTCCGGCAAGGTCAAAGATATTATTCGGCGTTTTCCCGGCCGTTAAGGTTCCAACCTCATTGAAGACCAACCCCTTCATCACGAAGCAACAACGCCCGAAGTTGGATCGTGATGGATCGGGAGGCTGATTTCCCCAGGGATATTCCCTGCCCTCTGTCCCTTTCGCCGCCCGTTCCCACTCAGCCTCCGTGGGAAGGCGTTTTCCCGCCCAGACGCAATAATCCCTGCAACGTTTCCATGTTAAGCCAAATACCGGACGTTTGGCCATGTCCGATCGAACTTTACGGTCATACCAGCCGGTGATGGTGGGATGGACTTTGGGTTGATCGTCCATGTAGGCTTCAAAGTCTTTTCCCGTCGCTTCAAAGCGATCCATGAAATAAGCGTCAAGATATACCGGATGGGCCGGGAGTTCATCCGATCTTCCCTTTCCATTGAGGTCCCCCATTATAAATTCACCCTGGGGGATCAGGACCATTTCAGATCCTCTTTCTTTAGCGGCAGTGTCCAAAACCATCGCACAGACAAAAAGGATGGCCATTAAAAAAATATTTTTTTGCCGCATAAGTTTTGAATCCAATTAAAACATTGTGCCACCCCATTGATGGTATTATTATATAGATCAAATTTCTCTCCGTCAGGAGAATTTTTTCCGAATCATTCGACCCGCCCCTTTTTATTTTCCATATCTTTCCCGGCGGGACCAATCTTATCCAACATTCTTTCGTGCGCCTCATCAGACAAATTGAAACCCTGCTTGGCAAAATGGAAGCGCTGACCGTCACGGCTCTGCTTTCCATGATGATCCTGATTGCTTTCAGCCAGGTCATTCTGCGGAATTTATTGAATGAGGGAATTCTGTGGGGGGATATTTTTATTCGGCAACTGGTGTTATGGGTTGGTTTTTTAGGGGCGTCCCTAGCCGTCCGCGAAGCGAAACATATTTCAATCGATTTTTTGCCGCATTTTCTGCCCAAAACCTGGCACCGACTGATTCAGTTTTCAGTCAATGTCACGGCTGGAATCGTCAGCGGATTTCTGGCGTGGGCCGCCTGGAGATTTGTTGAGTTCGAGAAGGAAGGAGGGGCCATTCTCATTCTCGATATTCCGGTCTGGATTTTCCAGCTCATTCTTCCCTACAGTTTTTGTGTCATTTCCGCCCGGTTCATTTTGAAAACATTGGAAGGCCTCTTCGCCAAAGGAAATTCCTGAACTATGGCTTTTTTTATTTTTGCCGCCATCGCTTTTCTGGCTTTCCTTGGAACCCCCTTATTCGCCGTCATCGGCCTGGGCGCCCTTCTTGCCTTTCATTATGCGGAAATAGATCCTGCGGCAATCTTCATCGAACTCTACCGGGTCACCAGCAACCCGACGCTGGTGGCGATTCCCTTATTCACATTCGCCGGCTTCATCCTGGCCAATGGCAAAACCCCGGAACGGTTGACCCGGCTTTCCCAGGCCTTCCTTGGCGGCATGACAGGCGGAGTGCCGATGGTGGTGCTGGTGGCCTGCGCCTTTTTCACCGCGTTCACCGGGGCCTCGGGAGTAACCATCATCGCCCTGGGGGGCCTCCTGTACCCGATGATGCTCAAGGAAATGTATTCTAAAAACTTTTCCCTTGGGCTGATGACTTCATCAGGCAGTCTGGGTTTATTGTTTCCACCGTCGATTCCACTGATCCTTTATGGCCTGGTCGCGCAGGTGAACGTGGACGAACTTTTTCTGGCTGGAATCGTGCCCGGAACCCTGATGATATTAATCGTCAGCGGATACAGTATCGCCAAAAGTAAATCTCTTCAAATCAAGAAGCGGCCCTTTCATTGGAACGAAGCCATCAGCGCCCTGCGCGATGCCATTTGGGAAATTCCTCTGCCGTTTATCATTCTTTTTGGAATATATGGGGGCATCATTACCGTAGGCGAGGCCGCCGCCGTCACCGTGGTCTACTTGATCGTGGTGGAGTCTTTCATCTACAAAGATCTGCACCCGCTCAAGGACCTGCCGGGACTGATGCGCCAGAGCATGGTTCTGGTCGGGGCCATCCTGATAATTCTTGGAACGGCGATGGGATTCACCAACTACCTGATTGACGAACAAATTCCCATGCAGCTTCTGGATTTCATGAAACAGTACATTCACGATCCGCTGACCTTTCTCATAGCACTCAATGTGTTCCTGTTACTCGTGGGCTGCATGATGGATATATTTTCCGCTATTATCGTCGTGGTTCCCCTGATCGTTCCCATTGCGAAAAGTTTTGATGTCAACATGGTGCATCTTGGAATTATCTTCCTGACCAACCTGGAAATCGGCTATTCGACTCCCCCCGTCGGAATCAACCTGTTCATTGCCAGTTCCCGGTTCAGCGAACCCATCGTCAGCCTCTACCGAGCCGCCCTGCCCTTTCTCGGCCTGCGGATACTGGGCCTCCTGGCCATCACCTATTTGCCCGCGCTCAGCCTTTTCCTGCCAAATTTCTTCAAATAGTAGCGGCGGTTTATCAACGGTTCCTGTTTTTAACGTTGACAACCCTCTTTTCGTCCTCAAAAATAAAGGTTTACACTTACAATCGAATCTCAAAAATATAGGCTCACAGATATATGAATCGTAGAAGCTTCTTAAAGTCTTTCGCCGGATTGTCCCTTGCCATGGCGGGGGCGCAATTGGCCATTCCCACAGTCGCCAAGTGCAAAATGATCGCCCCTGCAACGGACCTGGTTGGGAAAACTTTCCTCGACCAGCGCATTAAAAATGATATTTCCAGGCTGAAAAAGGAAAAACCCTATTTAAGAATCGGCGAAACCCATTGCCACTCTTTATTTTCCGATGGAACCTATAGCGTGGATAAAATCATGGCGCGTGCCGCCAGACTGGGGCTGGATTTTCTGGTCATCACGGAACACGTTCAACCGCGTATGTACCCATTGGAGCGCACCCTGGAATCCATTAAGGAACGCGCTCGTTGCTGTCGTGAATGGAGTCATCCCGGTCTTGAGCCAATCGACGTTTATCCTGCGTTTGAGGTGAGTACCCTTCAGGGCCATTTGATTCTGGTGACAGACCAGGCGTATTTGAAGCCAGGCAATTTGAGAGATTTACGAACTCAATTCAGCCCCCTGGATCATAAAATGATTTCCATGGAAGACATCGCAAAAATGGTGCAACCGTTCGGCGGGATTTCCATTATTGCCCACCCCGAAAAGAACCGGGCTTATCCTTTTGGCGTTTCCATAGACTTCGCCAAACAACACCTGACCGGCCTGGTCGATGGTATCGAAGACATTTCAACCGGCCACGGTTACGAAGAAAACTATTCTGAGGAACTGGGAATGGCGTCCATCGGCTCCAGTGACGATCACTTCAATCTCATCATTGGAACGACGGTGACCGGTTACGATTCCAGAAAGCACAACAACCTGCTTTCCGCCGTCAAGGCCCGCGACACCCAGGCCATCAAAGTAAACGATTCCCTGGATGACATTCTTGGTATGGCCCGTCTCGTGTTATGATGGGGAATGCCGGATAATAAGTTAAAATCACCCGTTTCATTTTATTATACGTTTTACTCCAGCCCCCTGGGTTTGACGGGAATCGCCGGGTCCGAAAAGGGCCTCTTGAGATTGATCCTCGACCTGCCCGATGAATCTCATTTCATCCAATACCTGAAAAACACCTTCCAGTGCGAATGCGTAAAAAACCCTGATTTTTTCAGGAATGTGGTACAACAATTGGACCAGTATTTTTCGGGGGATCTGGAAAATTTTGACTGCAAACTGGACTTGAGCAGAGGAACGCCGTTTCAACAAAAAGTCTGGCGGCAATTGGCTTCCATCCCTTATGGCAAGACACAAAGTTACCTGACCCTGGCGAAAGCCGTTGGTCGGCCCAAGGCCTTTCGCGCGGCAGGCAACGCCAATGGGAAAAATCCTTTGCCCCTCATCATCCCCTGTCATCGGGTGGTCCACAAAAATGGAGGACTGGGAGGCTACACCGGCGGTTTACACATCAAACGGTATTTGCTGGACCTGGAAAAAAATTCTTTAAATGGGATTGTTTCGGACTAAGGGAATTGTTTTACGTAGCATCAAGCTTTCTGAAACCGACAAGCTGGTGACCTTCATGACCGAGCATTTCGGCAAGGTCAAGTGCGTCGCCAGGGGGGCCCGAAAAATCAAGAGCCGATATGCGGGCTCACTGGAACCCATGTCTTATGTTCATTTAATTTATTTTGGCAAGGAAAACCAGCAACTCTACAGCCTCAATAATTCCGATATCATCGAATCCTTTCATCTTGTCCGCGACAATTTTCAAAAATTATACACGGGAATCTATTTGAATGAGCTGGTGGATGCTATGACAGCCGAAGTGCAGGAAGAAAAAGAAATCTTCCAGCTCCTTTTTGATTCTTTGTGCGCTCTGAGTAATCAGTGCAACCTGGAAACGCTGTGCCGGATGTTTGAAATCCGGATTTTGTCTCTTTCGGGCCATAAACCGGAATTGCATCACTGCACCGTCTGCCGAAACTCCGCAATCAACGGGTGGATCGGTTTCAGTTATCAAAAACGAGGCATTGTATGTAACCGTTGCATGAAAAATACCGTGGCTGAAATAAAATTCACCACAGGAACACTGAATTATTTGAAAAAATTACTGACACTGGATATAAATTGTTCCGGGAGATTGAAGTTTCCAAGGGGCATGGATGAAGAGGTGGAAAAGGTAACGCATCGCCTTATTCTGGCCTATGTGGGCCGGGAACTTAAATCGTATCCTTTTATAAAAACCATGGCGGATGTAAAGTAACCCGCCGCCAAATGGATTGTGAACACCATGCAGAAACAAACTATCCAGACGGACCAGGCACCGGCGGCCATTGGTCCTTATGAACAGGCCATCGATGTCGGAGGATTTTTGTTCACTTCCGGGCAGATCGCTTTGGACCCGGCGACGGGAAATTTTCTTGAGGGAACCATCGAAGAGGAAACCGAACTCGTCATCAAAAATCTCGAAGCCATTTTGATTGCAGGTGGGCGCACCCTCCAGGATGTTGTCAAGACCACGGTTTATCTAACGGATCTTGGACACTTCGGGCGTGTGAATCAGGTGTACGGAAAGTTTTTTGGCGAAAGTAAACCCGCGCGTGCGTGTGTCCAGGTGGCCGCTCTCCCCAAGGGGGCGAAAATCGAAATGGACGCGATTGCCGTTTCCCGGTAACACTTCAAGGAATACTTGGTTTATGGCAAAAAAAAATCCCGGACAGCGAAATTTTTTCCGCTTCATGACCCTGATTGGAGTGGTGGTCATCGGCGGGCTGGGTTACAGTTTTCTGGTAGCCGCTCCCAAACTGAGCGATCAGGAGTTTCACAAAAACACCTCCTCCGTCGAAACATGCCTGAAATGCCATGTTCAATTCTCAGAAGAGATTCCTATCATGCCCCACCGCCCTATGGGTTCCTGCACTTTCTGTCACCGGCCCGCAGAAAAAACCTGAAAAATTTTGCTCCCCTAGTGATGCACAAGGGGAGGCTTTCCGATCGGAAAAACGTTGAAACCCATTTCAAATAGTTTCTGATGGTCGAGATGGTTCCTGCCGTCAAAGAGAAAAGCCGGTTTTTCCATCGAGTCAAAAATTTTCTGATAGTCCAGAGCTCGATACTCTTCCCATGCCGTCATCAAGGCAACGCAATGGGCGCCTTTAGCGGCTTCATAAGGGTCTTCGGTATAGTTGATTCCCTTCAATCCATGGAGGTCTTTTTTGGCGTTTTCCAGGGCGTGCGGGTCGGTGATGCTGATGTTGGCCTTTTCTTCAGACAATTGCATGGCCAGGTTGATGGCGGGGGTGTCGCGAGTGTCCCCGGTGTCGGGTTTGAAGGCGAAACCGAAAACCGCCACTTTCTTGGCCACCAGCGTGTTGAACATGGCGCGAAGCATCCGCTTGACAAACCTCCTGACCTGGTAATCGTTGATTTCAATCACCTGTTTCCAGAAGTTGGCGACCTCCGTCAACCGGTAGTATTCGCAAAGATAAACCAGGTTGAGAATGTCCTTGCGAAAACACGAGCCGCCAAAACCGATTCCGGCCTGGAGAAATTTTTCGCCGATCCGGGTGTCCTTGCCCACGGCAAAGGCCACTTCACCGACATCCGCTTCGGTGGCTTCACAGACCGCTGATATGCTGTTGATGGACGATATCCGCTGGGCCAGGAAGGCGTTTGACACCAGCTTGGAAAGTTCACTGCTCCATAAATTTGTCGTAATGATTTTTTCCTTGGGAACCCAGTGAGCATAAATTTTTACCAGCTCATCCCTCGCGACCCTGCCGGTGTCTGTTTCCTGGGAACCGATCAAAACCCGGTCAGGGTATTCCATATCGGAAATGGCCGTTCCCTCTGCCATGAATTCCGGGTTGGATAATATTTCAAAATGAACGGAGTTGTTTCCTGAATGCAAAATGGCTCCCAGGGCTTCTGCGTTTCTTACGGGCAAGGTACTTTTTTCAATGACGATTTTATCTGACTTGGAGTTTTCCTTGATGCGCCTTGCGGTCAGTTCCACGAACTGCAAATCCGCCGCTTTTCCTGCTCCTTCGCCAAAAGTTTTGGTCGGCGTGTTGACGGAAACAAAAATGATATCCGCCTCGGCAATTTCCTTGTCAACATCGGTAGAGAAAAATAAATTTTTACCGCGTGACTTTTCCACGCGCTCTTTCAACCCCGGTTCAAAAATAGGTAAATCGTCTGAGTTCCAGGCATCGATGCGCGGTTTGGAGATATCAACGATGGTAATTTTATAGTCCGGGCATTTGTTGGCAATGATGGTCATTGTTGGGCCACCCACATAGCCCGCCCCGATGCACACGATCTTCTTGTAAAATTTTCCTTCGCTCATTTACCGACCTCTGCAGAAGTATTGAAAGTGATAAAAAAAGAGACCTGCTCCCTCCTCAGGAGCAGGCCTCCACAATCAGGTTAGGAAAAAGAATTACTTTTTATAATTAAAACTCTTCTTCTTTTTATTGTAAGGCATGGATTTCCCCTTGAACAGAAGTTTGCCTTTTTTCACGGCGAAATCTTCAATCACGAGAGGCGTTTTTTCAGAAACAGAAACCTCTTTTGTGCGATCTTTCAGTTTTTCAAGTTTCTGGTCTTCATTGTCCTCATTCCAGTACTTGTCTTTGTCATGAACTTTCAGCTTACGTTCTTCAAAGTTGAACTTGTATTTGTCATGCACATCGGGCTTGAACGGGGTTTTTTTATGAGTGTGACACCGCGTGCAGACATTGGCGTAATCCCACCGTTGTCCGTATTTTTCGGTTTCGGCCTTTTTGAAATCACCCTTGGTGTTTTTCATCACGACCCGGAACTGCGACCCGCCAGCGACAGAATGGCACATTTCACAGCCCACCTGCTCCAGATTGGGCTCTTCAGGATCGATTTTGGTACTGCGATCCTTGCCTTTATGCATGGTCCCGGCAGGTTTGAATCCACCTTTCTGACGGTAACCCGTTGTATGACAACGTAAACACAACGGAGTGCTGGTGTAATCTTTTTGAGGGTCCAGTTTAACGCGTTTTTTGGCTTTTTCCCGCACCCCCGGTTTCAGGAGATTGTAGGTATTCCCATGAGGCGACTTTACCCAGGCCTGATAATAGGAATCGTGGCAACTACCGTTACATTTGACCGCGCCTACATAAGACGGGGATTTCGGTATTTTCTTCTTCTTTTTCTTTTTTGCATCCGCATCGCCCGCCGCACTGATGATAATGGCAAACGAGAACAGGATCAGGCTCAAAAATTTAAACGTTTTCCCCATCACTCCCTCCAATCAAACGGAAACCATAATAAGTCTATTTCCTCCCTAACTATCGAAGAATAATATAATTCCCGCAAACGGTCAACCAAAAATTGTGGTAAGTAATTGTAATTATTTATGTCTTTCTGACCTGATAAAACAGTGATATACCCGTTCAAAAGGCTTAAAAAATATACAAACCACCTTGGCCAGGGTTATAAATGTTTCGATTCGAAATTTTCCAAAGGGACATTATGAAGTTGTCTGATTATGATTTTGAGCTTCCACAGGAGTTGATAGCCCAGACCCCCACCGATCGCCGTGACCAGTCGAGGCTGATGGTTGTTGACCGGGCAACTTCCACGATCACCCATGACGTGTTCGCTAATCTTTGCCGGCACCTGTCCGGCCGCCCACTAATGGTATTCAACGACACCCGGGTCATACCGGCCAAACTTCAGGGTGTCAGAAAAGACACCGGGAAGTTCGTGGAAGTCATCCTGGTTCGCGAAACGGAGCCCACTCTGTGGGAAGTTCTGGTCAAAGGCCTGGTCAAATTAAAGCCGGGCACCGAGTTTTCTTTATGTGATGGCGCCGTCACCGCAGTTTTTAAAGGCCGTCAGGAAGACCGGGGCATTGTAAAATTGATTTACCAGGGAAATCTGCGCTCCATACTGGATGTCTCTGCCAGGATGCCCCTTCCCCCCTATATTCGCCGGGACAGCCACGATAACGCCGAATTGTTGGCGATGGACCGTGAACGATACCAAACTGTTTATGCGGCCAGAGAGGGGGCTATTGCCGCTCCTACGGCGGGACTCCACTTCACCCCGAAACTGATGGAGGAAATTGCATCGGAAAACGCCGACCTTGCCTTCCTGACGTTACACGTGGGTGCGGGAACCTTCATGCCTGTCCGGGTGGAAGAGGTGCGCGATCATAAAATGCATGGGGAAGACTATGTGATTCAAAAAGAAAGCTGGAACCAACTGGTTTCTGCTAAAAAGCGGGAACAAAAAATTCTGGCGGTGGGAACCACCACCACAAGGGTGCTGGAATCTCTTGATTTTGAATTTCCAACTCAGCAGGATATTTCGGGAGAGACCGATATTTTCATTTTCCCTGGCAGGAAATTTTCAACGGTCGACCATCTGCTGACAAATTTTCACTTACCGAAGTCCACGTTGTTTCTGCTGGTTTGCGCTTTCTCGGGCAATGAACTCATGCGGGAGGCGTATCAGGAAGCAATCCGCAAAGAGTATCGGTTCTTCAGTTACGGGGATGCAATGCTGATACTTTAAACCCCTGGATTCAGATGGCTCAGGGGTTACTCGTCCTCATTCACCGCTTGTTTGAAATGCTTTCCGGATTTAAAACGAACCACTTTACGAGCTGAAATTTCAGCTTCTTCACCGGTTTTGGGATTCCGTCCAACCCGTTTGGTTTTTGCCCGGACCTGGAAAGTTCCAAATCGGCGCAAAATCACAGGCTCGCCATGCCCCAAGGATTCCTTGATCAATTCGATGACGGTTTCAACAGCTTCTTCAGCTTTTGTTCTGGACAAACTGGCCCGTGAAGAAACTTGATTAATAATATCTTGCTTGGTCATGGCCCCTCCTTAAAGACAATGAATTTTTACTCTAGTTCCCGGTAATAGAGTTGCTGATTAATAAAAAAATTTTCCAGTAATCAATCAGTCGGTATATGCATCCTTAAGCTTAATGCGTTGAATATGCGTTTTGGTTCTCTTTTTTAAGGAAAAATCTGTATCCCGAAATCAATGAAACCTGGATAACTCACGACCGTTTCCCCGCCAGCGTATATGTCTCGCTGGTGCAGTGCCACGCTTAAAATTTATTAAGAGGTATTTAACCTACTGTACCATTTAAATTAAAAATATCAATACCTTATTGCATTTTTTCCATAGAAGTCGCGCTAACAATTATTTTTCAATCAATTACATTAATAGTTTTTAATGAAACGTCGAAAAATCACCCCAAATGACCAAACCATTGATAATTTGGACCTTTAATAATAACCACCCGCGACAATTTTTTATGTGGCCTCAGTATAGCATAACTAATTGAAAAAAAAGGACTTTTTCACATTTTTATTGTCACAGGAAGGCAGCAGACGAAGATTCAGGCATTTTCAAGGCAGGGGGATGGTACTTCGGCATTCAGAAAAAACTATTGAGGGGGATTTTTCCTGACAATCTGATAAACGGTCTCACCCGGCTTGACCAGGTTCAACTTTTCCCGGGCAATTTTCTCAATAGCCAGAGGATTTGATTTCAATGCTTCGATTTCTTTGCGAATTTTAAGGTTTTTTTCACTCAACTCCGTGTTGCTTTCCCTCATTTCAGCCATCTGGTCCTGCAAATTGAACACGGTGAGGATTCCTTCATCGTGAAAAAAGGCAGTCAATATCAGCAGGACAAAAAAAGCCAGGCAAAGAATAAGGGTTTGTCTGAATCGAGACATAATTATTTTTAGACGGTTAAAAAATTAGGCTCATGCCAGATTATAAAATACGTCTTTCCCCTTATACAGGGCGGTATCGCCCAGTATCTCTTCGATACGCAACAGCTGGTTGTATTTTGCTACACGATCCGACCGGCAAAGAGAACCTGTTTTTATCTGGCCCGCATTGACCGCGACGGCAATATCGGCGATGGTCGTGTCTTCCGTTTCCCCTGACCGGTGCGAGATCACTGCCGTGTAACCTGCGCGCTTAGCCATCTCCACGGCGTCCAGCGTTTCGGTGAGGGTCCCGATCTGGTTGACTTTGATAAGAATCGAATTGCCGACTTTATCTTTGATACCCTTGGCCAGGATTTCTGTGTTGGTGACGAACACATCGTCCCCGACGATCTGAATTTTATCGCCCAATTGGTCAGTGAGGCGTTGCCAGCCCTTCCAATCGTTTTCCGCAAGCCCGTCCTCCACACTGATAATGGGATATTTTTTGGCCAAACGGGCAATAAAATCAATCATTTCATCGGTACTGAGTTTCGGTTTTTTTTCTGCCGCCAGCACGTATTTTTTATTGGAGTACAATTCACTCGCCGCAACATCCAGAGCCAGGACAATGTCCCTCCCCTCTTTGTAGCCCGCGGCTTTCACGGCTTCCAGGATCACTTCGATGGCCTGAGCGTTGGACTTGAGATCAGGCGCGAACCCGCCTTCATCGCCGACCGCAGTGTTGAGCTTTCGTTTCTTTAAAACGCCTTTCAAATGATGAAATACCTCCACCCCCATCCTGAGGGCATTCGAGAAGGTATCCGCCCCCACAGGAACGATCATGAATTCCTGGATATCCACGTTGTTATCCGCATGTTCTCCGCCATTCAAGACATTCATCATGGGGACGGGCAATTCCTTGGCATTGGCTCCTCCCAGGTACTGAAACAACGGCAGGTCCAACTCACTGGCGGCGGCTTTGGCCACGGCCAGGGACACGCCCAGAATCGCATTAGCTCCAAGTTTTTTCTTATTTTTGGTGCCGTCCATCTCGATCATCATCTTGTCGATCAACACCTGCTCGGTCACTTCGGTGCCTACCAGTTCGGGAGCAATTTTATTGTTGACGTTTTGCACGGCTTTTAACACACCTTTGCCAAGGTATTTTTTCGCGTCGCCGTCGCGCAGTTCCACCGCTTCCCTGGAACCTGTGGACGCGCCTGAAGGCACGGCGGCTCTTCCTACGCTGCCGTCTTCGAGGATGACCTCCACTTCTACGGTGGGGTTGCCCCTTGAATCCAAAATCTGCCTTGCGTATAAACCTGCGATATCACTCATAACAATCTCTCTTCTTTCCTCTAAATTATATGGGTGCCCTACCCCATTGCCTTTTTCAATGCGTTGAAGTTGGCCTGGATGGTTTGCTCGATTTCTTTGTCCGTATGCACCGTTGTCATAAAACCCACTTCAAACTGGGAAGGCGCGATGTATATCCCTTCATCCAGCATGGCATTGAAGTAGCGCTTGAAAAATTCCGTGTCGCAGGTTTTGACAGACTGAAAGTCTACCACTTCGGTGTCGGTAAAAAACATGGAAAACATGGACCCGATGCGGTTGAATTTAGCAGAGACACCCAGTTTTGCGGCATTCTCCTTAAACCCCTGACACAGCAGGTCGGATTTTCTTTCCAGTTCCTCATACACCTGATCCTGAGATAATAGATCCAGCATTTTATTGCCCGCCGCCATGGCAAGAGGGTTTCCCGACAGGGTCCCCGCCTGATACACGGGACCGGTCGGCGAAACCTGGTCCATGATTTCTTTTGTTCCGCCATAGGCCCCAACCGGCAATCCGCCACCAATGATTTTTCCAAGGCAGGTGAAGTCCGGTTGGATATCATAAAGGGACTGGGCCCCTCCCAGCGCCACGCGGAATCCAGTAATGACCTCATCGAAAATCAAGAGACTGCCCGACTGGCGGGTCACCTCGCGTAAGGTCTGCAAAAATCCTTCTTTTGGAGGGATCACCCCCATATTTCCGGCAATCGGTTCCACAATGATGCAGGCGATGTCCCCTCCCTGATCGGCGAACAGCTTTTTAACGCTGTCTGCATCGTTGTATGGCAGGGTGAGGGTTTTGGCCGCAAGATCAGCCACGATGCCCGGACAATCGGGCGTCCCCAGGGAAAGCAGACCGGAGCCCGCTTTGACCAGCATGCTGTCCGAGTGACCATGATAGCAACCTTCAAATTTTAAAATCTTGTCCCGCCCGGTGATTCCCCGCGCCAGACGGGTGGCGCTCATTACCGCTTCGGTGCCGGAGTTCACCATACGCACGATTTCCATGCTGGGAAACGCGCCGGTCACTTTTTCAGCAAGGGTGATTTCCAGTTCCGTCGGTGCCCCAAAGCTTGTGCCCATACCGGCCTGAATGTTAATCGCCTTCACAATTTCCGGATGGGCGTGCCCCAGAATAAGCGGCCCCCATGAGGAAACGTAGTCGATGAAATCATTGCCATCGACGTCGGTGATCCTGGCCCCCTTGGCGCTCTGAATGAAAAGGGGATTTCCGCCCACCGCATTGAATGCCCGGACGGGGCTGTTGACGCCGCCCGGCATGACGGTTTGGGCGCGGGAAAATAATTCTTCTGACTTGGTTCTATTCACGATCAAATCTCAAATAATATGGAAAGGTCTTGCCTGAGTTTTTCAGGGATCAATTTTTTATCGGTCACGATGGCTGTGGAGGAAGCCGAGGCGCAAGAGCAACCGGGTTTATCTTCAAGCTGGTTGACGAGGGCCTTGATGGCGGTCTGGGCCTTTTCCACGTTTTCCCCCATGATTTGAAGGACCGCTTCCAGGGTGACGGGTTCCTCCTCCACCAGCCAGCAATCGTAATCCGTCACCAGTGCCAGTGTGGCATAGCAGATTCCGGCTTCACGGGCCAGCTTGGCTTCGGTCACGTTGGTCATACCAATGATATCCACTCCCCATTGGCGGTACAGGTGAGACTCCGCGCGGGTGGAAAATTGCGGGCCTTCGATGCAGATGTAGGTGCCGCCTTCGTGCACGGTGGTTCCGGCTGTTTTTGCAGATTGAATCAGCCTCCGGGAAAGGTCCGGGCAAATGGGGTCCGCCAGACTGACATGCCCCACCAGCCCCGTGGTAAAAAACGTACTGATGCGGCGTGTGGTCCGGTCGATGAACTGGTCGGGTACTGAAAAATGACCGGGAACTAATTCTTCTTTCATACTGCCCACGGCGCTCACGGACAAAATTCTCTCCACGCCCAGTTTCTTCATGGCAAATACATTGGCGCGGAAATTGATCTCGGACGGAGGAATAAAATGACCGGCTCCGTGCCGGGGAAGGAAAGCCAGGCGGACGCCCATCAGTTCACCCAGTACAATTTCATCAGAAGGCGCCCCGTATGGCGTCTCTACCGCCACCTTCTCCAGAATTTTCAACTCCTTCATGTGGTAAAGACCACTGCCGCCAATCACGCCAAGCATGTCACCTCTCTGTATAAACCGTTCTATTTCTCAAAGTTAACACCAACCCACCGGACCAACGAATTTACAGGATGCGACAATACAGGAACCTGTTTTCTTACCGCGGATCATTCTCCCCGGCCAATCAACGAAAAAATATCTCGCAAGAATCAGGATAGCCTATTCAGGCTTTTTTAAAAGGGCCGCAAAATTTTCCGTACCTCTCTCAGCTATCTTCCTGTTCTGAACTTGGCTTGACTTTTTCCACCTGGCTCAATAGGAATTTAAGTTCCGCGATTTGTTCCCCGGCAACCCGCATGGTGGCTTTTTCCTTTTTCAGGCTCTGGATTTTCATATTGACGTCTTCAGCCATCAGATTCAGGTTGCTCAAACGCTTGTCCACTTCATCCATGAATTCTATTTTGTTATTCAGGACCTCGATCTTGGTTTCGGCCTCTTCCGTGACCAAATTTAGCTTTTCTATATTGAGGTTAATCCTGTTCATGTTTTCCCGTTCCCGGTCTATCCTGTCTTTTTCGGAGTTGACCCGGGTAATCGCCGCTCCCAGTTTGCCAAGGGCCGATTCGGTGTCACGGATTTTCTCCTCACCGGCGGCCACCTGCTGGTATCTCTTCTCCACTTGCACCATCAGATTATTGAGCTGTTCAATTTTCTTTTCAGAATGAACAATGAACTCCTCTTTGTCATTCAACGCTTCCTGTCTTAAATTCAATTCTTTGATTTTTTGATCCACCTTATCGAGGTTTTTCTGGACCTTTTGTACTTTATCCAGTTCCTCGTACATGTCATCCACCGTTGCCCCAAAGCTGACTGAGGTTTTACCCAGGTCATTGCGGATTTCATCAATCTGGCCGATCTCATTTTTGGCTTCCAGCAGATCGTTGAATCTTGATTTCAATTCGACTTCCAATAAGGTCTGTTTGGAGACAAGGGTCCCCATCCTTTTTTCCTGATCGTCTAGGGTGGATTTTTCCTTGGCAATGTCCAGGATCTTTTCATCCACCTGACTGGACATGGCATTCAGGTTCTCCAGTTTCTGATCAATTTTATCCAGGAAGTCGATTTTTTTGCTGATCTTGGCGATTTTCACATTGGCTTCTTCTATGAAAAAATCCAGTCCGTCCACTTTTTTTTCAAGTTTTTCGATCAGGGATTTCCTTTGCATCTGGGTTTCTATCTTGACGTCCAGGCTGATGACCATGGAACCCAGATCATTGATTTTTTTGTCCACCTGATCGACAAGATTCTGCTTGCGAATGACTTCATCCATTTGCAGGCGGGTGGATTCGCTGATCTCTTCGATTTTATGCAGGATATTGCCAATGGAATCGACTTTCTTGATTTCCTTATCCAAGCCCACGACCTTTTTTTCCGCTTCTTCGGCCATTGAGTTGAACTGCTGCATTTTTTCATTGGCGACTTCTATGGTTTTCATTTCCTCTTTCAGGACCACCATTTTGTTGCCCAGGTTGTCCATGAGGAAGGTATTCATTTTGTTTATTTTTTCTTCGGTTTTTTCAATGATCAGTTTTTCGTCGAATATTTTGGTGATTTTTGTTTCGACATCCACCGACAATGCGTCGAGGTCGCGCAAACGGCCGCTGATGCTGCGGATCATCTCATTTTTTACCGAGATGTTTTTTGACTCGACTTTCAGATCGCTGATTTCCTCGCTGAGACGGTTTAATAAATCATGGGTTTCCCGAACCATGTGGCTTTTTCCCAACACGGTTTCATAATCTTCTTTGACCAGTTCCAGGGTCCGTTTCAAGTCCTCCGTATCGCGGGTATAACTTGCGATGGACTCTTTTTCCTGAAGGATGATGTTTAATCGGGAATCTATCTCATGCAAGGCGGTTTTCATTTCCGCCACTTTAGAGGAACCCGTCGTCATCATCTCTTTGAAGCTGACGATTTCATCCACCTTATCGGCGACCGCGTCCATCATGGACTCCAGCCGGTTGATGCTCCTTTCCGAGGATTTGACCAGCTTGTTTTCTTCTTTAAGTTTCTTGACCTTGGTGTCCATGTCCCAAACCAGGACATTGAGACGACCGGCATCTTCGTTGGCTTTTTCTACCAGCCCCCTTTGCTGATGCAGGCTTTTAATTTTATGATCGATATGCTCGCTCAAGAGGTGTAATTCATCGAGCTCCCGCTTGAGGGTGTTGTAATTGGATTCTAATTCCTTGGACACGCGTTGAAAGTCCCGAACGCGCACATCAATGGTTTTGATTTCCTGAAAGCTTTCGTTGAAGGAATCGAGCTGTTTTAAAGTGTCCGGAACCTGGTCGTCGATGACTTGAAAAAAATGTTTTTTCTCTTCCAGCTCCACGGTCTTGTGCTCAAAATATTCCACGAGCATCTGGAGATTTTTTCTTTCGTGGGCAGCCACTTCCAGCAGTTTTTTAAACTCGGCAATATCGATATTTTCAGAACCGGCGGGAATGTCCTGACCCGACAACTTCTCCGGGTCGTTTGTGTTTGGCTTTTCCGGCATGGCTGGCTTCCTTGAAGGTGGATTGAAATCGAGGAAATTTCAAGCGACTTAAATCAATAAGTGGCCATTATATATACACTTAGTGTTTGCCTAATGTCAAGGCCAAGTCACTGAAAATGGAGGAATTTTCGTATTATTTCCGATAATGCAAGCGCTTCGCTAGCGGCCCACAATCAGCTCGGCGATTTGAACGGCATTTAAAGCGGCCCCCTTTCGGAGGTTATCTGACACGATCCAGAAATTGATCGCCTTTTTTCTGGACAAGTCGTTTCTAAGGCGGCCCACAAAAACTTCATCCTTTCCCTCGGCATCGATGGCCAGGGGATATTCACTCCGTTCAGGATCATCCACTACCCGGATCCCGGGGGAATGCCTCAAAAGTTTTTTTACAGCTTCCGCTGAAATGGGCGCTTCCGTTTCCACGTTGACCGATTCCGAGTGAGAGTAAAACACGGGAACGCGAACCGTGGTGGGCGATACCTGGATGGAATCGTCGCCCAAAATTTTCCGGGTTTCATTCACCATTTTCATTTCTTCCTTGGTGTACCCGTTATCCAGAAAGACGTCGATGTGCGGAAGACAATTAAAGGCGATCTGGTGAGGATAAACTTCGGAGGATGTATCTTTGCCGTCCAGAACAGCCATGGATTGAGTGGTCAATTCCGCTATCGCTTTTTGCCCCGACCCGGAAACGGATTGATACGTTGAAACCACAACCCTTTTGATCCGGTACTTCGCATGTATGGGGTGCAGGGCGACCACCATTTGTATGGTCGAACAATTTGGGTTGGCTATGATCTCCGGTTGATCCGGAATAGCGTCTGGATTCACCTCGGGCACCACCAGGGGAATGTCTTTTTCCATTCGAAAGGCACTGCTGTTGTCGATGACGATACAACCCGCATCCACGGAAAAAGGCGCGTATTTTAGGCTCACGCTGGCTCCGGCGGAAAAAAGGGCAAAATCCTGACCTGCAAACGAAGATTCCGTCAGGAGTTCCACCGCGATGGATTTTCCTTTAAATGTCAAAACCTGTCCGGCAGACCTGGCCGAAGCAAGGAGGACCAGGCGGTCAACGGGAAAATCCCGCTCCGCAAGCGTGGTGATCATTCTTCTGCCGACGGCGCCGGTGGCGCCAACCACAGCGACGTTATATTTTTCCTTTTTGCTAAAAGCCATTGGTCTCCAATTCCTCAGCCACCAGGTCCCCCATTTCCGAGGTCCCCACTTCTTTCATTCCTCTGGACATGATGTCCGGGGTGCGGACTCCATGATTCAATACTCTTTCAACAGCGTCTTCGATCCATTGTTCGGGTTCTTCCTCGTTTAAGGAATATTTGAACATCATGCCGACGGAAAGAATCGTCGCCAGGGGATTGGCTTTGCCCTGGCCCGCAATATCCGGGGCGCTCCCGTGAATCGGTTCGTACATTCCGGTTTCACCGCCCACGCTGGCCGAAGGCAACATTCCTATTGAGCCTGTGAGCATCGACGCTTCGTCGCTCAGGATATCGCCGAACATATTGGTCGTCACGATCACATCAAACTGTTTGGGGTTGCGCACCAACTGCATGGCGCAATTGTCCACGTACATGTGCTGAAGCTCGATATCGGGATAGTCTTTGTGCACCCGGGTAGCCACTTCCCGCCATAGCCCGGTGGTTTCCAGGACGTTGGCCTTATCCACCGACATCACTTTTTTGCTTCTTTTTCCGGCGACCTGGAACGCGATTTTTGTGATGCGTTCAATTTCAGGCTCGGTATAGACCAGGGTATTCACCCCTCTACGAGTGCCGTCGGGCAAAGTCTCGATGCCGCGAGGCTCGCCAAAATAAATGCCTCCGGTCAATTCCCGGACCACCAGAATATCCAGCCCTTCCACCACTTCTCGCTTCAAAGTGGAAGCTTCCAGCAATGCCGGAAATATCTTGGCGGGACGCAGATTGGCGTACAGCTTCAGGGATGAACGAAGGCCAAGCAACGCCCGTTCGGGCCGCAGGGAAAAATCCAGTTTCTCCCATTTTGGGCCACCCACCGCGCCCAGCAGAACCGCATCGGCATTTTGAGCGGTGGCCAGAGACTCTTTGGGAAGCGGGTGTCCGGTGGCCTCGTACCCCGCACCCCCGACCGGGACCTCATCGGTTTCAAGGGTCAAATTCAGTTTGGCTTCTATTATTTTTAATATTTTGACCGCTTCCTGAATAACCTCCGGTCCGATGCCATCGCCCGGCAATAACGCGATTTTAAAATTTGGTTTCATAATTAAGCTTTTTAATTGTTTTTGCAGAGTGCGTGATTCTGGAAGAAACCGCTTTACCAACAAGTAATTCAGCCACCTTGGGAGTGTGACCACGGCAAGTATAGCCACATTAAACTCATTGTAAATATATATTTTTGCCTTATTATACGGCCTGCGCCAGCGGTCCTTTAGTCGAAACACTACATTTTTATCCAAAATTTTTACTTACACCTACCCCATGATAAATGGACAACGCATCACGGTCGTCATGCCGGCTTATAATGCCGAAAAAACCCTCCTGAAAACCTATCAGGAAATTCCAAGCGCGGTGGTCGATGACATCATCCTCACCGACGACGCCAGCCAGGACGATACCGTTGAAATCTCCAATGAACTGAATATCAATACCCTGGTCCACAAACAAAACAAAGGCTATGGGGCCAATCAAAAGACCTGCTATAAGGAAGCGGTGCGCCGGGGATGCGATATTGTCATCATGCTCCATCCGGATTACCAGTACACACCAAAGCTCATATCCGCCATGGCTTTCATGATCGCCGAAGGGATTTTTGATGCAGTGATCGGCTCCCGGATTCTTGGCAATAAGGCCATGGCGGGGGGCATGCCGGCTTACAAATACTACGCCAACCGGTTTTTGACCTTTTCAGAAAACCTGATCATCAACCAGAAACTTTCCGAATACCACACCGGCTACCGGGCATTCAGTGCAGAAACTTTGACCACCATCCCCCTGCTGGAAAATTCGGACGATTTTATTTTCGACAATGAAATGTTGCTTCAAGTCCTATATTTCGGGTTCAATGTCGGAGAAGTTTCATGCCCTGCCCGCTATTTCGAGGAAGCTTCCTCTATCAGCTTTCGCAGGAGCGTAAAGTACGGTTTAGGTGTCCTGCGAACAGCGACCAAGTACTTTATGGCCAAGAACGGATTACAATCCTTTCCCATTTTCGATCCCAACGGAAAAAAGCTGACCTTCAACGAATAAGAACGATTATCCTCCTAAGTGGAATATTCCCGCCTCTTCTGCCATCCTGTTTAGTAGACGAGGTTTATTTTTCCGTCTTTAAAGTATGGACTTCCAACCTGTTAAAAAAGGTAAATTCATGAAAATAGTTTTTCCATATTTTGCACGAATCCTGCTGGTCTTGTTTGTTTTTAATTTCATGGGCACTAAAGCCTGGGGCCTGGGTCAACTGAACCTGTTCGCCAAAACGGATGCTGGCAAAATTAAAATTTCACTTTATGAGGAAGAAGGTCATTTTTTTGGTGAGATCCGGGAAGGCTTTACTGTCGTTACCCCCATCGAAGTATTTCTTGATGCCAAAACTCTGAAAATCAGCATTGGGGAGCAGGACTCTGTTATCGAGCGCGAGGAACTGGGGAGATTTATCAGTTACGGCGGAGTCATCCAGGACGACAGGGGAATCTCAGCACAGGCGGGAATCAACGGCCCCAATTTGACTCTCTCCGGCACCATTGAAAATGAAAGAAATGACCTCATCAATTTTGAAGCCACCGCCAATGACCAAAAAGGGTCTTTGAAGTTGCGTTGGGACGATAAATACCTGGTTCTGAAAAAATTATTCGATGAAAAACCGGGGGATTGCCAGGGCGGAATGCTTCCGGCGAATCTGGCAAAATCCAGCGGCTTCTGGTGTTCAAGTTCGGGAAGCCTGAAGGATGTATTTTTCAAAGATCCGGATCAAATTCTCGCCTGGCTGGTGGTCCTGTTTGTGAATTGAGCATCCAAAAATTTTCTCTGAAGGTCTTATTCAAGAGGGTTTCTTTTCCTCATCATAAAAAACCTCAACCAGACAAAGACCGTAAGGCCGTGCAGTAGGGCCGGCATTTTTGCGGTCGCGGGATTCCAGGATGGTTTTCACCTCTTTGGCCGACAATTTATTTCGACCCACTTGTATCAAGGTTCCGACGATATTGCGGACCATGTATTTCAGGAATCCATTGCCGTCGAAATCCAGGGTGATGAAATCCTGCTTTTTTGAAATGTCGATTTTGTAAATTTCCCGAATTGGATTCCTGGCCTCGCAGTTGGATGCTCTGTACGCGGAAAAATCGTGTTTGCCCTCCAGATAGGATTTCGCCCGCCGCATGGCTTTGACATCCAGCGGAGTTTGAATGAAATTACAGCGATCGTGCAGGAGGGCGGAGGGATACTCCCGGTTTAAAATCGTGTAGCGGTAAATCTTGCGAACGGCGGACCGTTGGGCATGAAATTCATCCGGGACTTCGGCGACATTTTTCACCACAATGTCGTGCGGCAGGAGGCTGTTGAAGGCCATCATGAATTGATGCGGGGTCATGGAGGATTCGGTCCTAAAATGCGCCACCTGCCCCTCGGCATGGACACCTGCGTCGGTTCGGCCCGAACCCACCACGGATGCTTGTTCCTGAGTGATTTTTTTAAGGCAACTTTGCAGAACTTCCTGAATGGTGAGTCCGTTCGGTTGCACCTGCCAGCCATGGTAGCGGGTTCCTTCATACTCAATAATGAGTTTAAATTTTCGAGTCAATCCTGATTCCCCGCGATAAATTGCAATAAAAAAAACGCGCTACATGATATGCAACGCGTTTTTTCTCTTTTTTATGGCCCGATGTCAATTTTCTTTCGGGTAGGTCCAAAATTATAGATGGACTTTTATGTTCTTAACCTTAAATGTCTGGAATGGTGGACTGGTTTCCTCGATAAACACCTCCTGGTTCAAGGTTGCCTCAAACCCTCTAATTGCAATATAGTTCCGGGCCGGAATTTCGCAACACTTTTTTCATAATTTTGAAAAAATAAAATTTTTTCTCCTAATTCGACCGTTACTCCTTGAGAATCCTGGCAAAAGGTTTGACGCCTATCAGCATCAGTTCATCCTCCGCACGGGTGATACCGACATAGAGCAAATTGCGGCTTTCAGGACGCAACTGCGGATAATTTTCCTCGCTCGGCTCGACGATACACACCGCGTCAAACTCCAATCCCTTGACCTGATGCACGTTGGTCACGATGACCCCCGGCTCGAAGGAAAATTGATCCCGATGCCCCAGGCGAAGGCCCGCGTCCTTTGGCAACATCTCCGCAAGATCTTCCTTTAACTCCATCGCCTGTTTGGGGTAACGGCAAATGAGAGCGATTAATTTATTGGGGCCTGTGGATTGACAAACCTGTACCCAGTTGGTGATGGTTTCCAGCAATTCGTCTTTGTCCGCCACATTCTGGAAAGTCGGCGGTGGCCCCTGTCGACCGTCCACTTTTTTGGGACTGCCCGCCACCCGGTTGGCCAGGGTCATGATTTGAGCCGTGCATCGGAAAGAAACTTCCAGGCGGATCAGATCACTTTCGTCGAGCCCTAAACTATCTATGATTTTGTCCCAGCCGATGAACCTGCGGGAAAATAGAATTTTCTGGCTGACGTCGCCGACAATGGTCAGGTTATGCTTGTCCCGGACCGCGTTCATCATGATGGCGAATTCCACGGGACCAAAGTCCTGGGCTTCATCAATGACCAAATGGTCCAGGTTTGAAATGTCGCCATTTTTTCCAGGCAAGCCGCCATTCTTCAACTGGATATTACACAAGATGAGAGACATGTCGAAATAATCCAGATTTTTATGCTTCCGGTTCTTTTCGGTTTGTTGTTTCAAAAAATCCAGATGGTAGTCGAGCTTGCGGTCTGGTTTTAAATAGCCCCGCAAATGGTCCGAATCGGCCAGCAAATCATAAATATCATTGATGTAATCTTCCATTTTCCCCTGCAGGGAACGGAGTGAGATATGAATCTGCTTTTTTTCCTTTTCAGGTAATTTTGCGCCATTGACCTCGTGAGCGAAATTTCGGATCCGGGGAAGAATGGCTCCTCCCCTGCCCTCGTCCCATTTTTTGACGAGATGCGGCCAGCGGGAAAAGGTATCGCGAATCCAGTGGTCCGAGCGACGACTCTGTTTTTCCACCTGGCCCGAAATGGCCGATAGTATTTCCTCGGAAAATTTTATCTTCTCCACAAAATCGGGAAGGTTGTGAAACTTGAAATGCGATTTCCCCTTGGTCGCCTTGCGGATGATCGATAGCGCCCAACTATTGAATGTGGAGGTTTCCACCCCATGAATGCCCAGCGATGGCAGGGTGGAGTCGATATAAATCTGCAGGGATTTGTTCATCACCAGGACACGGGTCTTCTCCGGCTGGGCAAATGAGTTTTCTTCATGCAGGAGCCAGGCCAGCCGATGCAGAGCCACCGTGGTCTTACCGGACCCTGCGGACCCTTGAATGATCACGGGCCGGTCCGGGTCTGTGGTGATCAACTCGAACTGATCTTTGGTGATCAGGGACAGGATGTTCGGAAGTTTTTTATCGCTCGAACCAATATTGCGCGATTTATGGGCGGCGATTTCCACATCGATATCCAGTTTTTGCCATCCGGTGCCGTTGCTGTCGACATGATAGACGCCTTCCGGCGTGTCGATCTGCACCAGCCGACCATTATCGACCCGGTAGGAACGCCTCAGTTTGATCCTGCCGCTGCGTTCCCGCTCATTGATCTCTTCAAAAAATTCCTCACCCTGCTGGTAATTAAAATACAGGGAGGAGATGGGTCCGTTTCGCCAATCCACGATTCCAGATTCGATATTGCTCTTTTTGCCGATCAGAAAGGCCACTTCCCTGCCGTCATCTTCATCTGTAACCACACGGCCAAAATAGGGTTCCTGGATCAACTCCATCAGCGTCTGATCGGTTTCTTTACGTATGTCGGATATTTTGTGAGCCACCGCCTCATCGGACACCAGCGGTTGTCTTTCCTCGTGATTCCACTCGTTGACCATTTGCTGAGTGAGTTCTCGTGCCATTTGATTGGCCGATATTTTGGAAGCCCGTACCTGGGGAAGGTCCCCGCACAGGGATTCTATGGTGCGATAAAACAGGGATTCCTCTTCTTCGATGAGCTTTTTATCTTCTTCAGAAAGTTCCATGCAGAGCCCGGAGATTGTTTGGCGAATATCTCAATACCTAAAACCATTTAATCTAAATTAGAAACTCATGCAGGGTCAATGGAAAAGTCAAAATATACGAATTTTTTGCGTTATCCTCAAAATGAAAGTATCCCTTTTCAATGGCTGATATTTTCGATAAGATGATCATGGAAATTTCCATTATATTTAAAACCAACCACTTACCGATATCAGGAGCAGGCATGAAAACCTATGAAGATCTTGCCGGAGACGGCGGATCGAATATCATCAGCCAGGTGGTTTCGCAAAGAGAAAAACTGCGCAACAGGCTGGACAAAATAAAACACAAGGTCGCTTTGATGAGCGGCAAAGGCGGTGTGGGCAAGAGTTCCATCACCGCCAATATCGCCGCCTGCCTGGCCGACCGGGGGCACTCCGTCGGCATCCTAGATGCGGACTTGAACGGCCCCAGCATCGGGCATCTGCTGGGGGTCGGGAATGATCAGAAACTGGTCATCGACGACGACGGCATCGACGCCGGTGAAGGCGCCATGGGCATCAAGATCATGTCAATGGACATGCTGTTGTCCGGCCCGGACACACCCGTCATGTGGACGGAAGACGCAGGCGCCACTTCCACGTGGGTGAGCACCATGGAATCGACCGCCTTGCGGGAACTGCTGGCCGATACCAATTGGGGGGAACTCGATTATCTGCTGATCGACATGCCGCCGGGAAGCGACCGGATCGACAACATCCGCGACCTGATTCCGGAACTTGCGGGAGTGGTCGAGATCACCATTCCGTCCCAGCTTTCCCAGCACATCGTTTCAAAATCGATCACCAAGAACAATAAAATGGGGGTTCCTATCATCGGCCTGATTGAAAATATGGCCACTTATGTTTGCCCGCATTGCGATAAAGAAGGAAAACTTTTTGAGGGCCAGGACGCGGAAAAATTATCCAGTCAGAAAGGCATCAACTACATAGGTAAAATTCCTTTCGACACGCGGGTGTCCCGGCCCACCGATTCAGGAACATTATTTTACGCCGAGAACAAGGATTCCATTACCGGAAAAGCCATTGCCTCGACAGTCGATACCATCATCAAATTTATTGAAAATAAATCCAATTAGGGGGAGTAATGAAATTCCTTTGTATACCTTGTGATGAGCAGATGGAAACCCAGACGGACGGAATCATGCCGGAGGAAAATAAAAATCTGGCCATGAAATTCAAGTGCAAAAAATGCGGTCACATGATCGCCATGCTGACCAATCAATTTGAAACCGAGTTTGTCAGCAAACTGGGTGTCGAGATGGGCGGCGCATCGAGCGTCGGCACAGGACCCATGAGCATGGTCGGGTCGCAATTGTCCCAGGCCAAAAAGGAACTGGACAAGGGCAAACCGGAAGACAACCTCGTCTGGACTGAGGAAGCGCAGGTCCGGATCAAAAAGGTGCCGTTTTTCGTGCGCAATATGGCCAAGAAAACGGTCATCAATTTCGCGCTCGAAAAAGGCGTGACCCTGATCGACGCCAAGCTGATGGATGAAGTCCGCGAAAAAGTCGGAATGTAAGCGGAGTTCCTCCGCAGGAAATTTGCTCATTTTTTTGGTCTCAATCATTCTTGCAGCGCAATAAGTTGCCATTCTGGCAAAAGGAGCGCAAAGCGGGTCCTGCCCGCCGAGAAAGTTGATCACGCAGAACACCTTAGAGTGCCGGGAAAGATTTTTATGGAATCTTCATGAAAAAATTTGCACTATTTTTTGGGGCACTCGTCGGAATTCTAATTGTCGTTGGTTTTTTTCTTCCCACCCAGTACAACGTCAGCCGGGCTCAACTCATTAAAGCTCCACCGGCGGTCATCCATAGCCATGTGAACGATCTCAACAAATGGGAGGGCTGGGCTCCCTGGCTGGAGGAAGATCCCACACTGATCATCATTTTAGGAGAAAAAACCTCAGGAGTCGGGGCCAGTCAATCCTGGCATGGAAAAGACGGAAACGGTGCGTTGACATTCACCCAGTCTTCCCCTGATACGGGCATCGATTACGATATTTCTTTTAATGACGGAAGTTACAAATGCCAGGCCCTGATTCATTTTCGGGATCTTGCGGGCAGCACCCTGGTTACCTGGGAGATGACCGGAGACATGGCGGTCCCTGTCCTGGGCGGCTATCTGGCCTTGAATATGGATTTAATGGTCGGTCCCATGTTTGAAGACGGTTTGAAGGAGCTTAAAAGTGTGGTGGAAGAAAATTCAAATTCCAAAAAACCAGCTTGAACTCAAAAAGGAATGGAATGCCCAGAAAAGACCCGGACAGCATTGGCAGATTAAAGGTAATAAATGTAAAAAAAAAATCGAGAAAGGAAAAGATCAGAATCCTGTTTGTTCTGGGGATCGCAATATTCTTTGGCCTGGCCTTTTTTCTTACCTGCGAATACCGGGTCACCCGCTTCGGTTTCCTGGAAACCGAATCCAAATACCTACACGCCGCCCTCGATGACTTAAATCAATGGCAGTACTGGGCTCCCTGGATCGTGGATGACCCAGGCAAGATGGTTTCACTGGGAGAGATTGAATCCGGAGTGGGTGCGAGTCAGTCCTGGTCCGGAAAGGGAGGAGACGGGTCGATGACCATCACCCGGTCTTCACCCGAATATGGGATCGATTTTAACCTTTCCCTGTACGATGGGATGTACCAGTCAAAATCCTCCATCCATTATCAAAAAGTCAAAGGACGAATTTATGTCACCTGGACGGAGGAAGGCAAGGTGGTCATGCCCGTTGTTGGAGGGTATTGGGCTTTGTTGATGGACCCCATCGCAGGCTCCAGGCTGGAGCGGGGATTGAACGAGCTAAAAAGGGTTGTTGCCCGATGAATCCGGACAAACCGGGAGTCCCGCCATTCACTTCGCAAAATAACTCCGCGAAAGTTTCCAGCTAGCCAAAATCCTGAGCGCGTTTATTTTCGCTGGACCAATCCAGCCAAGGGGGATTGGGATCCGGTTTGCGCAATGGAATCCGGTTCAATAGTTCTTCATAATCGATTTCTTCCTCAAGCGCTTCTGAATAAACTGGCGGGGCTTCTTCAGGTTCCGGAAGAGCGATCTGGATTTCATCGGTGCTTCCGGCCATCAGAAAGGTTATCAGAAAAAAGGCGCACGTCGGTCGCCGCGAATCGGATGCATGCATCCACAGATACAGGAAATGGTTTTACGAGGGCGCTTTGCAGGCGTTTAATCAACCTGTCAGGTTCTTTGAGGATTCGCCGCTTTTCCCGCCTTCCAGTTTGGTTATTCGAGACTTAAGTTCGAGGATTTCCTTATCCAGATATTCAATGATTCGCCTTTTATCATTGAGCATTTCTTCCTGCCTTTGAAACTCTGAATTATTATCCTCATCCCCACCCTTGTATTCAATAGGCATTCGCGTAATTTTCGAGGTTTCCTCGCCTTTCCCTGCAACCCCGGGGTTTTTCCCCGACACCAGCCAGGTCTCTGTGGTGTTCAAAGCCCTGGCCAGTTTGATGAGCGATTCCACGCTGGGAATGTTTTTACTCTTTTCCCAGTCACTGATATCGGGAGGATGACACCCCACCCGCTCGGCCAATTCCTTGCCCTTGAGACCCAGCAGTTTCCTGCGCGATGCGATTCTAGACCCAATGTTTTTCATAAATAGATATTTTGCTATTTTATTTGATTTATTATTATACTTAGTGCTAATATTAGAATAATCAGCCCGCTGATTTTAACTGCCAATGTTATTATAGGTTAAGTGCTTTGATTTTTCAACTGTTATTCAAAAAATTTCATGATATTAGTATTTTAGCTAATTTTTATTTTGCTTTCCTGTATATTAATTAGGGAGAAAATTAACCATACTTTTTTAAACAGACTCACCAAACCAACCCACTACTATCGAGGAGATAACTATGGAATTGAATATGGGGGAAAACAGCCAGGGAGGCTTGAAAAATTTGGTGGGCAGGCGCGTCACCTTATTTTGCGTCAATTATATCTATACCGGAAAATTAATTGCGGTGAACGATACCGCTGTCGTCTTGACTGATCCGGCCATCGTCTATGAAACAGGTCCTCTCAAATCGAAAAAATGGAAGGATGCCCAAAATTTCCCCCACGACTGGCACATCAACAAAAACTCGATCGAATCGTATGGAGAATTGAAGTGAACCGGCGCAACAGGTTTCGCTTGAGAATTCTGGTGAAGTCGGCTTCCGGGAGCAAGTCCTGGGCCAACTCCTGGTCGGGCCCCTTCACCATGAAATTCTGGCGGTTCTCATGGTCGGGAAAATTATCGCGTTCGTCGTCCTGGGCGGGATAAATCTTGTGGACACATTTCTACCTCAGGCATGTTCACACAATTCGCACTGGCAAAGTTTTCTCAGCAATTCGTGCGGATACAAGCCCGTATCGTGCCCATCGTTCCAGAAAAACTGGACTGCATACAACCCCACCGATTTAATGTCTTTGGGCCGAATCGAATCCGGGATCATCCCAGGTTGGATTCTTTTTTCTCCGGTCCATTCATCGATGCAGTTGGCGCAGGGGCATTTTTCCCGCAACATCTTAACGTTGTAAACCGACTCGTGCCCATCCGTCCAGCTGATTCCCAGGGTGGTGGCGTTGATCTGGTGCAATTTTTTGGGCGATGGATGATTGGAGTCCACCTTGGCCGGTTCGCTCATGGTTTATTCCTTCCACGCCAGGTCAAAGGTGGCCTCGGCCTTATCTTCTTTGGACTGCTGAATACTCAACTGAGCCGCCACCTGGCCCGCCAGATGAGTGTACGCAACGCTTGCCGGCGATTCCGGGTCGCTCAATAAAATGGGAACTCCAGAATCTCCCCCCAACACCACATCGGGGATGATGGGAATTTCTCCGATAAAAGGAATGTCAAAAGTATCTGCAAGGGTTTTTCCGCCGCCGCTTTTAAAAATGTGGTGCTTCTTGTCACACCCGTCGCAGACAAAATAGCTCATATTTTCCACGATGCCGAGCATAGGCACCTTCACCTGCTGAAACATTTTAACGCCCTTATCGGCGTCGATCATGCTGACTTCCTGAGGGGTTGTCACCACCACCGCTCCTGAAATTGGCGCTTTCTGGGTCAGGGTCAGTTGCACGTCTCCGGTTCCCGGAGGCAGGTCGATGACCAGATAATCCAATTCGCCCCATTCCACGTTCTGCAAAAACTGTTGGATGATGCCGCCCAGCATGGGTCCGCGCAACATCAACGGCTGGCCCTGCTTGGTCAGAAAAGCCGCGGACACGACTTTCAGTCCGTATTTCTCATGCGGGAAAAACTTGTTTTCCTCACCAACTCTGGGAGAGGATATGGGAATGCCCAGCATTTGCGGTATACTCGGCCCATAAATATCCGCATCCATCAAGCCGACTTTTGCGCCGGACATCTGTAGGGCAATCGCCAGATTCGTGCTGACGGTGGACTTGCCCACACCGCCCTTCCCGCTGGCCACGGCGATGATATTTTTGACTCCGGTAAGAATAGGCTGGCTGTGCTCGGAGGAACGAACCACTGCAGTCATATTGACGGACACGGCGTTCACTCCTTCAATGGCTTTGGTCTTGGTCTCACACTCGTTTTTCAATTGTTCTTTAACCGGACAGGCGGGGGTGGTCAGCTCCACATCGTAGCTAACGTTGCCGCTCTCAACCTTCATATTCTTAACAAATCCAAGACTGACTATATTTTTATGAAGATCCGGGTCCTCAACGGTCTTCAACGCTTCGATCACTTTTTCCTGCAACGCTTGATCCGACATGAAATGCTCCTGATAAATATAACCAGTAAATTACTGGGTTAGATGGCTTAACGCAAATTTGAATGAATTCCCCACTGTTAACAATCATGAGCGGGGCCCTCTGTTGCCTTTAAGATGGTAGAACGTCCAAAAAGGTTTAAAACCAAGGAAAGTTTAACCCAGGTCCCTCCTTTTCATTCATAAAAAATATCCCTCGATATAAAAGGCTCTTTAGCCCCTGATCGAAACATCAAAAACTAAAAGAGAACCTCAATAACCCCCGGTTTTTAAATAAAAAGTAAGGTTCCGTGTTGCTTTATCCGAAGTTAAAATATGATATCGAAGGATATGGGTGAAAAAAAGAAAACTTGATTTATATAGCTGATTCTTTGTATAAAACTGAGTAGCACGTTTGTCAAGCTCTCGCGTTGTAACCCGGTCCCAAATCTTGCCCTGTTTTTCATTTGATAATTAACACTTTTTTGCAGGATTCATTTTTCAATTTTTCTATTGATTTATTTTAGTTCGTTTTTTTTAAGTTAATTTTCACAAATTTGAACATATAACGTCCAAATACAACCCATGGCAAAAGAAAAAGCTTCCGACATTCAAGTTGAACTGGAAAACCGGTTCCTCACCTATGCGCTATCCACCATCGTTTCGCGCTCCCTTCCTGATGTCCGCGATGGGTTAAAACCCATCCACCGGAGAATCCTGTATGCCATGAACAGCATGGGCTTGACCGCCGCGGTAAAGTTTGTGAAGTCCGCAAGAATCATCGGGGAAGTGCTGGGTAAATACCATCCGCATGGCGATGCGTCCACCTATGAGTCTATGGTCCGCATGGCCCAGGATTTTTCCCTGCGCTATCCATTGGTTGAAGGAAAGGGAAATTTCGGTTCCTTGGACGGCGACCCGCCTGCGGCCTACCGTTATACGGAGGGAAGACTGCACTCAATCTCCGCCTTCATATTGCAGGATATCAAAAAAGATACCGTCGATTTTCAGCGCAATTATGACAACACCTTGAGTGAGCCTCTGGTTTTGCCATCGCGGATTCCAAACCTGTTGATCAACGGAGCCTCGGGCATTGCGGTGGGCATGGCCTGCTCCTTTCCCAGCCACAACCTCAAAGAAGTAATCAACGGCCTAATTTGCCTGATTGACGAACCAGGCACCAGCGTCGCCCAATTGATGAAGCACATCAAAGGGCCGGACTTTCCGACAGGCGCGATCATCATGAACTCCAAAAAGGAAATCCGCAATTTTTACGAAGCGGGTTCCGGCGCGGTAAAAATGCGCGGAGAATGGACGGAAGAAGATCTCGCCCGGGGAAAGAAAAATATCATCATCACCGCCATTCCCTATGGCGTCAACAAATCCAAACTGATCGAAAAAATCGCCGAAATCATCATCGCCAAGAAACTGCCGCTCCTGATCGACATCCGTGATGAAAGCGATGAAAAAATCCGCATCGTGCTGGAGACCAAGGCCGGCGCCGATCTCGAAAAAATCATGAGTTATGTGTTCAAGCACAGCGACCTGGAATCAAATTTTCAGGTCAATTTCACCTGCCTGAAACCAAGCGGAGAGCCTGGGCGGTTGTCCCTTTTGGAAATCTGCCAGCACTTTCTGGAGTTTCGCAAGGAGGTGGTCACCCGCAGGTTGAAATATGAATTGACGTTGCTCGAAAAACGTCTGCACATCCTCGAAGCGTTTGCGATCATCTTCAATAACCTGGACAAGGCGTTGAAATTGATCCGGTCCTCCAAATCCCGGCAGGAGGCGCACGAAAAGCTCGCGAAAGCCTTCAATCTCGATGATGAGCAGACCAGCGCCATCCTCGAAATTCCTCTGTATCGACTGGTTTCGATGGAGATCGACAAAATAATCGCTGAGCAACAGGAAAAGTTGAAAGAGAAAAAACGCATCGAGGGCATTCTTAAATCCGCGAAAAAAATATGGGGCGTGGTCAAAGAAGAATTACAGGAGATCAACGAAAAGTTCGGTGACAAGCGCAAGACCACTATCAAACAGATCGAAAGCGTTGAGTACAACGCCGAGGATTTTATCCAGCATGAGGACGTTGCCCTGGTCATCAGTAAAAACGGATGGTTACGAAAATTGAAGACTCTGGGCGACCCGGCGACGTTGAAGTTCAAGGAAAACGACGAGCTCCTTGGCACTCTGAAGGCGAACACCAAAGACTTCGTCGCATTTTTCACTTCGGCGGGAGTATCGTACATTCAAAAAATTTACAATCTGCCCTATACCCGCAGTGGATTAGGCGAACCCATCCAAAGTCTGTTTAAATTTTCCGATGGGGAGCAGGTCCTGCAAATGATTTCCCTGAACCCGCAGGAATTATTGGCACAGGCGACGCCGGAGCCTAAAAAGAAATCCTCCAAAAAATCATCCAGGAAAATCCCGGCACCGGACCAGGCCCCGCTAGATTTCTCCGACAATGGGGAATCGCCTTTGGGAGACCTGGAGTTCATGGTCATGAGTGAAATGGGCTATGGTTTCCGCTTCCCCGCGTCCAACCTGACCGAAACCACGAAATCCGGCCGGAAAATAATGTCTCTCAAAAAAGAGGACCGCATGGTCGCTGTTTACCTGGTTCAGGCCGATTTTGTATTCATGGCCACGGTCGATGGTAAAGGTTTGGTCATTGCCACCGATCAGGTATCTCAGCTTAGCGGGTCGGGCATGGGCGTCAAACTAATAAAAATTACGGACAGCAGGCTGGCTGGATTCAAGTTGGTCGACAAGAAAGAAAAAATCACCCTGGTTTTTGAGACTGGAAAAAACAAGGAAATCACCGTAAAAAGCGTTCCAGTTTATAACCGGGGCAGTCAGGGCGTGATCCTTGCCAGACGCAAAAAAATCATCAATATTATTTAACTTCAGGTAACGATGGCAACCTACAGCGCAGACGACATTCAAATTCTGGAAGGCCTTGAGCCGGTCCGTAAACGTCCCGGGATGTATATCGGGTCCACTTCTTCTACCGGATTGCACCACCTTCTGTGGGAAATTCTGGACAACTCTGTAGATGAAGCGCTGAACGGGCATTGCGACGCCATCGAAATATTTCTCGAAAAAGATCACGGCGTCACCATCAACGATAATGGGCGCGGCATTCCGGTGGACACCTTTCGCAAAACCAAACGCAGCGCCATGGAAATCTTGTTCACCACCCTGCACTCGGGTGGGAAATTCAGCCAGGACAATTATAAGGTTTCCGGCGGTCTGCACGGCGTGGGCATGGCCGTGGTCTGCGCACTCTCGGAATCCCTGATAGCATCCTCGCGCCGGGACGGATTCGAATGGACTCAAACCTATGCCTGCGGAGTACCTACGTCGAAACTAAAAAAAGGCAAAGCCGTCCGTAATTATGGCACCACGATTTATTTCAAACCGGATAAAAAAATATTTCCAAAAGTTGAATTCAATTCCAAATTAATTCTGGAACAAGCCGAGTCCAAAGCCTTTTTAAATAAGGGCCTGAAAATCGTTGTCCATGACAACGGCAAAAAGCATGTCTTCCAGTACCCGGAAGGCATTAAAGACTACATTCGGAAAATCGTGGGCAACCTGCCGGCGATCACGGAAGAACCTTTTTATGTTGAAAAGGACGACACGAACCTCAGGGTTGAAACTGCATTTTTGTGGACCTCAAACACCGAGTCCAACATTTTATCTTACGCCAATGCCATCAAAACGGTGGACGGAGGAACACACGAAAACGGTTTTCGTAATGGCATCACCAAGGCGTTCAGGGCTTATATCGATCGGAGAAACCTTTTGCCCAAAGGGGTCACCGGCATCACCGGCGATGACGTCAAAGAGGGACTGGTCGCCATCATTAACGTTTATATCCAGGGAGACGTTGAGTTTCAGGGCCAAACCAAGGGCCGCTTGAACTCCAATATCACCTCCCAGGTAGAAACTTTGGTCAAGGACTCGCTGGAAAATCAGCTTCACCATAACCAGACTCTGGGCGACCTGATCGCCAACCGGATCATTTTATCGACCCAGGCACGGATAGCATCCCGTCAGGCCAGAGAAGCTGTCCAGCGCAAGACACTGGTGTCACACCGCCTCAACCTGCCCGGCAAGCTTTCCGACTGCTCAACCACCGACAAAGACCAGGCCGAACTTTTTATTTGCGAAGGCGACTCCGCCGGCGGGTCGAGCAAACAGGCGCGGGATCGAAAAACCCAGGCGATTTTGCCGATACGGGGAAAAATCATCAATGTGGAAACCGCGACCATGGTCAAAGCCCTGGCAAACAATGAAATTCAGAATATAGTTTCGGCTATCGGGACTGGGATCCATCCAAAATTTGATTACAGCAAACTGCGGTATGGAAAAATTATCATCATGACCGACGCCGATGTGGATGGCGCTCACATCTGCACTTTACTGCTGACTTTCTTTTACCGGTATATGCCAGAACTCATTCAAAAAGGCCATCTCTTCATTGCCCAGCCCCCGCTGTTCAGGATCGATGCCGGGAAAAAATTGTTTTACGCTTTGGATGATGATGAAAAAGATGCCATCGTCCAAAAACTCAACGGCTCTCCCTATGAGGTGGGGCGCTTCAAGGGCCTGGGCGAAATGCCGCCGGCCGATTTGAAAGAAACCACCATGAACAAAAAAACCCGTTCCATGATCCGGGTGGAAATTAAGGATCAGGAGTTGACCCATAAGGTTTTTGAAGAATTAATGGGTAAAGACGCCGAACACCGATTCAAATTCATCAAGGAAAAAGCGATTTTCGTCAAAAATCTTGATATTTGATGCTCTTTCGCTCCAATCACCGCCTCAGAGCGATGCCTCAAATCGCTTGAAATTCCCCTCTTTTCCGCCGACTCACTCGCTTATTTTTGCGTAAAACCTACGCTTTATAAGTTTACAAAGAATTTCTTTGTTATTATAAAAAAACACCCTAAACCCAATTAAATCAATATATTTTTGCTATTATCAACGGTTAATTACCTTGAATATATATCAATATGCTTGTAGACTATTGTTTCGATCCCAACTCAATCTTATAACTTTTCATTTATTGCTAAATGGCATTTTTCTCTAAATTAATGCGTTCCGGCAAGCCAAGGGACCCAGGATACAATCCTGATCTGAACAACGATCCCTTTCCCACGGAAACTCATAACAATTTATCTGATTTGGAAAATCTTTCCTCGACGGAGGTCGATTTTTCATCCCTCAATGAAGAAGTAGCCTTTATTTTAGAGCCAAAAAAAAAGGAGGACGGCGATAATTCATCGAATACCGGTCCAGGCAACAATAAAGGCCCCACCACTTCCAAAAACGATAATACCCAGAGTGCTCCACCTGCCAGACAACAGGAAAGACGGGTTGGCAGAAGAGCTGAGGACAAGATCAAACCCCTGATGAATAAAATCCTGTCCGCACCCAGCATCAAAGAAATCTTTCCAACCCTGACCGAAGATCTTAAAACCATTTTTAACAGCGAAACGGTGGTCCTCTATTCCATCGATCATGGCAACAAGGAACTTTACGCCCACGCTTATCCCAAGTCAGAAAATGAAGAATTTCGCCTGGATATTTCTCAAAAAAGCCTGGCTGGTTATTGCGCCATAACGGGGAAAACGATCAATATTGCTGACGCCTATTCGAAAAACGAATTAAAACAATTCAAACCCCTTATGGTTCATAACGATACCTGGGACAAATTGACCCAAACCAGAAGCAAATCGGTAATGGTGGTGCCTTTACCCTATGAGAAAAAACTGGTAGGCGTGCTGGAGGTGATCAACAAAAACGGAGCCGAAAAGTTTTCCGAAGGGGATGAACGTCAGGCGAAGGAATTACTGACCCCGTTGGGAAACGCCCTGGTCAGGCTGGGAATCGAGGAAATTGACGAAAAAGTCCAGGCCACCGGCCATGCGATTCATGCCGCCAAAAATTTGGACAGCATCCTTCTGGATCTTAACCTCAAGTGCTCATTGTTGAATATTTTTGAGGCGGAAATGGTCACCATCTATGCCATTGATACTGCAAAGCAGGAAATTTATTCAAAATTGAAATCTGGAACTTCCTTCAGTGAAATTCGTGTTCCTATTTCAAATAAAAGCATCGCGGGTTACGTGGCGCGGGAAAGAAAACCCGTCACCATTGAAAATGTTTCCAATCAGGACGAACTGAAAAATTATCATCCTGAGCTCACCTTCGATGCTTCCTGGGATAAAAAATCCGGCAACTCGACCAAATCCATGCTGGTCTATCCCCTGATTCACAACAACAAGGCCATGGGGATCCTGCAACTCAGCAATAAAAAAAGGGGAGAGAATTTTACCTCTTTCGATCAGAAAAATGCCCTGATCCTTGCCGACCACCTGGCTCTGGCGTTTTACAATCATAAAATCGGGTCCCGAAAAAGGCTGAATAAATTTGCCTACCTTGTGGAAAACGGGATCATTTCCCAGGACGAACTGAACAGCGCCATATCTAAAGCCAGAAAGGAAAAGATTGATATCGAGGTTATCCTCCTTGATGAATTAAAATTAAAACGCAAAGACATAGGGAAATCCCTTGAAAATTATTATGAAATTCCCTACACGGGCTATAGTAATTCGATCGTCCTCCCCCAGCAGATTTTTACCGGATTGAATAAAAACTATCTCGCGAAAAACCATTGGGTTCCCATTCAATTTTCATCCACCAAGCTCACGATCCTCATTGACGACCCCTTGAATCAGGACAAGATCACCAGCATCAAAATGATCTTTCCGAAAAAACACATCGATTTCAATATCGGCTTAAAGGCGGATATTGAGGAATTTTTAAATACCGGTCTCGACCATTCCATTAAAGAAGATTTTGAAGACGAAGCGCCCCGGACGGAAGAATTATCCTCTTTATTAGACGCCCTCACCGATGAACGGGCGGATTCGGTGGATTTCGGGTCGGCGTCAACGGATGAATCGGTGGATGCTATTAGCGAAACAGATAGTACCATTGTTCGGCTGGTCAATAAAATTCTGATCGATGCTTACGACCAGGGCGTGTCGGATGTTCACATCGAACCGGGAGGGAGAAAAAGTGATGTCAGGGTCCGTTTCAGAAAAGACGGCACCTGCCGCGTGTATCAAAGAATACCGTACATGTACAAACAGGCCATAATTTCCAGGATAAAAATTATGTCCCGTTTGGATATTGCAGAAAAACGAATGCCCCAGGATGGAAAAATAAAAATGCGTTATGGAAGAAAAGAAATTGAATTCCGTGTCGCAACCTGTCCAACCGTTGGCGGAAATGAAGACGCTGTTCTAAGAATACTTGCTTCGAGCAAGCCCATACCGCTCGATCAAATGAATTTCAGCAAAAAGAACCTCGATTCCCTTTACCAAAATATAACCAAGCCCTATGGCCTGGTTCTAGTGGTCGGTCCGACGGGTTCGGGCAAAACCACCACCCTTCATTCCTGTTTGGGACATATTAATGATGATGAAAGGAAAATCTGGACTGCGGAAGATCCGGTGGAAATCACTCAGGATGGGTTGCGGCAGGTACAGATGTTGGACAAAATTGGCTTGAATTTTGCCAGGGCCATGCGTTCTTTTCTGCGCGGCGATCCCGACGTCATCATGGTCGGGGAAATGCGTGACTCCGAAACCGCGTCCATTGGCCTGGAAGCTTCGTTGACCGGGCATCTAGTCTTCAGCACCCTGCACACCAACTCGGCCCCTGAAACGATCACCCGTCTGCTGGATATGGGAATGAACCCGCTCAATTTCGCGGACGCCATTTTATTGATCGCGGCCCAAAGGCTGGTCAAAACATTGTGCAAGAAATGCAAGGAAGATTATCATCCCGACAAAGAGGAATTTGAAATATTGGTTCGGGAATATGGTGAAAAGGAATTTGCTGAACTGGGGATAAAATACACAAAGGATTTAAAATTAAAAAAACCGGTTGGATGTTCAACCTGTATGGACACAGGCTATGCCGGAAGAATGGCGATACATGAGGTTCTTGTGGGAACACCCAATATGAAGCGAAAAATCATGCAAAAGGCCCTGGTCGACGAGTTGAGGGAAATTGCCAAGGAAGAAGGAATGAGAACTCTGAGGCAGGATGGAATTGAAAAGATTTTCCAGGGTCAATGCGACCTCAAGCAGGTGCTGACAGTATCCTCGGTGTGAGTCCGCCTATCACAGTAAATTTTAGCAATAGTTTTTTTCAACTAGAGAAATGACCATGGAAAACAATTTAAAGAAAGTTTCCTTTCTGAATCAAAATGCGGAAATAGTCAGTGCAATCCATGAGAAGGTTAGGTTTGCCGAGAGTATAAGGGAAATCCTTCCAGAATTGATTGCGGATTTAAAGTTTCATTTTAACTGCGAGGCCGTCACTCTATTTGCCGTTGACCCATCCAATCATCAGCTCTACTCCATAAACTATATATCTGATCCAACACCAGAAATCAGAGTGGATATATCTACCAACAGCCTGGCCGGATATGTAGCGGGCACTGGAAAACCCTTAAATATCTCAAATGTCAACGATAAAGAAGAGTTGACTCAATATCATCCCCAACTGGCTCACGGCTTAAAATGGGATGATATTTTAAATTTCTCCTCAAACTCGATGATTATTGTTCCGATTCATTTCAAAGAAAATCTGATCGGAATTCTGGAGGTTATCAACAAAAAAGGCGATGACGTTTTTTCTGGGCAGGATTTTAAATTGGCGCAGGATATCGCTCCAGAATTAGGCATTGTTTTGATGAATTTTAATGAGGACAGTCTCCAGAAGAACCACCCAACATCAAAATTACCTTCCAGATTTAAGGACCAACGACAAACTACTAGTCAAAATGCGGAGGAACAAGTTGCGAATAGACGAAATGCGGATAGGCGAAATGCAAACAGGCGAGATAATGATAAAGATGAAAAAATTAAGAAAATATCTCAAACCATTAATAGCAGTATAAACCTGAAAAGGGATCTTGACGAACTCAAGGATTCAATCCTTCAAATTTTTGAAGCTGAACGTATGACGGTCTTTGGGTTGGATTCAATAAAAAGTGAAATCTACTCTATATTCCAATCCAGAGAAAAGTCCAGAGAAATTCGTCTGCCTCTGGCCCACAACAATATTGCAGGCCATGTCGCGATAACTAAAAAACTCATAAATATATTAAATGTTGAAAACCCCGAGGAATTAGAAAGCTACCACAGCGACCTGAAATTTGACGAATCGAAAGACAAGCGGTCCGGAGAAAAGGTTGCAGAACTTTTGGCTCTCCCATTAATCCATGAGGATACTTTGCAGGGAGTTCTGAAAATTTTTAACAAAACAAATAAATGCCTTTTCACAAAAAAGGATGAAAAGTACGCTGACCTCGTGGCAGAAAATTTAGCATATGCAATTTCGAAACAAGAAAAGACCTCGAAAAAAAATTCCACCAAATTCGGTTATTTAATAGACAATAATATAATAACGGCAGAATTCCTGGCCTCCTCCATAGCCGATGCCCAAAAAAATAATGTGGATTTGGAATCCGTTTTGATGGAGAAAGGAAAAATAAAACGGAATCAATTGGGATTATCTTTAGAAAATTTTTACAATCTACCCTATTACTGCTACGACAAATCAATCATCCTTCCAAAAAAAATATTAGGGGGATTGAATAAGAATTTCCTGGAAAAGAACCTTTGGATCCCTATTTATTCTGATAATTCTAAAATTGTCATTTTAATCAACGACCCAACCAACCTCGACAAGATTCAAAGCATAAAAAATATTTTCCCTAAAAAGGTAATCGAATTTAAAGTTGGCCTTAAGGTTGATGTATTTGACTTCCTCAGTTCGATATTGGAACAGGATGGAAATTTTCTCCGAACAACAAAGCATGACGAAATATCCTCCTTGCTCAGCACTCTTCAAGAAGAAAATGATGAAGCTCAATTGATCACGAGCACCGATGAAAATTACCCTGAATCTGGTGAAATCAAGGAAGGCGACAATACAATCATCCGTCTTGTCAATAAAATATTAGTTGACGCATATGATCGTGGAATTTCCGATATTCATATTGAGCCGGGTGTCGGAAAAGATAATGTTTTGATCCGCTTCAGAAAAGACGGCGAATGCTTAACTTACGAAGAAATTCCTTTCCTCTACAAAAATGCCATAATTTCGCGAATAAAAATTATGGCCCAGTTAGACATCGCCGAGCGGCGAATCCCCCAGGATGGAAAGTTTAAAATAAGTTATGGAGGGGAATTCATTGAATTCCGCGTGGCCACCTGTCCCACGGTCGGAGAAAATGAAGATGTGGTTTTGAGAATACTCGCTAAAAATGAATTGCTTCCGCTGAATAAAATGAATTTTAGCGAACACAACCTCGAAATGATCAAAAAAAATGTTTCTAAGCCCTATGGATTGATATTGGTCGTGGGTCCCACCGGGTCGGGAAAAACAACCACTCTTCATTCCTGCCTGGGGTCGATCAACACTCCCCGGAAAAAAATATGGACTGTAGAAGACCCTGTGGAAATCACCCAAAAAGGCATCCGTCAGGTACAAACGCTGGAGAAAAAAGGTTTGAATTTTGCCCGTGCCATGCGCTCTTTTCTCCGGGGGGACCCGGATGTCATTATGGTAGGAGAAATGCGCGACACGGAAACGGCCTCCATTGGCCTGGAAGCTTCATTGACCGGACATCTGGTATTCAGCACTCTGCACACCAATTCGGCGCCTGAAACGATCACCCGGTTGCTGGACATGGGAATGAACCCTTTGAACTTTGCCGATTCTTTATTATTGATTGCGGCCCAGCGTTTGGTCAAAACACTTTGTAAAAATTGTTGCGAACAATACCATCCCTCACAAGAGGAATTCGATATGCTTGTGCGCGAATATGGTGAAGAATATTTCGACAGACTCGGGATCGATTACAATGATGAACTGACCTTGAATAAACCCGTGGGCTGCAAGGAATGCGATGAAACCGGTTATGCGGGGCGAACCGCCATCCATGAACTCCTCGAGGGGACTCAAGCGGTCAAGCGACTGGTTGTCAAAAAGGCCTCGGCGGAAGAACTGAGAACGGTCGCCATTCAGGACGGAATGAGTACTCTCAAACAGGATGGCATCCAAAAAGTTTTCAGGGGCGACTGTGATCTAAAGCAGGTTCTAGCCGTTTGTATTATTTAACCATTTAAAAATATAGGGTTACCGTAAAACCAAAATTCCCCACCCCCTCTCCTGCCGGAATTATTTTCCCCAAAATAAATTTTTTGTGGTATTAATTACAAAGGTAACTACAAATTATTCAAATTCAATCGTCCATTTTTTCGAGATATTCCGGTGTCCATTTCATCACCGGGATTTGTTAGGACTGCCGATATTACGCCACCGTTATGGGAAACAGCCAATACACTCCTGCCGTAAAAATTGAGCCGTCAAACGGAGGTGGAAACCTTGGATCATTTGTATCCCAAATAAAAAATATCGACCTCAAAAACGCTTCGTTAGATTCACTAACGGACAGCCTAAAAAGTATTTTCGGATGTGAATCCGCCACTCTCTTCAGCTACGACAGTTCCAAAAAAGAACTTTACTCCCAGTCCTTCCGCTCCCAATCTTCCGAAGAAATCCGCCTAAAGATATCGATGGACAATCTGGCAGGCTATGTGGCCGCGACGGGAAAACCGCTGAACATCAGCGATGTCCATTCCAGCGAAGAACTCAAAAGCCATCATAAAAATCTTGAGTACGATGCTACCTGGGAGGACAAACTGGGATTCAAGACCCGATCGGCGATGCTCATTCCGTTGCCCCACAAAAACAAACTGGTGGGAGTGATGGAAGTCGTGAATAAGAATGATGGGTCGCCTTTTCTCGAAAGTGATTTTATCCGCGCCAAAGCGATTGCCTTAGTGATGGGTCTGGCTTTATATAAATTGGAAGAGAGAAATCGCAGCAAGAATAATACCGCGCCCCAGAACGGGAGCCAGGAAGAAGCGCCGGAAAAAGTCCCTGAAGAAATTTCATCTGCAGATTGTTTGGAAGAACCGGCAGATTCTAAACCAACGAAATTCAGTTATTTAATCGAAAAAGGGTTTCTCACAAACGATGAGCTGGTCCAGATGACCCAAAAAAGTCAAGAAACCGGTTCCGAGATTGAAAACCTTCTGGTCAAGGAGCTTTATTTGCGCCCATTGGATATCGGCAAATCTTTGGAAAGTTTTTACTACATCCCATACACAGGTTACGAGAAATCTGCTGCTAAACCGGATCTGGCGGGTGTCGAAATTGATGTTGATACCCTGCGAAAGCAAAACTGGGTTCCTTTAAAAAACGAAGATGACGGGATGATGGTTTTAATCAATGACCCAACCGATAAAAACAGCGTTGAAACCATTAAGCAGACCTTCGCCAATAAAAACATTGAATTCAGAGTTGGATTAAAAATGGAAATTCAAGAATATATCGATGGTTTTTATCAGATTGAAGAACCCCAAAATAATCCAGAAACCCAAAATTTACCTGAGGACAAAACTTTGGAACTCGTAATAGAAGAGGAAATCAAGACCAAGGCTCCAGAGGATCAGGTCATAATGCCCGATTCTAGAAACAAGTTTTTCGATGAGATGCTTTCCATCGCCATCCGTCAGGATGTCACGGACATCCATATTGAACCGGGGATGGAAGGTAAGAACCTGTTGATTCGTCTTCGCAAGGATAACGCATGTCGGGTTTTTGAGGAAGTCCCATCCAGTGCCCAGAAGGAGATCATCGACCACCTCAAAAAACTGGCAAAACTGGATGCAACGGTCAATCAATTGCCCCAGAATGGGAAATTCATCTGGTCCCTGGGTTCCAATAAATACGAACTGAGTGTCGTCGTTTTCCCCACCATAGGAAACCTTGAAGACGCCATGATTCGGATTTCCCAGATTGGAAAGCCGGTTCCAAGTTTCATGCCCATGACTCAAATGGAATTTTCCGATCCCAATCTGGATAAGATCATGTCCAGGATTCATGCAGGCAAGGGCATGATTTTGGTGACAGGGCCCGAAGGCACCGGGAAAACCACTTCCCTGCACGCCTTTCTGGGCCAGCTGAACACTCCTGAAAAGAAAATTGTGACCGCAGAATCACCGGTGGATATCGTGCAAAATGGATTGCGGCAAATTCAAATCAACGACGAGATCGGCCTTAATTTTTCGTTCGCCGTCGAAACCTTTTTGTTGGGAAACCCCGACATCATAATGATCGGCGAAATTAAGGATTCAGAAACCCTGAAGCTTGGCATCGAAGCGGCCCAGGACCGGCTAATTTTTTCTTCCCTGGATGCCAAGTCCACGATGGATGCCATTCGGAAAATGCGGGATATGAATTTTGAACCAACCCAGTTCGCGGATGCCTTTTTGTTGATCATGGCGCAAAAACTCGTGCCGAGTTTATGCGACTACTGCAAGGAAGACTATCATCCCACCCAGGAAGAATTCGAGATGCTGGAAAAATTTTATGGTGACAGCAATTTTGCCGATCTCGGATTCCAGTATAATGACAACTTGACCCTCAAAAAAGCCGTAGGATGCAAGCAATGTATTTTTACAGGATATTCAGGAAAAATCGCCCTGCAGGAAGTATTGGAAAGAACCCCTGAATTGAACCGCCTCATCGCCGAAAAAGCATCGATGGAAGAAATCCACAATCAGGCTTTAAAGGATGGGATGATCACCCTGAATCAGGATGGTATTTATAAAATAATGAATGGAGACTGCGATTTTAAAAAGATTCAGGAGGCCTTCCTTCCCGGCAGATTTTAATCGTTTTCCATTCATTTGATTTTTTTAATCTTGAAACCGCTTTAATCCAAGTTATTGTTTTTATTCCTCCCCGCCCTGGAGCCCTCCCAACGAGTCCTCTAAATATTTTTTAGTTAATTTAATTTACACTTACTAACCATTTCATGTAAAAGCATTGCACATGCTCTTTACTTGTAGTATTACAATAGCTATCAAATTCGTTTTTGGTGGTTTTTTGCATCGAACCGGTCACCCTGAATAACGATCGAGAGAACCTATAATGACCATAAATTGCACATATTTTGAACGATTGCCCAAGAACCTGGTACTTCTTAGTTTTTTCACCATTATTACCGCTTCATGCTCAAACATTGAGGAAGAATTAAAAGAACTGCAAGCCCGCGCTGAACAGGGAGAAACTCCCGCCCAGTATTTCCTCGGACAAATGTACTACGAGGGGAAAAAAATCCCGCGAAGCTATCGGGAGGCAATGAAATGGTTTGCTATCACGGCAGAAAAAGGTGATGACAAAGCCCAATACAAAGTTGGCGCCATGTATTACAAAGGGCAGGGAGTTCAAAAAGACTACAAGAAAGCCCTCAAATGGTACAAGCTATCCGCCAACCAGGGGAATACAAACTCTCAACACATGGTGGCTTCCATGTACTCCTCAGGACTGGGAGTTGAGGTTGATTTTGATGAAGCGGTGAAATGGTATCAATTGCTCGCGAAAAAGGGATTTGAAGAGGATCAATATAAGCTGGCATCCCTGTACTACAAGGCTGACAAACCCCACCAGAACTATGAAAAGGCGATGAAATGGTTTAAAAAGGCTGCTGAGCAGAACAATGTACAGGCCCAGTTTAACATTGGAAATATGTTCTTCAAAGGGATGGGAGTTTCCAAAGACCCTGTTCAAGCCCATTTGTGGTTTCATATCGCGGGAGTCAATGGCCACAGGAAAGCCCTCACATTCAGGGGTAAAGTTGAGCGGAAAATGTCCGCCGCTCAATATGACCAGGCGATAAAATTATTCAGGAAACGTTAAAAAATGAGACGCAACTTTATAACCGGCAGGTTTATTCTCTTACTATCCAGAATTAAGTAATATTCAAACCCGCGAATTCACCCATTCCTCAGTTGAACCCTTCCATCGATCCAGGCTGGTCAACGCATTTTCGAATACTTTCTGATTTCGAACCTTTTTATTTCTGATGCCCATTTCTTTGGCCGGGAAAAGCCCAAAATTGATATTCATTGGTTGAAAGTGTTTAGGCGGTTTCGTCGTGACATAATAATGCAAAGCCCCCATCGCGGTATCGGTGGGAGGCGACAAAAAAATTTTTCCAGACATTTTTGCGATGGCGCTTAAGCTTGCCAGGAGACCCATGGTCGAGGATTCCACATATCCCTCGACTCCGATGATTTGCCCCGCAAAATATATTCCCGGTCGGGACTGAAGATCCAAATCCCCGGTTAAAATTGCGGGCGCATTGATATAGGTGTTCCTGTGGATGGCCCCAAACCTGAAGAACTCCGCTTTTTCGAGTCCAGGAATCATGGTGAAAACTCTTTTTTGTTCGGGATAGGTCAGTTTGGTTTGGAACCCTACCAGATTGAACGCTGTCCCTTCCTTATTTTCCCTGCGCAACTGCACCACCGCATGGGCCAACCGTCCCGTTTCGGGATGCGGCAGACCCACGGGTTTGAGCGGCCCAAAAGACAGGGTCTTTGGGCCACGGGAGGCCAGTTCCTCGACCGGCAGACAACCTTCAAAATAAATCGGTTTTTCAAAAGACGCGAAGGGAACTTTTCCGGCATGGTTCAGTTCATGAACGAATTGGCTGTATTGTTCCCGGTCCAACGGACAGTTCAGATAATCATCTCCCCCCTTGTCGTAACGCGAGGCAAAAAAAGCCTTGTCATAATCAATGGTGTTGGCATCGACAATCGGCGAAAGAGCGTCGTAAAAATAGAGGTACTTCTGCCCTACAATTTGATTGATGGCCTCGGAAAGTCTGGGAGAGGTCAATGGCCCGGTGGCGATGATGACGGGACCTTCATCCGGAATTTCTACCACTTCGTCCCGCTTAAAGGTAATGTTTGGATGTTCCAGGAGACGATTCGTGATCTCACGGGAGAACAAATCCCGGTCAACCGCAAGGGCACCGCCGGCGGGCACCGAATGGCGGTCAGCGGAACTAATGACAATGGAATTGAATTTCCTCAGTTCTTCCTTAAGTAGAAAAGGCGCTGAATGGGGTAAGTTGTTGCCCAGAGAATTACTGCAGACCAATTCGGCGCATTGATCGGTTTTGTGAACCGGCGTCGGGGTTTGCGATCGCATTTCGTATAAAACAACAGAAACGCCTCGCTCCGCCGCCTGCCACGCCGCTTCAGACCCCGCCAAGCCACCGCCAATGACCGTCAAAAAAGGTTTCATCTAAAAAGACTACGCCTCTTCAAGCTGAGCTTTTTTAAATTTACACTCCGGGCAAACGATGGAAACCCCTTCTTCTTTTTTAAATTTTTCGACCATATAGGAATGCTTGCACTCCGGGCAGGCTTCGGCTACAGGCTTTTCCCAAGAAGTGAAGCTGCAATCCGGGTACAGACTGCAACCGTAAAAAGTCCTGCCCTTTTTGGTTCTTCGGGGAGAAATTTCGCCCTTACAATTTTCTTCAGGGCAGGAAATTCCCAGGCTGATGGGTTTTGTGAATTTGCATTCCGGGTAATTCGAGCAGGCAATGAACTTTCCAAATCGACCCATTTTCATGATCAGTTCCGACTGGCATTTATCGCAAGTGCCCTCAACTTCATCTACGGTGGCTTCACCCGGCTTTGAATCGTCGCCCAGGTTTTTGGTGTTTTTACATTCCGGATAGCCCGTGCAGGCCATAAATTTTCCAAAGCGGCCCCATTTAATGATCATGGGTTGCTGACATTTTTCACAGACCTCATCAGTTTCTTCTACCTGGCTTTTAAGGTCCTTCATTTTCTTTTCCGCTTCTTCCAGGTTGATCTTAAATGGTTTGTAAAAATCCTGAAGCGCCGTTACCCACTCCATAGTTCCACCTTCAATTTCATCCAACTGGTCTTCCATCTTGGCGGTGAACTCAGTATTGATGATTTCGGGAAAATTTTCTACCAGAGCGTCCGAGACAAGAAATCCCAATTCAGAGGGAAACAACCTGCGCTCCTCGGAACGAATATAGTCCCGATCCTTGATGACGCTGATGGTCGCCGCATAGGTACTGGGCCGGCCGATTCCCTTATCCTCCAAATCTTTCACCAGCATGGCTTCCGAAAACCGGGGCGGCGGCTGGGTAAAATGCTGATCTGGATGGATCTTTAAAAGTTTTAAAACATCTCCCTTGTCCAGTTCGGGGAGGATACGATCGCTGTCTTTGACTTTCTCTTTGGGTTGTTCGCCACCCTCATTCGCTTTATCCTCGGTGGTTTCTACATAAACCTTCATGAAACCGGTGAATTTCAGGATCGACCCGTTGCTACGGAACAAATATGAACCCGATCGAATATCGAATTGCGTGGTGTCCATAACTGCGGGGACCATCTGGCAGGCAACAAACCGCGACCAGATCAATTGGTATAAGTTAAAGAGATCTTTTTCCAGATACTCTTTGATGTCCTTGGGCTCGATGGTGACGTCCGAGGGTCGTATGGCTTCATGCGCCTCCTGCGCCGATTTTTTGCTCTTGTACATATTCGGCTCGGCCGGAAGAAACTCTTTCCCATAGCGTTCGGGAATGAATTCCCGCACCATATTCAGTGCATCGTCAGAAAGCCGGACCGAATCAGTACGCATATAAGTGATTAGGCCCACGGTCCCTTTCGCCCCCAACGCCAGCCCCTCGTACAGCCGTTGCGCAAGCATCATGGTTTTTTTGGGGGAAAAGTTCAGCTTTCGAGATGCTTCCTGTTGCAGACTACTGGTTATGAATGGCGCGGTGGGATTGCGTTTTCTTTCTTTCTTGGTGATGCCCTCCAGAACCAGCTCGACTCCCTCAAGTTCGTTGACAATTTTATCCGCTTCTTCCTTATTATTGACCACGGCTTTTTCGTCATTAATTTTGAACAGTTTGGATTCAAACAGGGGCGGCTTTTTTCCTTCCAGGTCGAGAGCGATGGACCAATATTCTTCCGGTTTGAAAGCCTGGATTTCTCTTTCCCGTTCCACCACCAGTCGAAGCGCAACGGATTGGACTCTGCCGGCGCTGAGTCCACGGTGAATTTTTTTCCATAAAATGGGACTGATTTTATAGCCCACCAGTCGGTCAAGAATTCGTCTCGCCTGTTGCGCGTTCACTCGGTTTTCATTGAGTTCCGTCGGGTTATCCAAAGACTCCTTCACTGCTTTTTTGGTGATTTCATTGAATGAAACCCGGTAAATCTTTCCCTTGGCAAACTTTCTAATTTCATTGCCGATATGAAAGGCGATGGCTTCGCCCTCACGGTCCGGGTCGGGAGCGAGGTAAATATTGTCCACTTTTTTCGCGGCGGCCTTGAGTTCGCTGAGAATTTTTCCTTTGCCGCGAATCGTTATATAATCAGGAGCGAAATTATTATCCACATCCACGCCCAGTTTCTTTTTTGGCAGGTCTTTGAGATGCCCCACAGACGCTTTGATAATAAAGTCTTTACCTACAATCTTCTTCAAAGTGTTTACTTTTGTAGGTGACTCCACAATCAACAATGATTTAGCCATGATTCCTCGTTAAGTCAATTTTCATAAGGCAACAAACAATTTGCCTTCAAATTGCCGGACCAATCCGTTCAATTCAAGTTGAACCAGTGTAGCCGAAACTTCTGCCGGTGACAATCGGCTGTTTTCGATAATAATATCGATATGCTTTTCTTCCTGGGTTAAAACCTCCAGCACCTGCCGTTCAAGGGTTGATAAACCAGCTATTTCCGGTTTTTTCTTCACCGCCTGCTTTTTCTTTTCAAGGAACTCCTGCACCGATACCGAAAGTTCCTGCACTATGGAATCCGCGCTTTCCACGATCACCGCGCCGTTTTTTATCAGACGGTTGGTTCCCTTGCTATTGGGTGAGTTTATGTTTCCGGGAACGGCAAACACTTCACGCCCTTGTTCAAGCGCAAATTCGGCGGTGATCAACGCACCGCTTTTCTCCCCCGCTTCAATGACCAGCGTTCCATGAGAAAGACCGCTTATCACCCTGTTTCGAGCCGGGAAATTATTCCGATCCGGCCTCATGGTGGCGGGAAATTCAGAAACGATGGTTCCCCGATCAACAATTTTATCGCGCAAATACCGGTTCTCCGGAGGATAAATGTGAGAGAGCCCGCAACCAAACACAGCGATGGTTTCCCCACCCGTCTTCAAGGCGGATTTATGGGCCAGGGTGTCGATGCCTCGCGCCAACCCGCTCACAATGCATATTCCCATAGCGGAAAGACTTTCGCAAAGGGCCTCGGTCACAATTCGTCCGTAATTGGTCGGTTTTCTTGTGCCTACCACGGCCAGCGGTACTGGGAACTCATCGAGGTTTTTGCCTTTGAAATAAAGAACCGGCGGCGGATCATAAATGGCTTTCAACAAAGGGGGATACCCCGGACATTCCAGGGAAAGCACTTCCAGCCCCAGCTTGTCTACAAAATTCCACTCCCGCTCGATATGCTTTTCAACATCTAACTTTAGAATTTCACTGGCGACTTTTTTTCCGACCCCCTCCACCTGCATCAAATCGTTCAATGAAGATCGAAAAACCTGTTCCGGCGAACCCAGGACAGTTACCAGACGGTGGAAAAGAGTCTTCCCCACGCCCACCACCATGTTCAAAGCCACCCAATACTGTTTTGGGTCCATGAGGAAATATTGTATTCAAGAGGAGGCAGGTTCAGAGCCTGGAACGACGCCCATTCCCTTCACCAATAAACAATTACTTTTTGGAATGGGAAACGGGCTGTTCGGAACCATTATTTTCAGCAATCTTATGGTTCAAATCGGCAACGGCCATATTGAAATTATATACGGTCTCATAGTAACCACTCAAGACACGTGTATAAATAATGAGCGCCTGGAAAAGATCGCCCGAATCCCCAATGCCAAAATCGTAATTCGCCAGTTCCGTGACCAGCAACGCACGGGTGATTTTCCGACTGCCCTTTGCCAGTTCCAACTGGTCCCGCGCTTCGTTAACTTTCAGAAATACCTTTTTCCGCTCCAACCGGGAGACTCTGTGGCTCTCTCCAAAAATTCCTTTAAAGGTTTTTTTGGGGAAATCAACCGGTTGAATCGTGTCTTCCTCCAGCTTGCTTTCCTGTGACAAGTCCAGTCCGGTGAGTTCGGCCAGAGAAAGTTTGCTGATATGGATTTCATTTTCCAGTTTTATGATGTCATTGATCGACCCGGTCCGGCCAAGTTTGAGCTTTGTTATATCGGACTGTGAAACGTCTCCCTCCCCCTCGTCATATTTTTCCTGAGCCTTTTCTATGGCGGTTCCAAAACGCTTTTTAACCTCTTCGGCAATGCCCAGTTGATTGGTCTTGAACTGGATTTCATAATAATATTGGGCGGTCCGGTACTTGGCTTCACTCACGGAGGAAGAGGATTGCTGGTTCTTTTCGACGGCCAGAGGAATGATTTTATCCAGAGGAGGGATAGTGAACGCCCCCCCTCCTCCTTCCGAAGGATGAACGGACATCCCAATCAAAACGACCGCATACAAGCCGCATTTAAGAATGAAAGCTAAAATTTTACTTGGGAAAACCAATCGCATCATCATTCTATAGAGTGGAATTTTTTTCGGGAGACAGAATAAACGGGCCTTCAGTACAATTATAGGAAGAATATTGAGGACAAAAAGAAAGGGGTACTGAACCTCCTAAAAAGAAACCTTGATGGCAACCAAGTTCGTTCTTAAACAGGAATTGTCCAAAACCAGGACAAAGGTTCAGTACCCCTCAAATATGTTAAAAATTTATCATACCACCTATACCCTGTCAATATAATTCTAGGACGAAATCGGGCCTCAAAATTCAGAAATAGCAAAATAAATCCTTTAAAAACAATGACTTAAAATTATGGCGGAAAACCGCCCACTTCTATAGCACCCTAAGCCATTCAAATTCAATAAGTTAAATTAAAGGGGAATTGCTATCTACCAGCAAATAATTCTGCACCGTTCTGGCCGAAAAAATCCGCAACCATTTATAAATAAAAGACTTACCCTCTAGACCACAGAAAATGGCACTGGAATGAAGGTCAGCAGGAAGATGATGATCGAAGCATATCCCATCCACTTGTGCTGACGGTCCGGAAGCACCGAATCGTCGACCAACGGTGCTGACCTGAACCCCATCAAAAATATCATGGCGGCCCAAAACAGCCACCCCTGCCAGAAGTAACCCAGTGGAAATAACAAAAGGAAAAACAGTCTTGATAATAACCTGTGCTTCACTTTGAACAGGGAATATATCACGTGGCCGCCATCGAGTTGGCCTATCGGTAAAAGATTCAAAGCGGTAACGAACAAACCGATCCAGCCCGCAAAGGCAATGGGGTGCAGATGAATATTGACCCCTTCCGCAAAGGGCGTCACTCCCAAAATCAATTTGGAAAGCGTCGCGAGTAAAATCGAACTTCCGAAAGTCAAACCGTGGACGGTATCGGCTTCGGTCACTTCCGACAGGAACAAACCAATCACCAATGTGGGAACGGCAACGATAAAACCCGCAATCGGTCCCGCCGCGCCAATTTCCATCAGCACACGGCGATTGGGGATCAATTCCTTTATCTGGATGAAGGCCCCGAAGGTGCCTGCGATAAAAATCGGCGGGGCCGGAATGAAAAAAGGCAGCGTGGCCCGGATATTATTCTTTCTGCTGGCCCAATAATGGCCGAATTCATGCGTGCCCAGGATAAGAATAAGAGAAATAGAAAACAGCAATCCACCCGCAAGATACGTGGTGACCAGAGTCGCTGCCAGGAGCAGGGAAAATATGATCCAGTTTTTTGTGCTTGGAATGATGGCAGGCAAAGCTCGTCTCTATCTCTTCAGGAGAACCCCACTGCGTGGGGAGGAGATACGGGCTGAGGCTCGCTTTACCCCTACTACCCCTTCGGGGCATGAAGTAAGGGGTAGGGATGAATACCACAGGGGCATGAAGGCAAAGATGAAATATCACACGCTCACCCGCCCCGAAGAACCAAAAACCCGTCTATTGTAATATCGAATCCAGCCCCTAGGCTGGCTCTGAGCGCCCTTTGCCCGGAGCTATCGGCTTGTGGGTGAATTCTTTAGCCCCGTCGCCGGAATAATCCCCTGCGATCTGGCCCTTGCCGGTGAGTTTGTATTTATAGATCACCAGACCTTCCAACCCCACAGGACCGCGCGCATGGGTTTTGTTGGTGCTGATGCCAATTTCGGCCCCCAGGCCGTAGCGGAAACCATCGGCGAACCTTGTGGAGGCGTTCCAAATCACACTGGAGGAGTCCACCTCATTCAAAAACATTTCCGCCCGCTCCTTATCGCGGGTGAGGATCGTATCGGTGTGGCCGGAGCCGTGCAAATTGATAAACTCTATCGCCTCACCCATATCCGCTACCACTTTAACGGCCAGTTTGAGGTCGTTGTATTCGGTGTCCCACTCACTGTCGTCTGCCTTTTGAATCCCTGGCGCGAGTTGACATGTGTTTGCACAACCCACCAGTTCCACTTCCTGCTCTTTAAATTTATCGACCAGCAAAGGCAGAACTTTTTCAGCGATATCCCGATGGATCAACAGGTTTTCCAGAGCATTGCAGGCCGCGGGATATTGAAGTTTCGAGTCGAGAACCACGCGGACGGCCATATCGATATCCACATCCTCATCTATATAGGCATTGCATATTCCCTCCGAATGACCGAGCACGGGAATTTTGGTAGTTTCCTGAATGTAGCGGACAAAGGCATTGCTGCCACGCGGCACGACCAGGTTAATGTATCGGTCCTGATCTAGCATTTCCGCCACTTCCGCCCGAGTCTCAATCATTTGAATCGCGGTTTCGGGAACGCCTGCAACCTCACCGGCGGCGGAGGCCAAAAGGGAAACGATCACCTTGTTGGTGTGCTGCGCTTCGGTTCCGCCTTTCAATATGACGGCGTTGCCCGATTTCAGACAAAGCGACGAAATTTGTGGCACGGCATCCGGGCGGGACTCAAAGATCGCCCCGATAACACCGATCGGGCAGGTGACATGATGCAATATCAAACCTTCGTCCAACTCGGTCACACTTTTTTCCCGCCCCACCGGGTCCGCCAGCCTGGAAACACTGCGGATTCCCTGGGCCATGCTTTTCACCTTGGCGGCATTCAAAGCCAACCGGGCCAGTAGCGCCTTTGAAATATTTTCCGCCTGCGCATATTCCAAATCCTTTTTATTTGCGGACAGAATACGGGCCTCATTGGCTTCTATCGCCTCGGCCATTTTTTCCAGGGCTTTGTTTTTATCCTGAGTGGAAAGACCCGCCAACTTCAGGGACGCGGCTTTGGCCTGCGCGGCAATTTCGGTTACGGTCATTTTTATCCTTTAATACTATTGTTTCCCGGTTTCAGCGAATAATGATTTGAATCCCCTTTTCCTTAGTGTATTTAAAAGCCTTCATCTGGATTTTTGATGAAAGAGGATTCATCACCAAATCAAGGGATTTAAGCGCAGGAAAAAATTCGCTTCCCATGAGCGCCTCGGCGCCCTTATCGGCAATATTGTTTTGCCCCAGGTAAAGCGCTTTTAAATTCGGAAAGTTTTTGGAATTGGCAATAGCCACCGCCCCGTCATCGCCTATTTCGTTACGAAACAGATTCAAGGTCTCCAGATTCGGCAAGCTTTCAACCTTTGCAAATGCAGAAGCGCCATCAGGAGTGATCAGGTTGTCGTTCATCAAAAGCGTGGTGACATTTGAAAAGTTTTTAGACAGAGCGACATGATCAAACGCCTCATCGGCTATTTCATTTTTCCATATTTTTAAGGATTCGAGGTTTTTCAAATAAGGCGATTCAGCCAGCGCCTTGAGCCCCAGGTCGCCAATCAGGTTTCCCCACAGGTCCAGATGCTTCACGTTTGCCAAATGTGGGGATTGAGCCAGGGCCTTCATGCCTTTGTATTTGATTCCATTCCCCTGCAATAAAAGCGTGGTGACCTTGGACAACTCTTCCATTTTGGCGAGTTTAATGGCGCCTTTCGGCCCGATCACCACCCGGCTCAAATCCAAGGTTAATCCGTCCTCACTGAGCCGTTTTTGAATCAGAGCTTTAAGATCATCTGCCGCCAGGGAGGGTGAGGTGAAGGCAAAACAGATCATCCACAGACAAAGGATAGAGACTTTAATTTTATTATGAAAAGAAACTCTCATTTAAAAATACCCGGCGTTATTGGGGATTTAATTGCCCGCCATTTAGACTATCAGATATTTAAAAATGGTATAGATTATTTTTGTCCCGGCTTTAAACGTTCCCGAGACGGTTCCGGTGATCTTCGATACCCCCACCCTTTCCCTATATCGCACGGGAATTTCGATTATCCGCAATCCCTTCTTTACGGCTTTGATCTGCATTTCCACCGTCCAGCCGAAATCGGTGTCCTGCATTCCGATCGCTTTCAGAGATTCATAGCGGATGGCCCGAAATGGCCCGAGGTCCGTGTAGCGATGCCTGAAAAAAAGGCATATCAAAAAAACCGCCAGGCGGTTGCCGTATCTGGCCTGCGGAAGTAACGCCGCCCGACTTTCGGGAAGAATCATCCGGCTTCCCAGAACAAAATCCTGTTCTCCTGAAATCACCGGCTGAATGATCGAGGTGATTTCTTCCGGGTAATCGCTGTAATCGCCATCGAGAAACACCACAATATCCGGTTGATCGAGTTCCGCGATTCCCCTGAGGCAGGCTGATCCGTACCCTTTGTGTTTTTCTTCGACCACCCTCGCGCCGGATTCGCGCGCCACCCTGGCCGTGTTATCGGTCGAAGCGTTATCGACCACAATGATTTCGTGCAGGGTGTCGGTGGGAAGATCGTTCAGGACCAAGCCGATGGAGGATTCTTCATTGAAAGCGGGAATGATGACCGATACTTTAGGACTCATGCATCCATTCCCAGAATCAGCCAAGAGTAGAGATAGATTGTTTCACGCTGGCGACAAATTCGCCGATTTTTACATCGCGATCCGCAGGGTTCTCATTCTGTTCAATCAACCGGACGATGGCGCTTCCCACAATCACGCCATCGGAAACAGCCGCTGCTTCTTTAGCCTGTTCCGGGCCGGAAATACCAAACCCGACAAGAACGGGCAACTTGGCGACATTTTTAATGGCCTGCACCTTGGTTTCGAGATTGGTGCTCATTTGGGATTTTACCCCCGTCGTCCCGGTCAGAGAAACGTAATAGATGAATCCCCTGCTTTCATCGGCAATCATGCGGATTCTGTCTTCGGTGCTGGTGGGCGCGAGGAGATAAATCATATCCAGTCCCTGCTCGCTGGCATAGGGATCAAACTCGCCGGCTTCTTCAGGAGGAAGGTCGGGAATGATCACGCCATCCACCCCGGTTTTAAGGGCGTCATCAACGAAGGGTTTTAATCCATAGGCAAAAACCGGATTGTAACTGGTCATCAATACGATGGGAAGCTCGGAGGTCTGACGAACATCCTGCACCAGTTGAAGAATTTTTTTCAGCGTCGTGCCATTTTCCAGGGACCGCTGGGAAGACGCCTGGATGACGGGCCCGTCGGCCAATGGATCGGAAAAGGGCACTCCCAGTTCGATAATATCGGCTCCGTTTTTTTCGATGATGGAAAAAATCTGCTTGGTGGTCGGTATGTCAGGATCTCCCGCCGTGATGAACGCAACCAGCGCCTTCTGATTTTTTTCTTTCAATTTTTGAAAACAATCCTGGATGCGGCTCACAAGGAAACTCCCATGATATCGGCGACCTGATTCACGTCCTTGTCTCCACGGCCTGACAAACAAATCACAATGATCTCGTCTTTTTTCATTTCGGGAGCCAACTTGCTGACGTAGGCGATGGCGTGCGCCGATTCCAGCGCCGGGATGATTCCTTCGGCTTTCGAAAGAAGTTTGAACCCTTCCAGGGCTTCGTCATCGGTGATCGGGACATAATGCGCCCTGCCAGTTTCGTTAAGATGACTGTGCTCGGCACCAACGCCTGGATAGTCCAACCCCGCTGAGACGGAATGCGCCTCTTTAATCTGTCCATCGTCGTCATACAAAAGATTGCTCATCATTCCATGCAGGACCCCCGCCTTGCCTTCACTCAAGGACGCGCCGTGTTTGCCGGATTCGATTCCCAACCCTGCGGCTTCCACTCCGATCAGCCGGGTTTCTTCATGGTTGATGAAGGGATAAAACAATCCCATCGCGTTGCTTCCACCGCCGACACAGGCGACGCAAACATCCGGCATGCGTTTTTCAGCATCCATGATTTGCCCGGTGACTTCTTCTCCAATGACCTTTTGGAATTCTCGTACCATCATGGGATAAGGATGCGGGCCGACCACGGACCCGATGATGTAATGGGTGGTTTCAACGGTGGTGATCCAGTTTCGAATCGCTTCACTGGTCGCATCTTTGAGTGTGCGCGTTCCACTGGACACCGGAATCACCTTGGCCCCCAGTAACTTCATGCGAAACACATTGAGCGCCTGCCGCTGAATGTCCTTTTCGCCCATGAAGACGTCGCATTCCAGCCCGAACAAGGCGGCGGCGGTTGCGCTGGCCACCCCATGCTGACCGGCTCCCGTTTCGGCGATCACCCGCTTTTTGCCCATACGATGCGCCAGTAACGCGCTTCCTATGGTGTTGTTTATTTTATGGGCGCCGGTATGATTGAGGTCTTCCCGCTTTAGATAAATTTTTGCTCCGCCCAGCTGGCGGGTTAAGTTTTTGGCAAAAAATAAAGGCGTGGGCCGGCCCACATATTGTTTTAAGTAATATTTCAATTCCTTTTGAAAAGCCGGGTCACTTTGAGCCGAAGCGAACACTTCCTCCAGTTCCTTCAACGCGGGCATCAGGGTTTCGATCACATACTTGCCGCCGAAAACACCGAAATGTCCCCGTTCATCCGGCAACTGGATTTGCTTCATGGGTTGTTCCATCCTTTTTTTCCTTCGCTATCGAATGACGCAGTACTCATTCAGCCACCCTTGGCGGCCTTGATAAATTTCCTGACCTGGTGCCGGTCTTTGATGCCTGGCGTCTTTTCGACCCCGGAACATACGTCCACAGCGTAGGGTTTAGCCTTTTGTATCGCGTGAGCCACGTTCGAAGGGTCCAGACCTCCTGCCAATATCACCGGACCGAATTTTTTTCCATCATTGACCAGCCGCCAATCGAAGGTTTCGCCGGTCCCTCCCTGCTGATTCGCGGAATAGGCATCCAATAAAAAGGCGCTGACTTTATAGGCGGATAATCCGTCAAAAGATTCCTTCCCCTGAACGCGCACGGCCTTGATCACCTTGCGGCTGATTGTTTTACAAAAAGCCGGAGACTCGTTGCCATGCAACTGCACCGCTGACAGTTTACAGGAATCGGCGATGCGGTTGATCCGGTCTGCCGATTCATTGACGAACACGCCGACGGTTTCAACAAACGGGGGCAGTGCCGCGATAATGCTTTTCACTGTTTTTGGAGAAACATTGCGCGGACTTTTTTTATAAAAGATGAAACCGACCGCATCGGCTCCTCCCTCGACCGCCAGAAGGGTATCTTCCATGCAGGTCATGCCGCAAATCTTTACCTTCACAATGTGCGATTGTTTAACCATTTTTCAAAAATCTGTGTCTTTTTACAAGTTTTTGAATTAAAATTTTAACAGGATTGTTGTTAAGGGTGATTTATTGTAACCCTAATTGCCACTCGCCCAACAACCTAAATTAACCTGTTTTTATCTAAACCTTCCAGGTGCGTTATGAAAAATTTTCGATGGATCGTCCTTGTCTTGTTGCTCACTGTCCCCCTGCTATCAACCGGTTGTGGAACCACTCACGAAGCCGATGGAGTGGATGTCGAAGTAAATTTTCAGGGTCATGGCATTAAATCGTTTGAGATATCCGTCGAGCCACTCTACCATTCCACTTTAGCCGCATTGAAAAACATGAACCTGAAAGTGGACGATATTTCAGAAGACGGTGTGAACCGCCAAATCAATGTCCGAACCAAGGAACTTCACATCATCATCGACGTGATTGAAATCGGGCTCAAAATTTCCAAGATCCGCGTCAAAGCCCAGGAAAAAGGGTTCTTCTCCTCAGATTATAATGAAGAGATGGCGGTGGAAATAATTAAAGAGACCTCTCTCGTGGTGGAAGCTTCCGGTCATTCCCATTATTAAAACCGTTCATTAACGTTCCTTACTTTTATTGCCTGTCAGCTCGGCCAGTTTTTCGGGGATGCTGTCCGCTTTCATCAAACTCTCGCCAATCAAAAACGCCTGCGCCCCGAGTTGCTCCAGTTCCTGAATTTCCTTTGCAGAATGAATCCCGCTTTCGCAAACCAGGAGGTTGTCTGGAACCATTTTCGCCATTTTTATCAGCCGGCGGGAAATATCCAGATCGGTTTTTCCTGTTTTCAAATCGCGGTTGTTGATTCCTAACAGGAACCCTCCTGCGGAAAAAGCTTTTTCCATATCCCGTTCGCAATGAGTTTCTACCAGGGCGGTCATGCCGATTTCTTTGCCCAACTCCAGCAAATCTTCCAACTGGTTTTTGTCCAGCCAGGTGGCTATCAGCAGAAAAAAATCCCCGCCAAAAGCGCGAGACTCATAAACCTGATACGGGTCGAAAATAAAATCCTTTCTGAGTAACGGTGTTTTCACCGCCTCCCGGACCTGACTTAAAAACTCGATACTGCCGCCAAAATAATTTGATTCCGTCAAAACAGAAATCGCGGCGGCTCCATTTTGGGAATAATCTCTGGCAATGGACAAACCGTCAAAGTCCGGGCGCAATTCCCCCTTGAAGGGCGTCCGCTTCTTGATCTCGGCAATGATTCTGTATTGAGACCCAGGCTCAAGCGCCTGCCTGATATCCTGCGCATCCGCCTGCTGTCCGATCCTCCCTTTTATCTCAGAAAGGGGGGCCTTTCGTTTGGTGCTACCCAGCTCCTCTTTCTTATGCACAAAAATTTTATCGAGTACGTTGGCCATGTTTTTATTTCCGCACCATCAAGAGTGGCTCACTTCACATAAATTTTGTAATTTTTGTTTGGCCGCGCCCGATGCAATGGACTTCCGGGCGACCGCCAATCCGTCATTGATGGAACCGGATTTTCCTCCAGCGCAAATGGCCGCCGCCGCATTCAATAAAACGATATCCGCTTTCGGACCCTCTTCCCCTTCCAGGACGGTCCTAATTATTTCCGCGTTTTCTTCCGGGGAACCGCCTGTGACCTGGTCCGGGGAACAACCATTTAACCCAAAATCATTCGGGCCGATGGTGTATTCTCCAATCCCACCATTGGATAATTCTGCAATACGGGTTTTGTCCATCAATGAAATTTCATCGAGCCCGTCTTCGCCGTGGACCACAAACGCATGCCTGCATCCCAGGTCCTTCAAGACTTGGGCGATCGGTAAAACCCATTTTCGGTCGAACACCCCGATCACCTGTCCATGGGCGTTGGCCGGATTGGTCAACGGCCCCAGCAAATTGAATATCGTTCTAAAGCCCAATTCCTTCCTCACTGCCGCGGCATGCTTCATCGCCCCATGCATCAATGGCGCGAACAGGAACCCCATGCCCACCTGCTCCACGCATCTTTCCACAACCGCTTTATCCGCTTCGATGTTGACTCCCAGGCATTTTAATACATCGGCGCTCCCGGACCGGCTGGACACCGCCCGGTTGCCGTGCTTGGCCACAGTGATTCCTGCGCCAGCCACAACGAACGCCGAGGCGGTTGAAATATTGAAGGTATTTCCCCCGTCCCCGCCGGTGCCACAGGTATCGACAATATTTTCTGAGGAGACGTTTAAAGTTTCGGCTTTTTGCCGCATGACGCGAGCCGCGCCCACGATTTCGCCAACACTTTCTCCTTTCATTCTGAGGGCCGTTAAAAACGCCGCCAATGCGGGTTGGCCCACAGCGCCTTCCATGATTTGAGTCATCACTGAAATCATTTCCGTTTCCGCCAAATCGACCCCATCAATGACCCTGGCAAAAGCCTCCTGGATTTTCATACTGTGTTTTTTGCCGGCAGATGCAGAAAGTTTCCCAACAACTCCTTGCCGCTCGTGGTCAAAATGGATTCCGGATGAAACTGCACGCCTTCAACCAGTAATTCTTTGTGTCGGATTCCCATGATTTCCTTGTCTTCACTCTCGGCGGAGATTTCAAAACAATCCGGCAGGGTTTTTCGATTCAAAACCAGCGAATGATAGCGCGTGGCCTCAAACGGATTGGGCAGGTTTTTAAACAGGGTTTTTCCATCGTGGTGAATCATCGAGGTTTTCCCATGCATCAATCTCCCTGCCTTGATGATCTCCCCGCCGAACGCCTGGCCCACGGACTGATGCCCGAGACACACGCCCAAAATGGGAATTTTCCCCGCAAACCGTTTCACCACATCGACGGACACGCCCGCCTTGTCCGGCGTACAGGGCCCTGGGGAAACCACAATTTTCTCCGGCGCCAGGGATTCTATTTCATCCAAGGTGATTTCGTCATTGCGATGCACCTGGATATCCGCCCCCAACTCACCCATGTATTGCACCAGGTTGTAGGTGAAGGAATCGTAATTGTCGATCATGAGGATCATCGGAACAACCCTTTCTCGGTGATTTCGATGGCCTTCAACAGAGCCTTGCCCTTGTTCATGGTTTCCTCAAACTCATTGTCGGGAACAGAATCCGAGACGATCCCGGCTCCCACGCCCAGGTAGGCAATATTATCTTTTATCAAAAGCGTGCGGATGGCTATGGCGGTGTCCAGATTGCCATTGAAGCTGATATAACCCACCGTCCCTCCATAAAGACCCCTTCGGGTCGGTTCCAGTTCGTCGATGATCTCCATCGCCCGGATCTTTGGCGCGCCTGAGAGCGTACCTGCCGGGAAGGCGGCTTTCAGCACGTCAAAACAATCGAGGCCGGGTTTTAATATGCCCCGCACATTGGAAACGATGTGCATGACATGGGAATAGCGTTCGATGATAAATTGCTCGTTCACCTCGACGGTGCTCGTTTGGGCGACCCGTCCCAGGTCATTGCGGCCCAAATCCACCAGCATGATGTGTTCGGCCAGTTCTTTTTCATCCTGCAGAAGGTCTTTCTCCAGGGCGCAATCTTCTTCTTCGTCTTTTCCGCGTTTGCGGGTTCCGGCAATGGGGCGAACCTCGACTTTATCATCTTCCAGGCGCACCAGAATCTCGGGGGAAGAACCCACGACCTGCAATTCCCCAAACTTTAGGTAATACATGTAAGGAGAGGGGTTAACTGTCCTGAGGGCTCGATAAATATCGAACGGATCTTCGCTGATGGTGCACTTTAATCGTTGCGATAACACCACCTGAATGGCGTCCCCCTCGACGATGTAATCCTTGATTTTGAGGACCGCATCCTTGAAGGCTTTCTCCTTAAAATTGGATTCTATGCGACCCAGGCCCGTTTTAGCTCGATCGTTTTTAGTCGTCGCGGCTACAGGAACCGGGGCCCTCAGTTTATCCTCCAGATATTCGATTTTTTGAATGGTTTTATTGTAAAGATTTTCCAGGTCATCCCCTTCAACAAATGCATTGGACACTATTTTGATGGTGTGCGAAACATTGTCAAAAATCAGCAGGGTGTCGGTGATGACAAAAAGGGAATCGGGGATATCGAGATCATCTGTGGTCTGATCGGGCAGGTTTTCAAAATAACGAACCATATCATAGCCGATGAAACCGACCGCACCGCCGGTAAACGGCGGCAAATCCTTCTCGGGCACCGGCCGGTATTTCGCCAGAATTTCCTTTATGACGGAAAGAGGGTCTTCCACCTGCCCCGTCCGCTCTGTGCCGTGATCGTGAATCGTGAAGGCATTGCCTTTGGTTTGAACGATCAACGACGGATCGCACCCTAAAAAACAATAGCGCGCCCACTTTTCACCGCCCTCAACGCTTTCCAACAGAAATGAATAGTCCCCTCCCCTGATTTTCATATAAGCCGACACAGGCGTGTCCAAATCGGCGACAATTTCCTTGTAAATGGGAATCAGGTTGCCTTGCCGGGTTTTTTGTTTGAATTCTTCCAGTGAGGGCTGGTACATGGGCTTTCCCAATCGGGAGACTGGTTTAAATATGTTTAATCAACTATTAGATAAAACGAGAATATTTTGTTTTCGGGCTTTCAGTCATTAGCCTTAACCGGCTAAAAACAAATAAATACCTTTTAATTCAATAGATTAGATATTGAACATTATCATGACACCTGAGGGAGTGTCAAGAAATCAGAGAGGAATTTCAATCAACCGGTTTCCAGTCTTCGCCATTCCAATGCAGGATCAGGCCATTGTCACCCACTGCATAGATATTTTCGTCAGAGGTTCCCCAGATCGCGGCCAGGTACTCCTCCGTATTGGATTCAATGCGGGTCCACTGATCCCCTTCCAGAAACATGATCATGCCCTCATCTCCGACAGCAAAGACCATGTCGCTGGACGGACCCCACACATCAAGAAAAAAATCCATGGTCTGCGAGGGCATTTCTTTCAAATCGGCGCCATTGAATTCAAATATGGCTCCGTCGGAACCGACGATATAAATCTCTTTGGGACCGAACCCATAAACCCCATAAAACTCCGCGCTCGAATCAAAGGTCATGCGGACCCATTGGTCGCCTTCCTGCCTGAGAACCAAACCATCATAGCCGACGGCGACCATCCCGCCTTCCTTGCACCCCCAAAGCCTGGTGACGTCGGTATCGGTTCCGGTCTTTGTGTATTTCCAGGTCTCGCCGTCATACCGGAGTATCTTTCCGAGCCGGGAACAGGCGTAAATTTCATCCGGGCCCAGGCCGAAAATGCCGGTCATCGGCGGGAGTTTTTCTATGTCCTGAGGCGACCACGAATTGCCATCGAAGTGCAGGATGATCCCATCCGTAGCCACGGCGAACACATTATCAGGAGAACTGCCCCACATATTTTTTATGGTGTAGCGACCGTTCAGTTCCATTTTCTCCCACTTGCTTCCATCAAAATGAAGCATGGTTCCTTCCGCTCCGCCGATAAAAATATTGTTTTCATCGAACCCGGTTATGGAAAGCAGATGGCTTTCAGTCAAACTTGACATAGTTTCTCCATTCAATCATTCGTATGACCTTGCTTAGGAAACAGGGCCAAGGGACATATCGCTCCACTCATTACCATCATAATGGATGACGGTCCCGTTATCACCCACCGCGTAAACACAATCCGGCCGAAGTCCTTTCACCTTGGTCAGATAGTCTTCCGGTCTCGGCGACACCATTTTCTCCCAGGTTTTACCGTCATAATGCAGTATGACCGCACTGTCCCCCACGACAAAAATATCGTCGTCCGATGTCCCCCAGATACTCAGGAGGTATTCTTCCGTCCCCGATTCCATCGTCTTCCATTCCTCGCCGTTGTAATGCAGGATGGTTCCGTGCGACCCCGCAACGTAGACATTATCCGTCCGGGTTCCCCAGATGCCGAAAAGAGAAACCGTTTCCTCCGTCAATTCTTCCCGCCGCTTGAATTCTTTACCGTCATAAAACCGGTAAATACCTTCGCCGCCGATGGCGTGGATGTGATTGATGTCCTCGCCCCACATTCCGAAGATATCGTGGATGGTGTTGGGTTCCCGGTAATCCCATTTTTCTCCATCCCAGTACAACATGCGCCCTCCAACGCCAAAAAGAAAAACGTTATCAGCATCAAACCCGAAGGCCGCGTTTAAGGAGTCATAGCTCCCGGTTTCCATCTGATTCCATTTTTTTCCGTCGTAATGCAAAACCACGCCGCCAATGCCCACGGCGTAAATATTGTTTTCATCCGACCCCCAGATGCCCATGAGCGGATTGGTATTCTCCGTACGCACCGGGTACCATTCCTCCCCGTCGAAATACTGGGGAATCCCGTCTTTCCCGACGACGTAAATTTTCTTTTCATTATAAACCCAGAGATCCAGAAGATCGGGGTGCTCACCAATGAACATGATTTTTCGACAGCCTCAATTTATATGAAAACCTTCTTCATCCATTACCCTTATCACGAATGGGAGAAACCAATGAAATCAAAGATAAAAACTTCTAACCGCAACACCCACTGGGTGACGGCGCAGAGGACGCAAAGAAAACCTTAAAAACTCCAAAAGGTTTGGTTTCTTTGCAATCTTTGCGTCTCTGCGGTAAATAACAGGTTTAATTTTTCTCTTTCCCATCAAAAAAAGGGCTCCCCGACCCTTTGGCACGGGGGACCCTTTGAGATGAGACCGCTTTGATAAAAGTCAGGCTTCTTCCTTGATAGGGCGAAACAGCACACTATTGAGCTTTTCCAAATTTTTGGAATTCCGGATCAGATCCTCAACTTCGGGATCGATGTCATTTCGTATCAATATCAGGGTTTCTAGATTTCCCAGGTTTTTCGATTCCGCAATGGCCCGGCCCCCTTCGTCCCCAATTTCCGCCTCATAGAGATCCAGCAGGGTCAGGTTTTTCAAATAAGGGGAATTGGCGATGGCAATGCCACCCCTTGCGCCGACGGGATTGTAAGTCAGCGTCAATTGTGTCAGGTTTTTCAGCGTTTCAGATTGGGCCAGCGCTTCCACACCCTCCGCTTCCACATAATTCCAGTTCAGGTTGAGTTCGTTCAACTGGGAAAGGTTTTTGGAATTAGCGATGGCGATGGCCCCTTCATTGCCTATATTATTTCGGTAAAGTGACAGCTGGTTCAGCTTGGTCAACGTTGTGGAAGTCGCAAGCGCGATCGCCCCATCATCCCCCAGTTTTTCACCGAGCCACAGGGAAACCAGATTGCCCAGGGTTTTGGATTCCGCAATGGCCCGCGCCCCTTCCGGCCCCACTTCGTTATCGCTCATGATGAGTTCAGAAAGATTGATGAGAGTTTTTGAAGCCGCCATCGCTTTCACCCCCTCATCGGTCACTTCGTTTTTGAACAGATTGAGAGCCGTGAGGTGTTTCATATGTTCTGAGTCCAGGAGAGCTTTTACCCCGGCATCGCCAATATCGTTGAACTCCAGAAAGGCGGCCGTCACCCCTTTAACCTTCTCAGACTGGACGACGGCAATCAGGTCTTCATCTTCAATTTCTTTTTCACGAAGATCCAGCTCACTTTTATCCGCACTCAAACTCTGGTCAATCAGGCTGTCTATATCTTTTTCTGTTTTTGCGGCCATGCTATCAATTCCCTCAGAATCAAATTGGTTTTAAAGGGCTATAATGTTATTGGTTTAGCCAAGCATTCTAAGAAAGTCTGCGATATTGTAAAGCTTAAACTTCTACATTTTCCAATCGAAACAGGAAAAAGTTGTTTCGGCTTCGAACATCTTATCTGTAGTTTGATTTTTAAACGCATAAGGATAAAAATAATTTAAACATTTTTTTGATGATTTTGGCAATTATTAATTATAATAACAACAGGTTGAACGTTTTCCCCTCCTTAGGGACCGTATTATCCCGTCCCCAATACAAACCATTGATTTCAGCTCATGTCCTATAATCACAGTATTGATGAAATAACCAACAAGGTAAAAGAAGTCGGCGCCTTCATTCCACCGCTCCTCAACGAAATGAGCAAGGTTCTGGTCGGCCAGAAATATTTGACCGAAAGGCTGATCCTCGGCCTTTTGACCGGCGAACACATCCTGGTGGAAGGCGTTCCCGGACTCGCCAAAACAACAGCCGTTAAAACTCTTGCACAAGCCATTCACGCCGAATTCAAACGCATCCAGTTCACGCCGGATTTACTGCCTGCGGACTTATTGGGGACTCAGGTCTATCAACCGAAAACAGGTGAATTCACCATCAAGAAGGGGCCGTTGTTTGCCAATATCATACTGGCGGATGAAATCAACCGGGCCCCTGCCAAGGTTCAGAGCGCCCTGCTGGAGTCCATGCAGGAGCGGCAGATCACCATCGGCGGTCAAACGTTCAAACTGGAAGAGCCTTATATGATCATCGCCACCCAGAACCCCATCGAGCAGGAAGGAACCTATCCGCTTCCCGAAGCGCAGGTGGATCGATTCATGTTCAAGGTGATGATCGATTATCCCACCCCGGAAGAAGAAAAAATCATCATGCAGAAAATGTCCACCTCCCAAAATCACAGCCCCGTCAACCCGGTGGTCAAGCCAGAAGACCTGTTCGAGGCGAGAAATGTGTTCGACTCGATATACATCGACGAGAATCTTCAGGACTATATCATCAACCTGGTCGCCGCCACGCGGGACCCTGCCGCCCATAATCTGGAAGCCTATGCCAAAACCATCCAGTTCGGGGCCTCTCCCAGAGCTTCCATTTTTCTGAACCGGGCTTCCAAGGCGTATGCCTTCATGCAGGGCCGGGGGTATGTGGTTCCGCAGGATATTAAATCCATTGGCCGGGATATCCTGAGACACCGGATCATCCTGACCTATGAAGCCGAGGCGGAGAACCTCACCACCGATGATATATTAAGTAAAATCTTCGATACGGTGGAAGTTCCTTAATAGGTTTATCTGTAGTGGTTATAACTTAAAAGGGCAGACAGTATCCGTTAATGAACGGCTGAAATCGACCCGGACCTGACATTGGGTTCGTTTTGGGGGGCAACCCCGGGAGAGGCATTTAGGATCCATGCCATAGGGCATGTGAGGGTCCAAGTACAGGAGGAAAACTTTCAAAAAGTCAAAACTCTAACTTAAAAATTGATTTAATCAACAAGCACATTTCAGAGGATACAATTAAATATTTCCTAGCTTTGGTTTTTGTGTGGCTTATAGTAAACTTTTCCCAAATGCAGATTTAAAGAGGCAGGTGAAAAAATATACTTATATAGGGTGGGATAAAGGTGAATATATCATTTCCAAAAATGGCCTTATTGCTTGTTCTGTTGATTATTTTTTCGTTTCCTTTTTATTCATGTTCTTCCAAGGACGAAGTTCCTGAACTTGGTCCTTGCCCTCAAACTCGGAATACTATCCCTGCTCCAGCCGAGTATTCCAAGATGAAAAATATGGTAGAGCCAACCGAGGAGAATATTCTGGCTGGAGACCATCTGTTCAATTCCACCGCCAAACCCATCCCCTGTATAATTTGTCATGGAATTGAGGGTGATGGTATTGGGCTAATCTTCCAGGGTATAAAACCTTATGCAAGGAATTTCACCTGTTACCAATCGATGAAGAAAATTTCAGATGGTCAATTGTTCTGGATCATCAAGAATGGGTCGCATGGGACCCAAATGCCTGGCTTTACAAAATTGGAAGACAAGCAGATATGGCAGTTAATCTTGTATATTAGAGGATTGACTTATTAAAACCCTGTGACTTGTTGACCACAATCCAGTTTTAAAAATCAAACCAACCATTTTTCCTTATCCAACAATCCCTCAACTAAATTTATGGGGAGGAAATTCGGAATCCCTTTGTCTAGTGTCTCCCTCCCTCAAAAAGTGGACAAATTGAGTTAAAAAGCTAAGAGATCACTTTCTGTTAAACTCCCCTCAGCCGGATGTTCATTATGGCCGGATGCAGACATAGCCGTTAACAACCCAAAGGCGATATTCGTGTATTGTATTGCCGATTTCGACCCTATCGTTCATGCGCTGGTGGATGAGTATCTTAGACAATTAGGCACTGGAAATAATGACCATGGATAAACGCAAAGTGAACTTCCGCCGGAATATGTGGACACATAGTTATATGGCCTTGGCTAGAGTGATCGTAGCTTGTTTTGATGTTTATTACCAACCGCAGGAGGCCCCGCATGTCAGAACCATCTAGAGGAATATTTGATCATCCCGTTCTGGGATATGGGTTTCGCCCCTGCTTCCTTTTAGGCGCGCTATACAGCATGATTAGTTTGCTGATATGGGGCGGATTTTATGCCGGGGTTGTCACGCCGCCTTTATTCATGATTGATCCTGTATCGTGGCATGCGCATGAAATGATCTATGGTTACACCATGGCAATTGTTGCGGGATTTTTGCTCACCGCTGTGGCGAACTGGACAGATAGCACACCGGTGAGTGGATTGCATTTGCTAGGGCTGTGCCTGCTCTGGCTGGCCGGGCGCGTGGTTATGAATTTTGATCTGGGTTTTCCGAAGGTTGCCTTTTTGGTTTTTGAGGGGGCGTTTATTTTAGCGCTCGCGTTCAGCCTGTCACTTCCGCTTTTTAAAACATGGGATAAGCGCAACTTCGTGTTTCTGGTATTGCTGAGCATTTTATTTGCTTGTGACATGGCCTTCCTTATAACCAAAGAGCGGACATTACTTTATGTTGCTGTGATGATTATTATCACTATGATCTCACTGATTGGCGGACGGATCATTCCGGCCTTTACCGTGGATGCTCTTGAAGAAAGAGGCGAAGAAGCCCACGAGACGCCGCAAGGCAAACTGGATGTTCTTGCTATCCTGTCACTGGTGCTGATTATTCTGGCGCTGGTGTTTGCTAAACAGGAAGAAGCTATTCTTGCCGGGACTGCCTTTTTATCCACTATCATTCATGCACTGCGTCTCAGGCGTTATCATACCCGCAGAATATTGGATGACCCTATGGTCTGGATACTCCATGTCGGTTATGGCTGGGTCATTCTAGGGTTGTTTCTCACGGGTGTCTCCGCGCTGGGCTTTCTTCCTTTTTCTATTGCGCTTCATGCCTTTACAGCGGGGGCTATTGGCTCTATGACGCTCGGGATGATGTGCCGTGTGACACTGGGCCATACCGGACGCAACAAGATCGCAACGAACCTGACAATATTAAGTTTTCTCCTGATGCAGTGTGCCGCTTTTATGCGAGTATTTGGTCTGATGATTGCGCCGGACTATAGCATTGAGTGGATTATAGGTTCCTCAACCCTTTGGATACTTTGTTTTGTGCTTTATATTATGATTTATGCCCCGATGCTATGGAAGCCGGACCTCGTGGAAGTCCCTTAATTACGGATATCTGTAGGTGTTACGACTTAATCTGGCAGACAGTGTCAGTTATTCAATGGCTGGAATCGATCCGAAGCGACGTTCAAATGATTAACAAGTAATAGGGGATGTGATGAACAATAAAACCGTTAATGGTATTCACTGGAGTTTCTGGGTAATCGGCGTTGTCACACTTGTCTTTAATCTTATGGGCGTCATCAATTACTTCGCACAGATGGATGCAGATTCGCTAGCCTCATTTCCCGAACAGTATCGACCGATAATCGAAAGTCGGCCCGCATGGGCCACCGCAGGTTTTGCAATCGCCGTATTCGGCGGCTCGATTGGCTGTCTTTTACTTCTGCTCAGAAAGTCGGCGGCGTTCTATGTGTTGATCGCGTCTCTACTTGGCGTGATCGTGACAATGATGCATATTTTTGGCGTGGCCGGATTCAGTTCCTTCGAGATTTGGATTGGTGTTCTGATGCAACTGGTGGTGACGGCGTTTTTGATCTGGTATTCAAAGCTGGCCGAGCGCAAAGGTTGGACCAGTTAAAAATAATTCCTGCGAACCGCTTTAAACAAGCATGGACTATTTTGCTGAACTGGGCTATTTCGGCCTTTTTGTTGCGGCGTTTTAAGCGGCGACCATTTTAACTTTATGCTCTGTGGTTTTAACCACTTTATTGAGGAGGAGTTTGTCCGAGCAGAACAGCGTTTTGTAAAATACGGATTGTTCTCTTTATGTTTCGCCTGGGTGCCTGTAATTGGTGATCCCTTAACTGTCATAGCTGGCATTTTGCGCATTCGTTTATTATGGTTCGTACTATTGATTACCGCAGGTAAACCGATGCGGTATATCGTCGTCAGTTATTTAGCAATGCAAGTATATTGATTTGACAACAATGCTAGAAGTGGTCCTGTTTTGTTGGACAGTTTTTCGGCGAAGTTAAGCTACAGATTGATTGATATTATGCCGCGTGCTTTCTGTTATCAGGGGCATGCCCCTGATAAATTTTCGTCTTATTGTAAACCTCGTCCGGTGTTTGT
>JAJDAZ010000025.1 GCA_029261595.1 Nitrospinaceae bacterium | reverse complement strand
TCTGATAACGTATTGAGATTGAGTCATTGGTTTCTCCTTTAATGATTAAGATTCGACAACTTATCTTAACCGAGAAACCATGACTCTTTCATTCCACTGAGTCTAAACCTGTAAACGCTTTTCCTTACTTATCCAATTTATTATTTTTCGAAACTGTTGATTCTTTGATAATAAATGTCGGATGTTTCATTGTCGCATCAAAAACGTGAGAAAGATACTCGCCAATAACACCAATTAGAAATATATTCATTCCTCCAACCAATCCTATTATTGCGATCAGGGAAGTCCATCCTATACTGAAATTATCACTTGGATAATCAAAGAATATTTTTAGCAGAACTGTAATCATTGAATACAAGAGAGTGGCTAATGAAACTCCTCCCCCCAGATAAACGGCAAAACGCAATGGCCATTTAGAACATGATGTGACTCCATTAATGGCCAAATCGAGAAGTTGAAGAAAGGAATACTTGGATTCCCCCCCCTGGCGAGCGTCGCGCTCATATTCATAAGCTTTTTGCTTGCCCCCGTACCAGCTTCTTAAACCTCGGATGAAGGGATTGGGATCATTTACATTTATAATAAATTGGACCACTTCACGGTCCATAACCGAGAAGTCTCCGCTATCCAGAGGGATATCAATTTTAGTTATTCGATTTAGGAATCTGTAAAATAAAAAATAGCAAAATCGTTTGAAAGGTCCTTCTTTACGTTTTTTACGGACTCCAAAAATAACATCATAATTCGGTTCTATACAATTAAACATATCCACCAATACTTCGACCGGGTCCTGCCCGTCCCCATCAATGATCCCCACGGTTCGACCCTTGGCATGTTGCAATCCGGCATATATCGCCTTTTGATGGCCAAAATTGCGGCTCAATCGATAGGCAATTATATTGGGATTAGATTTTGATAATTCATTCAATATTTGCCAGGTTTTGTCAGTACTTCCATCATCTACAAATACTAACTCATAACCCTTTCTGAGACCGTCCATAGCAGATATGAGGTTGGAAGTGAAAAGAGGCAATACTTGTTCTTCATTATAAACCGGAATGACAACTGAATACTCCGGGTTATCAGTTGGTTGAGTTGGGTTTTCTTGGCAATTATTATTCATTTATTCAGTTGTTTAACTATTTTTATATTTGCTGATAATGGATAGAATTTATCTCACCGATTGGAATGCGGCCGCTTTATCTCCGTTTAAGAATTATAAACGCATCTTCCTCAAACACGGTGCTAAATAATTTTCTAGATTGCTCCACAAGATCGAGAAACTTTTTTTCAAATTCTTGATTATTTTTACATTTTCCATCAGACCAGATACAGCCTTGATCCATTAAAAACCAAGGTCGTTTAAGATCCAGAATTACATACTCAGCGAGGACATTCACCCTTGGAGCAAAATGTTCCGAAGCGTCTTGAACAAAATCCCAAAAATGTCTAAAACCTAATTTGGACCAATCAGGTAATTCCGTAGCTTTCAACACGCCCAATGGGAAAATTAAATAATTATGGCGGTGCGCTACTTTTCCCAAATTAACAGTATTTTGGGCTGTTACAACAACCTCTTTATTTATAGGAAGATATAGTTCAATGGCGTCCCGGATCATTTCGTCCCTTTTCGTGGGCATATAAGTTTTATAGCTATAATGCCAAGATTCTTTATCCCAAAAAATGCGGGAAATGGGAGAAGGTGAATGCCTTATGTGAACAAATAGGATACCCCCCATAATAAGAATGGGGAGCAAGTTTCGGGGAAATTTAAATTTGTCCCAAATGCTTTGGGCAACAGGTAGTCCTTTGGAAAAAGAGAGAATTAAGGGCGCGATCAGGCCGGCTGTATAATGAAAGGTCACACCGGAAAAATTATCTGTTTTTGAAAGCAAAGCAATACTCATAATGGGTAGGGCAACAATTAAAGGAGCTGGCCGTAAAAGACCCACAAAGGCGATTGCTCCAAAAACCACGAAAAGGTAATACCTTTTTCCTGGGTTGAGTATTATTTCCGATAAAATTTGTAGTGGGTGAGACAGAATGAAAAGGATCATTTCAATAATGTTGCTTCCCAGCCAGGAAAACGCAGAGGAACTGAACCCTCCAGGTTCTCCCAGGTTAGGATAGGGGATGAGGAATTTAACGGAGAAAAAGAAGTAGACGAGGCCCGTTACCAATAAAAAAATACCCGAACCGACCCATCTTTTTATAAAAAGCAAATACAGTCCACATGCCGCGGTCTGCAATGCAAACGGCTCCTTAATCAAAAGCAGAAATAGTCCGGCAAAAACAGCTTTATAGTGCCGGTCACGTTCGGTAGACAAAAAAAACACGAACAAAATTGGGATAGCTAAATGATCAAAATGGAAATCAAATAAAGCGTTGTACCAAACTCCAAAATTCAAAATATAAGCAAAGGTTGGTAAGGCGCCAAATGTCGGCCAAATCCAAAGAATGGGTAGAGCTAAGGTAAATGCCTGCAATGTTAACAGGGCTGGTGGGCCCAGTGTATCTGGTAAGATATTATAAATAGATGAGTAGACAATCATGAGAGGCTGGGAGTGGCCAAAAAACAGCCGACCCTTCTCATGAATTACATTAGATATGTTCCAAATAAATAGTCCGAGGTCGAATCCTGAAGAATGTAGAGAATAATACTTAGTGACTGATAGCCCTGCAAGAACACACCCAAATAATACAAACAATCCTCTTGCAAGGTTAATGTTATTGGCTAGAGAGGTGGGTTTGGTCAAAAACAAAGCACTCCAGGTTAGAATTAAATCCTTTTTAATTAAAGCTTAACATCCCTGTTAATTCTTCCTCTTTAGCGCAAAAAACCAAAAAAATAAAGATATTATTCCGAATCCACTAATGAACGATCCTATAAGAAACATACGTTGTAGGCTAAACTCAATCACTAACTCTACATCAAAGGTACCATTTTTATTTTTCGTCATCGCGTCGGGGAAGTTCGACCTTATATGAGGGATATCTATCAGCCAACCATTGAATTTATTTGGGGCGGAGAGAGTAGGGGTATGGAAAATTTCTGGCAATGGATCATTAAAAAAAGTCTCAAATAATCCGCCATCAGGGGAGTTGTTGTTCTGAATACTGTTTTTAAAATTTTTTGATACAAACTCTATCTGACCGGTTGCCTTAATCCCACCCAAGCAGTAATTGGATTGAAAGTTATTTAATTCCGAGAGAGTAGCCTGGTCTGTAAAATCAACTTCTGTAATAGGGTATCTCTTCTCAGTCACAGGCTCAAAACAATTTTTGTCTAAAGCACTCATATTCTTGCTTGGATAAATTTTCCAATTGCGGTCATACTTTTGCGCAAATCGTAATAAGCTCACATTTTCGCCTTCTACATTTTTCAATATAACTCGATACTTGGTTGGAGAGATTTTTTTAAACTCAATTAATGGTGGTTTATCTAAGTTGCTTTTGCTTGCTATTAAAGCAACGGTGCTCTTTTCTATATTTTGAAGGGTGCAAGGATGAATATTCCCGTCTAATGACCGGTCAGAACTGTCCTCCCGAAATATTGTGACCTTGTGACAATTGTAAAATATGGGTAAGAAAATTTCATCATTGACTATATAGGTTTCATGTAGTTTTCCTTCAAAAGTCTTTTCTAGGTGTTCACCCAAATTATATTTTACATTTTGATAATAACCCGGAGGCGGTTTCCAAAAATTGTGTTTGAAGTCCGTCCTGTAAGTGATGTACCGGATATTATTCAGTGCGACAAAATCTTTCGGGATTTTATTCTGAAAATCAATTAAAGTTTTATTTTCTAAATTTTCAATAAAAACAGATGGATTTTTTATATGCATCAGTTCAGGTACCGCACCCTGTCCTTGATTTTGATAGGCGGTCTCTTTATAAAAAGGTGAAAAAGCATTGGGAATGAAAAATTCACTATGAACCAACTGCCTTTTCTCATTATTTTTATAAATCTGGGCCATTTCGGGGTCCAATTTATAAAAATCTATATGATCGCGTTTTTTCTCATACAATATTTTATGCCCAATATCACCGTATTGAAACCAACCGATCATCAGCCCAGCAGTCATCAAGCCTAACCAAAATGTATTTCGAGGAGTTGGGTCTTCAAAAACAATCGAGCCCGCCAACCCCAAGAGAACTGGAAAAAGAAAGGCGATGGCCATGAAAAGATTTTGCGGGCTCCTAAACATTTTCATAATTACAAAATGATTGTATATCCACATGGTCAATTCTCCGAAAGGAGGGTTGCCGCCTTTGACCAACAAAATGAAAGAGACGTAAATGACTAGAAAAAAGAGGAGTTTCTTAAACAGGTGATTTTTTGTTTTAAAAAATGGGAATATAATAATTGCCCAAAGACATGAAATTGAGGTAAAGAAGGCTATTTTTGAAGGAAGAGTCAGAGAATAATAATAAAGGTTCCTATCCAAAAAACCCGTCAGAGCAAAAATATTGAGAACTGATTGACGGGAATTCCGGGCAGCCTGAAATTCTCCGACTAAAGATTCATTGCCGATAACTTCGCTGGTGAAATCAAGAAAATTAAAAGCAAACGGTGTCAACCAGTAGGAGTTAAGCAGGAGGAGAAGCAACGTCAAACTCGCATATCGCAGAGTTAAGAGCCGTAACGGGATTTTTTTCTGGAATACGCAATAACCGAGGTAGAAGATAACCATCATGTTGATGATGGTAAAATACTGTAAGAAACCAAGAAGGAAGATTGATGAAAAAACCAGAAGTAAAATGTTTTTCTTGTCTTTTTCTAAAACGCTTCTAATAAACGAATAAAAATACAGGGGAGCAAATGCATACGATAACCAGCCATACCAACTACCTGCAATCACGGTGCTGAAAAAATAGGGAGATAAAGCATAGGTTAAAGCTGCAAGCACAGTGGTAATGGTGCGTTTTTTTGTCAACCATCCTAAAAGTAGCTGAAAATTTTCAAAAGCGGCAAATACTGCCAAAAAATACAGGGTCTTGATTGCCCAGGACACACCCAGGATAGAATTCAAAAAGGAGAAAAAATTGTTTTGCAATAAATGAGACTGTAATAATCCTGTTTTGCCATAGAAACCATGCCATGCGTAATTGCTCAAATCCCCTACTCGGCTGGCTAAAAAATCGGTTCCGGGAAAAGTAAAATCCCAGTTATGTCCGATTAAAATGTCCTGCTCGAAGAACCAGTATCTATTTGCTAATAAAAAGACAACTAGAAATAAAATGAATCTGGCAATTAAGTTCATCTCAGTTGCCTTTGGGAAATGGGAATGAAACTTTCAAAGTCTTGGAGCGAAAGGTATAATGATGAGATTGCAAAGAAGCTTGATGTTCCCCTAGAAATTAAGGAAACAAAAACACTAAAAGGGTTAGCTAGTCGATAAAAGCGTCCTAACATCAAATCAAAATAGGTTCTTCGGCGTTTGAGGGAGGAGGGTTATTAAATAATTAAAAGAAGGATGAAATTGGGAAATTTCTCAGCCGCTACATTGAGTAGAGGTTATTTCAAATTTCAGCTCATAAAAATATATAGTTGAGTAAAAAAATCCAAAAAAGGCAAAATAGCTGTATTCAAAAGGCTTAAAAAATATTCAATCCAGTTTAACTCCTGGATTTCTGGGAAAGCAAAATAAATGATCTGCGAACAATACCTTGCTGATTCATTGCCTTTTTCAACCATTTCCCCAGAGGTGCGATCCGGAGAGGAAAATATGCCAGATACCCCAGTACCTTACCCAACCTAAACTTTAGAACTTTTTGTTCATAGAGTTGAAATCCTTCTTTAATAACTTGCCTTCTTTCACTGGCAGTAAATTCATCCGTTTCAAAAATGGGCTCATTATCACGGTAGGATATATGGCGCAAATAATCTTCTTCGGGAACCAACATCCGGGCGTTCTTTTTAACCCATTCATATGTTTCTGTTCCCGGGTAAGGAACCAGGTTATAGAAATTCACAAAATCAGCTTCCAAGCTCCTGGCGAACTCTAACGACTCTCTTGCCGTTTCCATTGTCTCACCCTGGTGGCCTATAATAAAATTTACTGATGTTTTTAACCCGGCATCTTTTGCCCATTTAACGGCATCTGTTACCTGATCAAGACTTTTAATACTCTTTTTAATATTCCTTAATATTTTAAGATTTGCTGACTCTAAGCCAAAAGAAACCAGTGAACACCCTGAGTCTCTTAATGATTGTAGCAACTCCGGTGAAACCCGATCGACTCTGATTCCGTTATAAATATCATATTTGATTTTTAGCCCACGCTTTATTATCTCTTCAGATATTTTAATAGCTCTCTTCATATCGCACGAATAACAGTCATCATCAATTTCAAATCTTTCCCAACCCCTTTTATGCCAATATTCCATTTCATCCACAAAGTCCTCAGGCGATCTTTTTCTAAAATTACGACCTTGAGTTAAAATTACAGAGCAAAATGTACAAGCGTAAGGGCATCCTCTAGAGCTGATTATGGGCAAGGATCGCGACTGATAGCAAGCGTACTTTTCCATAGGGAAAGCATCAAAGTCTGGATAGGGAAATGGATCGAGATCATATATAAAGGGTCGACTACAATTTTCAACGATCTCACCATTATTATTGCGCCAAAACAATCCTTGAATCCCAGCAAAATTTGGCTCGGGTTTTTGAATCTCATTCAGAAATTCCTCGAAAGTGTGTTCCCCCTCCCCTTTAATAGCAAAATCAACTTTGGAGTTTTCAAAAACTTCACCCTTGGTTGCCGAGACATGAGGTCCACCAATCACCACTGGAACATCGGTAAAAGATTTTATAGCATCAACTAAATCAATTGCATGGATGTATGAATAACTGAAAGAAGTAAGGCCGATTAAATCCGGTTTAAAATTCTTTATGATTTCATTTAATTTTAACAGGCTGTTTTCAATTTGATGGTCGTAGCATTGAACCTGGAATCCCTTTTGTTTCAAATAGGATGAAAGAGCAGCCAAGCCCATATTTGGATGCCCTGATGAGCCTCCAATGCCATCAGGCAGATCGATATCATCACCAAACATGCTTTTTTCTTTTGGATTGCAAAGTAGTACGTTCATTATTTCCCCTTTTCGTCTTTGCATCTGCAAATGGTAAAAACAATTGCTTTTGTAAGGGCGTTATTTCCTTCTTGGATAAAATGGAATATATAAAATATAATTGTCCACTAATGATCAGTTTGAGATATTTTGAAGAAATGCTAAATAAACCGGTCATACTTTATAAAAGTGTCAAAGATTTGCTATGAATTTAAATCGTTCGCATGATTTCAGATTTCTTGTTAGTAAAAAAAAATATTAGAGCACATTAGACCTACATCTTTTCTGCATAGATTAAGACGCACGCTCCTTGGTCGTCCGAAACCCTGTCATTTGAAACAAGACATTCGATCAACCTTGCGTATCGTCGACCTACAAAATTTTCAAAATTTCCATTAATTGACCTGCCCAAAAAGCATTGAAGGGCCATCTTATCCCATAACATTAATGCTTTCTTCGACAAGTAGTAACGATATAAAATCATTTTCATTCCATATCTCTTAAGCCGGACTCGCCATTCCTCGTGGTCATAGCAATGATAATGGTTGAGCAATTGATTTCGCTTATTTGCGTAGCTTTGTGATAAAAACCTCATGCCGACTGATTTTAAAATATTTGTAAGATACAGATAGTCCCCATAATTGGGGCTTGGGACAGTAAAAAGAAACTTCCCTCCTTTTTTTAGAACTCGACCCACTTCTGAAAATACAGGGTCGATTGGAGGAATATGTTCCAGCACGCAGTTGCTGAACGTAAACTCTAGGTTTTCATCTGGCAAGGAGATTTTTTCAGCACTTTCAATAAGAACATTACCATACCGTTTGGCATGAATTGCTGTTTCGACATCTTTTGCCTCCCCATTATCCAGGCCGAAATCAAACCTTTCATCAAAAAGTGTAGAAGCGATAAAACCATCGCCGCAACCTAAATCCAACGCTGGATTTTTAAATTCTATATCAGGGCATGCTTCCCTGATAGCATTGAGTTCAATAGCGCGGAAAAAATAAATAGAAGGGTGCGAATACCTTTTCTTAAGTTGTTCCAAAGTTACTGATTTTACGTGCATAAACCTACCATGTTACCTCAAGTAATTTGTTCCCTGCTGGTCAATTTAAGGTTGTGGGTGAACTTTTCAAACTTCCCTATCCCTCATGACAATGAAGGCAAAATAATTTTTAAGAAATATAACTGTATTATTTTTTCAAGCCTAACCGGGATGCATCGGGTTATGGCTTTGATATCCTGTTGACAATCAACCCGCGGACTTGCTCAATTTGAAAACAACGCCACGAGCAAACAATCCCGGCATTGTGTTAGCTAGAAAATACCAAAACGTGTCAGGAAAGAGGGTCAATAGGTTCCCTAGCCAGTTGGCCCTCGATGCCTTCATAGAAGGGTTAATATAGTATGTGATATCTTTGACCTTGAAGTATTCAGAGACAAAATCTTTACTTTGAGAAATTGTTGGCAGATGAAGGTGTTTGTATAATTCGAAGGCGCACTGATCCACTCCGCTTCCTATAACGCTCATGAGTCGGTGAAAGATACTGTTCTCATTCGGTAAGGAGATAACGCAGGTTCCATCGTCCTTTAATAATTCTTTTATCTTTTGAATGTGTCTGTGGGGGTCAAGAGTATGTTCAAGGACTTCGCCACATAAAATGATATCGAACTGTTCACCGGGAAAGTGTTTATCGATAGATTCTGTGTCCAAATGTACTTTGTAAGTCTGAGCCCCACGTTCCCGGGAAGTTTCCAAAGCTTTGTCGTCGAAGTCCACCAGATGGTAAGTAAATTGTTTGTCGTGGTTTTGTTTGAGCAGTAAAAACATATCTCCCATATAGCCGCCGACATCTAGGATTTTTGTTCCTTCATTTATTTTTGGAAGAATATAATGGCAATATTGTTCATAGCGTTTCCGCACATAGGGGTCGTCCTTAAATATATTCCCGTAATGAAGGTTTGCTTTGAATTTATCCATTTAAAACTAAAACAGCTTAATTATGAGGTTTTTCGAAAACGTTGCAAGTGTCACAGACCGTTTTAAATGAGACTTCCACTGGGGTAGAAGAAAAGTTTGCTCTTGCTGAAACATAATATTTATTATTCCAAATTTCCTTGAACGTTATATCGCCGAAATCACCAAAGTCAGTTTTTGGATCATTAGCAATACAGCAAGGGGCAATGGTGCTTTGGTAGGAGAGAATTGTGCCCCTCCAAAGCCAAAAACAGGCATAATCATAGCATGCGTTGGTGGGATCATACACATACTTGGAATTTTTTGGTTTCCAGTCGTTATAGAAATCTTCAATCTGATCCGCTGAATATTTTTCGGTAATTCCAAGTCCAGGAGTGAGGACTTGAAAGTAAATTTCGACACCAATATCCTTGGCAATTTGACTTGCCTCTTCAATTTGGTGTTCGTTGTATTTATTTACAATAAACTGCCAGCGAATAGAAGGTGTTTGACTATTTAACTTTTTCTTAACTATCAGCAGTCGCTTTAAGTTATCCAATGCTTTTTGGTAATCCCCGCCAATACGGTATTTTTCATAAGCCTCTTGAGAAGTCCCGTCAATAGAAACGGATAAATAATCCAACCCACTGGTAACTACTTTAGTGGCCAATTCTTCGGAATCTATTGCTAAGATATTGGTGTGTATGCGGGTTCCTATGCGAGAATCATGTGCGTACTCGATTAATTTAAATATATTTTTATGAGTAAATGGCTCTGCCAGAGGATTAAACCCAACTTCGAAGGCGTAATCTTTTAGCTCATCGATAAATCGTTTATAATCCTCAAACTGCAAGTTACCGTCAGGCCTAGGGCTTGAGTCATCAGAAATAGGGCATAGAGGACAACTTAATTGGCAGGCATTGTTAAGAATAACCGAAAGAGTATAGGGGAAACCATTAACGATCTGTTTTTTATGCTTATATGCGTATTCGACCTTTAAAAAGTTAATTAATTTCTTAAAGGTCAGGTAACGCAGAAAAATTTTTCCGTGATTCCTAATCCTATAAATGAAGTCACTTATTATTTTGACCATGCAGTTTTACCTTAATAACCAGGAGGGTTTAGGGGTGAGACGTTGTGCTTTCCTCTGAGGCTAGTACTACTGCATCGTCCGGATCATAAATTGCCAGCTCGTGAAGAGCTTCCTCACGTTGCTGGCTCACTGCAGAGTAATTAGATTCCACCTTTTCTGTTTCTGCTTTGGATTTATCATACCATCCGCCAACAGTATGGACTGAATGCCAATCATTGAGTACAGTTTTATCGTCATCGGAAGCCCCGAATCGAAGTAATGAAATAAGATGTCGTGCATCCTGCTTGAGTTTTTCCCATGAACGATAATCACGTTTTAACCTGTAAAGAATATATTTAACTCGTCGATAGAATCGTTTGTAACCTTCATCCCTTATTTTGACCAGCTCCTGCAATGTGAATCCTTCTGGTATATAATATGGCCAGCAACCCTTAAAATAAGGCCCAAGCTCCCCCCTTATATATCTGTCAATAGTATCTGGAGGAAGCTGTTTATCACTAATAACCTGATCCCATAAGGGTGCTCCTGGTAATGGTGTGGTAATATGAATGCCGATTATATTTGGTTCAGCTTTTAACGGGAGGTTAATGGTATCTTCCATGTCAGCGCGGGTTTCACTATGAAAGCCCAGCATGAGATACCAATCTGCTTCAATATCATGAGACTTACAAAGGCGGGTTACATCTATCACAGCTTGGTTTTTTAGTCGCTTGCCGATGACTTGTTCGCGAATTCGTTCACTTCCACTTTCTACACCAAAAACAAGATTGTAACATCCAGCCCGCTTCATCCAACCAAGTACTTCATCATTAACCGTATTAATTCGAGCCTGTGCGTTCCAGGCGATCTTTTTATTTAACCCTGAGTCAATGATTGCCTTACAAACCTCAATCACCCACTTTTTATTTAAAGTGAAGAGGTCGTCTACAAAGGTGAAATATTTAATTCCATTAATTTTTAGGAGAAACTCCATTTCCTCCACAACCCTTTCTGGACTATTATAGCGAACGGTCTTGGCAATGGCTGGAATGGAGCAAAAAGAGCATACATAAGGGCAACCTCGGGAGGCGAACACAGCATTGGTCCAAAAACCACGATTATTCTTATAATATGACCAATCGATCGCATCCCATTTTGGAAGAGGTAATTTATTCAGATCTTCAGGAATTTCACCTTCAATAATGGGTGATGGATAATCGGTTTTATCGGTACCGTTTTCAATAGATCGAATTAGTTTTGGAAAGGTGACATCGCCCTCACGCATGATTCCATAGTCAAAACATTCATAGCGATCAATTATCTCGGGGTCTGCGCTTACGTGTGATCCACCTAATATTATCCTGGCATTTGAATGCTTGCGGATAAACTCAGCCACCTGGACCGCCCCTCTAATGTTGGCGGTCATCGATGTTATTCCGATAACACCCACTTCTGGTGAAAGTTTTTTCTTAATTTCCTCAAGAGGAAATGTACCGTCTACGCCATCACATATATCAAAATCAATGCCTTTTTCCTCCAGCTCTGCTCCTAACAATAGCAAACCTAACGGAGGGCAATCAGGAATATTATCGTATTTCCATGCTTCATTTTCATAGGAATTGGGAGGTTGAATTAGTAAGACTGTCACGCTACTGGCCTCCTTATTATGGGTGGAATTTAATTTGGCATTTAGATAATGCACAAGATAAGAATTTACTATACCAATATTTACGAAAGAAAGTACCAAAACTCTTAGGTGAAGTGCCTAAGTTTTTTTTCATTGGATAATGTCTAATAAGTTTTATATTTTTTTCTAACTTGGTATCAACTATTCAAGATTAGAGTCATGGCTTATTCACCTTCGCAAACCAGTTAAAACGTTAAATAGACCGACAACAGTCCCCGGAACTGCGCCAAGCAGACCCATCTGCTTTTTGCCGATTGCTTGAAAAACGAAAAACGCATTTTGAAAACCGAGGTACATAAAAAAACGAACGAATTTGTCCAGTGTATTTGGTTGAATGTGCCTGAAGTAAAATGTGATGAAGTTGATGATACGCGGGAAACTATCTGGCCGGTCCTTGTAAAAACCTTCTACTGATGGGCAATGAAACAAGTGCGCCTTAGGGCTGAAGACCAGTTTGTATCCCAGGTTTTGAATTTTACAAGCGGCATCGGGCTCATGGTATTCTCCAATGCCGGAGTAAATAGGATCGAAACCGCCGACACGGACAAGAAGGTCGCGCCGCACAGCCCAGTTGCAGGCCTCAAGGTTATTTACTTCCTGACTCGGTTCGTTCAGTGCGGTTTCGAAATTGGTGCCAAGGGTGAATGTGCCCGATTTGCACCAATGGCTCACGCGGTATGGCGTTCCTTCCAAAAAATAGCCGTAGTAGAGTTTACCAAGGATTTTCCAAAAAAAGCTTCCTTCGCGGAATTTTTTCTCAAAATAAAATAGATCCCTGCTTTCGGCATGTTCTTTTGGAATGACAGTGGGGCCGGTCACGCCACCAATATTTTCGTCGCTTTCAAAGGTCTCAACAATCCCTTTTAGCCAATCTTTGCTAAATATCACGTCATCGTCAGTGCGAACGGCATATTTCCCCTGGGCCATTTGATAAGCAACATTCATTTGGGGAATCAGCCCACCTTCTTTTTCTGCCCACTGAATTGGAAAATGTTTTTGATAGGAAAAAACAAGTTCCTTGGTGTTATCGATTGACCCTCCATCCACCACGACCAATTCAAAGTCTCTGAAGGATTGTAAAACCAGACTGTCGAGTGCTTTATTAAGAGATAACTCACGATTCTTTGTTGGAATCATGACTGAAATAATCGGGGAATTCATTCCTCGCCTTGTCCCATATTAAATGTATTTAAAGATATCTTTATTATTGTTTACCCATTCGTAAAGAATCTGTACGCCTTTTTCAGGACACACTTCAGCTTTCCAACCCAATTCTTGTTGAGCCTTGGAAGGATTGGAAACATAAATGCGTTGATCACCTGGCCTCCAATCCGCAAAAGTGTGGTCAACTTTTTTTCCCATCAAGTTTTGCAGATGGTCAATCAGTTCCAAAAGGGATAATTGAAACGTTGAGCCGCCACCAATATTGAAGGTCTTACCTTCACCGGGTTGAAGTTGTTTTGTCGTTAAATCCCAGACTTTGAATAAATCTTCCACGTAAAGAACATCGCGCACTTGTTTGCCGTCGCCATATATGGTTATTTTCCTTCCGAGAACAGCCGCGATGGTGAACCACGCAACCCATCCCTGATCCTCAACACCAAGCTGGTGTTTTCCATAGATGCAGGATTGGCGCATGACAGCGGTGCGAAGACCATAGATACGGGCATAATCTCTGGTGTATTGATCCCCGGCTCCCTTGCTGCAGCCATAGGGAGAATGAAAATTCAAGGGCATGGATTCATCGATTCCATCTGGAAGGTCACGGTACTGGTACCGCCCGTCCTTTTCGATAATTGCCACCTCTTCCATACCACCATAAACTTTGTTTGTGGAGGCATAGATAAAAGCGGGTTGGTTCTTCGATTTTCTAACGCTTTCAAGAAGGTTGAAAGTGCCTAATGCATTGATTTCAAAATCTGATTTTGGATCAATAACCGAGGTCGTCACAGCAACCTGTGCGGCTAAATGGTAAACGACATCTACTTCGGACACGGCTTCAAAAAGTTTTTGTTGGTCAATACGGATATCTCCCTGCAAAATCCGGACTTTAGGGTGTTTTTCTAACAGCCATTGGATATTCTCGAGGGTTCCTGCCCTTGAAAAATTATCAAATACAATGACATTGTCCCCCCGCGAAAGAAGGATATCTGCAAAGTTAATTCCGGTAAACCCGGCCCCGCCTGTAATCAAGTATTTCATTATGTTCAATTTTTAGGAGTTGACAAAACCTTCAGCGTTGCCAATTTTATGTCGAGAAAGTGCCTTGTTAAAGTAGTACGAAAACTTTTTACTTTTCATCAGTATTTTAAATAACGACTTATCATCAATGACTCTTGAGTGCTGAATTTTCTTTCGCTTGATCCATGTTTTTGGAAGGTGGAAAAAATTCCAGAATATCCCCTTATGAATCCAGTAAAAACTTTTCCATTTTCCTTTTATTAAACTAAACCACGCGAGGCCGAACCATAAAAATATATGAATCGGCAGGATTTTAATAAGATCAGGGAAACCAAAATTTTTTATCAGGGTGAGGATATAATTTTTCGAGCCGTGATACTTAGCATTGTAATCATTTTTTGCCTTTCCAAGGATAACGGTACTTGTCCCAAACTTATGAAGAACTACTGATTTTGGGGCGAAAACCACTTCATATCCAGCGAGCCAGGTTCTCCAACCAAGATCGGTTTCCTCAACATAGATGAAGTAATCCTCGTCGAACCCGCCTGCCGCGTTAAACGCATCCTTCCTGATAAACATTCCCGCCGACTTCGCCGCTAAAATCGGATACTGTATGTCAAATTGCCCTTTGTCAAGGGTTTTTGCCGGAGCCACCTGAACCAAAAATCCGTTGGTACCTAAATATTCCCCGACGTAATCAATTTGGTCGGGATGGTCCATTAGGAGGAGCTTGCATTGAACTGCTCCAATTTTGGGATCGGATTCAAAAACTTTAATGGCCTCTGATATATAATCAGGAGCCACTGTGGTGTCATTGTCAAGGAATCCTAAATATTCTCCTTGGGCGGCCCGAACACCCTCATTTCTTGCTCTTGATGGCCCGTAATTTTTGTCCAGGCAGACCAATCTAAGCCCATTGCCATATTTTTTTTGTAGTTTTTCCGCACTTCCATCGGTCGACCCATTATCGACCACAATGACTTGAAAAGAATCGAAGGCACACCGTAGAACACTGTCTACGCAACGATCCGCATAAGAAAAACCATTAAAGTTAACAATGATAATCGAAACCATGACAACCTTTGGTAGAAATGAGGAAGACCTTGAACCACTATCCCTCTGAAAACAAAATCATCATCATGGTTTTGAATATTGTGTCAATTCCTCGACCATTTCTTTGGCAATTTTTGTTTTTTCAAAATCCAACTGTACTACTTTTCTCCCATTCTCGCCCATAGAGGCCCACTTGTTTTTCATTTTCAGCATGCATTCAATTTTTGCGGCGAGATCATTTGAATTGCCTCCATCAAACAAAATTCCATTTTCACCCTCGATAACTATTTCTTTGATTGAGTCTAATTTAGGTGCCAGCACAGGCTTTTCGCACGCCCAGTATTGCATTAAAGCGGTCGTTACAACGAAATGGTTGGCCCTGTTGTCATTGCGTAAAGCAATTCCGATATCGGCGCCATTTATAAAATAAGGAATTTTTTTGAAGTCCACCCATCCCGTTAATATAATCCGGTCTTTAAAAGTTCCTTGCTCCACTTTTGCCTTAATAGTGCTGAAGGCGGTACCATTTCCAACGATAAAAAAATAAAGATTTGAATGAGTTGCTAATAGTTTTTCTGCGGCCATGACTAAAACTTCGACCCCTTTGCTTTTTTCGATAGCCCCATGAAACATTACAATAGTAGCGTCTCTATCAATTTTATATTCTTCGCATAATTTAGATTCTTCAGGGAAAAAAAAGTCAAGATTAATGCTTTCTTTAACCACTGAGACCTTTTTAAGGTCAACGCCTTTGGTACCTACGTAGGCTTTAAATGGATTGCTGATGGCAACTATTCGGTCAATATATTTCCAGGTCATGATTTCAATAGAATGAAAAAATTGGAACAAAATATTTTTTATTATTCCCTGGTCCGCTAGAAAATATCCTGTTTGCAAATCTCCAAGTCGCATGATGACCTTACACTTTTTTTTCATCAGGAATTTTATTATGGAAGGATAAAAGGGAAAGGAATCGTCGCAATAAATAAAACTGAATTTATTTCTTTGAGCCAGTTTCAATGAAGCTATAGGGGCTAAAATCACCCACATGAAAGATTTTAAAATTTTGTCAAAAGAATTGCTTCTATCAAAAGATAAACCTATTTCTTTAAATTTAATGTTTGGATATTCCGATCGGGGATTTCCCTTGAAACTTAAAAAAAATATTTCATCAACTTTTTCATTGAGCAACTCTAACATGAAGGGGAAAGAGGGGTTGGTGCCAATGACAAGGTCAATTGGGTATCTATGGAGTACAAGAACCTTCATATTTCTAGGGGTTAAGTATTATTTAAAAGAGCCGATGGTCTAAAATTGATTAAATTTACAGAAAATTCCTGGAGGCTCGTTACAAAAGAGGTTTAGCTACTAACCGGTTTCCCCTCATGCTTTGTCAGGTTGAAAACATGCTGCCGGACACGGCGCACGGCGCGGGTACCGTAAGTGAATAAAAACTGCCAGTCGGATTTGTTATGCAACGACAGAAAATTCAATTGGCGGGCGACAAACCTCGGATTAAAAGCAATGCCATATATTTGCCGTACCGCTGAATAATAGGCGTCATGCGGAAGGGGCGTTTTGACGATGAGCTTGCTCATGTCGAAGTCGTCATAATCATCCGTCAGCAGGACATTGTTATCAATGCACTCCTGATGATAAGGAGTAAAATCCAGCGGCGTGCAAAGAGTGACCTGAAGCGTGCGCGCCAAACCTTTGAACATTAAATTCTGCACGGTTTTGACGGTTTGGTTCAACTGCTTTTGCGTTTGCCAGTAATATCCCACCATGATGGTGAGGTGGGGAAAAAGCCCGTGTTTGGTGTATATTTTTAAATTTTGTTCTGCATCGCCCACGCCGTAACCCTTGTTGAGCCGGGCCAGGGTTTCTTCATCACTGGCTTCCAGGCCGATCAGCACAAAGCGGAAGTTGGCTTTGGCGAGCAGGGCAACGGTTTCTTCATCCAGGTAGCCAAACCGCGTGTTGAAGCCAAAATAGCAACCCTTCTTATGCAGGCCTCGGTCGATGATACCCTGTGCAAATTCCCTGGCTTCCTGGCCCCGGTACCAGACGCCGGAATCGTCAAAAATTTCCCGAACGCCGTAATCCTCGATTAAACGCTGATATTCGTCCAGGCTTTTTTGCACGGACCGCACGGAAAAAGTCAAATCCGGGCCGTTGTACCGGCAAAAAGTGCATTTCCCGAACATGCAGTCGCGCACCACGCTGGTGGCGTAGGTTCCTGGTGTTTGCAGATAATTCCCGTTTTCATATGCGTAGTTTTTCCACTGGACTAAGTCGCGGTCAATGTCCGGTGAAAGATCAAGAGGTTCCACCTGTTTGAAATTTCCGGAATCGAAAAAATCTTTTTCGTCGCGACGAATCATGAGGCCTTCGATGGGGCACTCGTCTCGCCAGTTGGAATGTTCGTCTATGTACGGAATGAGTTTCCTGAGTACGAAATCAATATGATTGCTTCTTAAAACAATATCCGTCGCGCTCTCCCTGAGCGTTTCTTCCGGCTTTCGCATCGAGTGATAGCCGGTCATGATGACGATGCATTTGGGACGGTCGGATTTCAGTTTATTGATCAATCGCCAATAGAACTTCATCACCGGCGTGGTGCTTTCAAAAACGACCACGTCCGGGTTCCAGTGGAGAAGGTCCTGATACCACTGGTCGAAGGTTTTTAATTGGGAATTTCCATCGTCCCAAAGAATTTCATAGCCAAGGTCACGCAACCACGTCGCCGCCTGACCGTGCACCACCGGAAGTAGATAGGTCGGCTTTTTAAAGAACTGTACGTTCCGGTTCTGCGACACCATGGCCTTCTGGCCGTCTTTATTGACGATGGGGGGGTAGGAGATCGCTATTTTCATGTTGGTCGAGAACTTTTGAGGTTAGATGAAGCTGACAGGGCTCTTAAAATCAGATCACCAATCGGTATGCGGATTAAATGTAACCTAAATCAAGACATTCTGCAGTAAAAAATCGGTAAAAAATCAGAAAAAGGCTTCTGTGAAAATTTGATCTCCCGACACCCCCGCATTTCGGAGAATGTCATAAGCATCATGGATCATTCCCTGGTTTCCGCAAAGATAATAAATTTTATCCAGGGCAATCTCCGTTTGTTTCAGATAGTCAGTGACCCGCCCATGAAAGCCGTTCCCTTTTTCCCGGGACACACAGCGGGTCAAGCGGGAAGAATCGTAATTCTGGTGATCATGCTGTTCGGTGGCATCACGAATTCCGACGATTATCTGATAATCAAGGTCCGGATAACTGCGGACAAAGGAATGAAAAGGCGCGATTCCCGTACCCGTTCCGATGAACACGAAGCTTGCGGTGTTTATTTTTTCAGGCTGGATCACAAAGGACCCATAGGGCCCGTGGAGTTCCACTTCCTCGCCGGGTTCCACCTTGCGAAGCGCCGGTGAAACGGTTCCTCCCTTGACCTCTTTGATAAGGAATTCAAGATAGGGATCGTCCATGCCGGAATAGGTGGAATACTCCCGGTTGACGCCGCTTCCCTTGATACCGAGGTTGACGCATTGCCCCGGCTGGAAGGGAAAATCGTTTCGTTCCAACCGGAGAACATAGGTGGAAGGAGAAAGGTTGCGAATTTCTACTGCTTTATGCGACAAATGTTTCCTCTTGGAATCTATATTTGCATCTGGAACGAAAACCCTTCCGGTCTACCGGCCAAGCGAGCTTTTCAGCTCACGCGTGGTCAGGCCCATGACAAACCGCAATCCATACCAGATATGGGTCAATATTATATAAGGAACTGCCCCCAGAGCGACGCTCAAGGGTTCGTGTTTTCGGATATCTTTCCACGAGATACCCAGGGCGATCAAATAGACCGTCCAGCCTGCAAGATATAACAAGCCCGCCCAATGAGAGACCAGCGATAAAGCCAGGCCGATCACCAGAAAGCCCACCCAAAGGGAGGGAATAAAGTATTTAAATTTTCGGGAAGTTTTGGGGAATTTTTTGGCGAAAAACCCACGGTGCAATCCGTAATTCCCGATCTGTCGCAAATGTTTCGGAAGCCCCGGTCGGCGATGATGCCAGACAACGAGTTCGGGAACATACACGATATTGCAACCCGTTTGTTCAATGAGCTTCATACAAAACAGAGTGTCTTCCCCCGGCCAGTACTGGGAGTCAAACCCTCCGGCCTTTATAAACGCCACTTTCCGGACGATTAAATTGACACTGGGCCAGTCATCCACTTTCCGACCCGGTGGACAGGGAACATACCGTTCTGGATTGCCACCGGACGCAGGGCTCAAAAATACCGCCCCTGAAACACGCGCCCAGAAGGGATCGTGTTGCGGGGTGATGGCAGGGCCGCCGATGGCCCCCACATCCGGATGCTGACTGAAAAAATGATGAGCGACCTCCAGCCAGTCGGGCTCGGGGTAGGCATCGTCGTCAATAAAAGCCAGAAACTCCCCCATTGCCATTTTTGCCGCCATATCGCGCTTGATGGCCGGATTCACTGCTCCCGTTGGGAGGATCTCGATGGGTAAATGGGAAAATTTTTCAGGAAGAGACAACGCGTCATCCGGCAAAAGAATGATTTCAAAGTTTAGGCTGGACAGTTTCCCAATGTGAAAAAGACATTCGTCTAAATCAGGCGACCAGCTTTTAAACGGAATGATTATGGAAAATGCGGGGTCATTCATCCTCAAAGCCAATCCGATCCTGGACGATATAAAGGGGACGGCGGATGACTTCTGTGTGGATGTGGCCGATGTATAGCGCAATCAATCCAAGTGCCGCCAGGACAACTCCGAAGAGCAATGTGTTGAACACGATGAAGTAAGCCAGCGGAGTGTATACCTGGGCAAAGAAAAACTGGGTGATGACCATGAAAAATAGAACGGCTATGGACAGAGAAACGACCGTCAAACCCAGCCAGCCGGTCACCCGCAAGGGCAACAGCGAGAAGGTGGTGAATGAATTGATCGCCATCTGGGTCAGGGTGCTCAATTTAAATGCGGATTCTCCCTTTGTCCGATCCGGAGCGGCAAACGTGACAAAGGTTTTCTTGAACCCCATCCAGTCGATGATGCCTCGAAAAAACCGCGTCCTTTCCTCAAATGTTTTTAAAACCTTGATCGCTTCCCGGCCCACCAAACGAAAATCAGTGCCCCTTGATTGGAGCTTGATATCTGAAAACCGGTTCAGCATGAAGTAAAATAAACGGGCGCCTATTTTGCGCGCCATGGAATACTGGATGGTCTCCCGTTTGGTGACTACGATTTGGTATCCCTGCTCCCATTGAGCTACCAGGTCCGCAATCACATGCGGGGGGTGTTGCAGGTCGGCATCGATGAATATCAGAGCGTCGGCATCTCCCGCCAGCTCCAGTCCCGCGGTCAGGGCGATTTCCTTGCCGAAATTGCGGGACAGGCGGAGTCCTTTCACGCGGGGGTCTGTCTGGGACAACTCGTCAATCAATTCCCAGGTATTGTCCGTGCTTCCATCATCGACAAAGATGTATTCCCAGTAATAATTGCTTAAATTTTCGGTGGTCTGATTGACCAAATCCAATAAGGGTTTTAAGTTTTCGGATTCATTGTAGGCAGGCACAACGACAGCTATGGTCGGTTTTTTTAAACCGGTTTCTAATCGATGGACTTTGACTTCAGATGGGTTGGCCAAACTTTTTCCTTTTCCGTAGTGATAATAAATCGTCTGGTTCTATTAGTTTAAGCGGAAAATATGACCAAAAACTTGAATATTTAGGGTGTACTTTAAACTAAATAACACTAGCTGTAAATAGCCCGATAAACGGTTACCAAAATCTTCCTCTAATTTCTTATTAGATGCAATTAATTTTAATAGATTCCAAGCCGTTCTTATCTGTTAAAGTTTGCAATCATTTAAGCAAGAGATGGGTGATCATATTTAGATTTTTCTGGTAATCGCTCAATGGGTAAAAATTTTAATTTAAATTTGCCATGACGGATAACCGGATAGAAGGAAGTTTTCGAATGCTTGGCAAAAAGCTGGCGCAATTTTTAATGCGGCATTATGCCAGGTTCAAGCCTCTTTTTAGCTGGATAGCGCCTGAGACCCGCTCGCGCATCAAAATCGTCATGACGAGGTGGGTATTCAAAAGGTTGTACGGGAAATCTTTTTCAGCGAAAAACTCTCAAACCTTGCCATCATTTGCCGCGAAACCGCAAGGCGTTAACCTTATCGGGCTTCCCCGCGCCATCATCGGGGAAGGAGAATTTGTCCGCCAGACCGCCAAATCCCTTGCGAAAACCAACCTGGACTTCGGAATCTATGATCATCAGTTGACTGCCACGCAGGGGCAGGTGGACGACCCGTTAACAAGCCGCATCCGGTCAGACAACCCTTTTAAGGTCAATATCTTTCATTTGAAGCCCGACCAGTTGGAGTCCTCCATCGTGACCCTTGGGAAGTCGTTTGTCGAACACCGCTACAACATTGGTTACTGGGCCTGGGAACTCAGTGAATTTCCCTCTGCCTGGCAGGCCCCGCTGGATTTTCTGGATGAAGTCTGGTGTCCTTCCCGATTCATCCAGTCGGCGGTGAAAAAAAAATCATCCAAACCGGTTTTGTACATGCCGGTTTCTATTGAACTGGAGACGGTGGAAGGATTCGCCCGGGAATACTTTTCCCTGCCTCCCCGTGCATTTATTTTCCTGTTCGCTTTTGATTTTAAATCCTATGTTTACCGGAAAAACCCTTCAGCCTGTATCGAGGCGTTTCTGAAAGCATTTCCCCGAAGAGACGAGGCCGTGAATCTGGTCATCAAGTCGATGGATGGCGCGTTGTATCCTTTGGAATTTAAAAAGTTGCTGGAAGAAGCAAAAAGCGATGCGCGGATTCAATGGATCGACCAAGCGTTCAGTTCCGATGAAATGACCGGGTTGATGCAAAGTTGCGATAGCTTTATTTCCCTGCACCGGTCGGAAGGCATCGGCCTTGGCCTCATGCAGAGCATGTTGCTGGGCAAGCCGGTCATCGCCACCGGTTACTCCGGCAATACCGATTTTACGCTCGAAGACAATTCCTGCCTGGTGAAATACGATCTGATCGAAGTCGGGGAAAAGGAATACCCGTTCGCCAAAGGCCAGGTGTGGGCCGACCCGGATGTGGACCACGCCGCCTGGTATATGCGCAAACTGGTTGACGATGAGGGGTATCGAAAGTCAGTGGCCGCCCGTGGTCAGTCTTTTATTAGTGACCAGCATAATTGCTCGGTTATCGGGGAGAGCTACCTCGACCGATTGCGGGAATTGGGTTTGATTTGATTTGTCCTGAGAATAGGGAGCTATGCATAAGAGGAGTATGCCTATACCAAGGCATCTGAGAATAGAATTCCCTTGGGCTTGAAAAAATAAAAGGAATCTTCGAAATCGAAAATAGTTGCTCTAAGTTAAGGCTTGACTCCTAATACTAATTTGACCTCTAATTTTAATTAGGAGAGGCTCGAATGTTGACCAAAAATTTAGCAAATGAGAAATTTCAGGGAAAAAGTGATGAAAAACTTTGATTTCATCGGAAGATTCGCCTTTTCAGGATCATTTTTATAAGTTTTAATATTCATATGGTAAGTTTCGGAAAAATGATCCCAATAATTTTATGAAAATTGATTGAATGCATCCTCGTCTTAAGTTTTCCACATTATTTTAAGGGAGAGAAAATGCTTAATAAAATCATTGGCAATGATAGTGTCTGGTTAAAATGGGTATTTTGTGGACGACGCCTTATCAGGATTTTCACTATTATTTTAATCATTAATTTTAATGCCGGACTCGCAACCGGGAAACCCATTCTTCCAAAGAACTACTCAGGTGACGTTAATTCACATGCCCAGAAACACCTCAATATTGTTGCTGGAAAAAGACAGGAGGTTCAAAAAGTTAAGGCAAATGATGATGGAAAAGAGAAGGTTGTAACTCCGGGTTGGCTTGGGGTGATGATACAAAAAATTACTTCTGACCTTGCAGAAACTTTCGGTCTGGCCAGCGTTGTTGGAGCTTTGGTGGGAGATGTCGTTTCCAATGGTCCAGCCGAAAAAGCGGGAATCAAGCGAGGTGACGTTATTGTTCGCTTGGGAAATAAGGAAATCAAAGAGATGAAAATCCTGCCCCAAGTCATAAGCGGGAATCCTCCCGGTACGAAAGTAGAAGTAGAGGTTATCCGGAATGGCGAAAATAAGGTATTCATTGTCACGCTCGGAGTTTTGCCAAGCAAAAAGGATCAAAAAGTCGCCATGGTCGATTTATTTGGAATGGAAGTTCGAACAATTACTCCAGAAATTGCAAAGAAATTCAAACTAGAAAAAACCGATGGAGTTCTGGTATCAAAAGTCACTCCAAAATCGGTTGCCGCAAAATCCGGAATACGCGAAAAGGATGTGATCATTGAGGTCAACCGAAAACCAGTGCATTCGCTTGTGGAATACAAGCGATATACCATAAATCTTCCCACAGAAAATCCATTATTATTCCTGGTGCGCCGTGGTGAATTTACAGTTTTTATAGGGCTAGAAGCATCTTTAATTCAGGAATGCGACCGTTTGGCTGCAAGTCCATATGATCAGGAATCCAAGGGGGAAGGGGTGAAATTTAAAAATTTAAATGCCGAAAAAGCGATTGCCGCCTGTAAAAAGGCTGTTGAATTAAACCCCGATTCCTCTCGGTTCATATACCAATATGGGAGAGCCTTAGATAAGGGAAAACATTATGCCAAAGCCGCGGAATGGTACCGAAAAGCCGCGGAGCAAGGGTATGCTGCCGCTCAGCATAGCCTCGGGGTAATGTATTACACTGGTCGGGGGGTTGCTCAAGACTACAAGGAAGCAGGAAGATTGTACCGAAAAGCCGCGGAACAAGGATTTGCTGTCGCTCAGTATAACCTCGGGGTAATGTATGAGAACGGTCAGGGCGTTGCTCAAGACTCCAAGGAAGCAGTAAAATATTACCGAAAAGCCGCGGAACAAGGGATTACTGCCGCTCAGTATAACCTCGGGGTAATGTATAAGCATGGTCAGGGTGTTGCTCAAGACTACAAGGAAGCAGTAAAATTTTACCGAAAAGCCGCGGAACAAGGGGATGTTGACGCTCAGCATAGCCTCGGGGTAATGTATCAGCATGGTCAGGGCGTTGCTCAAGACTACAAGGAAGCAGGAAGATTGTACCGAAAAGCCGTGGAACAAGGGTATGCTGCCGCTCAGAATAACCTCGGGGTAATGTATCAGCATGGTCAGGGCGTTGCTCAAGACTACAAGGAAGCAGTAAAATTGTACCGAAAAGCTGCGGAACAAGGGGCTACTGACGCTCAGTATAACCTCGGGGTAATGTATGACAATGGTCGGGGAGTCTCAAAAAACTTCGCCAAAGCCGTAGAATGGTACCGAAAAGCCGCGGAACAAGGGGATGCTGCCGCTCAGGATCAACTCGGTTTTTCTTATAGAGACGGGAAGGGAGTTCCAAAGAACTATGCAAAAGCATCCGAGTGGTACCGAAAAGCCGCGGAACAAGGGCTTGCTGGTGCTCAGGTTAATCTCGGGGTAATGTATCAGAATGGTCAGGGCGTTGCTCAAGACTCCAAGGAAGCAGTAAAATGGTACCGAAAAGCCACGGAACATGGGGATGCTGTCGCTCAGAATAACCTCGGGGTAATGTATGACAATGGTTGGGGAGTCCCGAAAGATTACCAAGAGGCAGTTTATTGGTATAAAAAATCTGCCAAACAGGGATATCAGTTAGCGAAAAAGAATCTTAGGTTGCTGGAAAGTGAACGAACAAGAGGCGAGGCGGCTCGAGCTCGACGGTTTGAACCTTATTACTCCCCCTCACCAAAAAAAAGTCCTCTTGAAATTTGTCAGGATTTCGGTGGATGTGGCTTTTAATAGAGATCACCTGCGGTAGACGAGAGTGATATCCTGAACTTCAATAGACATTCTAATGGCCCTTGTGAACGGCAGAGTATATTTGTACCAATGAAGCGTTGATACTTCACCTGTATGGTGGAGTAAAAGTATTCCGTCTGTTTTAAGCTTACCTTTTGGTATTGAACCATTAATCAGAAGGAAAGAACAGAACTGGGCGTCAAGTCTCGACTTGGGACAACTATAATTTAAGTACCCTCTTTTCCAAACAGACCTTTTTCATAATGCGTCGTTGCGAGGAGCGTTAGCGACGAAGGCGTGATATCTCATCAATAGCTTTCGTGCCCTGCAAGGGTAAATCCAGAATTCTGGGTCGCCACGCCGCTTTGCGGCTCGCGATGACGTTTTTGGTGGGTTTAGGGGAAAGTTCTAATTTTACGATCCCATGACTTTAGTCGTGTCAAGCCCTGCCAGAGTTAAATCAGCTTCCACCATCATCCGTACCAGTTCCTCGAACGACGTCTGGTGAACCCAGCCGAGCTTTTCTTTGGCCTTGCGTGGGTCGCCGACGAGGGTTTCGACTTCAGTCGGGCGAAAATAAGCCGGGTCAACCTCCACCAGGGTGCGTCCAGAGGCCGGGTCAATACCTTTTTCCTCAATCCCTGTGCCCTGCCACTCGATTTTCATGCCACAAAGACCGAAGGCTTCTTCGATGAATTCGCGGACATTGTGCTGTTCTCCGGTGGCGAGAACAAAATCATCCGGCGCATCCTGTTGCAGCATTTTCCACATGCCTTCGACGTAATCCCCGGCAAACCCCCAGTCCCTTTTGGCGTTTAGATTGCCAAGGTACAGTTTATCCTGAGTCCCATTAAGAATGTTCGCCAGGGTCAGGGTGATTTTGCGGGTCACGAAGTTCTCACCACGGCGCGGCGACTCATGATTGAACAGGATGCCGCTACACGCAAAAATATTGTAAGCCTCGCGGTAATTGACGGTGATCCAGTGCGCATACAGCTTGGCCACGCCGTAGGGACTTCGGGGGTAGAAGGGGGTCGTTTCCCGTTGCGGGGTTTCCACGACTTTGCCGAACATCTCGCTGGTGGAGGCCTGATAAAACCGGCAGGATTTTTCCAGCCCCAGAGATTTTATGGTATCCAGGAGACGCAGGGTTCCCACAGCATCCGCCTGGCTGGTGTATTCGGGAGTTTCAAAACTGACCGCTACATGGCTTTGGGCGGCGAGGTTGTAAATTTCATCGGGCTCTATTTTTGCCACCAGTCGGTTCAGGCTGAGGCCGTCGGTCATGTCGCCATAGTGCAGGTGGATTTTATTTTGCGGCAGGTGATGATCCTGATGAAGGTGCTCGATCCTGCCCCGGTTGAAACTGCTGGAGCGTCGCACCAGTCCGTGAACTTCATATCCTTTTTCCAGAAGAAGCTCCGCAAGGTAGGAACCATCTTGCCCGGTGATGCCGGTGATGAACGCTTTTTTCAATTTACTGGCCTAAGGTTAAGGATTAAAAGTTAAAAAAATTTGCAATGATTTCGGATACTTAAAAGAAAGTATAAAAGAGTGACTCTAATTTTCTCTTTCCTTCAACACGACGAATTATTTTCCAAACATTGTTGCAAGGCCTCGTCCCAAAGCGGCATCTCGATACCTAGAACCCGCGCAATTTTAGTGCTGGAGAGCACCGACCGGGCGGGCCGTCTGGCCGGAGTCGGGTATTCGGATGTGGGAATGGAAACGATGTTTGCGTTTTGAGTTTCTTTTGAATCATTCAGAATGGCCTTGGCGAATCCATACCAACTGGTTTCGCCCCTGCATGACAAATGATAAATGCCGCTGACCGGGATCATATTTTCTGAGAGTTGTCTTTCAGGAGGATCGACCAGAGAAGAAATTATTCGCCCGGTCGCCTGAGCGATCGTCCGGCACCATGTGGGGGAACTGATCTGGTCATTGACGATCCGGAGTTCTTTTCCCGCTTTCGCCAGTTTGAGAATCGTGAGCATGAAGTTTTTCCCCCTTGCGCCATAGACCCCGCTGGTTCGAAGGATGAGATGGGGGATACCCTCCCGAATGATGGCCTGTTCCCCCGCCAGTTTGGTTTTGCCATAAACGCTCAAGGGGTTTGGCGCGTCCTCTTCCTGATAGGCTCCGGATGTTTTTTGGCCGTCGAATACATAATCGGTCGAGTAATGTATCAGAGCCGATCCGGTTTTTTTTGCCTCTTCGGCGAGAATTCCGGGTGCGGTTCCATTTAAGGCCATCGCAAGGTCCGGTTCTTTCTCTGCCTGGTCCACGGCCGTGTAAGCCGCGGCGTTGACGATCAGGTCGGGCCGGATTGCGCGAACCGTTTGCCGAATCCGGTCGGCATCGCAAAGGTCAAGATCCTCTTTTCCCGTGGCGGTGAGTTCCCCCAGTTCCGCAAGCTCTCTTTGAAGCTCCCAGCCGATTTGGCCATTCTTCCCAATCAGCAAAATGCGCATTCACTCTCTGCCGTGTTTAATTTTTCTTAAGATGCGGAGCGCAGGTCAGTATTGTCCGCGCCTAGCCAGGGATAGCAGGTATTGGCCATAGCCATTTTTTTTAAGAGGGGCCGCAAGTTTTTCCAAATCTGATGCAGAGATCAGCCCCATATTGAAAGCGATTTCTTCCGGACAGGAAATTTTGAGCCCCTGACGGTTTTCGATGGTTTCAATATAATTTGCCGCCGCAAGCAAAGAATCGTGCGACCCGGTGTCCAGCCAGGCATAACCCCGGCCCATTTTTTCCAATCGCAATTGCTTCTTTTCCAGATAAGCTTTGTTGACATCGGTGATCTCCAGTTCTCCCCTGGACGAGGGTTTCAAACCGGCGGCGATATCGACCACAGAGTTATCATAAAAATATAAGCCTGTTATTGCGTAGTTGGATTTCGGTTGCCTGGGTTTTTCTTCCACATGCACCACGTTTCCTTCCGCGTCGAAATCCGCGATTCCATAATTTTCAGGGTCTTTGACCCAATAACCGAACACGGTGGCCCCTTCTTTTCGTTGCCTCGCCTGTTGCATTAAAGGACCCAGGCCCTGTCCGTAAAAAACGTTGTCGCCAAGAATGAGCGAGCACCCCTCGTTGCCGATGAATTCTTTTCCAATGATAAAGGCCTGCGCCAGGCCCTCCGGGTTGGCTTGCACAGCATAACGAATCTGGATTCCCCATTGGCTTCCGTCTTTGAGCAAGGCCTGGAACAACGGTTGATCGGCTGGGGTGGTGATGATCAAAATGTCCGTGATCCCCGCGAGCATCAGGGTGCTCAAGGGGTAATAGATCATGGGTTTGTTGTAGAGCGGCATCAATTGTTTGCTGACCACCTGAGTCAGCGGGTAAAGCCTGGACCCCGAACCGCCGGCTAGAATGATTCCTTTGTTTATCATAAGAACGTTCCCATTTTTTAAGATCCGAGCCCCAGCCGTTCGCCGCGATAAGCCCCGGACATCACCCGGTCCACCCAGGTCTGATGATCCAGATACCAGCGGATGGTTTTTCTGAGGCCAGTCTCAAACGTTTCCCTGGGAGCCCATCCCAACTGGCGTTGAATTTTTCCCGAATCAATGGCATAGCGGCGGTCGTGCCCCGGCCGGTCGCTGACGAAAGTGATCAGCGACTGGTACGATTCTCCGGACGATTGCGGCGCCATTTCATCGAGTAAATTGCAAAGCGTGCGGACGATTTCCAGGTTGGCCTTTTCGTTGTTGCCGCCGATCGCGTACACTTCGCCCAGTGCTCCTTTTTCCAGGACTGTTCGAATCGCATGGCAATGGTCCTCGACGTACAGCCAGTCGCGAATCTGTTGCCCGTCGCCATAAATGGGGAGCGGTTTTCCCGCCAGGGCGTTATGAATGACCAGAGGAATCAGTTTTTCCGGGAACTGATATGGCCCGTAATTATTGGAGCAGTTTGTGGTCAGAACCGGAAAACCATAGGTCCGGTTATAGGACCGGATCAAATGATCCGATGAAGCTTTGGACGCGGCGTAGGGCGAATTGGGCGCGTAGGGAGTTTCCTCGGTAAAGTATCCTTCGGGACCGAGAGAACCGAACACCTCGTCCGTGGAAACATGCAGGAATCGGAACGCCTGTTTTTTGTCGCCGTCGAGCGTGCCCCAGTATTTGCGCGCCGCTTCCAGAACCTCGAAGGTGCCGACGATATTGGTCTGGATGAACGGGGAGGGGCCGTCGATCGAACGATCGACATGCGATTCCGCCGCGAAATTAATGATATAGTCCGGCTGGCGTGCCGACAGCAAGTCGGAAACCCGAGCTTGATCGCAGATGTCGCCTTCTTCAAAAATATAGCCGGGATCGGCGGAAATGGAAGCAAGCGATTCCAGGTTTCCGGCGTAAGTCAGCTTGTCGTAATTGATGACGGTGACGTTTTCGGCGGGAAGCAGGCTCAAAATAAAATTACAGCCGATAAAACCCGCGCCACCGGTCACAAAATAGGTTTTCATATTGGATAATCTGATGCTTCGCCGGGTTAAAGAAACTCCTGCCAATCTGAGGGAGTATATTCTGTCCTTTTCGGGTTTGCAAGGGGATCGGGGGCCCTGCGAATAATGGAAAAATCAATGGATGAAATGAATCAGGCGGCGGTCATCATCGTCAACTGGAACTCGGGCAAGGATCTTGAAAAATGCTTGTCCGCGCTGAACAACCAGACCCGCCCGCCCAGGCAAACAATAGTGGTGGACAACGCCAGTACCGATGATTCTCTTTTTGGGATGGAGGAAAATTTCTCTGATGTCGAACTGATTCGGCTGGATGAAAATACAGGGTTTTCCCACGCCAACAATCTGGGCGTCCAAAAAGTGCAGGACTGCGATTGGGTCGCGTTTTTAAATCCCGACGCGTTTGCGGAACCTGACTGGCTTGAGAGCCTGCTTCGTGCGGGAGAGCAAAATCCTGAATTCGCATTTTTCGGAAGCCATATGCTGAGGCACGGGGCAGACGATGAACTCGACGGAACAGGAGATGTCTATCACGTTAGCGGCCTGGCCTGGAGAAGGGACTGTGGGTTGAAAGCTTCTGCCAACCATCGGGTCACAGGAGAAGTGTTTTCCGCTTGCGCCGCCGCCGCCATGATCCGTAAAGATATTTTTCTTGCGGCCGAGGGCTTCGACATAAATTTTAATTCTTATTTTGAAGACGTCGATCTTGGGTTTCGTATTCGCCTGATGGGGTACCGTTGCCTGTATGTCGCCGAGGCGGTGGTCGAGCATGTGGGTTCGGGGTCCACAGAGCGTTACAGCGATTACGCCATCTACCACGGCAACCGCAATCTGGTGTGGTCTTATGTCAAGAACATGCCGGGCATCCTGTTCTGGATTTATCTGCCCCAGCATTTGCTGGCCAATGTGGCGGCCTTGATCTGGTTCACCTTCAAGAGAAAAGGCGGAGTGATTTTCCGCGCCAAGTGGGATGCTTTGAAGGACCTGCCGAGAGCCTGGACCCAGCGCAAAACCATCCAGCAAACTAGGAAGGTTTCCATTGGTGCTATTAGAAAAGCCATGGCCAATGGGTGGTTTCTGCCGTATTCCAAAAAAAAGCGAAGGGTTTGAATTTAAAAAAAATCTTCGGGAATGGAATAAGGCGACACAAATGATTATGAAAACAAAATTAAGCTTCATTGCGATTACCTTCTTTTCCTCAGCCCTATTCTGGGTGGGTGTGTCCCTGGCGGCGGAACAAAAAGAACAACTGGTCTGGGACGCAGGGCTTGTGCAATTGGAACTGGAGAAGCTGGCTCCTGGTGTGTATGCGTACTATCCCACCGATGCGAAGGAGAAAAACCCCAAGGGATATCCCGTGGCCACATCCGGCGGATTTGTGGTTGGAGAGAAGGGGGTTTTGGTCGTCGAATCGATGGTCAACGCGAGGCTGGCAAAGCAGGTGATGGGGTTTGTGAAGCAGGTCACGGATAAACCCATTCTATATGTGGTCAACACCAGTTATCACGGCGACCATGTTTATGGAAATTATGTTTTTCCGGAAAGTGCAAAAATCATCCAACACAGCAAAACAAAGGCTTTTATGGACGATAAGAAAGCCTTTGAGGCGGACAAGAAGTTCATGACCAGTTATTTTGGCGCAAACCGTGGGATTGAAGAGGTCTCCGCCCGGACCGCAGATCTTATCGTGGATGATAAAAAGACGATTGATTTAGGAAACAAGAAGGTGGAGGTTCTGCATTTTGGTTTCGCCCAGACCGAAGGGGATTTGTTCGTCTGGGTGCCGGAGGACAAAGTGTTCTGGACCGGCAACCCGGTGGTGGCCATGCCGCCTGCGCTACCGTGGCTTTTGGACGGCAAGCATGAAGAGGTGCTGGCTACGTTAAAAAAAGTCCGCATATTTTTGCCCAAAGAGGCGAAGGTGGTTCCCGGTCACGGAGTTCCTATTAAGCCTGAAGACATTGACTTTAAAATCCGATATCTTGAAACCCTGCACAGGGAAGTAAAAATGGCGGTGCAAAAAGGATGGACCCTGGAAGAAGCCAAAAAAAATATCATCATGGAGAAATTTCAGGGCTATGCTCTATGGGGATGGGTCCATTCCCAGGTCAATATTCCCAACACCTTTAAGGAGCTTTCCTCAAAACGGTGAGCCGCAATGCCTTGTCCTTAAAATCCTCTCCAGCCCCTGCGTGGAAGAGGAAGACAAAAATCTTCATCTGTGTTTATCTGTGTCCATCTGTGGTTCCATTCCTCAGCACCATCAAACGCTTTTTAATACTCTCCGCGCGAACCGGATCTTTTGTCAAGCTCAGTGCCGCTTTAAGGTGTTGTTGCGCATGGTTTCGGTCGCCGCCGGTTTCAATCAACAGAACCGCAAGATTGTAGTGCGCGTCCGGTGAGTTCGGGTTGAGGATCAGCGCCTGATTGAATTGCCTTATGGCTTCGTCAATTTTTTTGCTCTGGAGATACAAAATTCCGATCTGGTTATGCGCCTTGGCCTGAACGAGGGGACTCCCCTTTAAGGCCTTGAACGTTTCAATGGCCAGAGCGTTGCGTTCGGTCGCCGCATAAATTTGTCCCAAAAGCAAACTCCCTTCCTGAGAGTCTTTAACCTGTTGAAGATAGGTGAGGATATCCCGTTCGGCTTCATTGTACAGGCCAAGTCTTTGATGGACCTTGGCCTTGTTGAATGCCAGGTCGACGGGTTTGCCATAACCCCAGCTATACATTTTGTACCGTTCCTCAGCCTTATCGTATTCTACTTTTGCCAGACGAAATTGTCCCTGTGAGGCATGGAGCGAAGCCAGATTGAAATAGCCGGTGGGGATGGTGGGGTCGGCGCTGATGGCTTGTCTGAATTCTTTTTCCGCCTGTGCCGGGTTTTCAAACTGGTTGTAGATGTTGCCCAGATTGTTGTGGGCGATGGATCGGTAAAATGGAGAGGCACGCGATGCCGCTAGTTTTTTGAGTGGCACAAATGCTTTTTGATACTCTTTCTCGGCCAGGTAAAAATGGCTGAGGTTGTGCAGGGCGCGCAGTTTACCTGGAGATTTTTTTACAGTGTCTTCCCAGAGCAGAATATTGGATCGATAGACCGAGTTTCTCTCGATCAGCAACGTGGAAAACAAAATTAAAACTGTTACCACCCCCCCTGTGGCTAGAAAACGCAGAACCTGAGAATGTTTGCTGAGGGAAACGACCCCGGTCCAGATGAGGGCCGCCGCAAGCAGAATCAGCCCGAAAGAGGGCAGGTAAAGATTCCGTTCGCTCAATAGGTCGGTCCTGGGAAGCAAACTGTTGGTCGGCGACAGGGTGATCAAAAACCAGAGAACCGTAAACCAGAATAATAGCGCCCCTTTGGGCGTAGTATTGAGCGAAAAATAAACCAGAACCAGAATGAACATCACGCCAATGATGAGCGCCGGTCCTGTGGCGAAAAACCTGGGATTGAAATCGTAATCAAAGGTGAGATTGACAGGGATGAAAAGCAGTTTCGCGCCATAAGCGATCACCGATGTTTGCGAAGCCGCGTAGTTTATATCGAGTCTTGGCAACCAGGTCTTGATCGAGGACAGCAGGGAAGGGGACAGGATCAGAATCGCCATAACGCCTGCCAGAATCGGCAGGTAATAATAATAAATCCTTTTTTTAAAGGGTTGCCATCGGTCGCCCTGCATGAAAAACAGGTCGTACACGAAAATGACGGCGGGCAGGGTGAGGGCGGTTTCCTTGCCCAATACGGCGAATAAAAATGCCGTCACTGAAAGCAGATAATAAACCGATGATCCCAACCGGGATTCTTTCAAGCTCCCCAGAATAAAAAACAGCAGAGACAATAAATAGAAAAAGGCCGCCATGCCGGTGGCTCTTGCGGAAATGTAGGTCACGGTTTCAGCATGGACCGGATTCAGGGCGAACAAAAAAGCCGCAATGGAGGAGATCGTGACGGCGGCTTTTCTTCCAACCAGCGTTCCCCGGTCGAGGGTGAAAAAGGCGATCAAGAGGACGGTGACGGCGGTGAGAAAGTGCAGGCCCAGATTGAACAGATGGTAACCTTCAGGGTTCAGCTGGCCCCAGCGGTAGTTGGCCGCGAGGCTGAGATAAAACAGATGTCTGTATTGTGGTGGGTAGAGCTTAAAATACCGGTCTCCCGTGGATGCGATTTCATCCCGGATCACCACTTCATCGTCGAAGTTAAAGGGAGAGGATAGGGTGTTCCCATAGGCTAGCAGAATGACAAAAAACAATCCAAGGATGGTCAGAAGGAAACGTTTACTGATTGAGAAGGGGTCAGGGGCGGTCATGCCGACGCTTTTTTTCCAGATGCCTCAGCCACAGGACGAAACCCGTGACGTTGGCAATGATAAAAATAAAGTATATGGGAATGAAGTTTGGAATCAGATTGATGTTAAACACGGGAACCATGGCGCTTAAATCAAAATATAATCCGATCCCAAACAGCAGGCAAATTGTATTGACCGATGAAAACCCAAGTTTCATTAGGCGATGATGAAAATGTTCGGTGTCTTGAGACAAAGGGCTGATACCTTTGAAGATCCTGCGAAAAAACGCGAAGGTCGTGTCCATGATCGGAATCAGGAGGGTGATGACGGGGATGAGGTAATATATTTCATCGGTATTTCCCTGGTTTAAGGGAAGAAGCGTAATCAGGGCAACAAGCAGTCCCAGGGGCAGGCTGCCGGTATCCCCCAAAATGATTTTCGCCGGGGGAAAATTGAAAAACAGGAAACCCAGAGTGCTTCCCGCAAGAATCACCGCAAGAAAAGAAGCTTCGATGATGTCCCGTTCCATATAAACAAACACCAGCGTCAGGCAGGAGAAAAAAACCACTCCCGCCGCCAGCCCGTCCATCCCGTCGAGCAGGTTGATCGAGTTGGTGATGCCCACGATCCAAAGTATTGTGAAGACGATGGATAATTGTCCAAGCTCCAGAAATCCTCCGATGCGCTCAATCTGGAACCCGGCATAATAAAGAATGATGGCGATAAAACTTTGAACCGCCAGTTTCCATTTTGCGGAAAAATGATAAATGTCGTCAAAAATTCCGAGAACAAACATCAAGCCTATCCCCGCCGTCAGCACAAGAAGTAAGTAGCGGTTGCCCGGGTCGACCGCGCCGGAAATATAAAGTCCCCAGAGAGTGATCAAAAAAGAGAGAATCACAGGGACGCCCCCAAAAGGGCTCACGTTTTTTCCGGCAGAAATGGGAAGCTGGTTTAAAAATCGGGTGAGCGCGTTGGATCGGCGAATGGCCTTGACGAGAATAAAAGTAAAAACGATGGAGAGAAACAAGGCAAGAAGATAGCCTGTCAGGTAAATGTCTCCTGAGATCGAATGACTGCCAAATTTCATCTAAACAAATTGATCACAGACTGGGTGAAATAGCGAAATGCGATCATGGCGTGGATGATGAATCCCAGGATGGGATTGCCGATAAAGTGTTTTTCAATATAATGGCTCATTCCCAGGTGTCGTTTGAGGATGATTTGTTGCGGCACCTTGCTGTTGCTGGAAGTGATGTCATGATAAATCTTCGCATCAGGATAATACAGCGTTTTGTATCCGTGGTGTTTCAAGGTATGGCATAAATCCACGTCTTCGTTGAACAGGAAATATTTTTCATCGAATCCCCCGACCTTGGTGAAAGCGGACTTCGGAACCATCATACAACATCCTGAAACCCAATCCACCTCCCGGCTTTTCTCATGGTCGTAATCCGTCATCAGGTAACGCCGGGTGTGCTTGTTGTTGGGAAAGAGCCGGGAGACCAGGGAGTATCGGTTGAACAAACCTGTCCAGACCGTCGGGAAGGTCCGGCAGGAATATTGTAAAGTTCCGTCGCGGTTTAAAACCTTGGGTCCGACGGCCCCGGTGGAGGAATCGGGTTTGAGTTGAGCCATCATCGCCTTCGGCGCATTTTCTGTCAGCTTAGTGTCCGGGTTGAGAAAAAGCAGGGTCTTTCCCTTGGCGACTTTGACCGCCTGGTTGTTGGCTTTGGCGAAGCCCCTGTTGGCGTTGTTCTGGATCATACGAATTTGCGGAAACCTTTCCTGAACGGTTTTCAGGCCCTCGTCTTTGGAACCGTTGTCAACGAGGATGACTTCAAACTCCAGTCCTTCGGTTGTCTTGTAAACCGAGTCCAGGCAATCCGGCAGGGTGGCGCTGTTTTTGTAATTGACGATGAGAATGGATAGGTCCACGGTCACGATTTGGGTGAGGTGCCGAAAGGAAATACTCGGGCTGGAAAAATCGAATTGATTATCATGGATATTCCGTTTGAGTTCAAGAGGGAAATGAAAAAGACAATCACCTTAGAGTTTATTTTTTTAACGGCAATTTCATTCAAAATGATAAGGATTCGATCCGGTGCTGGATTGAAAATTTGCAGTTCGATTCGGTAATCGGAGGACTCCTGAGAGGAATGTCACACCCGGCAAGCGGCATTTATGCTAATATTCAGGGCGTTTTTAAAAGTTGAGGCCTTGGGTTTTAAAATTTTATTTCCCTTTGGAGTTCAATATTAAGAGGCGCCGATTATTATTTGTTCACGAGCTTTCAGGATAGGAAAATGGGGAAAAAAATTTTAGTGACAGGCGGGGCGGGGTTCATCGGTTCGCATACCGTGGATGCCCTGGTCGAGCGTGGCGATACGGTCCGTGTGTACGATAACCTGACCGAACAAGTGCACGGCCAAAACGCGGTCCGTCCATCCTTTTTGCACGAGGACGCCGAATTTATCCAGGGAGACGTGCGCGACCGGGACAGTTTGGGAAAAGCCATGGCCGGGATGGAAATCATCATTCACGACGCGGCGGAAGTGGGCGTCGGGCAGTCCATGTATTCCATCGACCAGTTCATTTCCACCAACGTTCAGGGGACGGGAATTCTTTGGGACATTTTGGTCAACGACAAGCATTCGGTGGAGAAAATTCTGGTCGCAAGCTCCATGAGCCTTTACGGGGAGGGAAAATATACCTGTCCGCAACATGGAGTCTTTTCTCCGAAACCAAGACCCGACGACCAATATCAAACGGGAGAGTGGGAGATGTTGTGCCCCGCCTGCCAACAGCCCGCCGAACCGGTGCCGACCGATGAGGAAAAGGAGCTGGATTGCACTTCCGTTTACGCGCAAAGCAAAAAAGATCAGGAAGTGTATTCCCTGATGATCGGAAAAGCCTACAAAATCCCGACTGTGGCGTGTCGCTATTTCAACTGCTATGGCCCCCGGCAGTCCCTCAACAATCCATATACCGGAGCGGCGGCAATATTTTGTTCCTGTGTTTTGAACGACAAGCCGCCTATGATCTACGAAGACGGCCTGCAACAGCGCGACATGACTCATGTCAAAGACCTGGTGCAAGGGAAATTGACCCTGATGGACAATCCCAAAGCAGATTACGGAATTTTCAACATCGGAACCGGCAAGCCGACTTCAATTTTACAGATCGCCGAAGCCCTCATCGAATTATGCGGAAAGCCGTTCGCGCCCAATGTCATCGGCAAGTTCAGGAATGGAGACATTCGTCACTGTTATGGCGATGTCTCAAAAATCCAGGCGCTCGGATACAGCCCTAAAATCAGCTTAAAGGAGGGCCTGGAAGATCTGGTGGCCTGGGGGCGGGAACAGGAAACGGTTTCCAGAGTAGAAGACGCACATCAGAAGCTGGTGGATAAAGGCCTTGTGGTTTGAAAAAAGTTATCCGTCGATGAATATCTGCATCCTAGACAAACAATAAAAAATTTAATACAGCTTAGACGGTGCCTTGAAACTACAGATAAACTGTAATACCTCAGACTTTATCTGATAGACAGTGTCAGGTCGCGAATGACCGGATTCGACGGCGGTCTTTCGAGACGCGAGAACGTCAGACACTGGCTGTCATCGAATTCGACTACTACGGATAAACACAGGTGCATAAGTTTGTTGTTTTTGGACCTCGCGAAGCGTCAGGCCCAATCTTCCTCCCCGCGTAGGAGACCTTTGCGTAAAGTACAGTATCCCCTCATCCCAGCCTTCTCCCCAGAGGGGAGAAGGGATTTCTTCCTCTCCTTCTTTGGAGGAGAGGATTGAGGTGAGGAGGGATTTAAATCTTTTCAGTGTAAAAAAAGCTCTCACCGCGTAGCGGGATTTGCTGATTTATCCTAATGACAAAAAAAAGTCTCTTGATTCTGGGCGGAAGTTTTTATTTTGTATTTCTTCTTTTAACCCCTCTCGGCATTTTTAACGATTGGGTCCCTCCTGCATTTCAGACCGGATATTATTCCGCCACCGTGATCGACGCCGGCGATGACGCCGGATACTACGCCTACCTGCACTCCCTTTTTTTCGATGGGGATCTGGATTTCATCAACGAGCGCAATTACGCACATGCGGAAAAATTAACTGCAACAGGTTATGTGTTCAACAACTGGCAGATGGGGCAGGCCGTGTTGTTTTTACCGTTTTTTCTCATCGGCCATTTGCTCGCCCTCATTTATGACGCCTTGGGATATCCGGTTGCGGTGGACGGATATTCCGCGCCTTATCTTCTGGCCACCGCCGTCGCGTCGGGGACCTGGTTGTTCCTCGGCCTGATTCTGGTTTTTCAACTGGCAAGAAAATTCGCTTCCGAACGAGTGGCCTGGGTCACGGCGCTTTCGATCTGGCTGGCCTCGCCGCTGTTGTATTTCACCTTCATTCGTCAACGCATGGCTCACACCCTGGAGTTTGCCGTGTCCGCCTTGCTGTTGATGACCTGGTGGCATTGGCGCAAGTCCAAAAATCTGTTGGGGCACGCCGTGGTGGGAGGGGTTCTCGGACTGCTTTGCATGATTCGCGTCATCAATGTCGCTTTCTTTGCGTTGTTTGTGGTGGACCTGCTGGTTTTGCTGTGGGCGGATAAATCGGATGTTCTTTCTGTCAAAGCCAAAAACCATTTGCTTCGATTCGCCGCTTTTTCCGCCGGATTTTTTTTAATCATGTTTCCGCAATTTTATTGCTGGTACAAGCTCAACGGCATGCCTTTTCCTCCGCGTCACATGAAATTTGCCGGTGAAGGATTGGCCGGGTTCGCGCCACTGGATTATCTGAAAAATCTGGCGTCCTTGTTATGGAGCCCGAAATGGGGATTGGTTCTGTCCATGCCCCTGGCCTTCTTGGGGTTTCTGGGCTTGTGCGTGAAGGACGAGCATCGCCCCGCTTTATTGGCGTATCTGGCCGGACTGCTTTCCCTCATAATATTGTATCCGGAAGATTCCGCGTCTTACGGTCATCGTCATTTGATCTCAGCACTTCCGGTATTGGCTTTGGGATTGGCCCGGTTGCTACAGTGGTGCGCCGGGAGAAAAAGCGCGTGGCTCTTTGCCGCGGGGTTCGTCATAGTGGCAGTGCTGGGGCAATATTTCATGTTGGTCCAGTATAAAGTGTCTTTGCCCTACAACCATCCGCAGTTCACCTGGGAAGCGTTGGGCAATATTCCTCAACTGATCGGGGAACGTCCCGGCCAGCTTCTACGATCAACGAATTTTTTCCGCCTGGTTTTTTTGGAAAATTCTGCCGGAACAAATTTCAGAGACATCTTGTTCTTGGGGTTGTTTCCTTTGGCTCAGTTGATGGCATCGGGATTGATTGGTTGGATGGGTTTCAGGATTTTTCAGCGCGGTGCATTTCTCGCTCCAAACACTTTGTTGCGATCCGGGATTATTGCCTCCCTCCTGCTGGTGGCGATGGTGGCGTGGGCGGCACCGACAAAAACTGAGAAAGAAATCCAGGAGCGAAAAACCTATTTCAAATATATCAAAGAAGGCGATTCGTTCATGGCCAAACAGGACATGAATCATGCCCGTAAGGTTTACAAGGACGCGGTCCGGTTGATGCCTTCCCTGTGGAATCCGTATTTTAAAATTGGCGCGACCTGGAACGTTCAGGGGCGGCTGGACGAGGCCAACCGGTTTTATGCCAAAGGACTGGAAATGAATCCGGCGCATCCGGTGGCGTTGACCAATTATGGCAGTAACCTGGTTTTTATGGGAAAATTTGAAGAAGCCATAATCAAACTGCGGGCCGCGATCCGCGCCTGGCCGTCCAATAAAAGCGCATATGATGTTCTGGCGCAGGCGCTGGTCCGAACCGGCAAACTGGAGCCTGCAGTCTCGATGCTCCAACAGGCCCTGGCCATCGACCCGAATTATGGTTCGGGTCATGCCAACCTGGCGGTGGTGTATACTATGCTGAAAAGGCCGGAGCTTGCCCGGGCTCACTTGAACCGGGCGGTCGCGTTGGGTGCGGCGGGCAAGTCGATAGACCAATTGCTTGAAATCTATGAAAAAGATTCGCCTGCCTCAAAGCCTTGAACTTTTTAAATTTACCTGGTGGAACCATGATCGATGAAATAGATTATTTTCCGAAAAGAGACAAATATAAAAAGAAGGGGGGCGCTCTGGATTCCGAGTGGGACGCCCTGAAAAAAACCAAAACCCGGCAGGATTCCACCAAAGTGAAACCCGGAAAAAAGGCCGACAAGGAAGGAAAGCCGGGTGAAAAAAAGCCCTCGAAACCTGAGAAATAAAGGTCTCCTGTTCCCCGTACCGAAATTTCACAAAAAATAGACCCCTCCCTTTCATTCCAAAACCCCAATGTTATAATATCCTCACGGAAGACCTCAAAAAATCGGGAAATTCTGACCTTTGCGATCGCTCATTTCTTATTTAAAGGGTTGGCTCAAAGGTTCAGTGGATTTTTTAAGTGTGTCTTAGGTCATTTTTATAATTAAATCAATTTGGAGTCAGGTCATGACGGTGGTTCGGATGAGGTGCGGAATAAACGCGCGTTTATATATGGCAGGATTTTTGTTGGTCATACTTTGTTGGCCTGTTCAGGCTTTTGGTGATATTTCAAAATCCATTGCTGCCGGAGACCAGGCAATGGCGATAAAGGATTATCTCGTTGCGGAGAAAATTTACACTGAAGTTTTGCAGACAGACCCGGAAAATTTTCGCGTCATGAAATCTCTTGCAGAAGTAAAAATCACCCTTAAAAAATATAAGGAAGCCGAAACGTTGCTTGGAAAAATTTTAGCGATGGAAGTTTCCAATGGAAAAAAAGTATTGGTGACAATAGAAGGGGAGACCGAGCCGCAGGAAGCGGAACTGGTGGACGAAACCGTCATATTGAAAGAAGACTCCAAAAACAACATGCGCAATTACCTGACCCCGGTTCTACCGGAACCGGTTCCGCATTACCGGCTGTTCTTTTTTAAATCCGGAAAGATGGAACTGGTCCCCAAGCGCCGGGCGCAAATCCGGTACAAAGGCGTGCCACGCCATGTCCGACTGGAGGTGACAGAAATGCAGGGCCAGGTCAAAATGAAATTGATCGAGTCCGCGGGCTCAAAAGGGCCGGATGAAATGGTTGCCCTGGAAGGAGGCTGTTTTAAAATGGGCACCGATAAGGGGGAGCCGGATGAACAGCCGGTCCACGAAGTGTGCGTGTCGCCTTTTAAAATGGACAAGTTTGAGGTGACCCAGAGAGAATTTCAATTGAAAATGGGGACCAATATGTCGTTGTACAAGGGCGCCGACCTGCCGGTGGAAAGCGTCACCTGGATCGAAGCCGACCAGTATTGCACAAAATCGAACAAACGTCTTCCAACCGAAGCCGAATGGGAATATGCGGCCCGTGCCGGGAGTTCCACCGAGTATGCCTGGGGCGATGAGTTTGATACGAGTCAGGCTAATTATTGCGACAAGGCCTGCGCCGAGAATTTAAAAGACAATAAGGCGTCTGATGGTTTTCCCGTCACTGCCCCTGTGGGTTCTTTTCCCGCCAACGCATTTGGCCTGCACGATATGGCAGGCAATGTGAACGAATGGGTGGCGGATTGGATGGAGGAAAAATATTATATGCTCAGTCCCAAAAAAAACCCCACAGGTCCCGTCCGGTCGGAACGAGTGATGCGGGGTGGGACCAATACCAAAGTGTTGCGCGGCGGTTCCTGGTCGAATGGCGCGCCTGAATTGCGATCCGCCAACCGCAAAGCTCTGTGGGTGGATTACCGGATCGAGGATTTGGGATTTCGTTGTGCGGCGGATCAATAAAAATCCGCTTCGCACTGGCCGTTCACGATTCGCGCAACTGGTTTTTTAAAACTTTTCCCGTAGCGTTCTTTGGGAGCGACTCATGGTATTCGATCAGGTCAGGAACCATGAAAGCCGGAAGCCGTTCGCGGCAGAATTTTTTCAACGCCTGTTCATCCGCCTGGGCTCCTTCCCTCAAGACGACGCAGGCTTTGACCTTTTCCCCCAACCGGTCGTCGGGCAGGCCGATCACCGCCGCTTCCATCAGAGCGGGATGATTCATTAAAGCGTTTTCAATCGCTAAGGGAGCGACGTTTTCCCCAGCGCGTATGATGAGGTCTTTTTTCCGTCCCGCAGAAATGTAAAGCCTGTTTTCGGTGTCCATGTGTCCAAGGTCCCCGGTTTTGAGCCACCCGTCCGGGGTCATGATTTTTTCCGTCTCTTCTGAGTTCTTCCAGTAACCTTGCATCACGGTTTCTCCCTGCACCCATATTTCCCCGACCTCGCCCTGTTGGACCGGTTGGCCCGAATCATCATTTATTTTTATTTTCAAATTCGGCAGAACCGGCCCCACCGAACCGGGCACGCCCCCTTCGGAAGATTTGTTGACCGCGATGACCGGCGAAGTTTCCGTGAGGCCGTAACCTTCCAGGACCGCGGTTCCCAAAACTTCCTTCACCTTCATATGCAGTGCGTCAGGCAAGGACGCGCCGCCTGAAATACAGGCCTTTAGTGAGGAAACGTCATACCCGCCGCGGGCGTAAAGCTGGAGGAGAAAGGAATAAATCGTGGGAACCAGCGGAAGAAGCGTGGCTTTATGCGTTGCAACCATTTCGAGAATGGCCTTGGGCGCAAATTGCCGCAAAAGGATCAAGGTCGCTCCCTGCCGTAAAAGCACCAGGAACATGATGTTGCCGAAAGCATGAAATAAGGGCAGGGCCACAATGGCCCGGTCAGTCCCGCGAATGTCGAGGTGGGCGAGAAAACCCGTGCAATTGATGTCGAACTGGTTTTGGTTAAGCATCACTCCCTTGGGGCATCCTGTGGTCCCTGATGTATAAAAAATCGTGTCCGGAATGGAGCCATCCCGGATATGCGGGACGAAGGCTTGTTGACGGTCGCCGGTCAGTAAAAAATTCTCAAATGCCACGGTTCCGGCCCCCAATGCTTCGAGGTCGGTTTCTCCCATCACGATTTTATTGGGGAACATCTTAAAAAGCGGCAGGGTTTCTTCTTTGATAAACAGGGAGTCGATGACCATACAATCGATCTGTGCATTCTTGGCAATATAAACCAGGTCTTCCGGGCCGAGCAGAAAATTGAACGGAACCACCGGCAAGCCTTTGGTTAGTGAGCCCAAAAAGGCAATAATAAACTCCTTCTGGTTCAGGCAGAAAATCCCGAGCTTACTGTGAGGATTCAGATTCAGACCTGTCAACGCACCGGAAAATTTTTCTATTTGTTCTAACAGTTCGTGGTAGGTGAGGGTGTCCTCTCCGTCGATGATCGCCGGGTGATCGGGAGTTTTTTCAGCGTGTGATTTGATGTGATGATAGAATTCAAGAGCCATGATTGCCTCGAAAATGTCTGAAGGTTGTGGTTGCTGAAATTATTTTACAGATTCATTTCGCCAGCGGGAATAAAATCCGCTGGGAAGATGAAGCCTGGAACCGTTGTCGTGAATATACATCTCATCCGTTTCAAACACCCCCGAACAGGATTCAGGGATGAATTTGAGTATCATGTTTTTCAGCGTCAAAGCAGAAAAACCGGGCGAATGCGTGGTGAGCAGGATGAATAAAGGAGAGTCAGAGAGCACCTGTTTGCAATGGAGCATCAACTCCGACAGCTGGTTTTCGATTTTCCAGACTTCGCCGCCCGGCCCGCGTCCGAACGTGGGCGGGTCCATGATGATGCCGTCGTAGCGTCGGCCCCGGCGATGTTCCCGCTTTAAAAATTTGAGCGCGTCGTCGACGATCCAGCGAACCGGACAATCCCCCAGGCCGGAAAGTTCCAGGTTGTTCCTGGCCCAGGTGACGGAAGCTTTGGATGCGTCGACATGCGTGACAGCGGCCCCGGCACCGGCGACGGCAAGCGTGCTGGCTCCGGTGTATCCAAAAATATTGAGAATGTTGAGGTCGGTCCGGTCACTGGACCGGATCAGTTCATCAATCCAGATCCAGTTTGGGGCCTGTTCGGGAAACATGCCGATGTGGCCGAATCCCGTCGGTTTCATTTTAAAGGTCAATTCATGGAACTTCAGCGGCCAGCCGTCTTTGGGAAGTTTTTTAAAAAATTTCCATTCGCCGCCCGATTCTTTGCCCTTGAAATAATTATACTCTCCTTCCGCCCGCTTCCATTCTGCATCCGGCAGCGTCTTGGGCCAGATCGCCTGCGGGGCGGGACGGATGAAATGATGCGATCCAAAGCGTTCCAGCTTTTGAAACTCGCCGGAGTCCAGCAAACGGTAATCGAAATCATCGAGGGGGTAAGGCAGGGGTGAGGATAAGTTCATGAATTAATTGATTAAATGAGAAATGTGTAGGATAATGCATCCAAATATCAATACAAATTTGAACGGCTATTCGTGAAGTATAACAAATTCCTGCGCCACAAAAACGTCTTGTTGTGTCTTTTGATTCTATCCCTTCCCATGCAAGCAAGTTGTGGCGGCGAGGATAATGTCGCGGCAAAAAAGAAAAGAGAATTTACCTTGCCGGTGCAGATCGGAAAGGTAGTCTATATGGACGTGGTGGACCAGGTGCGCACCATTGGAAATATTCAGGCCGACCAGCGCGTGACCATCACCACTGAGGTCAAAGGGCAGATTTCCAGCATCCCGGTGGAGGAAGGGACCCCGGTCAAGAAGGGGGATTTACTGGCTCTCATTGATCCCCGTGAATACGACCTGGAGCTTGGACGCCTAAAAACCGATCTCGCGGTTGCCAGTATCGAACTTGAAAAAGCCAACGAAGGCCTGCGTCCGCAGGATAAAGAAAAACTGGAAGCCCAGGTCAATGCCGATACCAGCGCCTATGAACTGGCGGTGAAAGAGAAAACGCGCATCGAACAACTGGTGGACCAGGGGTTTGTCTCGCAATCGGATATGGATCAGGCCACCGACCGCGTGCGACGTGCCGGAGATGTCCTTAGAGCCAGTAAAGCCACTCTGGATGCGGGAATGAGCTCCCGTGAAGAAGACATCCTGCAGAAAAATTCGGCCGTCGAAGGCATTCAGAAGCGGATCGACATCGCCAGTCTCAATGTTTCCAAAGCGTCCATACGGGCGCCTTTCACAGGCGTCGTGATTGCCAAAAAAATAGAACAGGGCGCTTTTGCCGGTCCGGGAACTCCGGTGGTCGAAATGATCGGCTCCTCGCGTTTGAAAGCCGTCCTCGAAATGCCGCAGGATTACCGGAAAAAATTGAATAATTTACAGGGCGCTGAGTTTCTAGTGCGGAATCTCAACCTCCGTTTCAAATATGGGAAAGAACTGGCCAAGAACATCCGGGTGATTCCAGACGCCAATATTTACTCAGGCAATATTAAAGTGCAAATCGATCTTAAGAAACCGGGCGCGTCGTTATTTCCCGGCGTAAACCTGGAGGCGGTCATGCAATTTGGCACCCGCAAAAACGTCCTGCATGTCCCCTCCATTTCCCTGGTGATCGGCGACAAGGGAACCGTGGTCTATATCATGAAGGATAAAGCCGCACATCTGGTTCCAGTAAAAGCGTTTAAGGAGCGTAACGAATATGTGGAGATTGAAGATTTCACCCATCAGTTAGGGCCCAAGGTGGATTTGATTTTACGCGGTTCCGGGGCGGTGTTTCCAGGAGCCAAAGTGTTTCCGACCAACCTTTCTCCGGAGACGGAAACGCCGTTCAACGCCGCGTCCAAAAACCCGGAGGCAGATAAGGAACCGGCCAAAACGCCGGAAACCTGATGAAACTGATCGACCAATCCATTCGTAATTACCATACCGTGACGGTCATGGTCGTGCTTGCCGCCGCCGTCGGTATTTTCTGTTTCCAGATCCTTCCGAGACAACTCACCCCCACGGTGGAGAAACCCATCATCGAGGTCAAAACCGAATATCGTGGGCTTTCCCCAAGCGAAGTGGAACGCAACATCACCCGCCGGTTGGAAGAGCAATTGGAATCGGTGGAGGGGCTCAAAAAAATGACCTCCAGGAGCCAGCAGGGTTTGAGCACGATCACCCTGGAGTTTGAGTGGGGGATCGATAAAAATATCGCTACCATCGATGTGAACAACAAACTCCAACAGGTGAAGGACCTGCCGGTTCTGTCCGACAAACCAACCTTGAAGTCCGTCTCCAGCGACAATTCCAACCCCATCATGTGGATCGTCTTCGACAAACCCAATCCGAAGATGCCCAACCTCGATCAGAATTATATGTACAAGATCGGCGAGGACATCGTCATCCCTGCCCTGCTTCGCGTTACTGGGGTGGCGGATATGTGGCATTTCGGTGGAGAAGACCGGGAGATGCGGGTGGAGTTCGACCCTTACAGCATGGCCCGCCTGCACCTGACCTACGATGACGTGGTCAGGAGATTGTCCGAAGAAAACCAGAACACCCGCGCCGGCCTGCACGATGAGCAGTCCCGAGAGTATACGGTCCGAACGCTGGGCGAGTTCACAAGTGCGGATGAGATCTTAAACACCGTGATCAAGCGCGACGGGGAACGGACCATCTCGGTGCGCGATTTCGCAACGGTGGTGGATGGCTATAAACGCACCTCGTCCCTGGTCCGTATCAGCGGCAGGTTGTCGAATGCCTTTGGGGTCATTCGAAAACCCGGAGCCAATGTGGTGGAAACCTGCAATCTGGCGGCGGAAGCGGTCGTCAAGTTGAATAAGGAATTATTGAGCCGGGGGATTCCTTTAAAACTTGCGATCGTTTACAAGGACGTCGATTACATCGATGAATCGATGCGGCTGGTGAAATCCAACCTGGGGCTGGGAGCGATCCTCGCCGTCATCGTGCTGTTGCTGTTTCTGGGGTCTTTTCGATCGGTTCTCATCGTCGCCATCAGCATTCCTGTCAGTCTGGTGGCGGTATTTATCGTCCTGAAATTATTGGGCCGCAGTATCAATATCATTTCGCTTGCAGGCATGGCGTTTGCCGTCGGCATGGTGGTGGATAACTCCATTGTGGTTCTGGAGAATATTTATCGCCATCTCACCATGAGAAAAGGAGTGATGAAGGCCGCCTATGACGGTGCGGCGGAAGTCTGGGGGGCCGTTTTGGCGTCCACTCTAACCACGCTTGCCGTATTCGTTCCGATCGTATTTATTGAAGAAGAAGCCGGACAGATGTTCAAAGACATCGCCATCACCATCAGCGCCAGCATCTCGTTGTCTCTTCTGGTTTCCATCACCGTGATTCCGACATTGACGACCTTGTTGATCCGTTTGAAACCGGGTGAGCCCTACCGGGCCGGGGTGTTGCATCAGACCGTTCTGCGCCCGGTCATTCTCATCGGTGAAAATATTAAAGACGCCTATACAGGCCTTTTGCGAAAACTGATCGCCAAAACTTTTTTCAGTATTATGAGCAAGGTGGGCATCGTCCTTGGAGTGGTATTTCTACTTTGGTGGAGTACACGGATTCTCCCCGAACCCGATTACCTGCCCTATGGCAATAAAAATATGGTGTTCATGATGATGGAACCGGTGGCCGGCACCCCCGCGCAAACCAATATGGATTATTTTGCCGGCTACGAAAAGAAGATCATCGAAATGGACGATGTCGCGCGAAACTTCCTCGTATTTTCCCAGCGTTTCAACGGCGGGGGCGCGATCATCAAACCCGAACTTGCCAGCGGCCAGAGGGGCGAAGTGAAGATGGCGGTGAAATCCCAGGAAATGGGAAAAGAGATTTTTAAAATTCCCGGCTACCGGTTTGCGTTTGCGGTGCAACGGCCGATCTTCCGGTCGGCGGACAAAACCTTTCAGGTGGAAATCACCGGACCGGACATGCTCAAACTGAAAAGCGTGGCCCTGGAATTGATCGGCGAGATCTCCGGCATTCCGGGGGTTCATTCTGTCCGTCCGGAGTTCAAATTCGGCAATCCGGAACTGCGTTTTCTGCCCCGGCGGGAACAGGCGGCGAGGCTCGATATGGGAATGAATGAGATCGGGACGATCGTCGAATCGTTGAACGCGGGGAAATATCTTGGAGAATTCAACGACCGGGGGGAACCCATCGACTTTGTATTTGTGCAGAAGAAAAACAAAAGAAAACTCAGCCTGCAGGATTATAAGGACCTGCCCGTCTGGACCGACAATGAAATGATGACCCATCTGGGCAACCTCGCCGATGTCGAGGTCAGCGCAGGACCCGCCCGGATCGATCATATCGAAAAGGAAAGGGCCATCAACCTCAGGGTGCAGGTCAAAAAAGACGTGGCCATGCAACAGGTGATCAACGAGGTGGAAAAGCGGGCTCTGGCTCCCGTCCGGCAAACCCTGACGGAAGAGTTCGGCCTGCGCTCCGGCGGTTCGGCAGATGAACTGTCTTCCACGCAGAAATCTTTGATGAACAGTTTCATTTATGCCGTGGGGTTCATTTACCTTTTGCTGGTGGCCTTGTTCGCCTCTTTTCTCCGGCCCATCATCGTGATGCTGACGGTGACATTCGCCGTGTCCGGGGCGTTTTTAGGAATTGTCGGTAACAACTGGATGCAACGCGGGTTCATCCGATCCATCCTGGAAGAATGGAACGTGCCCAATGCAGGGGCCATGGCCGCCGGCTGGAACTGGATCACTTTCGATATTTTGACCCAATTGGGCATCATTATCTTAGCCGGGATCGTGGTGAATAACGCCATACTCATCATTCACCAGATGCTCAACAATATCCGCGCCGGCATGGAAGAGCGGGAGGCTCTGGAAATTTCCTGCGAAACGCGCCTCAGGCCCATCATGATGACGGTGATCTCCAGCGTCTTCGGCATGATCCCTCTGGCATTCGGCGAAGGCGCAGGAACCGAGCTGTACCGTGGCATGGGAACGGCGCTCATCGGCGGCTTGAGCGTTTCCGCCATTTTCACGCTATTTCTCGTGCCGGTATTGATGTCCCTGATGATGGACATGGGCTTCCACACCACCCGTGCCGACCTGGTGAAAGAATCGCTGGAAAAACCTCTGGCTCCGGTGGATAATCCCGCAAATTTGCCTGCAGAGTGATATGTTATTTCAGGGCTTCGAGCAAGTTCGTGGTCTGTGGTTGAAATATTGATCCGTTTAAAAGCATGTATTATAATCATGCGCAAATTTAGTCAGGGTCTTGACGCAACACAGGAATCATCACTAATCATTCCCCGTACCCAATATTAAAAATTTTTTCGACCTGATACAGGTTAGGGATAATGCATGTCCGTCGTGAAAAAAATATTCAGTTTCCTTTTAGTTATTGGATTGATTTATACCGCGCTGTTTTTAATCGCATCGCAAAATTACGAGAATGGGTTGAACGAGGTACAGCACACCGCCAACCGGGTGTTTTATTTTCTAGACACTCCGGGGGCGCAAAAAACATTTGAACAGATTCCAAAAATTCAGAACATGCAGGGGCCCGTCCGTCCGAGATTAGGATCGATTCCGAGTCTGTTCGATTCCCTGTCGGGGAAACAAACGCCCTTTCCTCAAATCGGCGCTCAGCTAAAAACCATCATAGAGGTCTATAAAAAATCCCTCGCAGGGTATAACCTCGCCCGGATTGACCTGAAAATGACCGCACTCGAGGGAGCCGATCTTAGCGGGTCGAACCTGAACAACGCCAATCTGCAGGGCGCGAATTTAAGCGGAGCGGATTTGATGGGTGCGGACTTAAGCAAGGCAAAATTAAAAAACGCTTCGATGGCCGGTGCCAATCTTTCGGGAGTCGACTTCAAAACGGCTCGGCTCATCGACGTGGACTTGAGCGGCGCCAACCTGACCGGGGCAAACTTTACCGGAGCCACCGTCAAGGACTGCAAATTTTCCGGGGCGGTTTTTCGTGAAACCAATTTCAGCTTGGTGGATTTGAGCGGAACGGATTTCAGTCAGACGGATTTGAGCGGGGTTGTCATAAAGAACGCCAATCTCCGGGGCGCGGATTTCAGCAAGGCCAATCTCGAAAAAATCGACCTCAGCGAGTCGGATTTACGCAAAATCAATCTGTTTGCCGCCAATCTCAAACAAGCCCGCCTCGTGGCGATGAATCTGGACGAGGGGGATCTTCGCGGAGCCAACCTGGTGGGTGCCGACCTGACCGGGACCGATCTTCATAAGGCCAATCTCAGCGGAGCTGATTTAAGCGATACTAATCTCACCGACGTTAACCTGAGTGGAGCTGATTTGAGCGGGACCACCCTGAATAACGCCAAACTGGATAAGGTGAAAAACCTGACCTGCAGCCAAATAGACGCCGCCATTCTGGATAGAAAATCCACGCAATTTCCGGACTACATCTCCCTTTCCTGGACCAGCGACGAAGCGTATACGTGTGTAATATAATAACGGATATCTCACTTCCCGGAGAGGCCAGGGGGAGCCGGAGCTTTATTCGGTAAAAGGCCAGCCCGGTGGGGGAGGAGACTCAATGGCGATTTCTTCCCCGGAAATGGGATGCCGGACAACGAGTTTTCGGGCGTACAGGGCGATCTGACGGCCGGGAAGAGGGGATGCGGCCCCGTACTTGATGTCGCCCAGGATGGGATTGCCCATAAAGGCCAATTGGGCGCGTATCTGGTGAAACCGCCCGGTCTCCAGAGTCACTTCTAGAATGCTGGCCTTCAAAAGTTTTTCCGTGAGGGTGTAAGACAACACGGCCTTTTTCGTATCGGGGGTGGGTCGTGGAAAAACGGTGGCTTTCAGGGAATTTTCTTTCCGAAGATAATGAACCAGGTCTCCATTAGCCTGAACAGGCGTTCCTTGAGTTACGGCGCGGTACATCTTATGCGTGGTGCGTTCCCTGAATTGTTTCGAAAGCCTGGATGCGGCCTTGGACGTTTTGGCAAACAGAACCACGCCTGCCACAGGTTTGTCCAGCCGATGCACCAGCCCCAAAAACACATTGCCGGGTTTGCCCTGTTCGGTTTTGATCCATTGTTTTGTCTGGTCGAGCAGGGAAGGGCCGCCTTGGGTGTCCGCCTGGGTGGCGAGACCGGGGGGTTTATACACGGCAATCAAATGATTGTCTTGAAATAGAATTTTCAGCGGAGGGGGGAAGCGTGTCAAACCCCTATTTCCTTGACGTTTTCACTTTTTGGGAGGGGGGGAAGGTCATGAATCTGATTGTCAACAATGCCTCCCGAAATCACGTATTTGACGCCGTCTTCAATGCTCATGGCGATTTCCTGCACTTCTTCCGGAGGGGAGAATACCAGAAACCCTGAGGTGGGGTTCGGCGTTGTGGGAACAAAGACGTTTATATATGTACCGTTGGTGTGTTCCTGGACTTCGCCACGGGCTTCGCCTGTGACAAATCCAATCGCGTGGATGCCTTTCCGGGGAAATTCAATGAGCACCACCTTTTTAAAGGAATCCGTATCGGCATTGGCAAAAGCCACCACCACCTGCTTGGTGCCGCTGTATATTCTACGCACAAAAGGAATTTTTTCGACCAATGTTTCTCCGAGGTGGACCACTTGTTTGCCGAAGATATTCGTGGTCAAAATTCCAACGATCAGAATGATCAGAAACGTCATCGCGAACCCCAGAAACGGAATGCGGAACCCTTCCGGTATGGGGGCTCCCGCCTGGATCAGAAGGTCCGTGAAAACAGGTGACAGAGCGTCAAGATTTTTGAACAGGAATTTAAGGATAAAGAACGTGATCGCAATGGGCAGAGTGATCAGTAGCCCGGTGATAAAAATGGTTCGGATGCGGCGTTTTATCCTATTGAACACGATAATTTTGTCTCGAAAGAGTTGGAGAATTCGGTGCAACAAATTACCCAGGGGTTCTGGGCAAAAAAATTATCGTTTATTATATAATCATTTAGCATGAAGGCAAGCGGTGAGGAGGGAGAATTGAGAAAAGGATTTGACTTGACAGAAGCAGGAAAATCATTAAGATCAAGCCCTTATCAGAGATTTGACCAAATAGGACAGATATTGGGGCTGTGGCGCAGCTGGGAGCGTGCTTGAATGGCATTCAAGAGGTCGCGGGTTCGATCCCCGCCAGCTCCACTTTTCTTTACAAGGAGTTGCGGGTTTTCTCGCAACTCCTTTTTTGTGCCAATGTAGACAAATCGTAGACATTTTCCCTTAAACCATATTTTCCATTCCCTTCAAAAGATCGATGGCTTCCCGTTTATTCTCAGGGCTGAGATGTGCATACCCCTTAGTTGTGGCAATGTTTTCGTGGCCGGCCAACTCGGCCACAACATGCAGTGGCACCCCCGCC
>JAJDAZ010000024.1 GCA_029261595.1 Nitrospinaceae bacterium | reverse complement strand
CATACCCAAATTACATGATATTGCAAACGGTAAACGCTGTGTGCTGATATCCGAACTTCCATGCATACAACAATACCGCCTACGGACTCATTCATCCACGGCTAAAGCCGTGGTGTTCTGTCTGCGACCGTATAAAATTTCCACAGTTCATTTTAATAACGATTACTCAAAAAAATTGGACTTGCCAGGACCGTTCCCTGATTCGGGCGTGGGGATCTTGGCGAGGAGTAACACTGGAAAAAATGGGATAATATTGGCAGGGTATTTTTTTAAAGATTGTTTCTGAACGTATTTGGTTTTATAACTTATTGATATATTGGGATTATTTATTTTTTTCGCTAAATTTGTCTTTAAGACTTATATAAGTAAAAATTATGACCCACCCGATGCAAATATAAATCAGGCTTCGGACAAAATTGCCATCCAGTGCGCCCAATAATATCCAGAAGATGGAGCCAATGACCCAGAAAATAATAAATATGGAACGAAGACCGCTATTTGCTGACATACCCTGGCCTTGACTAACTATTCATGGGTTTAATATTGATTAAAAAAACTGTCCGGTGAGTAATCCTTTTCAACGTTCTTTACCGAATCCGCCACCGCCCTACCCGCCCGGCCACTTAAGAACCGCTGCTGGTCATATCCCCAGAGAATTTCCCAAGCATTATCCGGGTAGCGCTTAACCAATGGTAAGGCAACGTCCTCCAACATCCATTGCCCGTGCTTTTTATCTTCCTTTATGTGAAGATCCCAGTACTCAATGGCATTTTTGCTCAACCCCAGGCGTTCCCCGGCCCGGTGAAAATTCATGAATGAGGCGGGTACGGAAACCTCCGTATAAAGCAACCCGCCCATATAACGCAAAAAATGCCGGTTCCGGTCGCAAAGGTAAAAGCTATGATTGATATTCGCAAGAACCTCCCAGGGAACCACGTCAAGATAGGCTTCAGGCTCGGAGCTCATGCCAAACTCATCCAACATGGCAGTAAAGAAGGATGAATGTTTGCGGCGCAATTGTCCGCCTCCATATTCTTCCAGAAAGATGCGCGTGACCATGGATTGGATTTCATTGGCCGCGCCACCTAACACCCGCGACAATTGACTTGCCTCCACCAGCCCGTCCAGGGAAGCGATGGCTAAAAGCCTGCGATACCCCGTTTCTGTCATCTCCTCGCGGAAAAATAAACCATCCGTAGAATCCTCCGGGTCCAGATCTCTGGCCACACGATTCTGCAATCCCTCCCCAACATCCACCAATTGCAGGGAATCGTATTCTCCACAGTTTGATTCCCAGGCTTGCCAGGGCGATTCGATTCTGTTGCGGACTTTCAAAAGAAAAAGTGAATCTTCATTCGTGTAGTTTTTCAGATCATCGTACCAGAAAAGTTTCAAACGATTGATGCGATATAAAATCCGCTGTAACAAAAATTGGGATAAAGGGGATTGAGGCTCCTCCTTAAAAGTGTCCGAAAGTACGGATTCCAGGTCCCTATCAAATGATTCAATCAATGAAGGTTCTTCCGCGATTTGCCGATCCAGGTCTGCCCTCTGAAGCAGATGGATAAAATCTTGTTCGGTTTTAAGGTGATCAATTTTAAGGGTCTGATTTTTTATATTAGTTTGGAGATACATTTATTTATTGGTGGTTATTTGTAATTTGTGAGAGCTATTTACCTTAACGCACCCGGAATAATTTAGCAAATTCAGGAAGATGAGTGATTTGTTTGACTGTGCCAGGAATCAGCGATTAGGGAGGGGGAATTTTTCAAAAGGGTTGAGGTGTTTTCAGAAATTAATTTTTAACTAAAATCAACAGTCTGGTGAAGGCGGGACATTCGATGACGGATCATTTCCGGTTTCTGTGAAATCATCGAGGAAATTATTGACCGCTTCGGTGCCCTGTTCTATTTGGACTGTTTGTTGCGGTATTTCGGTGGTTGCCGAAGCCGGTATGCTTCCGGTAACCGTGGTTGCGCTAAAAGTGATATCTCCAGAAATATTTGCACGATCGGCGGCAGTTACATTTTCAATGGTGATATTTTCCTCATTCGTGCCAATCTGTAAGTCTCCCGCCGTTATGTGGGAGAGTTCGGTATTGTCCAGCCGGGCGTCGCAGGAAGAGCCGCCGCATGTCGTTGCATCCCCCACGCCTATGGAATTTACAGATGAAAAGCGGGTGTTGTTGACACTATAGGTGGTTTTTCCGGTTCCGCTGTTAAGAAAACCCGCCAAATCGATGTCAGCGCCTTTCATGTTCAAAAAGCCGCCGCCTGTGGCAATGTTCACTCCACTGGCGAAAATCAAACTCCCCGCCGTCCCGTTATCGTTGTCGGCGCTGAAGTTCAGGTTGAGGACGTCTCCTCCGGAAACGCTGTCCTGAATACTATTGTTGAAAATAATGTCATCCTCGGAAAACAAAGACAGGGTGCGGGTTCCGATGCCGTTGAAGTCCAGGTCGGCGCTCCAGATGATTTCTCCAAATAAGGAACCGCCTCCGGTGGTGATGGAAACGTCGCCAGACAACAAGGCCGTGAGGATCAGGCCCACCCCAAGTTGCGAAGTGCCTGATGACAATACTGTGGATACAAAGGGGCTGGCGCTGTTGATTGCGGTTGCAACCGCCCCCGCCACCACGGTGATGCTGAACGGATCGATCAGCCACTCACCACCCTGTCCGTTGGGTGCGCCAATGTCCGGGGTTTTTGATAACTCAAAAAATTGTTTTCCGGAGGTTTCAACAAAGCCGCCATTGCCGGACACAGCCCCGCCGCGTGCAGACAGATTGCCGTAAATTCTGGCCGTTTCTTCGACAAACACAATCAACTTGCCGCCATCGCCCTGGTTGATTGCATCTACATTAACGGAAACATTTTCATCGACAAACGTGGCCTTGGCGTTTTGAAGCTCCCCCTCCCCTTGCCGGTCTCCACCGATCAAAATTTCGCCACCGCCAGCATCGCCGGACGCATCCAGCTTGGCGGTTTCAAACAATCCCACGTTTTCACCGGTCACATGAATCGTTCCACCCTTCTCACCAGCACCTTTCCCCGACGCGTCCAGAGTCCCGGTCACGCTCACGATTCCGTTGTCACCACCTGATAAAAATATTTTGCCTTCCCGGTTGACCACGCTTTGAGCTTCGATGATCCCTTCCTGATTGATCACGCTCTTGACAATTTCTCCCGCCCGCCGGACGGAAAGCGATACCGCACCTCCCGTTGCACGAATGATCCCCTCGTTGCTGATATTATGATCCAGAACATTGCCATCAGAGTCGGTTGCGGTTCCCTCGACTTCTTCTGTAATGGCAAAATTAATCAAATCGTCGCCGATGAAATCCAGGGTCGCTGTTTTCCCGGAAGCCAACGCCACCGAACCCAGATTGGCTACGATGGTTCCCCGGTTGACGACAGACGGAGCCAAAAATCCCGTGTATCTGGCATTGATCGTGCCTTCATTGATAATGGAAGCAAGACTGCGGCCTGGGTCCTGGAAAAACCGGTAATTTCGATCGAGAAAATCCTGATCGGATATACTGAGCGTGGTGGCGAGCAGGCCATGCACATTCACCTGGGAACCGGGAAGAAAAATCACTCCCGAAGGATTGGTGATGAACACCTGCCCGTTGGCGGACAATCGGCCTGCAATCCGGCTGGGGTCCGTACCTGTTACCCGGTTGAGGGCCACCGAATCCGTTCCGGGTTGAAAAAACTGCACCGACTCCGCGGCCCCGATGTCGAAGCCCTGCCAGTTGATGATCAAATTGCTCGTGTTCTGGTTGACTGTCAGGTCCTGCGCCGTGGGTTGATTGATCGTCCCCTGACCCCCGACAATGGCGCCGCCTTCCGGCAACGCAAAAACCAGGGACACAGGAAACCCCATCCCCGATATCAAAAACGTCAGGGACATAACAATTATCTTTTCAATCAACCGGTTCATCTATAATTCCTAGTTTTTGCAAGTCATCATGGTATTTTCCGCTCCGGGTTGATCGGGGAACGGATTGTTTACCGGGTCAAAAAATCTATCGAAAAATTCCGTGTTTTCCTCCCCTTCCCCACCATCCTCTTTATTTTCTTGAACCTCGACCAGCGGGTTTCCTCCTCCCCTGTTTCCGCCACCGGAGGTATTGCGATTCAAACCCATTACAATTTTTTCAATATTGTTCATGGTTGCAGGTGAAACGGGCTTGGCCGGGGCCGGAGGTCCATCTACGGGAACGTTGTTGCCCATCATGTCTCTAAGTTCTACACTTCCTGGAATGTCGCGACGCACATTGGAAGTCTTTAGTTTCCCGGCTTTATTGGCGGTGGAGGTGTTATTTTTGGAAAAAGCGACAAAACCAGTAGTGCCGCGGGCCGACAAGTTGGCGGTGGGCGTGACCATCCTGAAACTGGAGTTTTTGTTGGTTTGGGATTTGTTCACTATGTATGAAGAAAAACCGTGGACCAAACCAATGACTCCCTGTCGGAGTTTTTCATTTTTGTTGTAAAGATAGGATTCTACTTTCATTTTAGAGTTAGGGCCAAGAGCGATCAGGCTTTTATCCGCCAGCAGGATTTTGAGGCGGCTTTTGCGCGCGGTGCGGAATGTGTCTCTGGCGTATACGGCCTGTCGGAACTCGGCCTTTTCCCATTTATTAAACGAAACCTTTTGAACCCCTCCGGGCCCGGCGTCGGCAACGGATTCCGGGCTTCCCGACTGATATTCGATGGTGCCGCTGATGCCTATAATGGTGCCAACGGGATTCTCCGCCGCAGATAAAAGGCCGGTATCAATAAATGCAATGATTACAATAATTGGAAGGAAGGTCTTGAGTTTAATGGATGGATTTTTTCCCGTTTTGGAAGATGGCATGTGAAGTGTCTGGCATTAGAGGACTAAAATTCCAAATTGAAATAAAATTTTGTCTCTATATAAGCATCAAGGCCGCGGTTAACTTTTACAATATAAGGCCATATATGTCAAAGGATTCATTTGGCAGGACGTCTGCATTTTGAAGTTTTAAAATTATAGGGTAATAACAATAAATTTTGAAAAATTTTTAAGGAAGTGCGAAGCACGGGAAAAGTAGACGAAAAAGCTTCATGAAAAACCGAAAGCAAATTTGGACACACCAAAATGCCTGGATTTTCGGAAGGAATTATCAGGGCAAAAAGTTTTTTAGAAAAGGCCAGACTTATCCTGCAATTTCCACGCAAAACTTGGAAAAAAATCCAATTATATCCAGTGACCAAAAACCACGTCGTCTGAATTCCTGAATATTTTTACAGAAGCGAAAAGGAAATAACAAATACCGCCGTCATTGCGGCTACGAAAAGAACCACCAAACAATCTTTAATGATTTCGACTCCTGCATCGAACTCCTCACTGGTTTTGAACCAACCACTGTATCTAAACCCTTGATAATCTATGAATCGAATCGTCATGGCAACCTCCCTGGTTCATAAAGGGGATTTGGCCTCCTAATCTCTTTGGAATATAGGTTCTCAATCGGGGAATCGCAATGTTAGCGAGGAAAAAACAGACATTATCAGCCCAATATAACAATACCGATTAAAATATCAGTATGCCGTCGCCGAATTTTTTGTTTCGACAAGACTTCCAGATTTCGTTCAGGCGGTTTCCTGGCTTTTTAATGAAGGGTCACGGGTGGAAGCTGTAGGCCTCGTTGATGCTGTGCACGGGATAGAGACGATAGGCGGGACCGCCTTCTGACCCTTCAGCGTTATAATCACCGAAGGTCTCCCGGTAGATAAAATAGGTGCGGCCCTGTTGTCTGATATAACCCACGAGGACCACCCCATGGCCGGACATGGCGGGGATCGCCAGTCTGGCGGCGTCGGTGGCGGAAATCACTCCTCCGCTGGTGGCAAAGCGGACTCGCAGTCCTGCGTACACGGGGCCATATTTTTCCAGCGCTTCGACCAATAAACGGTTGTAGGGCCCCGGTTCGCGGGCTACCTGAAAAGACGGGGTGTATCCAAACAAGACATGGTAAGGGAAATCGAGGAACTCTTTTACCTTTATGCGGTGTGTGACTTTCCGGAGGCTGGGGTCGGACGCAACAATTTCTTCATCCTGCGGCAGTCTGTGCGCCGAAGTGATTATCTCGGCGAAACCTTTCATCCGGTAAGAAACCGGAGTCTGCTCGATTGGGTCCTTACGCAGGTTCAGCAGGGGAAAATCTTTTTCCTTCTCAGGGGTCCCCGACCATTTGTAATAGATGGCGTCTATCGCCCGATGGTTAAACCCTTTTTCTTCCTTTCCATTGAGAATAGATTGATACGTATTCAGCGCTTTGCCCTGTTTCAATGCAAACCAATCGAGAACGGTCGAAGCGGATACACTCATACATTTATAGTGCCCCATTCGCCGACGGGAATTATATTTCCATTGAGAGGAAGGGGAACGGTGTTGATTCACATGTTTCACCCATTCCCTGGTTTCCTGAAGATTCTTGTAGGGGAGCTTGGAAAGAACGAAGGGAATGACGAACATTTCGCCTTCAGGAATGACACTTCTCCCCTCTTTCAACCATTGGCTTTTTAAGGGCAGTCCCTGTTTCATGATCCAGATGGGATCATCGTAACCGGGAAAAAGAGGGAGGACTTCCTGGTCTGAGGGTACGTCGATTTTTTCTATGGAAGGAAGACTCAAACACCCCGAAAGAATGAAAAACAACAATACAATAAATATTCTATGGACTGAATATTTCATCAATACAGGGTCGTAAAATATCGGCATGGGTTTAATATTTTAAGTGTAGCAATATTTGTCCACACGGGCCAGTGTTTCCTGTTGTGCTGCAATCCAGTTTCTGCGAAACGACGGAGTCACTAGAGGGTTTAAATTAATTACAACGTGCATGCTTTTATGGTTAAATGAAACAAATTTCCCCAATCCGGGCTACGGTCTCGTTCTCATTTGGCAGGAGATCAAGAGAACCATGAATGGAATGAAATTATATCAAAAAATTTTCCGCGTCTTTTTGATCCTTACCGTCCTCGTTCTGCCCTCCTGCATGTACCTCAAAGCGTATCAAATAAGAAGCCAGGCGGAGCAACTTTATAAGGAAGGCCGGACGCCGGAGATCATCCCTCTTATAGAGAATGCCTTGCCGGAGTTTGAACAGGAATTCGGGCCGGACCACCATTACATTGCGGAAGCCTACAACGGTCTGGCTCAGGTCTATGCTTATTCTTTGAATGACTTCAAACGGTCCGAGGAATACTTTCAGCGCGCGCTGGATATCCGGGAAAGAACCCAGGGGCCGGAACATCCAGACACCATAGAGACCCTCAGCTTGATGGGTTTTCTTTATAAGATCACGGGAAACTTCCCCAAGGCGGAAGAATTTTACACGAAAGCGCTTGCCCTCAGAGAAAAAGTACTCGGTCCCGACCATCCCGACACCGCAGAGACCCAGGTTTTTCTTGGCGGTCTTTATCTCAGCCAGAGTCAATTCTCCAAAGCGGAATCCATTTTGCTCAAAGCCAGTAAAAATGAAGAGCACAAGGTGAGCACCCGGCACCCCAGCCCGGCGGACAGTCTCATCCTTCTCGGGAGTCTTTATTCCGCGCTTGGGGATAACGACCGGGCTGAAACATATTATCGGGAAACCCTGGCAATCCGCGAACGGGAATTGGGCAAGGAGCATGCCAGTGTCGCATTGAGCCTGGATACGCTGGGCTTTTTTTATAAGAGAAAAGGCGATTTTGACCAGGCCGAGCAATATTTTCTGAAATCTCAGAAGATCAAGGAAAAGGCTTTTGGAAAGGTACACGGTTTCACCGCGGATTCCAGTTTGCACCTGGGCATTCTATACCGCGACCGCAAGGACTATGACCGGGCGGCTGAGTATTTCCAACAGGCCCTGGACGTTTATAAACAGGTTTTGTCGGATGACAATTACCGGGTTCTGGGAGTTCAAAATCAGTTGGCGGTCATTCATATCGTCCGCAAGGATCATGCGGCGGCAAAAAAACTATGTGAGGAAATTTTAGCCACCGCGAACAAGGGCCAGGTTAAAGCTATTCTGGGCGATACGCTGTTTCTTTACAGTGTGACTTTCTACCAACTCAAAAATAATAACGCGGCTATTTTTTACGGGAAGCAGGCAGTCAATAACATTCAGGAAATACGTGCCCGGCTCACTGGCATGGAAAGCGAACTGCAGAAAAATTTCATCAAGAACCGGGAACACGCATTCAAATACCTTGCCGGGCTTTTGATTGAAGAAGGCCGGTTGCCTGAAGCCCAGCAAGTCATGTCCATGATAAAGGAAAGGGAGTTTTTTGAATATATCCGGCGCGATGCAACCAAAAAGGACATCTTAAAAACTACCGCCAACTTCAGTCAGGTGGAACAACCCTGGATGGAGCGTTTCCGGGGCATCAGCGACAAGCTCGCTGGCATCGGACGAGAGATGCAATTGCTTAAACGAAAAAAGAAAATGGGGATCAGCCAAGAAGATGATCTGCGGTTGCGTGATGCGCGTCAGGACATCAAGGTGGCTAAAAAGGCGTTTCAGCATTTTCTTGTTGAACTGGAAAATGAGCTTAAAAAAGTCACCAATGAAAGAGCAAGGGAAATTGGAGAGAAAAATCTTGATAAACTCAAAGCCATGCAGGGAACTCTGCGCGAGTTGGGGGACGGGGTGGTCCTCATTCATTACCTGATCACCGACGAAAAACTGCATATCATTCTGACCACCTCCCAGGTTCAACTGGTCCGAAGTGGGAATATAAAAAGCTCCGATCTACACAAGCACATATTCTTTTACCGCGAGATGATGCAGGATCTGGATGAGGATTTGGATTCTCAGGCTAAAGTGCTGTTCGATATTTTGATCGCTCCAATTGCCGGCGACCTGAAACAGGCCAAAGCCATTACCTTGATGGTTTCCATGGACGGCGCCTTGAGATATGTTCCCCTATCCTCCCTCCATGACGGGGAACATTATGTGGCCGAGGAATATCAGGTGGTCATGTTCACTGAAGCCGCCCAAACCAAGTTGATCAGTAAACCCGGAGAAAACTGGGAAATCGCCGGCCTGGGAATCACCAAAAAAATTGAGGGTTTCTCTCAACTGCCCACGGTGAAAAACGAACTTGATTCTTTGGTTCGCGAGGGACCGGATGATTCGGACGGCATCCTTCCCGGAGTGATTTATTTTGACAGTGATTTTACAGCCGATTCCATGCTGGACGTTTTGGACAAAAGTTATCCGGTTTTGCACATCGCCAGCCACTTCGTTTTCAAGCCGGGAACAGAACGGGATTCCTTTCTGCTCCTGGGGGATGGGAACAAGCTCAGCCTGGACCAGATCAGTGAGGAGGATTTTGATTTCAATAATGTGGATCTTTTGACTCTCTCGGCCTGTGAGACGGCCATGGGTGGGGCGAATGCCAATGGCCAAGAGATTGAAGGTTTTGGATGGCTGGCCCAACGGCAGGGGGCCAAAGCAGTTTTGGCGACGCTCTGGCCGGTGGCTGATGAAAGCACGGGGAAATTTATGCAGGAAGTGTATCGATCACGCGAAAACGAACAATTGTCAAAAGCCGCCGCTCTCCAGAAAGCTCAGATTAAATTTCTTCACTCAGAGAAGTACCGTCATCCTTTTTTCTGGGCGCCCTTTATATTAATGGGCAATTGGTTATAAGATTTTTTCCATCATTGCAGGTAATGAGGAATTTATAATTAATTATTTTAAAGCGTTTAATTTCCAATACCGCAATTTTCTTTTGATTTTAACGACTAAATTTCTTTTTTCCGGGGACTGCCCCAACAATACCTTTTTTAAATCTGATATGACCCTGGACTTGCTGGCATAGTAGGAATGAAATTCGGGAACACTCCAGGGAGTCACCTCCACGCCGGTGGCGTCTATGGTGTCAATTCCTTCCACCAGTTCAAGAGGTGTTCCCAGGCGTTTGACACTCAGCCTGGAAGAAGCATTGAGAGCCATGTCCTTATCCGAAGCATAAATGGTCCAGCGTTTTGCCAGGTGGGTGGTTTGCGGCGCGATTTGTTCGATGAACCGTTGCGCGTCAAAATCAGGGGCGGCGAGGATGACATTTTCAAACAGGGGTTTCCCCCGGCGCCCTTTTTTCATCGCCATTTGGTGTAGGGCGCCTATCAACCCCTGGTTTCCCATGCTGTGGGCCACCAAATGCAACCGATTGGCCTTGGACTCCTTGTTCAGTCGGCTGATGAATTGTTCCAGGTGGTTGATGCTCCATTCAACGTCTTCCCGGTCGCTCATATAAGAGAGAATATTTCCATCGGATGGCCAGGAGAAAAGAACGGGGGTCCCTTGAAATCGTAAATCAAATGCTATTTGGGCCGTGCGCATAGCCGCTTTTTTAAAGGGAACATTGAAGCCGTGAATGAACACCAGAATGTCCCGGCCTTTTCGTTCCAAATTCGTTTCCGAGTCCAGGGATTCGTTCATCGTGTTAATAAACGATGCCCAGTCCATAAAATCGACCTTCTTTAGAACAAAATGTTTTTTTGGATTGGGATTTTCATTGAATACCAGGGCCCAGCTGGAAGGAAGCTCCAGATTCCCGCGGGCATGTTTTTTTGGAATCGCCACTTCGCAAATTCCATAAGTGAGCTTTTGTTCGTTTGAAGACCGTTGACCGCTGAAAATATCCGCCGGGAGGGCCTTGCCTGTTTTTTCACGGTTGGTCGCATAAAATATTTTTTGAATACGGGTATTTTTGAGGTTTTTGGGTTTTCCATCTTCTTTGCCCCGAAGGATGAGGTTAAATCTTTTGGGCTTGTAGGAAGCCTTTTGAACCTGGAAAGCCACCGACTTCACCGTTGTAAAATTTAATCCGGGCTTTAATTTTTTCCCCTTTGCCTCAAAAATTTGGACGACGAGTTCATAGACATCCATTTCATCTGCAAGGAGATCCCGTTTGAGGTCCATATCGGGATGAATTTCCGATTGTGGAACCCTGAAAAACTCCGCGATCAAACGGATCACCTCTTTCATCAGCTTGGGATCAATTTTTTCAGCTGGGTCAGGCTCGACTTTGGAGGCGGTTTCAGTGGATGACTGGGAATCAACCGCACCGTTTTCTGCGCAAGAGGCAAACTCAGGAAAATCCGTTCCCATGAGAACCATACAGGTGATCGAAAAAACCAGGAATTTAAAACGGCGACGGATGACGGTCATGAATTTTTCCTTACTTGGAACTAGAGCAGGCGGTCTATGGGTAGAAATGAAATCAGGAATACTTTCAATTCTTTTAAAATTCCTGTCATGGGGTCATGCCTGAGTTGCTCCCCATTATCATTTTTGTTTGCGTTCCATAATAATTCGCCCTCTTCATTCAAACTCAATTTCCAGCTGTTTTCCGGTTTAAGATCCTCTTCCAACAGCCGGGTTACTTGCAAGGCAAATTCGGGGCTGTCTATCAATAAGCCGATTTCAGTATTCAAATGAGTGGACCGGGGGTCCAGATTAAAGGTTCCGATAAAAACTCTTTTACGATCGAACACGGCGGTCTTGGCGTGCAGAGACAATAATGTTTCTTCTTTCATTAAGGACCACCGGTTGATCAATGTTTTTCGCACGGCGGCATCGGGCCGGAATTCATAAAGTTCCACATCATGATTCAAAATTTCCTGTCGCTGATTTCTGTAAAGGGAAAATACGGGGGTGGAATCAGTTGAGGCAAGCGAGTTGGTGATAATTCGAACGCGGACCCCCTTGGATTTTAAAGTGTCCAGGATCTCAAAAGTGCCGGGCATCATCAGCAGATAAGGGGTCTCTGCGAGGATTTCTGAACGCGTTTCCAACGCGGCTTCTGTCAGCATTTGCCCTGTGTGGCCAAAACCCTTCATCTCCCCCGCCTCTTCATTTTTTCCGGGGATATCAAAGATGACGGTGGCCTTGCCCCATGTCATCTTGTGAGGCAAGTGGCTGACCTGACCATGGATTTCTGACAAGGTTTTACTGAATTGGATAAAATCTGTTTTAAGTTTATCCGCATGGTCGTGTAAATTTTTGTAATATGCTTTTTGTTCCGCTTCCTTCGGCTGATAGGAAAATACCTGCTTCAGAGGCACCGACCATTCACTATTCCAGTACAGGTCGAAACTCCTGGAAATATCGGGAACCACTTGTCCCGCGACTATAAGGTCCCGGTCACGGAAATTACGTTTTTGATGCATGTCGAAATATTCATCGCCGATATTTCTTCCCCCCATGATCACCACATTGCCGTCCGCAATAAATAATTTGTTATGCATTCTCCGATTGAGTTTGGAAAAATCTCCCAGAAACGATAAGAACCTCGGAAAGGATAGATCATCGCGGGTCCCAATGGGATTATAAATACGTATATGGACTTTGGGATGAGAATTCAAAAGGGCAAGATGTTTGGGATTGGCATTGATCATGAAATCATCGATCAATACCCGTACCCGCACCCCACGATTTGCGGCGCGTAACAGATGCTCCGCCGCAATCGTTCCGACATTGTCGGCATTCCAGATATAATATTGAGCATCAATAGTTCGCTGGGAAGAGTCTGCCAAAGCCCCTCGCCACAGCAAAGCCTCTTCGCCTTTGTCGAGCAGATAAAAACCGGATGTTTGCTGGGAATGTTTGGGCGGGCTGGAGAAAAGTTTTCCAAGCCAGGTGTTTTCCCCGTCTTGAATCGTAAACGATTCTGGTTTGACATCTTCCCGGATAACGGGTTGACTCGCGCAGGCGGACAGACCAAGGATAAAAATAAAAAGCAGGAAAGCTTTTTTGATATTTATGTTCATGGTCCAAAAAATTAAAGTTGCGTCAAACAAGCACAGGCTGATTTTCGTTTCAGAACGAAGGTTAAAAAACCAAACCCGGTAAAACAAAGGATAGATGTTTGATTGTGGCCATTCAATGCTGAATTTTAAGTCAATCCATTAAAAACCACAAACCTTTAAATATCAAGTTGTTATTAAGTTCCCCATGAGGAATATTCATGCAGGCACAGGCATAAAATAGGGTTGTGGATGAAAGTTAAAAGGGAAGTATATTTTGTAAATACCGGTCCAGATAATTGATGTCAAAACGGGTCGGGCTAATTTGAATTTTGTTTGATTGATTGGATGGCCAAACGATGTATCGGGGAAACTAAACTTGGTTTAAAAAATTCAACCAAATATTTATTCGATTGGAAAATTTATTAAGTTAATTAAAAAAATAAGTGCTGATCTTTATCAAACGGGGAAAGCTAAAAACAAACCGGGAGGTAAAAATAATTTAGAATTTTTGCAAAAAGAATTATTTTCCACCTTTTCTCTTCTCGGTTTATAATAGGACCTCTTAATTCTAGGATGAATAAAAAATATTAGACAGGAGTTGAACATGACCCATGATCAAATTGTTGCTGCTTATGAAACCTACCTCGCCGAAAATGAAAGCTTCGAAACCAAAAATGTAAAGGCAGCGGCGGCTCGTGCCAGGAAAGCGCTGGGTGAACTAGGCAAACTGGCAAAGCTTAGAAGAGCAGAAATTCAAGAAAAGAAGTTGAGCCTATAAGTAATTTTTATATCCCCCCGCCTGCGCCTGGGATTTTAGCATTTATGAGAACCCAAAGCGTTTCGGGGGTTACCCCTTGCCTGAAAATGGGTCGTCAAAACTGTGGGGAGAGCCGGAAGAAAATCAATGCCCCCAGACAGACAAACCTCGAACCAAATTCTTGATGTTTTAGCCGAGTGGAATACCTATCTTGAGGCACATGTTCCTTATTATCAGGAGCTGGGGCTATGAGCAATATTTCTCTGGCTTTGTCTCCCAAAAATGACTTTAGAGCTGTTGTAAGCCCCCCTGCACCCAAGGAAACCCCCACGCCATTTTCTATCCGCCTGACTCCAAGTGAAAAGGCTTACCTGACACAAAAAGCAGGCAGCAGGCCACTGGGCGCATATATTAGGGAAACATTGCTTGGAAAACAAGCCAATTCGCGGCGCAAGGAACGCAAGCCGAAAGTAGATGAGAAACAAGTAGCCGCTCTGCTTGCGGAGTTGGGGCAATCACGCATTCCCTCCAACCTGAACCAACTGGCCAAAGCCGCCAATATGGGTACGTTGGGACCCTCTGAAGAGACCCGGCAACAATTACAAGATGCCTGCGGCGCAGTGCTGGCGATGCGGGAAGCCTTGTTTATTGCTCTTGGTTTAAAGTCAGGGTCAGAGACATGATCCTTGAAGGCAATGCCCGAGGCGGGGCTAAAAACCTTGCATTACACCTCATGAAAGACGAAAACGATCACGTCACTATCCATGAGTTGCGTGGTTTTATGTCTGACCGTCTTGTGCCCGCCCTCAATGAGGTTCACGCCGTTAGCCGTGGCACAAAAGCCAATAAATTCCTATTTTCGCTCAGTCTGAACCCGCCAGAGACTGCGAGCGTCAGCACAGCCGATTTTATAGATGCCATTGAACGCGTTGAACGCAAGCTGGCATTAGACGGGCAACCGCGCGCCATTGTCTTTCATGAAAAGCAAGGTCGCCGCCACTGCCATGCCGTTTGGTCAAGAATCGATAGCACGCAAATGAAAGCCATCCCCCTGCCCTTTTCCAAGATGAATCTTCAAGATGTTTCCCGTGAACTGTATTTTGATCATGGCTGGACAATGCCGAAAGGCTTTATATCCAAGAATGAGCGGAACCCCGATAACTTCACCCTGGCCGAGTGGCAACAAGCCAAACGTACAGGCAAAGACGCTAAGGCCATAAAGGCCACGATTCGGGATTGCTGGGCGGCCAGCGATAATCAAGCCAGCTTTCAGCAAAGTTTAAAGGAGCAAGGTTATATCTTGGCGCAAGGGTCTCGCCGCAGTTTTGTGGTCATTGATCAGTCGTGCGAAATATTCGCCGTGCCGAAATGGCTGGGCTTGCGCGCCAAAGAGGTAAGAGCCAGACTCACCGATCAAGAAAGTTTACCCACAGTTGAACAGGCCAAAGCGCATATTGCCAAAAATATGATGAATAGACTTTCCGCGCTGAGGCAAGGACAGGCCACCGCGATTCAGGATCGGGTTGTCTCACTAAAAAATGAAGCACAAATATTAAAGCAGAGCCATATTGAAGTCCGCAAAACGCTTACGCATCGCCACGAAATACGCACACAGGAAGAAACTCAAGACCGCCAGCAACGCTATAGCACAGGTATTTCTGGCCTGTGGGATCGTTTGACCGGAAAGCACAAACGCATTACCAAGCAAAACGCGCAGGAAACAGTCCTTACCGCGCAAAGGGACAGGGAAGAAAAAGATCACTTAATTTTTGAACAACTCAAACAAAGCCGCACCCTGCAAGGTCGCTTGAAACGCCTCCAAAGCTTTGATCAGAGGCAAGGAAAAGCTTTAGTGAATGACCTCAATC